>PKTX01000029.1 GCA_002868945.1 Desulfobulbaceae bacterium
GAAATGGCCCTCTCGGAGTCTCGTAAACTCGCTTACCGGGAGTCTCGTAAACTCGCTTACCGGCCCGATCTCGGCGTCATGCTCAAAAAATAATGCTCGAAGGGAAGCGAAACGAAGTGGAGGCTCCGATATCGTATATATGCCTGCACCCCAAGGCTACTTATTTCAGGGCGCGCTTATTGTTCTCGCAGTCCTTGATCTCGAACGAAATGACCTATTTCTGGACAGACACTCTCTAAGGGCGGCCGGCGGGCTTTACTTGTTTTGATCATCTTTCATCTCGGCGTTGGCCTTGGTGTTCATTTTGACAATATTCAAGGAGCGTTTCTTGGTACGGTGCTCCGCTTTATCCTTGGCCTGCAAAGGCTCCTGCCGTGCTTCATCTGTCGATTCGTCACCCTTAAAGGGGTGGACCATGTTGGCGTATTGTTCAATGAGACGCGACATGCCCTCTGGTGCTTCACACCTGCTAAATTCCATCTCGACATCGATAATATCGGAACGACGTCCCCCGGCCGAGGAAGATTTAGGCGATAAGAAAACCTTGAAGGCCGAGCGTCCGGCATTGAGACCATCTACCTCATGGGTGGCGCGTTTTAACTCGCTTTCCGTAATCTTAATGGAAAAATTAAAGCGCATCTTATTCAGGGCGATGCCCTGTGGTTGGACAAGGGCGATGAGGGGCACCAGGATGTCGTGCTTTTCATCCATTTCCACCTTGACCATTTTGGCCGCTATACTGCCATCCTCCTGGGTGTCAAAAAATTGTTGCAGCATAAGGACATACTGTTGGGAGATCATGGTCCCCGTGGTGTTGACGGCATGGTGAATTCCCCGGGTGATGTCCGTCAACATCTGTGCGTTCATTTTTTCTTTACCAAACATATAGCAAAGTCCCTGTTGTTTTATCTGGTGGCGGTAAGAGATGGCGCCCTTTTACTGAGGCCATCTTGAACCTCACTTGGCGCCATAGCGCTTCAGCAAGGCATGGAGCTGCTCCTCGTATGATAGCCAGCTGGCCGTTAATGAGAGTGAACAGCGGCTCCGGGTATCGCTTGGTCGAATGAGTTCATCGCACGACAGCAGATGCACTCTCTTCTCCTGGTGGTCGGCAGGCGCAAGGTCCTCCCGTCCGACTGCCCAAGGTTGCCGCCTCTTGTGACGGCCCAGTTTTCTTGTGCAGGAGAGCACTGCAACGGTTATCCATTGCAGTGCCTGATAGATGCCTCTCATGTCTTTTACGAGGCTGGTTGCGGCACTACCTCGGCTGTGGTTTCAGCCGGCAAGGCGTCCGTGTTGGCCACATCCTTGTTGGCCGGCAATACCGTGGGTTTGGTGGCGGCATCGGTCAGAAAATCGATGACGCGCATCAGAGCCTCAGGGGGGCCTTGTCGCTTGATAGAGGTGTGGATGGAATATTTTGCCCTGGTATCTGTTTTACGGGTCTGCTCAGATTTGTGCGATACCTTGCCGTGTACCTTGACGGTAAAAGGGCCCCAACCCAATGATGCCTCAAATCCACCTTCGGCATCAGTTTCCGAATGGCTCTCCTCCGATTGAGAAACTTCCAGTTCAAAATCAATGGAGCCTTCCTCTATACAGATGTTGGGATGGGTGATGGCTGCCAACAGGGGAACGCGCATGGTCTTTCTGATCGTGCCCTTGTAATTACCCTCGGTGTCGACAATGGTCTCGTCATACTCAAACTGGACATTAACCGCCTTACCGTCCTTGATGCAGACCGACATGAGGAATTCGGCATAGGCCCTGCTCGCTTGAATCTGGGCGGTTATCATGGCGCGCAGCGGCCCGCCGATCATTCGATCAAGGGGCAGAGCGTTAATAACCGAACCTATTAATCCTGTATCCATGGTGTACCTCCTTGTTTAAATTTCGTAAGAAGGGGGTCTTTGTGACGCCTTCCGAAAAAGTAAAAGCAATGAAGATTGTTCAATACCATAACAAGATAAAAGAGTGAGACTATATTCCCTTGTAGTTTCAGCATCAGAGACCTGTCAAGAAAAAGCTTCTCTGGCACGGATAAAAGCATGAGCCACGCAGATGACGCTCTATGCCCTGCCACGTGTCGGTGGGGTAGTTTTTTGTGTTAGGCAGATTTGTGCCTGGGAGTTATCTGGTGGCTTTGTCTTCGGCACTGCCTGGTCAGCGCTCGGGATTATGGAGGGTAATAGGCCTGCTGAGACCGGCACTCTACGCACCCTACTCTTCGCGACACCGCACCTCTCAGATGATGCGGACCTGCACGGTTTCGACAAATGTGCCGTCTGCCAGGATGTCGGAGACCACGATCACCCTGTCGCCGCTGGAAACGATGCCCCTGCTGCTCAGCAACTGGACGGCGCGGCGGATGGTCGTTTCCGGTGCCTTGGAAAATTTGACGATAAAGGCCTGCACCCCCCAGTGGATTGCCAGGCGTCTTTTGACGTGGCTGGAGTTGGTAAAGGCATGGATGGGCGCATGGGGGCGGCAGCCCGAGACCAGTACGGCCATCAGCCCCCGCCGGGTGAAGACCAGAATAGCCTTGGCGTGCAGGTTGTTGTTTAAAATGGCGGCGGTACGGGCAATTTCATGTTTGGCATTATCGGAGGCCTCGCCCCGCACCTTGGGGTCCAGGGCAAGGCGCTCTTCGGTACGCCGCGCCACCTGATCCATGACTGCCAGGGCCTTAAGGGGATATTTGCCGGTGGCGGTTTCGCCGGAGAGCATGACACAGTCAACCTCCTGTAAAACAGCCTGGGTGATATCCGTGACCTCGGCCCGGGTGGGGGTGGGGTTGATGATCATTGATTCGAGCATGTGGGTGGCGACGATGACCGGCTTGCCGGCCTGCCGGCAGCGCCTGGTGATCTCCTCCTGGAGATGGGGGACCTCCTCAAAGGGCAGTTCAGCGCCGAGATCGCCTCGGGCAATCATCACCCCGTCGGCCACCGCAATGATTTCCGGCAGATGGGGAATGGCCTCGGCGCTCTCAATCTTGGCCACCAGGTCAATGCGCGCCTTTTGCCGGCGGAGATGGCGCTGCAGGTCTTTAATGGCTGCGGCGCTTCTGATAAAGGAGAGTGCGATGAAATCCACCCCCTGCTCAATGGCAAAGGCGATATCGGCCCGGTCCTTGTCGGTGATGGAGGGCAGATCAGCGGATTTGCCGCGGATGTTCAGGTGTCGCCGGGAACCGAGCAGGCCGTCATCAAGGCTGCGGCAGATGATATCAGAGGCGCCCTTGCTTATCACCTGCAGGTGCAGCATGCCGCCATCCACAAGAATAATATCGTCCAGCGCCACGTCATCGATAAAGCCGTCGTAGCTCACCTCCACGCAGCGCTCCTCCAGGACGGCCTTGCGGCGCACCGTGAAGGTCAGCGTATCACCGCTCTTTAAGTGGATGTCCGGACTGACATCACCGGTCCTGATTTCCGGCCCCTTGGTGTCCAGGAGGATGGCCACGCCGCTCTCCTCCTTGCGGTTGATACGTTTGAGGTGGTTAATAACGCGGCCGTGCCAGCCATGGTCGCCATGCGACATATTGAGCCGGGCGATATTCATGCCGCCCAGGGCCAGTTTCTTCAGCATCTCATAGGAGGCGGTGCGGGGGCCGATGGTGCAGACTATCTTGGTTTTGCGCAGAGGGTTCATGGCATTACTCGCTACAAGGGAGCTCGCCGCGTCTGGGAGGGGGGGGCAAGCCGGACCTCTGTTTTTCATGAAAGAGAGCGGCGTGGCAGTCGGCCGGTTAAGAGCGGGGCAGACCATGTCAGATTATACGCCACAGTGAGGTGGGCCGGTTAGGGAATTTTCAGCAGCCTTCTGATGGGATGTGGAATAAATTGACGGGCCTGCCTGCTATATAATAGCATTATCTTTTCATCCTACCGCAGTTGTCCACGTGCTGTCCAATGGAGGTTGCCATGCTGAAACTGCTTGCCAAATTGTTGAAGGTGCTCAATTCCGATGCGGAACCGGGCCAGATCAGCCTGGCCCTCTGTCTGGCCATGGTTGCCGGACTGACGCCGCTGTTCAGTCTCCATAACCTCCTGGTGCTATTGCTGGTCCTGGTGCTGCGCGCCAATCTGTCGGCCTTTCTGCTGGGGCTTCTTTTTTTTACCGGTGTCGCCTACCTCCTTGACCCGCTGTTCCATGCGCTGGGGCTGGCGGTGCTCACCGCCTCCGGTTTGCAGGGCCTGTGGACCAGCCTCTATAACATTGCCCTGTTCAGACTGGAGAATTTCAACAACTCCATTGTCATGGGCAGTCTGCTCTTTTCCCTTATTCTCTTTGTGCCCCTCTTTGTTGTCGCCAACCTGCTCATCAGAAAATATCGGCAGTATATCCTGGCCTGGGTGGAAAAGAGCAGAATCATGCAGTTTTTCAAGGCCAGCCGTTTTTATACTATCTATAAAAGCGTTACAGGCGGAGGTATGGCATGAAAAGATGGATTCGTTGGTCCGGACTTGGCGGTTTTGCGGCAGTTGCCGCCTTGCTTGCCTGCTTCTGGTTGGTGCTGGTCGACGCTATGGTGGAGCGCGTCATTGAAAAAACAGGAAGCCGTCTGGTCGGCGCCCGGGTCGATCTGGAGAGCGCCGACGTCCGCCTGCTGCCACCTGGTTTGACGCTCCACGGTTTGCAGGTCACCAATCCTGATGAGCCCATGCGCAATGTCGTGCAGATAAAACGGATTGCCATGGCCATTAACGCCGCGCCGCTGCTGGAGCGCAAGATCCATATTGACGAGATGGCGGCCCAGGGGGTGCGTTTTGACACGGAGCGCCGCACCTCAGGGGCCATGGTTGAAAGGAAATCGGCGGCGCAGAAGGCAAAAGAGACGGGGCGTGGCGTGCAGATCCCTGATCTGCAGATTCCTGATGTCCAAGAGGTGCTGAGTCGGGAGACTCTGCACTCCCTTGAGATGGCCAAAGAGCTGCAGACCCGCCTGGACAGAGACAGACTGGAGTGGCAGGAGCGTCTCGCCGAGCTGCCGGACCAGCAGAAATTTAATGAGTACAAAGTGCGGTTGCAGAAGCTTAAGTCCGGTTCCGGTTTTGCCGATCTGCTCTCCGGCGCCTCTGAGGCGGCAGCCGTACAGAAGGAGGTGCGGGTCGACCTGGAGCGCTTGCAAAAGGCGCAGGAGGATTTCAAGACGGCCTCTCTCTCATACCGAAAAAGCCTTGGTGAGCTCAAAGAGGCCCCCGGCCGGGACATTAATCGACTGGTTGACAAGTATGGCCTCTCCGCCCAGGGGCTCGGCAATATGAGCATGCTCCTCTTTGGCGACAAGATCGGCAGTGGCGTACAGCAGGCGATTGCCTGGTACGAAAGGGCCCAACCCATTCTTGAACGACACCGGGTGAGCAGCCAGAAGGCTGAAGTGGTCAAACCGCTGCGCGGCAAAGGGGTGATGGTGCGCTTTCAGGAGAAGACACCGCAGCCCGATTTCCTTATCCGCACCATCAAGGCCTCTGTGGCCCTGACCGCTGGTGAGTTTGACGGTGTGATCAGGAATGTGACCCCGGATCAGGATATCCTGGGGGCGCCGTTGAGCTTCGCCTTCAGCGCTGACACCATGCAAGGCCTCGGCTCACTGGATCTGGACGGTGTTTTTGATCGTGTACGGCCCGGTGAGGCCCGCGACCGGCTCACTCTGCAGCTGCGCGACTATACTGTCGAGGACGTTGATCTGGCCGGCGGCCTGGAGCTGCCTGTCACACTGGAGTCTGCCTTGGCCGACCTGGATCTGCGCGTCAAGCTGCAGGAGCGTGACCTGGATGCCGTTTTGCAGACATCGCTTGCCGCGGTCAGCATGACCGCCACAGCCGGCAAGGACGGCAACAGGATCTACCAGACCCTGGCTGATGCGGTTGCCGGCATCAACAGGGCTGAGATCAATGCCGTGATCGACGGTACCCTGGATGATTATCATGTCGCCCTGCAGTCTGACCTGGATGCGGTGCTGAAAAATGCCCTGGGCAAAAGCCTGGAAAGGCAGACGGCCCATTTCAAGGAAGAGCTTCATGAGACGGTGATGAGCAGGGTCAAGGGGCCCATGGCTGAGACCACCACCAGCTATGGCAGTTTTACCGATATTGCCGGTGAGTTGCGCAAGCGCCTGGAGGTGGGCGGCAGCTTGTTGTAAGGGCGGCGTTCACTCCGTGTTGGGCGGTCTGTTGTTTTTCTTGAGGAGTATGGCGAGCCAGACCAGGGTGACCAGTAAAACGCCGATCATATCAGCCTCCAGGTCGACGATATCGGCCCGGCGTCCCGGTATAATGCTTTGGTAAATCTCCTCCAGGACGGCGTAGGCCAGGCAGATAATCAGGGTGACCAGGCTGATGCGTACCGGGAAGCGACGGATCAGCCTGGCGCCGAAGGCAAAGAGGTAGCTTGCCGCCAACATGCCGTAGATCAGGGCATGGGCGTATTTGTCGATGCCGTTGTGCAGTAATGCCGGTTGATATTTGCCGGGCAGAGAAGCTGCGGTGATGATGGCGCCTGTCATCAGCAGGACGGGAATGACACGGAGGTGCTGAGCGGCCGAGGCCATTGGCGGCTATTCCCCGTCAAGATGGATGGAGGCCAGGACATCCTTTGGAAATTTTTTACGAATTCTTTTGATGGCGGCAAAAATGGAGTGGGTGGGCAGGTCGTCGAGCAGGGTCTCTGTTTTATCCTTATAGTCGGTGACATAGAGCTTCTTCTGGCGAATGCTGAAGTGGTGCGACCAGTTGACCTCTATGGTCTCGGCGCTTTCAGTGATCTCCACGTCGATTTTCTTGCCGTTTTCCGCCACCTTCAGGGCATCGGCGTCGGTCATTTCAAAGAGCCAGCCGTCCCCCTGCTCGGTGGAGACAAAGATAAAGACCCCCAGCGTGTTGACCGCTGCCTTTCCGGCCGTAGCCAGTTCCTGCAGTTTTTCCACCTCGCCCGACAGGGTAATCTGGGCCGTTTGTTCAGGGGCCTTGGGCTGAAATTTACTGATATCCTTACAGCATTTCTTGAATTTCTTGCCGCTGCCGCAGGGGCAGGGCTCGTTTCTTCCTATTTTCATGTGATATAGAGAGGTAAAAGTTGGTGGAGGTGAGGAAGGTTCAGGCTCGGCATGGGACCGGCCGTGATCTCCGCTATAGATTTGACGGATGGCAGCCGGTGATCGGCACGATTCGCCTCCCCGGCCACATCAGCGCCGATTTACACCGGTCAGGACAGAGGCACTACTTAACCATTTCGCCTCACCTGTTGTCAATCCGGATGTTGGAAAAGATCAAGGCCTGCCCGGCTCTGTTTAAGGAAACATCACCGGGCTGCACCTCTTCTTGTCAGTCCAACCTTGCATGACGGAATGCAGAAGTCAGAACAACAGAATTTTAAGCTTTTCTCCTTCCAAGGAACTTCATCGTAACTTGTTGAAATTGCGTTTCTCACATTCTTCTGTTTCGGGCGCAATTTTTGGCAACAATTTGATGAAAAGTTACTTAGTGCCTGTCCAGAAATGGCCCTTCCGCCCGATCTCGGCGTCATGCTCAAAAAATAATGCTCGGAATATCAGATATATGCCTGCGCTTATTTTTCTCGCAGTCCTTGATCTCGAACGAAATGACCTATTTCTGGACAGACACTACTTAATGATAAATCGCCGCCGCAGGCGGCGTGGGCCGCTGACTCCTGAATTCTCCTTGCATCACACCTTTGAAACGGCTCTCAACTCCTTTAACAGCGAATAGTTATCTCAGTTCGGCGAGTTGCATTACTCACCTATCTTGACGATCTTTTCCTGGCGGCAATAATACTCAACCAGCTGGCGGAAGAGATCGTCGCGGCCGGTGTAGATCTTGTTGTTGCTGTTTAAGACCTGCTGGAGGGCCTTGGCATAGCCGTCAACGCCGATAATGTTTTTATAGATCGGGATGTTGCGGTGTCGGCCATGCAACAGGGTATCCATATAGCGATTGACGTTGGCCCAATAGAGATGATTATTGCCGAAGTGGGCGTTTTCCCGTTTGGCGGCAGATATTTTTTTGTCCATCATGGCATGAAGCTCCCTGGTGAACATGAAATCGTAAATGGCGCCGGCAATCTGGGTCGGGCCCTGGGATGAGCTGCCGACGCTCTTATAGCCACCGGAGTTGGTGGTTACCGAGACAAGCATGGTAATGGTCTGCTCCTCGTTGTTCTCCCTGTCCTGATATGGGTTGAAGTGGCTGATGAAAAGGGCGCTCTTGCCGTGCGGAGCGGTGCCTGTCTTGCCGGAGACCAGGTTCTTGAAATGCTTGAAGGTGTGGCGGATGGACGAGGCGGTGCCGCGGTTACACACCTCATGCATGGCCAGCATCTCATTATCCCTCTCCACCTTGGAGTCAAAGAGGGGGATATTGATGTTGGCCGGATCGGTGGCCCGGCTGTAAACCACCTTATTATTGACCAGGATACGTTTGACAAAGGCGGGTTTTTTATACATGCCGTCCAAAAAGGCATTGTAGACTCCAAGCCAGGGCTGAACCGGCAGGTTGGATGAACCGATGCCAAAGGGCCAGTATTTGGCATCCTCCTCGTTATACTCCAGGCCGATCTTGTCAAAGGCGAGCAGCATGGCGTTACGCACCTGCCGATCACTGTAGAGTCGGGCAAAGATAGTGTTCACCGATTGGACCTGGGCGTCCAGCAGGCTATACTCGCGGCCCAGGTAGCGGTTGGCGCCGCTGCCTTTTTTGTCGTAGGGATACCAGTTACGCGGTAGCCAGATCTGACGGTTTTCGCTGCTGGAGAATTTGAACTCAATGGGTTTGTCGGCGTATTTGGTCTCCAGGGTGGCGCCGTTTTGCAGCATGTTGAAGTAGGCGATCACCGGTTTTATTGTTGAGGAGGGAGTAATGGTAGCCTCGGAGTTCATCAGGTCAATGATGATTCTGCTGTCGTCATCATCGCCGCTGGCGTCGCTGAAGAATTCCTTGCCGCCCACATAGGCGATGATCTCACCCTTGCTATTGATCATGATCACCCCGACATTGAGATTCTCTTTGAGATACTCCATAAAGCCCTTGAAGTCGGTGTAAGGCGGTGCGATGTTTTTTTGTTGGTAGCGCTCAAGATCACGCTTCCACAGCTCCCGGTTCCTGTGCTCCAGGATGTTTTGATACTTGCTGCTGGCCAGGAAACGGTCGATGATCTCCTTGATCTCTTCAACCAGGGGGAGATGGACGGCGGTTTCCACCACCACATCGCCCTTGACATCCAACAGAAGTTGCGGACCGCTAACGGTCTGGCCCTCAACAGTGTAGGTTCGGGAGCAGACCTCGCGGATGACATTCCATGAGGTCCATTCCTCCTGGCCGTAGAGCGGGGAGTCAAAACTGCGCAGGCCGATCTGGCGGATGGATGATTCATTGATCAGATACCACATGTCATACTGTTCTGTGGATATCTCTTTGATGTCTCGCAGATACTTGAGGGCGAGGTTGATCTTGCCGATGGCGCTTTTGGCATGGTGGAGCTGGCCTTCACTGAGATCATCGAAATCAGCCCCCTCCAGGATGTTGTAAAAGGCAAGTTGGCGGTTATGATTGGGGATAAAGGCGGCAACGGTTACCAGTTGCTGGTAATTGAGGTCCTGCAGATCCTTTTTGAAATAGTTTTTGGCAGCCGCGGAAAAACCGTAGATGTTGGCGCCCACCGGTACGGTATTGATGTAAAAGTCGAGATTCTTCTCTTTGCCGAAGCGGGACACCATCATGTAGGAGATGATGATCTCCTCAAGCTTGTTGCTGATGGTGCGCTCATCATTGCCCAGGACCTTTTTGGCGTTCTGCATGATGATGGTGGAGCCGCCGCGCGTGTTGCCCTGCAGGGTATCCTTCACCGCCCCCAGCAGGTTGAACCAGCTGACGCCGGCATGGATGAGAAAGCTGTTGACATACCAGGGATGCTCCGGGTGGGGCAGCAGATAGTGATCCTCGGCCGCCAACAGGGCCTGTTTCACCTTATGGGGAATGGCCACCGTGACTTCGCGTTTACCGTAGGACTTGATAATACCGCCATTGTTGTCAACTATTTTGGCGGAATGGGCATAGTTCTCCAGGCTGTCGGGCAGGCGGGTGATCTGGGCGGCGTCATAGATGGTACGGGCCAGGGCGAATTCGACAATGTGCTGGGTGGGACCGGGTATATAGTTGACCACAAAGAGAACGGCAACCACGACCATGGCCCATTTACAGGCCCTGGGGGCCCAGAAGGAGAGGAAGAAAAGGAAGCGGCGTAAGGGGCTGTCCCAAGGGAAAGGGATCTTTTTGGTGGGATCTTTTTTCAGCTCCTGTAGATAGGTGAGGTAGCTCTCCTCCAGATTGCGCGACTCCCGCAGGCGTTTGTTGATTTTTTTGTCATCCAGCCCGTGTTTGATCTCCTTGGGGTTGAAGGTGTGCTGGAAGGCCTTGTATTTAATGGCACTTTGTTTAAGCTCCTGCTGGTTGCGGGGCGGCTGTTTCTTGTCATGATTGCCGGCCTTCTTGTTCTGCGCGGCATCATTTGTCTGTTGTTTATCCGGTGACACGTGATTAGATTGCTTTAATTTAGGAAAAAGAATTGATAAAAAAGGGTAATATCCCGACAATATAGGGTGCGGGTCTGTTCTCCTGCCCTGCCGGCTTACTGAAAAAAAGTGTGAAGCCTCTGTCGGAGAGGGGAGTGCTGCATCCGGGGAGCCCATGTATTGCCGCCGATTGCTGAGCAGATATGCATGGGATGCTCATCCCGACCATAGGCAAGAGACCAGCAAGTGGCAACATGAAGGTCATCGTGAATAACTGCTGTTTCGGAGTTCCATTATTCAAGATACCGCGAAGTTGTGCTCTGGGGCGCTGGTGATTTTTTTTGTCGTGAAAACACTATACTAAAGACTCTTCATGAACTCCAAAGGAAAAAACAGCGATCTTCGAGGCCTCTACAGTTGTACGGGCTGCGGTTTCAGGAAGGTGTTGCCCCAAAAGTATATCGGTCGCACATTGCAGTGCCCCAATCCGGAGTGCGGCGAGGCCGGTCTGGTGGTGGCCGCCAAGAAGAGGCAGCAGTCGCCTGCGGCACGCGGCAAAAGCGTCCGACCTGTTGTGGTGGTGCTGCTGCTTTTATTCCTGGTTACTGCGGTCGGCTATATGGTGTTCAGCGGCCAGGCCACCACTCTTTTTGCCACCAGCCTGCCCGGTGCCACCCAGCAGAAACCACTCCCCTTCAGGCAAGACCTCCTTGACAAGGTTGGTAACGGTGAACGCCTCCGGGAAATATCAGAGCGGTTGCAAACCACCGGCAGCTTGCAGGGGCTTGATCTCAGCGGCGTTGACCTCTCCACCCTGGATCTGCGCAAGGTTGATTTTCGCCGGAGCAACCTGACCGGCGCCAATTTGCAGAAGGCCAACCTGGCCGAGGCCGATTTTCGTGATTGTAATTTGACCAGGGCGGATCTGAGCTTTGCCGATCTGCGCGGCGTCAATATGCAGGGCGCTCTCCTGACCGAGGCCAGCCTGGAAAAGGTCAATCTGGCCGGCGCTCAGCTCGGCAAGGCCGATCTCAGCGGCACCTTGTTGAAACAGGCCAATCTGCGCGGCGCCGACCTGCGGGAGGCCTCTTTGGCCAGGGCCATCCTCCAAGACGCCGACCTCTCGGCGGTTGACGGCCGGGGCGCTGATTTTTCTCAGACGGATCTGGGCGGCACACGTTTTCAGGATGCCAATCTTACCGGGATCCTCTTAGACGGCGCCGACCTCTCCACCACAAATCTTGAGGGCACTGACCTCAGTCAGGCCAAACTGGTGGGCGTGGAGCTTTCCCGTGCCTCACTGGTCGGCGTTGTGCTGGTCAAGGCTGATCTCAGCGGGGCGCGTCTTTACAAGGCTGATCTGCAGGGGGCTGATCTCCAGGAGGCCGATTTCAGCAGTGCCGATCTCAGCCAGGCCAACCTGCACGGCTGCCGTATGCAGCGTGGTATCTATGTGGGGGCCAATCTGCATGGTGCTGAACTGGGCAGTGTTAATCTGGATCATTCCCTCCTGGAAGGGGCCAATATGACCCAGGCCAACCTTGCCGCAAGTTCCCTGGTGGGCAGTAACCTCAGCGGCGCCAATCTCACCAACGCCAACCTGCAGGAGGTTCTTCTTGCCGGCGGCAAGATGGATCGCGCCAACCTCACCGGCGCCGACCTCAGCGGCGCTGATCTCAGCGGCGGCGTCAGCCTCATTGAGGCCAACCTGACCAAGAGTTTCATGAAGGGTGCCGACTTGACCGGTGCCAACCTGTTGCGCGCCAACCTCACCGGCGCCAAGTTGATGGAGGCGGATCTCGGCAAGACCAATCTGGCCAATGCCTTCTTGAGTTACGCCGATCTCACCGGTGCCGACCTGCTCTTTGCCGACCTCAACAATGCCGATCTCAAGGGTGCCAATCTCACCGGCATAAACCTTACCTCCCAGGGCCAGATCCTCAGTCGGCTCAAGACAACTCTCTTTGACGACATCAGTGTGATCCGTTTTGATCTGCGCAATGCTGATCTCAGTGGCGCCACCCTGGCCTATGCGGATTTGCATGGCGTTGATTTTTCTAATGCCGATCTGTCGCGCTGCGATCTCACCGAGGCCAATCTCAGTGGCGCTGATCTGCGCTGGGCCAATCTCACCGATGCCAAACTGCATGGCGCTGACCTGAGCGGCGCCAATCTTAATGATGCGGATCTGAATCGGGCCGACTTCACGGGTGTTGATCTCACCAAGGTGCGGGCTGATGGCGCCAAGAACCTTGATAAGGCCAAGAATATTGACGCAAGCCCTGCCGCTGCCCTCTTCCCCCCGGCTGCTGCGCCACCGGTGGCGCAGCAGAGCCGGGCCGGCAAGGTGTCGGCCCGCGGCAGCGTCAAGATGGCGGCAGAGGTGAAGATATGGGGCCTGGAGGTGGAAAAGATCGGTGTGGTGAGCACCGGCTTTGCCGAACAGGACAACCTCTCCAGCCAATTTGCCGGTCTCTCGGAGGTGGAGTCAACCCTGCTTGGTCATCGGATGTTCATTGCTAATGATTTTGGCATCCCCGGTCGGCAGGGTGAAAAATGCGGCGTTCTCTTCTTTGTCAACTTCATGCCGTCCAGTACCAGAATTCCCCTGGAGATTCGTTGGCTTGATCCACGCCAGAAGCTGGTGAGCCGCACCATGGTGGAAAGCGGCTACTGTGAACGGCTGGTGGCCTCCTTGACCTTCCCAGCCGAACCGGAAATGGTTTTCGGCGCCTGGCAGGTCCAGTTTTACTATAAGAACGAAAAGATCGGCGAGAAGGAGATAAAGGTTCTTTCTCCGCAGCAGTATCAGGCCCGTCTGCGGTCCGGACAAGAGAGGGGCTGAACACTATTTCGTACAAAAAAGGTTGCCAAACAGGCAGCCATAAAAAAAGGGACCCGTCATGGGGTCCCTTTTTTTATGGCTGTAAAGCAGGTGTCTAGATCTCTTCGGACAGGGCCATGACCATGGCGCCTTTGGCCGTGGTGTTGAGGGGGTCGCTGGCGATTCTGACCTCGGAAATCTCCAGGGGCATGTTGACCTTGCGCAGTCCCTTTTCAAAGAGATCCTGGAAGCCCTTGGGCAGGACCGTGCCACCGCTCAGGACAATGGGCAGGGCATTGTTGATATTGGGCATCTTGTCCGTGGTCCGCAGTTCATGCTCAAGGGTGCCCAGCAGATGGGAGACCAGGTCGACATAGTAGATGTCCAGGGCTGTTTCCACCCGATCTTGCGGAGAACGGGCCAGGTTGAGGGAGCCCTCCTTGATCATCTTGATGCGGGTGGCGGGCTCGCCCACCGAGGCGCCCACCATGGAGTCGATATAGTCACCGCCGCGCTGGATGGAGAAGCTCAGCACCGGCACGGAGAGGTAGGAGAGGCAGATGTTACACATGCCGCCGCCCATGCTGATGCCGATGCCGGTGAAGTTGTCATCGGCCAGTTCGCTCATGATGGTTGCCAGTCCCTCATTGATGGAAATAGGGCGGTAGCCCAGGGAGGCGAGGTACATCTTGATGATTGATTCGTGGTAGACCACGGAGGCCTTGCCGTCCACTGGTTCGCCGGGCATGGAAAAGCAGACCACTTCCTGCTGATCGGTCTTGGCCAGCAGTGAGCTGATAATGGACTGCAGCACGGTGATTCCCTCATCCTCATGGCTGGAGAGAATGCCCTTTTCCATGGTGCGGCGTGTGTTGGTGTTGAACATGTTGGCGAAGTTTTCCGCCGAATAGCCGAGAATGTAAAACTGATCCTCCTTGGCGTAAAAGGTGATGTCGTTTTCCACCAGGATCTTTTTGGTAAACTTGGAGTAGGGAATGGTAAAGAAGGCGTTGAGCTGGTTAACGGTATTAATGTGACGTCCGGCATTCTGGGCCATGACAATATGGCTGGTGCCGATGTCAAGGCCGACAGGGCCGCTTGGTTTTTCCGCCATTTCACCGATTTCCTTGTCGCGGGAAACCACGGTCTTATGAGATGCCTCCATGGCGGTTTCAATGGTCTCCAGATCTGCAAGTTCGCCGGCACTGTTGTCAGATGGCTGATGGCTGCCGGATTGGGGGGCGGCATTTGAGCCTGGAAAGTTTCCTCTGGATTTTTTTAGTTTAGCCATTTCTCACCTGCTTCGTTTTCTTATTAAGGTATTTGCAAAAAAGATTGTGCTGATTCCCGTTTTCCATTTGACCATGAAATGGTAGAGTCAGCCTCCATTTTATGGTGCCGGAACAAAAAAAATAAGAGATCCAAAACTATCAGGCTTGGCGCCGGAAAGCATGGAAAAAATACAAAAAAGGGCCCTTGCTGCGCCCCCTGAGCAGAGCCCTGCGCAACAACAGAACATATTATAGACAGAAAAGCGCTTTATTTCCAAGTGTTTTGAGTTATTTATCGTGAAGAGCCGGATTGAAAAAATAAAGTATCCCGATAACTTACCCATTGTTGGGGCCAGGGAGACGATTATCGCCGCCATCCAGGCGCATCAGGTGGTGATCGTTGCCGGCGATACCGGGTCTGGGAAAACCACCCAGCTCCCCAAAATCTGCCTGGAGGCGGGCCGTGGCAGCCGGGGTATGATCGGTTGCACCCAGCCGCGCCGTATCGCCGCCACCTCCATTGCCGCCCGGGTCGGCGAAGAGCTTGGCGCGGCCGGCGCCATGGTGGGCTACAAGATCAGATTCAGCAATCATACCAATGATGCCACCCGCATCAAATTCATGACCGACGGTATTCTGCTGGCCGAGGCCCAGGGCGATCGACGTCTGACGGCCTATGACACCATCATCATTGACGAGGCCCACGAACGCAGCCTCAATATTGATTTTCTGCTCGGCATCATGCAGCGCATCTTAAAGCGTCGCCCTGATCTGAAGCTGATCATCACCTCTGCCACCATTGATACGGCCAAATTTGCGCGGGCCTTCGGTAATGCCCCGGTCGTCGAGGTCTCCGGCCGCACCTTTCCGGTGGAAATCAGATACCCGGAACAGCTCACCGATGAGGATGAGGGGGATTATGTCGAGCAGGCGGTGCAGGCCGCCCTGGACCTTCTGCGCCGGGAAGGGCCGGGGGATATGCTGATCTTTATGCCCACGGAACGTGATATCCGCGAGGCGGTCTCCCTGCTGGAGAGCCGTCTCACGGCTCACAAGGGCAGACAGGTGCCCCTGGTGCTGCCCCTCTATGGCCGCCTGACCGGTCGGGACCAGAACCGCGTTTTCCAAAGTCATAAACATGGCAAGATCGTCGTGGCCACCAATGTGGCCGAGACCTCGCTCACCGTGCCGGACATCCGTTATGTGGTGGATACCGGTCTGGCCCGCATCCTGAGCTACAATGTCCGGGCCCGTACCAGCAAGCTGCCCGTTGCCCGCATTTCCCGGGCCAGTTGTGACCAGCGGGCCGGACGCTGCGGCCGGGTGGGGCCCGGTATCTGCCTGCGTCTTTTCTCGGAAGATGATTATCTGAACAGACCGCACTTCACCCGTCCCGAGATCCTGCGTTCCAATCTGGCCGAGGTCATTTTGCGAATGATCAGTCTCCGGCTCGGTGAACCGGCCACCTTTCCCTTTGTTGATCCACCCTCGGAGCGGGCCATCAATGACGGCTATAAGCTGCTCACTGAACTCGGCGCCCTGGACAACAAGCGCGCCTTGACCCGGGCCGGGCGTCTCATGGCCCGTCTGCCCCTTGATCCACGTCTCTCCCGGATGATTATTGCCGCCCGCCAGGAGAATTGTGTGCGGGAGTTGATTGTCATTGCCGCGGCCCTCTCCATTCAGGATCCGCGTATTCGGCCGCCCGACAAGGAGGCGGCCGCGGACGAGGCCCATGCCCGATTCCAGGCCCCCGGTTCCGATTTCGAGAGTTTTCTTCATCTCTGGGAGCTTTATCAGCGCACCGGCCGGGTAGCCGGCAGCCAGGCAAAACTGCGCAAGTTCTGTAAACAGAATTTTCTCTCTTACCAGCGCATGCGCGAGTGGCAGGATATCCATGTGCAGATCCGTTCCATCCTTGCGGAAGAGGGCAGGGATAAGCGGCGCGGTGCCCTGCGCTTTGTGGAAAACAGCGCGCCGGCCGATTACGGTGCTATCCATCGTGCCATCCTGAGCGGCAATCTGCGTAATATCGGCCTTAAAAAGGCCAAAAATATCTACCAGGGCTGCCAGGGCAAGGAGCTCATGGTCTTTCCCGGTTCCGGTCAGTTCGGCAAGAACAACGGCTGGATCATGGCCGGTGAGCTGGTGGAGACTTCGCGGCTCTTTGCCCGTATTGTTGCCGGGATCAAGCCGGAGTGGATCGAGCCCCTGGCCGGAGACCTCTGCAAACGCACCTATCTGGAACCACACTGGGCCAAGAAGCAGGGCATGGTGGTGGCACGGGAGCAGGTCTCTCTCTTTGGCCTGATTATCGTGGCGGGGCGGCGCCTCAACTATGGCCGCATCGCTCCGGAGGAGGCCCGGCAGATCTTTATCCAGCAGGCCCTGGTGGCCGGTGAACTGGGCGGCGCTTTTGCCTTTCTGGCCGCCAACCGCGCCCTCATCAAAGAGGTGGATGAGCTGGAGCACCGTACCCGACGGCGGGGGGTGCTGGTGGATGATCCGGAGTTCTTCGACTTTTATGACAAGCGGCTGCCCCCTGATCTCTTTGATCGCCGGGGCCTGACCGCCTTTATCAAGAAGAGTGGCGGCGACGATTGCCTGCGCATGACAGAGGCGGACATCGTCAAGGGTGAGCCGGAGGAGGATCGGCTGGCCGATTTCCCCGAGGCCATCAACTGCGGCGAGCTGACCTTTAAGCTGCGCTACTGCTTTGAGCCGGGCGCCAAGGAGGATGGTATTGCCGTGGTCATCCCCAGGAATTTGGCCGGCCACAGCCGTCAGGACTATTTTGAGTGGCTGGTGCCCGGCCTGCTGCAGGAGAAGGTCACCTGTCTTCTCAAGGGCCTGCCCAAGAACTTACGCCGCAATCTGGTCCCCATTCCCCGGGCCGCCGAGCAGTTGATGCCCCTCTTGCAGCCATATCAGGGCAACCTCTTTCGGCAGCTTGAAGAGGCCATTTTCAAGACCTTTGGCCTCAAGGTGGCCCCGGCGATGTGGACAACGGACAATCTCCCCCGTCATCTGCGCATGCGCTTTGAGCTGGTGGACGGCAAGGAGGTGGAGTCGAGCCGTGATCCCGGTGTGCTGGTGCAACCCCGGTCGGGCCGGGCCGTGGATGAGGGCCTGGCTGCCCTGCGCCGGCGCTATGAACGTGAGGCGATTACTGACTGGGATTTTGCCGATCTGCCGCCGCGTCTTGCCGTGCGAGACCAGCAGGGCCATCTCATCGGCTTTGGCCACCCCGGCCTGGTCGTCCACGCCGGTCACGGTGTTGCCCTGCGCATTTTTGCCGATGCGGCTGCCAGCCGGGCGGAGACACGGCAGGCCCTGCCGGTTTTGTATGGGCTCCACTTTGCCAAGGGCCTCAAATCCCTGCAAAAGGATTTTGTCCTGCCCCGGGCCCATTGGGCCCTCTATGAAGGGCTGGCCGGCCATGAGGAGATTAATCGCCAGCTCTTTGCCTTTATCCTGCGGGAGATTTTTTGTTGCCAGGAGGGTCTCATTCCCAGCCGGCAAGATTTTGATGACAATCTGGCCCGGGTCAAGGAGATGGGACCCTATGTGCTGGGAAAAAAGGTCCTTGAGCAGGTGGTGGCCGTACTGCGTGAGAGACGCGCCACCCTTGATTTCATCTCGGGTCTTGAGGAACGCTGCCGCACCAAGCCATATTTTGGCATCAGCATGCCGGAGTGCGCCGATTTCCGGGCCGAAGTGGCCCGCTATCTGCCGCCGGATTTCCTGGAGCGGATGACCGGTGAACAGCTGGCGCGGCTGCCGCGTTACCTGAAGGCCCTCACCATTCGCCTGGAGCGCAAGCTGCAGGATCCGACCAAGGACAAGGCCCGCCACCGGCAGGTGCAGCCTTTTGTCCAGTGGCTTGAGGCGCTGGCGGCCCGGCAGGGTCTGCCCCCGGAAGTCGAGGTGGAGCTTGATTTCTTTGCCACCATGATTGAAGAGCTGCGGGTCTCCCTCTTTGCCCAGGAACTCAAGACCCTTTTCCCGGTCTCTGTCAAGCGTCTCCGGAAAAAGCAGAAGGAGATCGAGCTTCTGCTGCCCTGAAATCCCCGAGCGGCGAGCGCCGCTCGGAGAAAAAGGAGCCTTCCCTGACATCTGTTTGACAAGATTGAGGATAATGCCGACAATAAAGAGAACTTTGCCGGTGCCTTGCGCCGCAAGGATCTTATCCTTTTTCAGACCGGCGCTGTCGGTCAAGCCGCGGGCGCAACATGGGCGACGGGAAAAAAGAATCTAGTGATATGCACAACCGGTTGGCGCACGTGCAGGACCGCCTGCGCCGTATCCTGGCCGTTCTGCGGGACGGCGTCATCATTATTGATTGCGACGGTGTTGTCACCTATGCCAATCCTGCCGCCCGTCTCATACTGGCCTGGCGCGACGAGCCGCAGGGCACCAAGCTGAAAACGGCCATGCACTCCAATGACAAGGCCCGGCTGCCGTTTTTGGAGCAAAACGGCGCCCTGGCGGCAGCCATTCGTCGGGGTGAAGTTGTCGCCGGTACGGAAGAGATCAGCGGCAAGGCCGGCTCCAGCTTATCCGTCGAGTGTCTGGCCACGCCGCTCTATGAGTTTGGTGAGGTGGTGGCTGCCGCCATCATCCTCACCGATATCAGCGAGCGGCTTCTGGTCGAAGGGGCCCTCTGTGAGGCCAACACGCGATTGCAGCGCGTCAATGACGAGCTCAAAAAGAAGAATGAACGCCTGCAGGAAATCTCGGTCACCGACAGTCTGACCGGTCTTTTTAACCATCGCCACATCATCGAACGTCTGCAGGAGCATGTCAGCTCCTCGACCCGTTATCAGCACGATCTCGCCGTTATGATGCTCGATATAGATCACTTCAAAAAGGTAAATGACACCTATGGCCATCCCTTTGGCGATGAGGTGCTGGAGCGCATCTCTGCAACCATGCGCAAGGTGATCAGGGTGGTGGATATTGCCGGGCGTTATGGCGGGGAGGAGTTTCTGGTGGTGATGCCGGAGACCGACCTGCAAGAGGCTGTCGGCATTGCCGAACGCGTTCGGCGGGCCATGGAAGAGTTGACCTGGGAGCGGCCAATCAGGCTGACGGTGAGTGCCGGCGTGGCTGCCTGGCAACCGGGAGAAAGCGCCAGTCGATTGATCAGCCGGGCCGATGCCCTGCTCTATGAGGCCAAAAAGGCGGGGCGTAATCAGGTTAAGTCATAGTTTGCTGAAGTATTCGGCGATGTTGTAGGAGTGATCACCGATCCTCTCCAGGTCTTTGAGAACGGCCGGGTAGAAGGCATCCAGCCTTCCTCCGCCGCCGACATTTTCCAGGCGGTTGAAATAGTTGCGACGATACTCTATCTCCAGGGCGTCAAGCTGGCTTTCCATGGCCGTGACATCGATTATTAACGACTTCTGTCTCATCCTGATGGTCTGAACCGCGGCGTTGAATTCGGCGGTGGCCTTGCTGAATATCTTTTCCAGTTCCCCCCTGGCCGTTTTAGAGAAGATCACCTCTTTCTGGTCGGCATAGTCGGCCAGATTCTCGGCCAGGTCAGCCACCCGTTAAATATCGGTGAGCGAGTGGATAAGGGCCTTCTTGGTGTTGCCGTCTCGTTGCGAAAGCAGCAGGGTGTTGATGCGGCCGAGATAGCTGTTGAGCTGACTGTTCATCTGGTCAATGGTCTTTTCATATCGGTGCACGGTTTTGCCCGCCTCCCGGTCACCGGTAAAAAAAGCGATTTTGGCCATTTTCAACATCTCCTGCGTCAGCGCCGCCATCTTTTTGACCTCTTCTTCGGCCCGATACAGGGCCAGGGCAGGGATGTTCAACATTTTCTCGTCAAGTGCGCTTGCTGTTTCAGGTACCTCTTCATCCTTGTCCCGGATAATTTTCCCCAGAACAAAAATCAACGCCCCGGCAAAGGGCAGGAGGATAAAGGCCAGGGCTACGTTAAAGAAGGTGTGGGCGTTGGCCAGCTGCCGGGGAAGATCGTCGGCCGTATGACTGATAAAATCGGTAAAGGGCGAGAGCAATGGATAGATCATCAAGGCGCCCAGCAGATTGATGAGAAACTGGGCCAGGCCGGTGCGTTTAGCCGCGACATTGGTGCCGATCATGGCGATCAGCTCCAGCACGCAGGTGCCGATGTTGGCGCCGATGAGCAGGGCTATGCCGGATGGCAGGTCAACGACGCCCTCCATGCTCATGGCGATAATCAGGCTGGTGGTGGCGGAACTGCTGCTGGTGATGGCGGTGAAAAGGGTGCCGATGAGCATGCCCAGAAGGGGAAAAGTGCCGAACTGGCTGATCGCCTCCATGAGCAGGGGCAGTTCCTTAAAGGGTCTGGCGCCATCGGCCATGATCTTCATGGCCAGAAAGAGCAGTCCCAGGCAGAAGAGGACCTCGCCGCAGTTTCTGATTTTCTCCTTGTCGGCAAAAACGGTACGCAGGACAAAGCCGGCCACAATCAGGGGAAAGAAGAACATGGTCACCTTAAAGGCGACGATCTGCGCCGTTATGGTGGTGCCGATTTCCGAACCAAGGATGACATAGATTGCCTGGCGCAGCTTCATGATACCGGCATTGACCAGGCCCAGGAGCAACAGCACCGTGACGCTTGAACTCTGCACCAGAAAGGTGACAATGGTGCCGGCCAGGAGACCGCGCAGGGGGCTGGTGGTCGCCTTTTCAAGGATGGACTTCATGCGCAGGCTGGCCACCCTCTTCATGGTGTCGCTCAGCAGGGAGATGCTGTACATGAACAGGGCAAGGCCTCCGAGGATCTGCAGGGTGGCAGCCATTATATGCATAATACAACCTTCCCGGGGCATTGCAGCCCGTTGAACAATTAGGAGATGCCTTCGCGCGTCCAGTAGCTTTTCAACGGGCAGTTTGCCTTTGATCTTGTCATGCCGTCGGGCCGGTCGCCCCAGGCTGTCTGAGTTTACTTATCCTTACCGTTGCGGCTTGCGGCTGCCCCGGCCTCAATATGAGACCAGTGGGCAAAACCGTTACCAATGGGGTTGGTTGCCGATGCGGTAGTTTATCACTTCCAGGGTGTCGCTGATAACCACAAATGCGTTGGGATCAATATTATTGATAAGGCGCTTTAACTGACCAATCTCGGTCAGGGGGATAACGGAGTAGATAATCTGCTCATCGCCCTTGTTATAGCCGCCCTGGCCCCGGATGATGGTGACGCCCCGTTTGATATCCTTGAGGATCTCCTGCGATATTTTTTCCCACTGGGGCGAGATGATCAACACCGCCTTGCGCTGGCTGAGACCGGTGACCACCAGGTTGACCACCTTGGCGCTGACAAAAAGGACAATCAAGGTATAGAGTACCGCCTCTATGGAGTAAAAAATTGAGATGAGCAGCAGAACCAGGCTGTTGACAAAAAGGATGGTACTGCCCAGGCCGATGGAGAATCTCTTAAGCAGCATCACCGACAGGATGTCGGTACCCCCTTGTGAGCCTGAGGAGCGCAGGCAGAGGCCGGCTCCTATGCCGAGAATAAGACCGGCCAGCAGGGCGTTGAGGATGGGGTCGGTCAGCTCAATGGGTATATGGACAAAGGCAATGGCAAACGACAGGGTCAGGGTGCCCAGAATGCTGTAAAAAAAGAAGCGGCGGCCCACTGCCATCCAGGCCAGGATAAAGAGGGGGACGTTGAGCAGCAGGTATATCCAGCTTACCGGGAAGTTGGGAAGAAGCTTATGGACAATGAGGGTGATACCGGTGACGCCGCCGGTGACAAAATGGTTGGGGAGCAGGATACCGTTGATGGCAATGGCGCAGAGAGCGCTGCCGCTGCATAGCAGCACGATATCGACTAATAATTGTTTGACCGAGAGAACAAGGCGTTGCGGATTTCTCATGACTTTTTAACGATATCGCATATAAAAAGAGAGGTCCAGCCATGATGCCAATGGGTCGCAAGCAAAGGAGAGGTCAGCTGCACGATACAAGGCGTTCGGGGTGGATGGCGAGGCTGTGGTAACTGCCGTGCCCTTTTGACGGTCATTATCCCTATCTTGACGCCTCCCCCTAGCGCATTGCCCTTCCCCCGAAGAAAACAAGGCCATCTTGAATAATTGTTATTTCGGAGCGAGACTCCGAAATATCTAATAATTCAAGATACCCACAAGATGGTACCGAGTAAAATTATCAGAAGATAACGAAACAATAAAACAACCCAGAGAGTTGAGCTACAAGGAAGTGAGATGATGGCCGAAAGTATCCCCGATGATATCAGAAAAGACCTGGAGAGGGCCAAGCAGCTCCATGAACGGGCTGCCTCCGATTATGTCAAGTGTCAGGAGTTTAACAAAATTATGTCTGATCTGCTGGGCCGACTGGAGGATGCCGGCTGCTCTCGCATGGCCGACAAGGTGATGGGTATTCTGCTGGACTGCAATCCCCGGGAGGGGGCCCACTGCGAGAAGGCCACCATGGTGGGCAGCAAGGTCAAAAAACTGTAACAGCCCCTTGAAAAAGGTAACGAGCGCAGCTGAGGCCAGGAAAAATGGCGAAAAATGCGCGCCCGCAGGAGGTAAGGGAGCCTGCGACGCTCCGACTATCCTTGGGGGTGCAGTTTCCATGTGGTTCAGGAGCATTTCGGAGTCTCGCTTCGCGCGCCTAGCTCAAGCCGAATTTTGACGCCGCCTCAGCAGATAGCAAACGAAGAGAGACCTTCGTGCGCAGGAGTTTTTCAACGGGCTGGTAAAAGAGAAGAGGACGAAAACGGGCCGTCACCCCTTGTCCTGAAAATGGACGGGAGCGGCGATGATGCGTTGGTAGATGCGCAGTCGGCTCCGGTGCGGCATCCAGTTGATGATAAAGGTGGCCAGGCCATTCCAGAGCGCCACCCAGGCCGCCACGGTCAGCCCCTCTGTTATGACATGGGAGAAGATGGTCTGCCGGTGCACCAGTTTGTCGTTGCCCCACATGGAGAGGGCCAGCACCAGTGCCCCGAAGCATAAGAGGATAAGCGAGGTGCGGATCATGCGGGTCAGCTTGCGCCGTTCCAGTTCGGTCAGGTAACGGAAATAATTGTGGATGCTTTTGGGGATACGTTCGGTGAGGCTGCTGGTGGCGCCGGTGGTGAAGCGAAAGCGGATAATAAACTCTTTGGTATCTATTTCCCGCACTGAATCGATGAGGTATTCCACCAGGTTCTGGTCCAGCTCCTTTTTGATATAGGGGCTCTGCCGGTCAAAGTTGTTGTAGAGATCCTCGATTTTTTCGGCATCAATATCGATGACAACCTTGTTGTCGGGTGTACGGGCATAACGATCAAGGATGGTGCTCATTGGCGCGACCTCAAGCAGGTTGCCGGTGTGGACCCTTTTTAGAAAAAGCCTGTGCTGATCATCTTCTCCTATTGTTGCCCCGAGCCGATACGGAAGTCCATTCTTTTGTCGTGTCCCTGCCTGGAAAAATGGGCGGTCAGCGGTCCGGCGCCAGGTTCAGCCCTGTCCGCCGTCGGAGCCTTCTGCCAAAAGAAAATCTTATCACCATCGCCTCTCAGCCCTATCATTGCTGGAATGAAGCTGGAGGAGCGCGGCCCTTCGGACGATACAGAGGGAAGTGAGCTCGCCAGACTCCGGGAGATCGGGCCGGTAAGCGAGTTTGCGAGACTGCGAGAGGGCCATTTCCGGACAGGCACGAGTTAATGGCTCAAGCATGGTGGGAATCAGAAAAGAAATTGACACAAGCCTTGCCGGTGGCGGGCGGATCTAGTAGATTTTTCATACTGATATTATGGAACATCATGTGCTTGTTATCGGTTTGAAATGGCGTCTTTTTTTGTGCTCGGATGGTGCGCTCCGTGCAGTGGTGAGGGCGGTTTTTCGGCGACGCCAGCACCACTCCAACCGTGAAAAACAAGCCTTGTTGCAACAGGAGTATTGCGACAGGACAGCTCGAGAAAAAACGCGCAAAAGTGGCTGTCATACAGTGGCACCCTGCTGCTGCCGCTTGCCGAGGCCGGCGACCCCCCTCTGTTGCCCCGCTTTGCCGCGCGTATAGTGTTGTTGTCAACCCTAATAAGATTGAGGCTCCCCGTGACCAGGTATTGTCTGACTATTTCCATATTTTTCCTGTCTCTTGCTGTTGCTTTGCCGGTGCTGGCGGATGAGGTGCTGCTGAAAAACGGCGACCGGATCAGCGGTACCATCATCAAGAAGGATAACGGCTTTCTGTCCATCAAAACCGCTTACGCCGGTATGGTAAGGGTGGATTGGGCCTTTGTGACGTCCGTGCAGGCAGACCCCCCCCTGGTGGTGTTGCTCAATAGCAAGGAGGTCGTTAAGGCAAGCAGCATCAGCGATAACGGTCCGGAGCAGTCCCTTTCTGCTGCCCGGAGCGTCAAAAAGGCGGATGTCAAGCTGGTCAACCCGCCGCCCTACCTGTCAGGCGCCGGTGTCCTGTGGCGCGGCAGGTTGAATATCGGCGCCTCGTCGTCGGACGGCAACACCGATACGCAGAACGGTCATGCCAGCGGTGAGATCAGCGCCCGCACCGAAAAAGAGAGATACCGCCTGCGGGGAACCTATAACTGGGCCTCTGATCTGGGGCAGGAGACGGAAAATAATATGGAGGGAGTCTTTAAGGCAGACCATTTTCTCAGTGAAAGATGGTTTGTCTCGGGCCGGACTGCCGCCTATAAGGATCGCTTCCAGGATCTCAATCTGCGGGCCACGGTGGGTGCTTCCACCGGTTATCAGTTTTTTGAATCCCACCTGCGCAACCTCTTTGTGGAGGCCGGTCTTAGTTATGTCTATGAAGATTACCGGGAATCAGAGGATAAAGAGTATCCGGCCGCCAGGTGGGGGCTGGGGTATGATGTCTTTGTCTATCAGGAAAAGATCCAGTTTTTCCATGAGCATGCCCTGATGGTCAGCCTGGAGGATACCGAGGATATGATGCTTGAGAGTGAGACCGGCCTTCGTTTTCATATCACCGGCAATCTCAACTCAACCATGCAGGTCGATTACGACTGGAACAACAGTCCCGGCCATGACAAGGAGCGCGGTGATACAAAGTATATCTTCACCCTGGGCTATTCCTGGTAGGTCTTTGTGGCAGGCTGCTGTATGGCTCTGCACGGCGCCTGTCAGCCACAGAGCCGTCTGATATCCAGGCGACTGATGGAGATGTGGCCCTGATCCAGGACGCTGCCGTCACAGCCAGGATGAGGATCTTCGATGTAGCGTGCCAGGGCGTGCTCGAAACGGCCTTGCCGCTCTTGAAAACATTGGGCAAGGCGACTGTCGCCAATGGTGCTTTGCCTTATGCGGCATTCTGGTGACGGCTCTGCCGGCAGGTTGACGTTCCATGTCAGCGGCTGTTGTGGAAAGTCCGCCTGCCGCTGCAGGAAGTCCCAGACCGCCCGGAGCTGTTTTTTGATCCGATCCCGCAGAACGGCCAGCTCAGCCACGTCCGCCCGGCCGTTTTTTACGGCAGCAGCGCGGCTTAGGTCGTGAAAGTCCTGGGACAGGGCCAGGCCGGGGCGGGGGGGCTCCGCCACATTGGCATGCAGGCAGGCGCCAATGGTGGCGGAACTGAGGACAAAGCCGAGACCGCTGTTCTTGCCGCAGTTCACCCCGGCCACCACCAGATCGGGCCACTGATCATCTGCAAAGAGATTATGCATGGCCCAATCCACACAATCAGCCGGTGTGCCGTCCACCAAAACAACCTCGGTGTCGGCAATGGTGGTCTGACGCGGGTTAATGGCACCATGGCCGCTCATGGCATGACTCTTCCAGCTCTGTTCGCCATCCGGAATGGCGATCTTCAGAACATCAATCTCGGCAATCTCCCCGAGCGCCTCAATGGCAAAGGCCAGCAGCGGTGAATGGGGACCATCATCATTGGTCAGTAGTATGCGCATGACGCCACTATAACAGAGTGGCAGGGCCCGAGCCAGCCTGGATTCGCTTGTGCCTGTCCGGGATGGCTCATCAGGGCCAACGCATTGAGTCACTGCGAAGAACAGCCCTAGACATCATGTATCGACCTGTCCAACCTCGAAGACGTGGGTTATTCTAGAGGTTGGATACCCTTAAAACAGAGCCATAATCGAGGAGGACAGGTCGA
>PKTX01000082.1 GCA_002868945.1 Desulfobulbaceae bacterium
CCCATGGCTTTTCGTTAAATAGCTCTGCTATTCGCCTCAAATCCATGTAAATCTGGCCTTGATTTTTCGAATTTTCGCTACGATTCTCTAAGTCCGACAAGCTCCTAGTGCCGGTTATCGGCCGCTTCTTTTCAGACGCGGCTGCTTCTCATTTTTTTGCCCCTGTCGTTTTTTCGACAGGGGCTTTTCTATCTGTAAAGCAGGGGCATGAGGCGCTTTTCATGAAATTTTTCTAGACAGTTGCCTCCTGATATGTTCTAAATGCCCCTTTGAAGCTACCGTTAAGTGGGAAGGCAGACCATCAAATTTCGACAACAGTCTGGGTTTTTGACTGTTATCTGCCGGTAATTCCGCTTTTTCCAATATCTGCCGGTATGCACTCCGGCATATGCACCATGAGGACACTGCAATGAGTAAACGTACTTTTCAGCCATCCAACCTGAAGCGGGCTCGCACCCATGGCTTTCGTCAGCGTATGAGCACCAAGGCCGGTCGCGCCATTATCAATAGTCGGCGTGCCAAGGGACGCAAACGCCTCTCAGCCTAAGTGGGGTCTGTCTCGAGGGGGGCCGACAGGGCACCCGCGGCCAAAGGCATGGGTTTTAAGCTGCCGAAAACCGCCCTCCTCAGAAATCCTGCCCAGTACAGCGTCGTATATCGACAGGGAAAAAGGTTGCGGGGGGCGCATTTCAGCCTGATTTATATTGACAATGATTACGGCTTTAATCGGCTCGGCATCAGTGTGCATGGCGTCAAAAAAGCGGTTCTCCGCAACCGGATGAAACGGATTATCCGCGAGTTTTTTCGCCTGCATCGGGATTTCCTGCCACCGGGCAAGGATATCGTTTTTGCCGTGCGCAAGGAGTGTGCCCTGAAAAATCCGCACGAGATCTCCGTTGCCGTCGCCAATGCGGTGCATAACTCTCTGCCGAACAAGAATGGGAGAAGACGGTGAAAAAGATCTTCCTCACGCTGATTCGTTGTTATCAAGTAGTTCTTTCCCCTCTTTTTCCTCCCTCCTGTCGTTTTACCCCCACCTGCTCCCAGTATGCTGCCCAGGCCATTGCCCAATACGGTGCAGGGCGCGGCAGCTATCTAGCGCTGCGTCGTATCTTGCGCTGTCATCCTTTTTGCAAGGGTGGCTACGATCCTGTGCAATAGCTGGTTGATCTTATCAAGCACCGCTCAAGGTGTCTAAGGACCTGTGTCATGGACAATCAAAGAGTACTCCTGGCCATTATCTTATCGCTGGCCATTCTTCTCGGATATAATTATCTCTTCCTGCCGCAGCCTGTGCCGCCGCCGGCCGGCCAGGTGGCTGACGGGCAAAACTCCCGAAATACGTCCGCTCCACAGGAGAAAGAGCCGAGCGCAGACACTGTTGTGCAGGAAAAGGCGGATATCCCCGAGGTCAGCGTCCGTCCCGGACGTCAGGGTCGCGACATTCTGGTGGAAAGCAGCCTCTATCAGGCCGTCATCACCGAAAATGGCGGCGGCATCAAAAGTTTTAAGCTGAAAAACTATAATGAGGAGCTGGATCCCGCCTCCGGCCTCAAAGAGTTGATCAAGGCGAGTAAGTTTCATGAGTTGCCGCTCTATTTTTCCTGGAGCCAGGAGCCCGGCGAGGCTCCGGTGCCGGTGTATGAAGCCGATAAGACTGAGCTTGCCCTGGGCAACGGCGAAAGCGCCACGCTGACCATGCGCACCAGGTTGCCCTCCGGCCTGGTTGTCAGCCGGATCATGACATTTCGGGATGATTCCTATGAGATCGGCCTGGATGTCACGGTGGCCAACAGCTCGCCGGAGCACCAGATCCAGGGGGTCGGCTATCTGCGCCAGGTCAACGAACCCTTCAGCAAAAACACCAATGACCGCTTTATCTTCACCGGCCCCAGCCTTTTTCGGGATAATTCCCTGGAGGAGGTCAAGGTGGCGGATCTGGAGGATGGTCCGGTGGAGCGCCGGGACAGCATCGACTGGGTGGCCTATGAGGGCATCTACTTCATGACGGCAATCATTCCGGACAGCGCCAGGTATAGCGTGCGTCTTGAACAGCTCAGCGGGAAAAAGGTCTCCACCACCCTTGCTTCCGACCTGGTGGCCATCACGCCCCAGACCGAAAAGACATACAGCTATAAGATTTTCATGGGGCCCAAGAAGCTGGAGATCTTAAAAGAGGTAGGCCATGAGCTCAAGCGGGCCGTTAATTTCGGCTGGTTTGATTTCCTGGCCAAGCCCATGCTCTTTCTGCTCAACTTCCTCCATGACTATATTCCCAACTATGGTGTGGGGATTATCCTGGTCACCGTTATCATCAAACTGATCTTCTGGCCCATTTCCTTCAAGGGCATGAAGTCGATGAAGACCATGCAGAAACTGCAGCCCAAGATGACCCAGATTCGCGAGAAATACGGCGATGATCGGGAACGGGTCAACAAAGAGATGATGCAGCTCTACAAGACCTACAAGGTCAATCCCGTCGGCGGTTGTCTGCCCCTCTTGCTGCAGATTCCGGTCTTTTTCGCCCTCTATCGCCTGCTCATGGAGACCATTGAGCTGCGCCATGCCCCCTTCTTTGGCTGGATCACCGATCTTTCGGCTCCGGATAGGCTCTATGTCGGGTTTGATATCCCCTACCTGGGCGGGCTGCCGGTTTTGACTCTTTTTATGGGCGCCTCCATGTTCCTGCAGCAGAAGATGACTCCGGCTCAGGGCGATCCCACCATGGCCAAGATGATGATGTTTCTGCCCGTTGTCTTTACCTTTATGTTCATCAATTTCGCCTCCGGTCTCGTCCTCTACTGGTTTGTCAACAACCTGTTGTCCATTGCCCAACAGTACGCCATCAACAAGGCACCCGATATTTAAGGGTGCCGCCTGTGCAGGGAAGGATTTGATCTGATCATCTTGTAATGGCTTGAACTTTCAAGGAGAGAACATGGCAGTCAAGTTGGAATTTAAGGGGCGCGATATTGATGAGGCGGTCAAGGCGGCCTGTCGCAAGTTTGGGGTTGAGCGCGATGCTTTGGACATTGATGTGGTTTCCACCGGTTCCACCGGCATCTTTGGCCTGTTACGGCGCCAATCCGTGGTGCGGGCCTGCCTGAAAAGGAGCGAGGAGAGCAGGGCCACCAAAAAGGGTCGCAGCAGCGCCGTAAAACCAGGTGCCGCGCCGAAGGATGTCGCCGCCAAGGCCAAGGAGCCGGTTGCAGCGCCGGCCGCTGCCGATGATGCGGCCAAGCCGGGCCGCGCCCCCCGCCCTAAAAGGGTGGCGAGCGTGCCGGTGCCGGCGGAGTTGCATGGCAAGCTGCAGGCCGAACTCGCCGAGATTCTTCAGTTGATGGGCATGGAGTCGGAGATTGTCATCAGCGAGGAGAAAGACAAGACCAGACTGGAGATCATTGGTCCCCATGTCGCGGCCCTGCAGGAGCGGGATGGTCAGGCCCTGGACGGCCTCCAGTACCTGCTGCGCAAGATGACCAGCAGCATTGTCCCGGAAGAGGCGATGTTTGTCGTTGATGCCGGTGATTTTCGTGCCAGACGGCGTGCCGAATTGCAGGAGCTGGCCATACGCCTGGCCGATGAGGTCAAGGAAAAGGAGGGCAGCCGCACCATTCCACCGCTCAACCCCTCTGAGCGCCGCATTGTTCATATGGCCCTGCAGGATGACACGGCCATCCGCAGCCGCAGTGTGGGCAGCGGCCTCTATAAAAAGGTGTTGATCTATAAACCCGGCAGTCAGCGACGCCGTTCCGGTCGGGCCAGGAGCGGTCGATCCCGAACCTCCAGGAAATAACCGCCTCCCGACACAGCGGCCATGCCCCCCAGGGCAGTTTGCAGCCGTCTCCTCTGCCGAAAGCCCATCTGCGGCGCGAAGTTTTTTGATATTCTGCGTGCCCCCAGGTGGGCTTCCTGGTTATGATAAGAAAAAAATCAACCAGCCCGCCACTTCCCTATGTTTGATGAGTCACAGGAGCCAACCATTGCCGCCATTGCCACGCCGCCCGGCCCGGGCGGTATCGGCGTTATCCGTGTCAGCGGCAGCCGGGCCAGCTCTCTGCTGACCGCTGTTTTTCATCCCACCAATCGGCGCAGAGGACTGCGCAGCCATCAGTTCTGTCATGGCCTGATCAAAGACCCGGAGAGCGGCACCATGCTCGACGAGGTCTTGGCCGTTTACATGCAGGCACCCAAGACCTATACCCGTGAGGATGTGGTGGAGATCCACTGTCATGGCAGCTATCTGGTTCTTGAATCAGTCCTTGCCCTGCTGCTCAGGCTTGGGGCCGAGCTCGCCGCCCCGGGAGAGTTTACCAAGCGCGCCTTCTTGAACGGTCGTATTGATCTGACCAGGGCCGAGGCGGTTATGGAGCTCCTGGAGGCCAATACGCCGGCCCGGGTTGATATGGCCCGCACCCAGCTGGGCGGCGGTCTGCATGATGTGATCATGGCCATCCGTCATCGCCTGCTGGCCTGTCGCGCCGTTATCGAGGTAGCCATAGATTTTCCGGATGAGGATGTCGAGATCATCGATCCGCAGGCCATGATAGAGCAGGTCTCCCATGAGGTGCTGACGCCGCTGCAAGATCTGCTTGAAGCCGCAGACAAGGGACGCATCTATCGGGACGGTATTTCCGTGGTTATTCTGGGGCGTCCCAATGTCGGCAAATCAAGCCTGCTCAACAGCCTGCTGCGCGAGGAGCGCGCCATTGTCTCGGCCGTGCCCGGCACCACCCGTGATACCATTGAGGAGATGTTGACCATCGGCGGGGTGCCGGTGCATATCGTTGATACGGCCGGTATCAGGGAGAGTGCCGAGGCCGTGGAGGAGATCGGTATTGAACGGGCCCGGGCCAAGCTCGGCCAGGCCGATCTGGTCCTTTTTCTGCTCGACGCCACCAGCGGCATCACCGCGGAGGACGAGGTGTTACGTCAGGCCCTGCCTGCCAAACCCGTATTGTATGTCGTTAATAAGATTGATATTGTAGAAGATTATAGGGTAGACGACTATCACCTGAAGCTGGCCGATGCCCCCCTGGTCGCCATTTCCGCCAAAGAGGGGGACGGCATTGCCGCCCTTGAGCAGGCCGTTTATGAGCTGGTCACCGGCGGCGACCAATGGGATCCCGGCCACGAGGTTGTCCCCAACATCCGCCATCAGGCCGCCCTGCAAAAGGCGCGGCAGGCCGGGAGCCGGGTGGTCGACGGGCTCTCCATCGGCCTGCCTCCTGATCTGGTTGCCATTGAACTGCAGGCCGCCCTGGATCATATGGGGGACATTATCGGTGAAACAACCACTGAGGATGTCCTTGATCTGATTTTTCAACAATTCTGTCTCGGAAAGTAATATGGCCCCTTCGCAGAAAGCCGGTAAAAAAGAGCAACCGGATCAGCGCCTCATCTTTTTGAAGCGGATTTCGTTTTTTGCGCCCTTTGATGACCATGAACTCAAACAGCTCCTGGCCCTGAGCCGCTGGCTCAAGGTGCCGGCCAATACCCTGATTATCAAGGAGAATACCACGGACCGGGTTCTCTATATTCTGGTGCATGGCAAGGTTTCCGTCTTTAAGAACATGGCGGGGCGCGAGGTCGAGCTCACCACCCTGAGTACAGGCGACACCTTCGGCGAGATGGCCATGGTTGCCGAGACCAAGCGGACCGCCGGTGTTCGCACCCTCTCCGAGTCCTATATCCTCATGGTGGAGCCGGAGATTCTCAATCACGCCAATGTCTTTCTACAGCTCAAGTTTTATCGGCGATTCTGCGAGATTCTCGTCCAGCGTCTGGTGGATGCCAATAAAAAGATGGCCGGCTTCGGACAGCCGCCCCTGCCGCCGGTGGAGAAGGTGGCAAAAAAGGAGCCGCCTGTTGCCAGGCAAAAAAAGAAGGTAGCTGTGGCCGCACCAGCCGCTGATCCTGATTCCTCCTGTCAGTTGGTGGAGGAGAGTGGCCTGCCTGCCATCCCTGAAGCACGGGTTGTGGCCAAGTCACGCATGCAGCGTCGCGTCCAGGACAATCTTGAGCTGGCCATCAACCCGGCTGTGGCCACCCTCCTTTCCGGATTTCTGGTCGGAGAATGCGAGGATACCAGACGTTTTTCGGAACTTATCTGTCTGGATCCCTTTCTGGCCTGCAAGGTCCTGCATGTCGCCAACTCCTCTTTTTATCGAAGAACCACGGCCGTAAGCTCGGTGGCCCACGCCCTGGTGACGGTGGGCATTAAAAATGTCCAGGAGGTGCTTGCTGAAGAGCTGGACAAGAATGCGGCAAGCGAGCATGTTTTTTTCGGCGGCTATGACAACCTGGCCCGTTCCTACTGGCGCCATTGCGTGGTGGTGGGACGCATTGCCGAGCTGTTGGCCGAGGTGATCCGGGTGCACACCTATGAAGATGTCTACCTGGCCGGTCTTTTACACGACATCGGCATGCTGGCCCTGGATCAACAGGAACCGGACTTTTACCCTCAGCTCCAGCGCCGCGGCTTTCTGGACAACACCACGCTGACGGCGGCGGAGCACAACCTTGTCGGCATTGATCATGGTCAGGCCGGTGCGTTCCTGGGCGACAAGATGGGCCTGCCCAAGGCCTTTCTCGATGCCGCCAGGTTTCATCATAGCCCGGAGAAGGCCAAGGAGAATATCCTGATCGTTGCCCTGGTAGCCCTGGCCGAGCTCTTTGCCGTGCAGCGTGGCGTGGTGGTGGGCAGCAAGGAGAACAGCAGGCCGCAGCCCATAGCCGAGTCTTTTGCCTGGGTCCTGGTGGTAGAGGCGCACAAGGCCTTTGTGGATGTTGATGTGGAGGGTTTTGTCCAGGAATTTGATCAGGAACTGGAGCGTTCCTGGAACAATATTGTCGGTGATATTCCGCTGTAACCTTTGCGGCGTCGCAGAAAAAAACTCTTTTTCTCCTGCCTTGTGGCGGCATTTCGGCTCCTCAGCGTAGAGGGATGCTGTCGCGTTTTCTTGCACCTCGCCCACTCGACCTTGAAATAAACGAGAAAGGGTGCAAAAGAAGACGAAATTTCGAGATATGAATCAAGTCGGAAAGTTGAATTATGACCAGTAAAAAAGTAGTGCTGTCACAGCAAGATATCGCGGCGCGGGTGGCGGAACTGGGTGGAGAAATCAGTGCCCGCTATGAGGGACGGCCCCTGGTGCTGATCGGCGTGTTGAATGGTGCCTTTATCTTTATGGCGGATCTGGCCCGGGCCCTGAGCATGGAAGTGGCGCTTGATTTTGTGCGGGTGGCCAGTTACGGCATGTCCTCCAGCTCATCCGGCACTATTTCCCTCAGTAAGGATGTGGAGCTTGATGTCAGCGGCAAGGATGTCCTGCTGGTTGAGGACATAGTTGATTCCGGTCGAACCCTGGCCTGGCTCAAGGATTTTTTCAGCCAAAAGGGGGCGGCGTCGGTACGGATCTGTACCCTGATAGACAAGAAGGAGCGGCGCCAGGTCGCGGTGGAGGTTGATTTCTGCGGATTTGTCATTGAGCAGGGCTTTCTGGTGGGCTATGGCCTTGACTGGGCCGAACGCTATCGCAATCTACCGGCCGTCTACCACCTGGAAGATCCGGCCTTTTAAGGTCCTCTGCTGCTATCTTATCGATATTGCGTAGGATAATAGTGGGATAAAAGCTGTTTTTTTAAGCTTGCTTTCTGCTTTCTGCTTTCTGCTTTCTGCTTTCTGCTTTCTCCTTTCTCCTTTCTCCTTTCTGACTCCTGACTCCTCGTTTTTACTCCTCTGTGGTTCATGTAAAATGCACGCCAAGACTACTTCATCCGGGCGTGCATCTTCTCATTTTGCAGACGTAAGGGCTTCTTCGTCCGTCTTTGTGGTGAGCAGGATACGCTCCTCTTTACAACGGCTCTTAGTCCTTGGTGGTGTGGCAGACGTAGCAGCCGGTGCCCTCGGCCATATTGTCATAGTCCCAGCGCAGCATGTCAGGCTGGTCCGAGCCGTGGGCCCGGTGGCAGGAGAGGCAGCTGACAACCGCTTCGGCGCGGCTAGGATTGGCCGGATCCAGATAGGCTACCGGCGCCTCGTTGCTGTAGGTGGTCAGCGGGTCATAGGCGCCATATTCACCGGTGGTGGGTAGTAGAATATCATTGGGGTGGCGGATCCAGGGGCTGGTGACGCCGCCCATATCGTCATGGAAGTCAGTATGGCAGCCTTGGCAGAAGGCGGAAACGGTGTGGGACTCCTGAAGGCCGGAGCCCCAGGAATAAGCAGCATTTGTACCAAGGTAGACATTACGGTCTGTGGGATCTGTTATTGCATTTTTTTCCCAGTCAGGGGCCTCGATTCCCGAAACATAGGCATCAGTCGTGTGCCCTTTAAGGAAGCGGAACCACGGCTTGGAGTCATCATGGTGGGACACCTCGGTGTGACAGCCCTGGCAACCGCTCTTGCCCTGAATGGCGCTCTCGGACGGGTCTGTGGCCAGGCTCAGGTGGCAGCTTGAGGTGCAGCCCCCGTCGATTCCTGGTGCACCGGCTGACGCGGGGATATTGTTGTCTTCATCGGAAATGCCCCAGACATTGTGGCCAAAGACGTCATTGTCGGCGCCGCCCTTGCTTACCCAGTGAAAGTTGCCGCCGGCCAGGGGCTTGTCGGGGGCGACGGTGTTGTAAACAATGGGGATGCCGTTGACGATGGTCTCGGTTGTGTTGCTGGAGTGGCAGCCCACACAGTCGTCCATGAGCAGGGTCGTGCCGCTGCCGCTTTGGCGCATACTGCTATCGTTCTGGCTGTCGTGCATGGTGTGGCAGTTGTTGCAGGACCCGGATACCTTGGCCTGAACATGGGGGCATGGCAGGGCCAGGAGGAAGAAGGCTATGCACCAGAGACTTGCTGCGCCTCTGGTCAGTCGTCTTGTCTCAAAGATGGCTGGAAGAGCTCTTTTCCTCATATCCTATCTGCTGTGAAGGTATTGTTGGCACAGGGGTGCAGCGCTTCAGTCGACCCATATTTCTGCAGCAATTATCATACCATATCAAGACGTTGTGTGGTGAAACAAGGTCAGGCCGCCTCTGGCGTGCCGGAAGCGCTCTTGTCCTGATCCAGCCCTGAACGGCGGAATCCGTTGTCAGGCGCAAAGTGATCAAAAACTGGGCAGGGGGGTAAACAGAAAGTGGCGGAGAGAGAGGGATTCGAACCCTCGGTGGCTTTTACACCACACTCGCTTAGCAGGCGAGCACCATCGGCCTCTCGGTCATCTCTCCGGCCATGTTTTGTGAAAGCCCCAAAAAGGGGGGCTAAGGGCGCCTCTTAGGTAGTGTCTGTCCAGAAATGGCCTTTTCGCCCGATCTCTGCGTCATGCTCAAAAAATAATGCTCGGAATATCGAATATATGCCTGTGCTTATTTTTTTCGCAGTCCTTGATCTCGAACGAAATGACCTATTTCTGGACAGACACTAGGTAAGGCGTCCTGAAGTCTGTAAAAAAAAATGGCGGAGGAAGTAGGATTCGAACCCACGGAGCTTTCGCTCAACGGTTTTCAAGACCGCCGCCTTCGACCACTCGGCCATTCCTCCACACACTCCTGCAGACAGGAAGAGCCATTTGTACCATTTCAGGAAAAGGCTGTCAATATCATGATCTCCTACTTTGTCGGGGGACTGCTCTTTCTGCTGAACGCAGCAGGCGAGGCGGATTGCCGAATAACAAAGGGCAGTGGCCCGGGCTGTTAGTGTCTCAGGGTGTCGAAGTAGGCCAGGGCCTCCTGCAGCGTGGAGACGGCATGGACCTTGATGTGGGGCAGGGCGGTCCGCGGCTTGTTGCCCGCCGGTACAATGGCCTCCTTGAAGCCGTGCTTCTCCGCCTCCTTGAGGCGTTCCATGCCGCTGCTCACCGGTCGGATCTCGCCGGCCAGGCCCATCTCGCCGAAGATCACCAGGTGACGGGGCAGGGCAATATCACGCAGGCTGGAAACCATGGCCATGACCAGGGCAAGATCCACTGACGTCTCATTGACCCGGACGCCGCCTACCACATTGATGAAGACATCCTGGTTGGCCGTGGCCACGCCGCCATGCTTGTGAAGGACGGCCAGCAGCATGGCCAGGCGGTTCTGTTCCAGGCCCACGGTGATGCGGCGGACATGCTCGGCGGCCGAGGTGTCCACCAGGGCTTGAATCTCCACCAGCAGGGGGCGGCTGCCCTCCCAGACCACCATGACCACTGAGCCGGCCATCTCCTCCTGCTGACGGGAGAGAAAGATGGCGGACGGGTTGCGGATCTCCTTGAGACCGGTGTCGGTCATGGCAAAGACGCCGATCTCGTTTACTGCCCCGAAGCGGTTTTTGACGGCGCGCATGATACGGAAACGGCTGTCCTGGTTGCCCTCGATATAGCAGACCACGTCAATGATATGTTCCAGGACGCGGGGCCCGGCCAGGTCGCCGGATTTGGTGACGTGGCCCACCAGAAAGATGGCGGTGCCGCTCTGCTTGGCAAAGCTGGTGAGGCGTGCCGCTGACTCGCGCACCTGGGAGACGGAGCCGGGCGCCGAGCCGGTTTCCATGCTCTGCATGGTCTGGATGGAGTCGATGACCAGCACTTCCGGCTTCTCCTTTTCGGCAATGGCGCAGATCTGCTCCACCTGGGTTTCCGCCAGCAGCAGCAGGTGCTGGTCGGGCAGGCCGAGACGCTTGGCGCGCATGGCAATCTGTTGAAGCGATTCCTCGCCGCTGACATAGAGGACCTTGCGCCTGTCGCTGAGCCGGCAACAGACCTGGAGAAGGCCGGTGGATTTGCCGACGCCCGGGTCGCCGCCGATCAAGACCACGGAGCCGCGCACCAGACCGCCGCCCAGGACGCGGTCGAGTTCGCCCATACCGGTGGCAATGCGAGGGGCCGCTTCCAGTTCAATATCACCCATGGGCTGGACGCTCTGCAGGGTGCCGCTGTAGCCGGCAAAAGCGGGGCGGCGGACCTCCTCCTCATGGATGCAGTCCCAGGACTTGCACTCCGGGCACTGGCCGGCCCACTTGCCAAAGGAGGCGCCACACTGGCTACAGCTGAAAAGTCGTTTTATCTTGGTCATGGAGAGGTGTATCTGGGGGACGGCTGTCCCGGCAGGGGTGGCAATTGCGGTCCGTTGGCCCGGCTTTCAGTAGATCTTAAGCTGCTTGGCCTCTTTTTCGATAATGGCCAGCTGTTGCCGGTAATATTTGAGACATTTTCTGATGTAGGCATTGCGTTTGCTCTTGGAGTCGAGGATGCCTGGTTCAAAGGGAGCGTCCTTGCAGGCCAGGATCAGCAGTGGCGGCGAGAGCTTTTTCTCTTCCAGGGTTTTGATCTTGCCCTCATAGTAGGACTTGTAGGTCTGGACACGGGCCCGCTTCTGCGAGCGGCTCATGCCATCCTTCATCAAACCCTCTATCTTTTTTTTCTTGTTAAAGATGCCAAACATGTCTGCTCTTGGTTGTCGTTGCTGTCAGGAATCAGGGCATCCTCGGGGAGATAATGCCCAGGTCAGACCCCTATCAGCCTATGATAAAAGAAAAAAAACAATAAAGCCAACGCTCTTTTCCGGAGTTAGACAAGTGTGTTGAGGACCTGATTGGCCACCGGCAGCCAGTCGGGGGCCAGGCGGATCATCTCTCCCTGTCGAAGGAGTCGGCCCTGACTGTTCAACTCCGCCAGCAGCGGCCCGTAGACCTCGGTGGCACTGATGTCCAGGCGTTTTTCCAGTTTGCGCAGATTAAAGCCGTCAATAAGACGCAGGCCCATGATCATTGATTCCCGGAAGCGCGCCGTGCGGCTGAGGCACTCGGCCTGACGTATGGTTGTTGTCTTGTGCTCAACGGCGCTCATGAAGCGGTACGGATCGCTTTCATGGGTGAAGCGCAGACCATCCAGGCACGATACGGCGCCGGCGCCCAGGCCGAGGTAGGAACCGTTGAGCCAGTAGTTTATGTTGTGGCGGCACTGTCGGCCGGGCCGGCAGAAGTTGGCGATCTCGTAGCGTTGATAGTGGGGCGAGAGGAGGGTGTTTGTCGCCTCTTCCATGTCGGCCAGCAGATCCTCGTCCGGCAGAACCAGGGCCTTTTCGGCCTGCAGGCGGCCAAAGGGGCTTTCCGGTTCAATGGTCAGCTCATAAAGGGCCAGGTGTTCCGGCGCCAGCGCCAGGATCTGTTGCAGATCCTCCTGCCAGTCGGCCATGGTCTGGTGGGGCAGGCCGTAGATCAGGTCGATGTTTATGTTGGCCAGGCCGCAGCCTCGGGCCAGATGAAAGGCCTTGATGGCCTGCTCGGCCGTGTGAACCCGATTGATGCCGGCCAGGATGGCGTTGTTAAAGGACTGGATACCGATACTGAGACGGTTAAGGCCTGCCTCCCGCAGGGTGGTGAGCAGCTCCGGGCCGATGGTGTCGGGATTGGCCTCCATGGAGATCTCGGCCTGGTCGGCCAGGCTAAAGCGGCTGCGGCACAGCGTGATGATGGCGGCCAGTTTGGCAGGCGAGGCGAGGCTGGGCGTGCCGCCGCCGATAAAGAGGGTGCTGAAGCGCCTGCCGCCACACCACTCCAGGGCGGCATACTCCTCAATCTGGCGGGCAAGCAGGTCAAGGTAGGCATCCACTGTGTCGCGTTGGGCGGCCACGGAGTTAAAGGCGCAGTAGCTGCATTTGGAGCGGCAGAAGGGGATGTGCAGGTAGAGCCCCGGCCCTGTCATCGCCTCTCCTGCCACTGTCTTTCGATGTCAGCCATCAGGCCATGATCGGCAAAGCTGTAGGGTTTGTTGTCGCTGCCGATAATCAGGTGGTCCAGCAGGCGGATATCGAGCAGGGCACAGGCCTGAAAGAGGGTGTGGGTCAGGTCCATGTCCGCCTGGGAGGGGTGGGTGTGGCCGGAGGGGTGGTTGTGGGCGATGATCACGGCAGCTGCATTGTGGGCCAGTATCGATTTGATCAGTTCGCGCGGGTAGATGGTGTTGGCGGCCAGGGTGCCCTCAAACAGGGTCTGCGAGTCGATGATGGCCAGGGCCGAATCCAGGAAGATGACCTTGAAGACCTCTTTGGCCAGGTGGCGCATGGCATGGTTAAGGTACTCGGCCACCTCGCGTGACGAGCGCAGGTAGTTGCGGCCGGTCAGGCGCTGGCCCAGAAAGCGACGGGCCACGTCATGGATAAAGGAGAGGGCAAAGCTGTTGTGGGCACCCACCCCCTTTACCTGTTGCAATCTGTCAGGCGCCGCCTCCAGGACAGCGGCCAGGGAACCGCATTCGGCCAGGAGGCGGCGGGCCGGCTGTTTGCAGTCGCGGCGCGGCGTACCCAGGGTAAGGAGCAGTTCAAGGACCTCGTCGTCGGTGAGGGCGCTGATCCCCAGCTCAAGATACTTGGCGCGCAGGCGCTGGCGATGGCCGTGGTTGTCTGGTTCGGGCATGGCTCTGCGTTGAAGATTGATGGTGGTGGTGCGCGTTTGCCAAGGTTGATGGGGTGAGGAGTGAGGAGTCAGGGAAATCAAAAAAAACCGCTGAGCGAGAGCTTTTTCTACTCCTCTCTCCTCACGCCTCACCCTTGCCTCTTAAATCTGTCTGTTCAGCTCCCTGCCAAACAGCTCATTGGCCATCTGCGGGTTGGCCTTGCCCTTGCTGGCCTTCATCAGCTGGCCGACAAAAAAGCCCATGACCTTGGTCTTGCCGTCCTTGAACTGCTGCACCTGCTCGGGATTTGCGGCCAGGATCTCCCGCACCATCTTGAGGATCTCGCCCTCATCGCTGACCTGCAACAGGTTCTTTTCCTTGACAATGGTGTCGGCATCCTTGCCGCTTGCCGTCATCTCCTCAAAGACAATCTTGGCGATCTTGCCGCTGATCAGACCCTTGTCGATCATGGCCATGAGCTTGGCCAGGTTGGCCGGAGTCACCGGGAAATCGGCAATGTCCATGCCCTCGTCACCCTTGAGGACACGCATCACCTCGGTCATGATCCAGTTGGCCAGCTTCTTGGCCTTGTTGTAATCGGCCAGGGCCGCCTCAAAATAGTCGGCAAGGCTGCGTTCCGCCGTCAGGATGGTCGCCTCTTCCCGGCCCAGGCCCAGTTCGTCGATAAAACGGTTGAGGCGCTGATTCGGTAATTCGGGCAGCGTGGCCCGCACCTCTTCGATCCAGGCCTCGTCGATGACCACCGGCACCAGGTCCGGATCGGGGAAGTAGCGGTAGTCATGGGCCTCCTCCTTGCCGCGCATGGCGTTTGTGGCCTGCTTGTCCGGGTCCCAGAGCAGGGTCTGCTGGATGATTTCGCCGCCGTCCAGGAGGATATCGCGCTGCCGGCGCACCTCATACTCCAGGGCCTTTTGCACATTGCGGAAGGAGTTCATGTTCTTGAGCTCGGTGCGGGTGCCGAACTCCTCCCGGCCCACGGGCCGCAGCGAGATGTTGGCGTCGCAGCGGAAGCTGCCCTCCTGCATGTTGCCGTCGCAGATATCGAGATAGGTGACAATGGCGTGCAGCTTCTTGAGATAGGCAGCCGCCTCCTGGGGTGAGCGGATGTCCGGCTCCGAGACGATCTCCAGAAGCGGCGTGCCGGTGCGGTTCAGATCCACATAGCTTTTGGGGGCGCGCGGGTCGTGGACCAGCTTGCCGGCATCCTCCTCCATGTGGATACGGGTGATGCCGATGCGCCGGCTTGCACCCTCCACCTCGATCTCCAGGTGGCCATGCTCGCAGATGGGCAGGTCGAACTGGGAGATCTGGTAGCCCTTGGGCAGATCCGGGTAGAAGTAGTTCTTGCGGGCAAAGACGTTTTTGCGGCTGATCTCGCTGTTTGTCGCCAGACCCAGCTTGATGGCTGATTGCACCACCTCGCGGTTTAAGACCGGCAGGACACCGGGCATGCCCAGGCAGACCGGACAGGTGTTGGTGTTGGGCGGCTTGCCGAATTCAGTGGTGCATGCACAGAAAATCTTGGATTTTGTCTTCATCTGGGCGTGCACTTCCAGCCCGATCACGATCTCAAATTCCATGGTGTAAACCTTATTTGTCGCTATGGTGGATCCAGCTCCGCAGTTTGTCCGCCTCGGCAGGCCACTGATCGCTGGTTCTGATGGTCATAAAGTGGCCGAAGAGTTCGTCAAAGGTCTTGTAGACCGTCTCCAGCAGGCCGATCCGGTCAAGGAGGCGCCCCTCCACCGCCTCGGGTGAATCGCCCTCGTCCGTGCCCTCCATGGTCTTGGGCACCTTGACGGAGCGGAATTCCATGAGGCTGGCCTTGATGGTCATGTGCCACTCATACTCGCCGCGAATCATGTGGATGCGGGCCTGTTCGAGCTTCTTGCCCATGCGCAGGCCGGTGCGGGCCTCCTTGAGTTCGGCCTGCAGGCCGGTGCAGACGATTTTTTCATGGGAGTCGCCCTCGCCGAACTCCAGCAGCAGGTGCTTTTCAAAGACCAGGGTGATGTCCTCGCCGCTGTCGGGCAGGAGAACGGTGCCACCGCGCTCATCGCTCTTGTACCAGAGCCAGGTGAGGAACTCCTGGCCGATGAAACGCTTTTCAGTGATTAAATCGACAAGATCCATTAGACAAGCACCGCCGGTTTGAGGTCGGCCAGGGCTGAACGTTGGCTGCCGCTGAGCAGGCGTTCGGCCGTGGTGTAGGGAATCTCCAGGCTGAGCAGGAGGTCAAAGGTGTCCTTGAAAAAATCCTCCAGCAGGGCCTGGGCCTTCTGGTTGGTGGAGAAGAAGAGCACCGTGTTTTCCGCCAGGTTCCAGACCAGGTCGTAGGTGGCAGGGACTGGCACGGCCCGCTTCATGAGCAGCATCTCCATGTTCTCCTTGATTTCAAGGCGCTGACCTCGACTCAGCTTGGGGATCTGACGCTCCTTCTTGATCCGTTCCTCTTCCTTCATACAGAATTTTTTAAGCACCTTGGGCGACACCTTGCGCTCATCCACCCGCATGGTCAGGCAGATGTGATCGCCGGCCGCAAAGGAGGCGTATTCAAATTCGGCGTCAAACATGTTGAGCACCGACACCCAGCCCACGGAAAATTCGTCATAGGTCTCGTCGATGTCTTTGAAGGCAAAGCGGCTGATGCGTTCAGAGGCCATGTCCCAGAAGTTCTGCGGTATGTCGCCCACCACCCGGTAACGGACAAAGGTGGCGGAGGAGGAGAGAAGTCCCATAAGGTTTTCCGCGCGTGGTTGTATTGAATGATAAAGGGCCCCGAAACAGGAGCATGATAATCAGACAGATATAGCAGACCCCTGCCAGGGGGACAAGGTTTTTCCTGGTGGTCCAAGGTCTGCCGGCGGCTGCTGTTTTACCGTGCCGGGGAGAGAGAAAAGAGAGCTTGACCCGGACCTGAAAAGATGAAAAAATGGCAGAGAAACTATTGACAGCCTGGGCCGACTATTGTAAAAACGACGCTTCACCATGATGGGCCCTTAACTCAGCTGGTAGAGTATCTGACTTTTAATCAGAGAGTCGCGCGTTCGAGCCGCGCAGGGCCCACCATCAGTCCCCATCGTCTAGTCAGGTCCAGGACACCGGCCTTTCACGCCGGCAACACCGGTTCGAATCCGGTTGGGGACGCCAAGAAAATTCAAGGAGTTAGCGCTTATGCGTTAGCTCCTTTTTTTTATTGCTAGACCCGTTAGTAGGCCCGGTTTCTTTTTCTGCCCATCCCGGGCAGTACTGCTAAAGCGGGTCGTAAGGAACCAACGCGACGGATATTAAGCTATCCCGCTCCATCTTTGCCTGGGCCCGTTCCCGCCTCAACCTGGCCAACTCAAGTGTAAGGAGAAGATGCATCTGCGTAGTCATTATAACGAGCATGGTAACAATGTTATTGCTCTGTATCATTTGCAATGTTACTATGCGTATTAAATGTTACCGGAGATGACAATGTCTATTCTTCTTGAGCAACTTATTCAATATTTTCAAGACATTCTGAATGTCACCTTGGATGTGCGTTCGTGGGATGAAAGCAGGCGTTTGCCTTTTTTCCTGCAAGACAGCTATTCCTATTATCGCACCGACCTCCATGGTCTTGACGTGGTGTTGATGGTGGATAATGACGCGGCAGAACACTCGCCGGCCATGATTCGCAAACATGTGTATCAGGTTCGCGAAAAATGTGGCTGTGAAGTGGTCTACGTTCACCACCGGGTATCCGCCTACAACCGTAAACGGCTGATAGAACAGGGCGTGCCTTTTGTTATCCCTGCAAACCAGCTCTATTGTCCTATGTTGGCCATTGATCTGCGCGAGCATTTTCGGCAGAAACAGAAGAGTGTTCAGAAATTCAGCCCGGCCACTCAGGCCTTGGTGTTGCACTGGCTGTACACACATCATTATAGCGATGCAGACAGAGGCACTCCCACGGAAATGGCCAAGGTTCTTGGCTATTCAAAAATGACCATGTCCCGGGCATTCAAGGAAGTGGATGCTGCCCTGGTCACAGCCTTAATTAATGAACGACACACCAATGATTTTAAATATGACCCAAGGGAGCGAGAGCTCTGGCAGAGGTTGCAGCCCTTTTGGCGGAGCCCTGTTAACCAACGACACTATCTTCTCAAAGGGGAATTTGACCGCCGGCCATTTTGGCGGGCTGGACTGTCAGCGTTGGCAAACTATACAATGCTTGCTGAGCCTGGCCATGAGATCTATGCCATAAGCCAGAATGAATGGAAGATTATGGGGCAAAGGGAGGACGTTGTAATGCTTGACAGGCCGGATTCCCAGGCTGTGGAAGTGGAAATCTGGGCCTATGCCCCGAGTTTATTCGGGCGAGACCATATGGTCGACCCCCTTTCCCTGTACCTATCCTTAAGAGACAACAGAGACGAACGAGTTGAGTCAGCCCTTGAGCAGTTGCTGGAGCAGGTGTCATGGTAAAAGGATTAGATCGCTTTAAAGAGCATTTTCATGATTTTACCGATCAGTATATCTTGATCGGTGGTGTGGCTTGTTATCTAGCTATGGATGAAGCTGGCTTAGCATTTCGTGCCACCCAAGACCTTGACATAGTCTTGTGCGTGGAAGCTCTTGATAGAAATTTTGTTGAGGCCTTCTGGGATTTTATTCAGGAAGGCGACTATCAAGTAAGGCAGAAGTCTACAGGAGAAAAACAGTTTTACCGTTTCGATAAACCGGGCAAAGCTGACTTTCCCATCATGCTCGAGCTTTTCTCCCGGGTGCCAGATGTGCTCAGCACACGCGAGGGCGTTCATCTTTCGCCGATACCAGTTGAAGAGGAGGCCGCGAGCCTGTCAGCCATTCTGCTTGATGAAGATTATTATAATTGGATTCAGCGCGGAAGAATGATGCTGAATGGTGTCCCTATTGCTATGCCGGAGCATATTATTCCCCTCAAGGCAAGAGCTTGGTTAGACTTAAGTGCCAGTAAAAGTGCCGGAGAAAAAATATCAAGTAAGGATATCAAAAAGCATAAAAACGATGTCTTCCGTTTATTCACTGTAATCTCACCAGATCCGATCGATGCTGTGCCGGAATCAATAAAGCATGACTTGCGCCAATTTGTCGCCGCCATGGAGGATGAAGCTATTGATCTGCCGGCCCTGGGGTTACGCAACATAACGAAAGAAGATGTTTTGGAAAACCTAACGGCTATTTATGCTCTTTGAAATGATGGATAACGCTCGGTTGAGCAGCTGGTCTGTTCAAACGAAACTTATGCCCTAAAAAGAAGGCAATAAAGCAGGGATAATCGCCCATGGCGAGGGTCTATCTGGTAGGCCCGCCAGCAGGTCTGAATGGTTTGGACTTTTGGTGGGGCTCGAATCACGTAAAGTCATGGAGTTGTGCAGTATGGCTCGCCCTTTCACGCCGACAACAGGGGGTCGAATCCCCTTGGGGACGCCACGTCATTTCAAGGGTTTAGCTGATTACAGCTAAACCCTTTTTTTGTTTGGGGCCGGCTAAATTTGTATTTTTTTAAGGGTATCATTGCATGATGAGATACCCGTTAGAAGAAAAAAAATGGCGACATGGAACGATTCCATGCCGCCAGGGAAACACCGGAGTAGGGGGCTCCGGCAGGAGAGAGAAGATAGGCGCGGCCCTAGAACTTGAAGCGGGCGCCGGACCAGATCAGGGTAAGGTCATCATAGTCGGTGCCGATGACGTTGTCGTCCAGCTCATAGAGGC
>PKTX01000059.1 GCA_002868945.1 Desulfobulbaceae bacterium
TACGAAAATAAAAATCCTCACATATGCCCGATATGCTCCGGTTTTTATTTTCTATGCTTCTCAAACTCAAACAAAATATCTAATTATTCAAGATACCCTTTACTGCTGGATGCCGGCGCCGGCACCCCGCGGATAACGGATACTTTCCACCATCTCCTGGACCTCCCGGGGCGGGGGAGGCGTCAGATGGGAAATGGTCGCCGTTATCAAAAAATTGAGTATCATACCAACGGCACCGATGCCCTCGGCTGAGATGCCGAAGAACCAGGGCGTACCGTGAAACAGTTTAATGTTGATGATATAGGTCATGGTAAAGAGGATACCGCTGACCATGCCGGCAATGGCCCCTTCCCTGTTGGTCCTTTTGGAAAAGATGCCCAGGACGATTACCGGGAAAAAAGAGGAGGCCGCCAGGCCAAAGGCAAAGGCCACCACCTGGGCCACAAAACCGGGGGGATTGATGCCGAAATAGCCGGCCACGCAAACGGCCACGCCGATCATGAGGCGGCCCACCAGGAGGCGCTGTTTCTCCGAAGCATTGCGGTTGAGCAGGCGATAGTAAAGGTCGTGGGAAATGGATGAGGAGATGACCAGCAGCAGGCCCGAGGCGGTGGAAAGGGCCGCGGCCAGGCCGCCTGCCGCCACCAGGGCGATGACCCAGTTGGGCAGGTTGGCTATCTCCGGGTTGGCCAGGACCATGATATCGCGATCGATATAGAGTTCATTGTCGTTGTCGGTGAGAATGTTGGCGACAATGAGCTGGCCATAGGAGCCCGACTCGCCGTTAAACTCCGGTTTGCCCAGGAAGGGAGCGCCGTTGCCGTAGTTGATGATGCCGTCGTGATTCTTGTCCACCCAGGCAATAAGCCCGGTCCTCTCCCAGCTGGTCAGCCAGGTCGGGGCCTGGCTGTAGGCCACGCCGCTGATGGAGTTAAGCATGTTGTAACGGGCAAAGGAGGCAATGGCCGGCGCCGTGGTATAGAGCACGGCGATAAAGAGCAGGGTAAAGGCGGCGGAAAGCCGGGCGCTGCGGACATCGGCCACGGTATAGAAGCGGACAATGACATGGGGCAGACCTGCCGTACCCACCATGAGCGCCATGGTGATGGAGAAGACATCGAGCATGGATTTGCCGCCCTCGGCAAAGGGTTTGGTGTATTCGGCAAAGCCAAGCTCCCGATTGAGATGGTCGATGGTCTCCAGCAGATAGGTGCCGGCGTGGGGGCCGTCGACAATGGTGCTGCCAAAACCGATCTGCGGGATGGGGCTGCCGACAATCATCTTGGAGATGGCAAAGGCGGGCAGCAGATAGGCAACGATGAGTACGCAGTATTGGGCCACCTGGGTATAGGTGATGCCCTTCATGCCGCCCAGTGAGGCATAGAAGAAGACAATGGCCATGCCGATGAGCACGCCGGTGTTGACATCCACTTCGAGAAAGCGAGAAAAAACAATGCCGACACCGCGCATCTGACCGGCCACGTAGGTAAAGGAGACAAAGATGGCGCAGAGCAGGGCAATGAAGCGGGCCTTGTTGGAGTAATAGCGGTCACCGATAAAGTCAGGCACCGTGAATTTGCCGAATTTACGCAGATAGGGGGCCAGCATCAGAGCCAGCAGGACATAGCCCCCTGTCCAACCGAGGAGATAGATGGATCCGGAGTAGCCCATGAAGGAGATGAGCCCGGCCATGGAGATGAAAGAGGCGGCGCTCATCCAGTCGGCTGCGGTTGCCATGCCGTTGGCCAGGGGCCCGACACCACCGCCGGCCACATAGAAACCCTTGGTGGTCTTGACCATGGAGATCCAGGCAATACTGAGGTAGAGGCTGAAGGTGATGCCCACCATTATATATGTCCAGTCCAGGATCGACATGTTTTCTTCAGTGGTCAGTGGTCAGTGGTCAGTGGTCAGTAGTCAGAAATCAGAAATCAGAATTCAGTAGTCAGAAAACAGTATTCAGTATTGAGAAGTAACGTGAAGTAACTTCTCACTTCTCACTTCTCACTTCTGAATCCTGACTTCTGCCTTTTCTATTCATCAACATCAAATTCCTTATCCATTTTTTCCATGGCAAAGAAATAGACAAAGACAAGGATAACAAAGACATATATGGCCCCTTGCTGGGCAAACCAGAAGCCCACGGGGAAACCGGCCATGGTAAAGGCGTTGAGTTGTTCAACAAAGAGAATGCTGCAGCCATACGAGACAATGGCCCAGATGGTAAGCAGGATTACCATGAGGATGAGGTTTTTGCGCCAGTAGCGAGCCAGATTGCTTTTCATGTTACCTCTACTGTTTGGGCAGTTTGGTGGTTATTGTCTCTCGTGGTGCGCCTAGCGCCCCGTTGAAAAAGGTAGTGCGCAAAGAGAGCCCTTGGAGCGCAGTAGTTTTTGATGGGCTGCTAACCTCTTGTATCTTCATTGGTAATGGCAGGACGCAGATGTAGCCGTGCAGTAGCGTCACACTTTCTAGGGATTTTTTAGTAAAAACACAATAGGTAAATATGCCTAGGTAGTGTTGCCCGGGCATAACTACCCATTCGATATGTGGTGTGAGTAGTGGTACTTAGGTGGTTTTGCCGATATGGACATTGGGTGAAAAAAAGAAAAATTTTTTTACGAATTTGCCGGATCGAAGAGGAGAGGTAAGGTTGCAAGGTGCAAGGTGCAAGGTGCAAGGTGCAAGGGGCGCGTCATTGCGAGGGTCGCGAAGCAGTCCAGAAAATAGCGGTGGCCCCCTGAGCCAAAACCTCTGAACTGCCGCGTCCCTCCGGGCCTCGCAGTGACGGTTGAGGGGCAAGGGGGGCTTCCGGGGGGCGTTGAGCCTGTCGAAACGACAGCTGGTCTGCCACGAGATATCTGACATTAAAAACGATCCGGCACTTGCCACCGCCGCACCACGCGCCTAGACTCTTTCCTTGAACCTTGAACCTTGAACCTTGAACCTTGAACCTTGAACCTTGAACCTTGAACCTTGAACCTTGAACCTTGAACCTTGAA
>PKTX01000046.1 GCA_002868945.1 Desulfobulbaceae bacterium
GAGGTAAGCGAAACGAAGTGGAGACTCCGATATCAAATATATGCCTGCGCTTATTTTTCTCGCAGTCCTTGATCTCGAACGAAATGACCTATTTCTGGATAGACACTGATTAGTGCCGCGTGGTTCCGGCAAACTCCAGTTGTCGCAGCTGTCGAGCCGATTTGCCGCAGGGGGTGCCCGGATTTTTATGAAAGAAGAGGGAGAAAAATGGATATTTCCAAGACCATTGCTGAGATGAAAAAAAATCCGGAGTTTGCCCGCAACGTCGGTATGCTTCTGGTCCATAACGGTGTGGTGCGGGCCTGGTCGCGGCAGAGCCGTGATCAGGTGGAGTACCTGGAGGTCAGGCCGGACCAGGAGAAGGTGGCGGCGCTCCGCCGGGAATTCCTGGAGAGGAAGGGGATTTACGATATTATCATCGAGGCCCGGGAGGGTCGTTTCCTGCCCGGCGACGATCTGCTCTTTATCATTGTTGCCGGTGATATCCGGGAAAACGTCAAGCCGGTGCTGGCCGAGCTGTTGGACCGCGTCAAGGCGGAGGCCATCACCAAAAAAGAGATTGTCGCGGCTTGATTCTCCTCGGCAAGTGGGGTACATATCCCCTTGTTTTATCGGCAATGAGATCAGGTCATCTAGAATAAGTACAAGGTGGCCATAAAATAAGACCAGGAAGTGATTTATGTATACCTCTTCAGACCTGCGTAAGGGCCTTAAGATAGAAATCGACGGCGAGCCCTATATCATCACCAATTTTGAGTTTTCCAAGCCGGGCAAGGGCCAGTCCCTCTATCGTTGTCGGCTGAAAAACATGGTGACCGGCAATGCCTTTGACAAGACGTATCGTTCCAATGATAAATTCAAAAAGGCCCCCCTTGAAGAACGGAAGATGCAGTACCTCTATAATCAGGGGGACGAGTATCACTTCATGGATACCAAGTCCTTTGAGCAATATATTATCACCAGAGAGCAGCTTGATGACGCCACCAGCTTTATGGTTGACAACATGGAGGTGGATGTCCTGCTCTTCAATAACAACCCCATCGGGGTTACCCTGCCCATGTTTGTCGACCTGACCGTGACCCAGTCCGATCCTTGGGTCAAGGGGGATACCTCCGGATCAGACACCAAGCCGGTGACCGTGGAGACCGGCTACGTCCTGCAGGTGCCGCCCTTTATCGAAGAGGGGGAAAAGATCCAGATAGATACCCGGACCGGCGCCTATATTACCCGGGTCAAAGAATAGTTTTCCGGGTGTGATGAATATCCAGCGCCTTACGCAGCGGGCTGCCATTATCCAGGCAGTCCGCTCTTTTTTTATCGGGCAGGACTATCTGGAGGTGGAAACCCCCATCCGCTTGCCGGCCCTCATTCCGGAGGCCCATCTTGAACCGCTCACTTCTCATTCCTGGTTTCTGCAGTGCTCCCCTGAGCAGTGCATGAAACGGCTGCTGGCCGCGGGGGTGCCGCGTCTCTTCCAGATTTGTAAGTGCTTTCGGGCTCGGGAAAGGGGCAGGCGTCATCTGCCGGAGTTTACCATGCTGGAGTGGTATCGCCTGGCCGGCGATTATAATGATTTGATGGAGGAGACCACGGCGCTGCTGCAGGCCGTGGCCGGCCAATGCCGCGCCAAGGGCGGCTACGACGACCGGGTGATTGCCCTGCTGGAGCAGGAGCGCTGGCAGCGCCTCACCGTGGCCGAGGCCTTTGAACGCCATGCACCCATGCCGGCGGCGCAGGCCCTGGCCCAGGCGTGTTTTGACGAGGTCCTGGTGGAGCACGTTGAGCCCTGTCTCGGCCTTGAACGGCCCTGTTTCTTGTGTGACTATCCTGTTGCCCTGGGCTCCCTGGCCAGAGTCAAGGCGGATAATGCGCAGGTGGTTGAACGTTTTGAGCTCTATCTGCAGGGGGTGGAGCTTGCCAATGGCTTTTCCGAACTCACCGATGCGCAGGAGCAGGAGAGACGTTTTCGGCAGGAGGCCTCAATCGCCCGGGGGCAGGGTGTTTCCTTTGGTCCTGCTCCGCGGAACTTTCTTGCTGATCTTGCCATGATTGATACGGCCTGCGGTATTGCCCTGGGCATGGATCGATTGGTCATGCTCCTTACCGGTGCCGCCACCATTGATGAGGTGGTCAGCTTCACCCCTGAGACTCTCTGACAACCCGTTGGAAAAGAGAGCGCTTTAAGCGCGGTAGTTTTCCAACGGGCGTTCAATTTTCCCTTCACAACAAAATAAGGTCATATTTTCGTTTGATTCAGCGGAGGGGCTCACAAGGTCCAAGGTCCAAGGGTGATTTCGGGGTGCATTGTGTGTGCCGGAAAACAGGGAGCGGCGCGATAGTTGCCGCACTCCTGCCATGCGCCGTGGCTACCCCTTGGGTCCGGCATCGTGCATCTGATCCTCGCCGTCCCCTTCACCGATAACGCAACTGGAGAAAGTTGGGATTATAGGTGGAGTTGCCGGAGGCGGTGCTGGATGAGTTGCAGGTCGTACCAGGCCGCCTTTTTCAGGTCCGGAACCTCGATGAGCCGGGCCGGATGGTAGGTGGCCACCAGGGGGATATTGTGAAACTGGTGAAAGCGGCCACGCAGGGCAATGAGTTTATTATTGGTGCTGAGCAGGGTCTGGCTGGCCAGCTGGCCCATGGTGCAGATGATATGGGGTCGCATGAGCTTGATCTGCTCTATGAGGTGGGGCTGGCAATTGGCAAGGCGGCCTGGCAGGTCTGTTGCGCTGTCGGGCAGGGCGCAGCGGATGATATTGGTCTGAAAGACATCATCGCAGCTCAGGTTAATGGCGGCCAGCATCTTGGCGAGCAACTCTCCGGCAGGGCCGGCAAAGGGGGCATTCTCCCTGATCACGGTACTGGTTGCCGCATCGCCGACAAGGAGCAGGGCCGGCCTCTCCTCTTTGCCTGAACCAAAAAGCGGTACCGCCTTGTCGGACACGGTCGGGCAGCGTCGGCACTGGCCGATCGACTCTCTGAGGGCTGTAAGGTCGCGCTGCGCCGGAGCGCTGACCTGTTGTTGTGCCGGTGGGGGCGGCGCGGCAACAGGCGGGTGTTGCTCAGGCGGGACTGACGGCTGGCGGCGGGCCGGGGCCGTAAAGGCCGCTGAGCGCGGATAGTCAAGGCCAAGGGAGCCATGCAGGCAAGAGAGCCTGCGGAAGGCGTCAGTGAGCAGGGCGAGTTCCGTATGGTTGTCGTGGCTGGGCATGTTGTTTTGTGGTCGCCTCGTGCTGTTGTCCGGGTCGGCAGGCAGCGCTATCTGGCGCAGCCTGCCGGGGAAATGCCGTGTGGGCGGAATGGGCCGGCCTGGCGGCACTGGTCGTCATCGTCCATGGGGTTGCCTTGGAGCCACTGCGCCTGGCCGCAAATCGTCCCCTCTTTGCGGGCGATTTGCGGGAAAATCCTGGATAATCACCTGAAGAGTGCATAGTGTGCTCCGGAGACAGGAACAAGTAGCCGCGGCCAAGGTCTGCACCGGTTGTCGGCATGGTCGGACCAGGAGCTCCATATTACCGAACTGTTTGGGATGCGCAACAATGAATTTTGAAGGTCCGCTGGAGAGTGAGCGTGGTGCGGCAATCCGGGTTGACGATGCCGCCAGGCTGCATGACTGGTCGCTGGTCTTAAGTGCCGTGGGCATCGCCCACTTTGTGGAGAATGGCGAGGCCTGTAATCTGTGGGTGAGCAGTGACCGTCTCGAGGCGGCTCGCCATCAGATTTATCTCTATGAGGAGGAGAACCGGGCCGGCGCGGCCGCTGCCGAGCGCTATCGCGATGAGCACAGCTATAATCCTCCCACCCTGCTTGTCATGCTCCTCTTTATTCTCTTTTTTTATGAAACCGGGCCGTGGCAGAGTCAGTCGATCTGGTTTGGCCAGGGTGCTGTGGACCGGCAGGCCATTGTGGACGGCAGGCAGTGGTGGCGGCTGGTGACGGCCCTTACCCTGCATAGCGATGTCATGCACCTGGTGGGCAATATGGCCTTTGGCGGAGGGATCATCCATCTTCTCTGCAAGGTTGTCGGCACGGGCCTGGGCTGGTTTCTCGTTTTGTTGGCCGGTCTCGGCGGCAATCTTGTCAATGTCCTGCTGCACCGAGGTCAGCACCTTTCAGTGGGGTTTTCCACTGCGGTTTTCGGGGCGGTGGGTATTTTGTGCGGCCTGGAGCTGGTCCGACGCCGGCATGGGCAGGGCATCCTGCTTGTTGTTGGCGCCGGCCTCGGTCTTCTGGCCATGCTGGGCAGCGGCGGTGAGCGGGTGGATCTGGGTGCCCACCTCTGGGGTTTCGGCGTGGGCATATGCCTTGGCGCCCTGGCGGCGGTGGGGCGCCATGTGCGGGGGCGATATCCTGGTTTTCATCTGCAATTAGTCATGTTTTTTTCAGTAGTTGTGGTGGTATGGCTGGCCTGGCGCCAGGCCTTGGATTTTGGTTGAAAAATAGTCGTAAATAGATGACACTGTATTTTCGTCGATTTACTATTCCTGCTGTCTCTCCTTAAAGAGGGGGTGACCTGGTTGCTGTGCAAAACCGGGTGGATTCCCTGAGAAATAATTCTTGCGGCAGCATGGTGGTACTCTAAAGGATATCTTGAACAATGAGATATTTTGTCCGAGCTTGAGGGACAGGGAAAATAAAAGGTGCCGCAAGGGCATTCGGAATGTCGCTGCTCCCTTACCTTCTCCGGCTGCGCAGCATATTAAGTATATGTGAGCAATTTTATTTTCGTAGCGCCGAAAAAATCGAACAGGTAAGCGAGCCTGCGAGACTCCGAAATAACAATTATTCAAAATGGTCTAAAAAAAAAAGGGAGAATATTTATGTCCTGGCAAGATGAGCAGCCCCAATGGGGCAAGAAAAAAGGGCCGTCCTCACCCGAGGATCTGATCGCCGCCCTGCTCAAAAAGATTAAGGAAGGATTTGATGGTGGTGGCAACAAGGGTGACGGCCCGGGCGGTACCGGATCGGGAGGCCCTGATTTCAAGGGGGGACTCACCGCCTTTGGTCTGATCTTCCTGGTGATTGCCCTTATTGTCGTTGGTCGGTCATCCTTTTATATCCTTGACGAGGCCCAGGGCGAACGCGGCGTTGTCCTGCGCCTGGGTAAGTTTTATACCCTGACCGAGCCGGGCCCTCACTTTAAGATGCCCTTTATCGACGAGGTTTTTAAGGTCTCTGTTTCCGAGGTTCGCAAGGAGGAGTTTGGTTTTCGCTCCCGACCGCAGGGGCAGAAGTCCGTCTTTGCCAAGAGCGGTTATACGGATGAGTCTCTCATGCTCACCGGTGACAAAAACGTTATAGATGTGGAGTGGATCGTCCAGTATCTGGTCCGGGACCCCTATAAGTTTGCCTTTAAGGTCCGCAATGTCCCCCAGGCGGTGCGTGATGTCTCGGAAAAGGTCATGCGGGCCATGGTGGGTAATTACAGTTTTGATTACGTGCTCAACAACCGCGAGATCCTTGGCGAGGAGGTGGCTCGCAATCTGCAGAAGACCTTGAACGAGTATGACAGCGGTGTCTATATCAGCGAGGTACGCCTCAAGGATGTGACGCCGCCTGATACGGTGAAGCCCGCCTTTAACGAGGTCAACGAGGCGGATCAGGATATGAAGCGCCTCGTCAACGAGGCAGAGCAGCAGTATAACAAGATTATTCCCAAGGCGCGCGGTAACGCCAAGAAGATCATCGAGGAGGCGCATGGCTATGCCATCGGGCGCACCAATGCCGCCGAGGGTGACACCTCCCGTTTTCTTTCCGTGCTGGCCGAATATGAAAAGGCCAAAAACGTTACCCGCAACAGGATCTATCTGGAGACCATGGCAAACGTGCTGCCCAAGGTTAATGAGATCTACGTGATTGACAAGGATCAGCGTTCCCTGCTGCCGCTTCTCAATCTCACCGGCGCCAAGAAGTAAGCTGCGGCACGATTCTAGGCTATCTTGAATAATTGCTTTTTCGTCCAAGCTCTGCGTTATGCTCAAAAAATAATGCTCGGAATATCAAATATATGCCTGCGCTGATTTTTTTCGCATGCCTTGATCTTGAAAGAAAAATCTAATTATTCAAGACACCTTCTATCTTTACGACCAAGGCGGCCTCGGCCGCCTGCACTATACGAGAGGAATTTTCATGAAAGTAGGTAAAACAGCACTACTCTTTGTCGTCCTGGCGGCGGCCCTGGTTGTCTGGGACGGTTTTTTTGTCCTGCCTGAAGGCCAGCAGGCGGTTGTCACCCAGCTTGGTGCGCCGGTGGGTGAACCTGTTACCAAGGCCGGGGCCCACTTTAAAATGCCCATTATCCAGAAGGTGCGTTATCTGGAGAAGCGGATTTTGATCTGGGACGGCAAGCCCAACCAGATTCCCACCAGCGACAAGACCTTTATCTTTGTCGATACCACGGCTCGCTGGCGCATCAAGGATGCCATGGTCTTCATGCAGGCGGTGCGGGACTATGCCGGCGCCCAGCTCGTCCTTGACGACATTATCGATTCCTCGGTCCGCGATACGGTGAACAAGAATGATCTTATTGAGATTGTCAGGAGTTCCGACTGGGATGTCTCCCTCATGGGGGTGCGGCGTGAAAGCACCAAGGGGGAGGTCGTGGCCCTTGGCCGTGATAAGCTGGAGGAGGTCATCTTCAAGAACGCCTCGGAGGTCACTCCCAAATATGGTATCGAGCTTATTGACGTGATGTTTAAGCGCGTCAATTATATAGAATCGGTGCGGAATAAGGTGTATGAACGCATGATTTCCGAGCGCAAGCGTATTGCCGCGGAGAAGCGCTCCATGGGTGAGGGGGAGAAGGCGGAGATCCTGGGTAAGCTGGATCGTGAACTCAAGGATATCACCTCCGGTGCCGAACGCGAGGCCGAGGAGATCAAGGGCCGGGCCGATGCCAAGGCCGCCAAGATCTATGCCGATGCCTATAGCCGCGACGAGGAGTTCTATTCCTTTTACAAGAGCATGCAGAATTACGAAAAGGCACTGGGCAGCAATACCCGGTTTGTCATCTCATCCGACTCGGAATTCTATAAATACATCGGCGACAAGTAGGTTGGCGGAGGCGCCCCGGCTTACTGGGGCTTCTTTGCCGGATGGCCGGCCGTGGGATAGGCCGGCCGTTGAGAGGCCGCATCAAATGGGATGCGGCCTTTTTTTTGGGTCAATTCCTGGAAGCGTTGCAGCTGCTCTTCTGTATTGAGTTCGGCCACACCCAGCTGCTGGAAGCGGCAGTCGCAGTTAATGAGCTGGCCGTCACACCATGGGCATATCTCCACCGGGCAGCCGAACTCGTGGAGCTCCCCCTCCCGACAGTAACAGATGGGGCAGGCCGCCGTGTTGAGAAAGTCGGGCGAGTAGGGCGGCAGGCCTGAAAAGTCGCCGTATTTCTTGAAGAAGGCTTCCTGGTCGGCAAAGCCGAAAAAGTGAAGAAGCTCTTCGGCCAGGCCCTCTCGGCTGGAGCCGGCCCACTCCGCCTTCTCGCTGTTGGCCAGATAGAAGTAGGAGGCGTGGCTGGTATTGACCAAAAAGAGGAGCTGGCCCTGGCACCGTTCAAGGAGGACCAGTTCTTCAATGCAATCCTCCACGGCATCGGGCAGGCGGCTGTAAAAATTGTGGAAAATATTAACGGCAAGCGGGTCGTGGCTGAATTTGTCCACCACTGTTCTGGCCTCTTTCTGCTGCTCCTTGGGGACGCCGTAGTCGATAAAGAGATCGAGCTCTTTGAGTTTGTCTGCAATCATTTCCTCTCCTGGCTGGCGTGGCGGATGGCCTCGTGCCACTGCCTTGTTTCCTGAGCGATATCGTCGGCCTGGGTCAGGGCGGTGACCACGGCAAGCCGTCTGGCCCCGAGGCTGACCAGCTCGGCAATATGCTCTTTTTTGATGCCGCCCATGACCGTGAAGGGCAGGTCGGAGTGGGCCGAGTAGGTGGTGATGGCCTGGGCGCCGAGAAAGCTATGCAGGCCCGATTTGGTCTGGGTGGCAAAGAGGGGGCCTATATTGTAATAGGAGGCGCCCTTCTCCTTGGCGGCGGCCGCCTGTGCCTCGGTGTTCGCCGAGACGCCGATGATCAGCTCCGGGCCAAGGCGACGAGCCTCCCGGGCCGGAATATCGCTGTTGCCCAGGTGGAGGCCGTCCGCCTCGGCCAACAGGGCGATATCCAGGCGGTTGTTGACCATGAACAGGGCGCCGGCCTCACTGGTCATTCTTCTGAACTCCCTGGCCTTGGCCAGCAGGGTTCTGTCGTCGGATGTTTTGTCACGGAGCTGGACAATCTTGGCGCCGCCGGCCAGGACGCCGGCCAGCCACTCAATGTCGCTGCGACCGCAGGCCAGTTTTTCGCAGGAAACCGGATAGACGGTGACTTGCTCAATAAAGTGCTGCAGACGTCTGGTGTAGAGTGATGAGGTCAAAATGTTTCCGCCTTTGTTGCAGGGTGTCTGTTCATAAAAAAGCCTTTTCGGGCTGCTTTCTGCCTTGTTTCAAAAAAAGTCATATCCGGCAATGGCAGATACATGGAGTTCTTTGTTGTTCGCACTTCTTTGATCTTGAACAGGGCAAGATGGTTCCAGGTAGACGCTAACTTGTTGATGTAAAAAGGAAAAAGGTTATAGCTTGAAATTTTTTAAGCTTTCCCGTAAAGTGCAATGTTGGCGTCGGGATGGATGTGCATGGTCTGGCGCAGTTATATAGATAATATGAACTGCCGTCAAGGCCGTGGCCAATCTTCAATAACGGCTTTTGGCGACCACTCTCTGTGTGCTGCGGGAGAATCTATCCTCGGCTGCCTGCAGCCATGCCGCTGCTGATTTTTGCGCAGGCCTTGATGGCCTAGAGTGCCGTGCCGGTATTTTTCCTCCAGGGCTCATTTTTCTCTCTTTCTTTTTCGTGGCCTCAATCTTTATGCAGCGCAGGCCCGGATATGTCTTGTCGTTTCATCTAGCATGATGCGGCGCATGTGACGATCGTTTTCAAAAAAACAGGGTGCCTGCTCTGGACCCATTGTTGATAGCTGTGAGGTGAAAGTATGTTGATGGATTGCATTTCTGATGAAAAGGCTGAGCTGACCCTGGAGGGCAAGACCTATAAGTTGCCGGTGGTGGAGGGGTCCATGGGGGAAAAGGCCATTGATATTCGGTCATTGCGGGCCGAGACAGGCTATATCACCATTGATTCCGGCTATATGAACACCGGTTCCTGTTGCAGCCAGATAACCTTTCTGGATGGTGAAAAGGGTATCTTGAACTATCGCGGCTATGCCATAGAGGATCTGGCGGATAATTGCTCCTTTGTCGAGGTTGCCTACCTCCTTCTGCACGGGGCGCTGCCCAATCTGCAGGAACTCCGCAATTTCAGCCGGCTGCTCAACTGCTACTCCCTTATTCATGAGGATATGGTCCACTTCTTTGACCATTTCCCGCCCAATGCGCCGCCCATGTCCATTCTTTCGTCCATGGTCAACTCCCTGGCCACCTTCTATCCGGAGATGACAGAGAATCCCCTGGAAGATATAGACAATATGTCCGCCCGGTTGATCTCCAAGGTGCGCACCATTGCCGCCTTCAGTTATCGCAAGAGTCTGGGCTCTCCCCTGGTCATGCCGCGTCACGATTACAGCTACTGCGCCAATTTTCTCAACATGATGTTTGACTCGCCGGTTAACCCCTACGAGGTGGATGATGACGTGGTGGCTGCCTTAAACAAGCTGCTCATCCTCCATGCCGACCATGAGCAGAACTGCTCAACATCAACGGTGCGCCTGGTGGGCAGTGCCCGGGTCAATCTCTACGCCTCTATTTCGGCAGGCATCAACGCCCTCTGGGGGCCGCTGCATGGTGGCGCCAATCAGGCGGTGATCGAAATGCTTGAGGAGATTCACCTTAACGGCGACGACTATAGAAAATATATTGATCGGGCCAAGGACCGCAATGACCCCTTCCGGCTTGTTGGTTTCGGTCATCGCGTTTACAAGAGCCATGACCCGCGAGCCCGCATTATCAAGGAGGCCTGTGATCAGGTGCTTGGTGCCCTGGGCATCACCAATGATCCGTTGCTTGCCATTGCCAAGGAGCTGGAGGAGGTTGCCTTAAGTGATGAATATTTCATTGAACGTAGTCTCTATCCCAATGTGGATTTTTATTCCGGTATTATCTATCGGGCCATTGGTATCCCGCAGAACATGTTTACGGTGATGTTCGCCCTCGGGCGCCTGCCGGGCTGGATTTCGCACTGGAAGGAGATGTGGGACGATCCCAACTGGCGTATCGGGCGACCGCGCCAGGTCTATGTGGGACCCACTTCCCGTGATTTCCTCAAGATTGAAGATCGGCCCTAGCCTCTGCTGCGCTATAGTGCCGCCACAAGGCCCCGTTTATCTTGAACGGGGCCTTTTTTGCGTCTTTTTTTCAAGTTTTGCGACGTTGTGCCGATATATATATTAATAAGGCATAATGTATCTTTTCTTGAGTAGCTGTCTGATGGCAGGATTTCATTATGGCGGAAGTCAATACTATTGCATCGTTTATCACCCCTGTGCCGCGTCCCCGTGCCGCTGTGGCAGAGAGAGGCGCTGCAGCCACGTTCAGTCGTCAGGAACAGGGGGCAACGCCTGATGCCTATGAGCCCACCGGCGTCGGGCCCGGCCGGGAGCGAGGTGTGCAAGCCTCCCGGGCCTGCCAATGCGGGCTCTGCCCCGCCTGTGCGGCCCAGGCCTACGGCGTTCAGGATCGAGCTGCCGGGCTCCCTGCCGATGAGTCGCCTGCTGCGGCCCGAGCCGCGGCAGGCGATCAGAAGGGGGGGCGGACCGAAGAAGAGGCCAGGGCAGACGCGCATGAGCCGCGCGGCGTGGATGGTGAGGTGCTCAGCAACCAGGAGCAGGCCCGGCTTGCTGAACTCAAAAAACGTGATCAGCTTGTCAAGGCCCACGAACAGGCGCATGTGGCGGCAGCCGGCAGTCTGGTGCGCCGGGGCGTGTCGCTCTCCTATGAAAAGGGGCCGGATGGCAGGCGTTACGCCGTGAGCGGTGAGGTCTCCATTGATACCTCCAGGGAGGCGCAACCTGAAAAGACCATGGCCAAGATGCAGACCGTTCGCGCCGCTGCCCTGGCGCCGGTCGATCCCTCTCCCCAGGACCGCAAGGTAGCGGCGGCAGCCACTGCGGCCATGCGAGAAGCCGGAAACGAACTGCGACTTGAGCGTCTCGGTCACCTCAAGGATGAGGAGGGGGGTAAAGAGGCCGCAGCTAGTCCTGTCGAACTGGGAGCGCCCAGCGGCGATCAAGGGCAGGCGAACGGCATAGAGCCGGACAGGCCACAGGCTCATGCGGCTCGGCGTTACGGCCAGGCCGCTGCTGCCGCGCCACAGAGGCTGACCGTCAATCTGCTGGCCTAGCCCGTCTGGAAAAGGAGGACGCTTGCAAAGCGAGCTTTGTTCGCAGTCTGCTGATGCGACGTCGAAATTGGGCTTAAGGTAAAGGGGCCCGCCCGTCAGACCCCGGCATGCCCCTGGATCCATGTGAGCCGCATCCGTAACCATTTGTACCCGGCCCTGCTCGGGCCTGGTGCGATGTTCAGGGCACCGGCCCCTTACAGAGAGCCGCACATCAGTTGATAGTTTTCACATTCCCTACGGTTGACAAAGGGGCAGGGCGCCCTGCGGAACCACTGCCTTTTCGGGCACCAGTAGCGATCCTTGAACGGTTCGTTGCAGCCTGATGGGCTGAGTTGCTTTCTTGATCTGGCACCACTCGTGACAGTGCCGTGTTCAATGGTGAATCTCCACACTTTTTCCATGGCAATCCCTCCCTGGAGTTAATGCCATTACACCTTCCCTGTGCCGGCAGGTGTTTTGGGAGGGGCGCCTTTTGCTTTGCGGCCCTCCTTGATCCGGGAGGCAACGGAGTGTTGCCTGCCAGACACCTGTTATTATACTTGTCGGCCAGGCCGCCGCTTAAGTTGAGGAGTTTATTGACGGCCGTCGGGGGGTATGGTAGAAAAAACAGTTTTCTTGGCGGCAATCAGGCGAGAGTGTGGTCCGGCAGCAGGCGATTAAATCTGCCGGAATGAAGCGGGATTATTCAAGGCCCCTTGGGGCGGAGTAGATATTTCATGCGTACTGATATAGTTCATATTGGAGCAGGAGAGCTTACCTACGAGATTCGCAATATCGTGAATGTCGGTCAGAAGCTTGTGGATCTAGGTATACGAACCCATTGGGAGAATATCGGCGACCCCATTGCCAAGGGCGAGAAGATCCCGGTCTGGATGAAGGAGATTGTCGCGGATTTTGCCATGCAGGATCTCTCCTATGGCTATTGCCCCACCCGCGGCATGTTGGCCACCAGGGAATTTATAGCCAACCAGGTTAATGCCCGGGGCCGTGTGCAGATTTGTGCCGATGATATCCTCTTTTTTAATGGCCTCGGTGATGCGATCAGCAAGGTCTTCGGTTTTCTGCGCCGTACAGCCCGGGTTGTGGTGCCGACGCCCAGCTATACCACCCATTCATCGGCTGAGGCAGCCCATGCCGGTGATCGGCCGGTAACCTATATTCTGGATCCGGACAATAATTGGTATCCTGATCTTGATGACCTGGAAAAGCGGATCAAATATAATCCCGCCGTGGCCGGTATTTTGATTATCAATCCCGATAATCCCACCGGCGCCGTTTATCCGGAGGCCATTTTACAGGGAATGGTCGATCTGGCCCGCAAATATGACCTTTTTGTCATCTGCGATGAGGTCTATCATCACATTGTTTACAACGGCAAGAGAACCGTGCCCATTTCCGACATTATCGGTGATGTGCCGGCCATTGCCATGCGCGGCGTCTCCAAGGAGATGCCGTGGCCCGGTTCGCGCTGCGGCTGGATTGAGGTGTACAACTCGGACAAGGATCCCATGTTTAAGAAGTATGTGGATTCCATCCTGAATGCCAAGATGACCGAGGTTTGTTCCACCACCTTGCCGCAGATGGTGCTGCCCAGCATCGTGAGTCATCCCGAGTATCCCGTCTACCTGCAGGAGCGTATTGATCGCTATGAGCGTTTGGCCAATATTGCCTATGATGCCTTGAAGAAGGTTGACGGTATCAAGGTGAATCGTAGCAATGGCGCCTTCTATATGAGTGTGGTGTTTAAAGAGGGGGTCTTGAACGGCAAGCAGAGCCTGCCCATTGAAAACGAAGAGGTGCAAAGACATATCGAAGAGCTGGTTGCCGGAGATAATGTCGCCTTTGATAAGCGCTTTGTCTATTATCTGCTGGGCGCCACCGGTATCTGTGTTGTGCCCTTGACCTCCTTTGCCACACAGCTCAATGGTTTCCGGACTACTCTGCTTGAGCGTGACGACGAGACCTTTGCCATGATCTTTCAGACCATGGCTGCAAAGATCAGCGAGTATATCCACTCTGCCTGAGCAGCGCAGTCAGCAGCAGGAGAGAACAAAAAAAGCCGGGGATTTTCCCCCGGCTTTTTTTATGCCTATGTCCCGTACCATTGGCCGGCTGTCAGCGCCGGCCGATGAGTTTTTTCAGTTCCGGCGACAGATTGCTGGTCAGACGCAGGCGGCGCAGGGCGTCCGGCCGTTGTTCACCATTGATATTAATGATGATAAGCCTGTTTTTGCCTGCGCCGTAATGGTTGCTGATGTCAAGGATGGCGCCGATAACGGCCAGGCGACCGGCCTGGATCCGCTCACTGTAGCGTTCCACGGCCTTTGTCACCTGGTGGTCGACATTTTTCTCGGCCAGATTGACGATCTTCTGGGGCAGGGAAGGGGTTTTTTTGTTCTGCTCCTGTTTTATTTCCTGGGCCGGGAGAAACAGATGGTTCAGGTCGGTCTGAATGGGGGTGGGCAGGGCTTTTTGATCCGTTAGAAAAAGGGCCAGGGTTTCACTGTCGCTGTTGCCGGTGATAAGCAGAACCGGGGTGTGGAGATAGCGGACACCGAAATCAACAGCCCCCAGGGAGAGGACCAGTTGGTTTGCCAGGTTGCGGACACTGTAGAGAAGGCCGCTGTCGCAAGGCAGGATGAAGCGCGGTTCCACCCTGGCGTCGGCATCTGCCAACCAGGTCAGATAAGGGGTCTGGGTGACCATTTGGGTGCGGGGCAGGGGCGGGGGGGTGGCCGGGGAGAGGTTGGTTTGCAGGATTATCTTTAAGACCTCGTGGGGGGGGGTGCCCACGCGGTGTTTGAGGATCGGTCGCATGTCTGCGGCAATACTGGTGTGGATGCCGACAAGGAGCCAGAGGACAATGGTGAGGGGAAGGGCAAACTTCATGGTGGCGGGCCTTGGGGTAAAATGGACAAGGAGTATGATTGTCTCCACAGTAGCAGATTAATACGGCAGGTGGCAAGCAAAGCCATGCTGCTGAAATGAATGCAGTTTTGTTTGGGGGCAACCGGGGCTGCATTTTTGTGCCACGGAGCGGTCATCGGCACCTTAGGTTGCCGGCCATGAAGCTTTTTGGTGATTGGCCGACAATTTAGAAAAGCGCTGCCTTGACAAAGAAAATAGGCATACTTATTGTTGCTTCCAAGCTTGAGACGCCCGGCACGGACCATTTATAAATATCCGTTCCGTAAGGAAAATTGAGCTTGGAATCTTTTCACCTTCGTTGTCCTGGCACGGATATATCTGTACGGATCGTGTTGTACAGCTCAGGCTTGTCTCTACGGCAGAGTAGAGATGGGCGGCTGCCGTTAAGCGGGAGAGCGATTGACCATAGTGACTACGCCCTGCAATGAGGAGGATTTGGTGTCTGAAAAAGAGGAAAACGTCCAGGAGGCCGTCGAGGAACGGCAGGATGTATATGAGCCTGAGATTATAGAAGAGCCGGAGCAGCAAGCGGTTGAGGAAAATGACACTGATGAGCTGGCTGCAGTCCGTCAGCAGTGCGAGGAGGCCAATGACAAGCTGCTCAGGATGGCCGCTGACTTTGAGAACTATAAGAAACGCATGGAGCGTGATCGGGCAAAGTCTCTGAAGTATGCGGAGGAGAATCTCCTCAAGGAGCTTCTGCCGGCGGTTGATAATCTTGAAAGGGCAATTGTCCAGGGCCGTAAGGCCGACAACAACAGTGAACTCCTGCAAGGAGTTGAGTTGACCTTTAAGGGGCTTATCGCCACCCTGGAAAAATTCGAGGTCACCCCCCTGGAGTCTCTTGGCCAGCCCTTTGATCCCAATTTTCATGAGGCCCTGGCCATGGATCACAGCGATGAGGTCGCTGAGAACCATGTTCTGCAGGAGTTTGAAAAGGGATATCAATACAAGGATAAGCTTCTCAGGCCGGCCAAGGTGGTGGTTTCCAAGGGGGCTGCCGACTGAGAGTGCGACGGACATCGGTCTTCGTGTACTCTGTTGCAATACTATTCATAAGTTGAACTATATTTTTTAAGGAGTTGATTAGTCATGGGAAAGACAATTGGAATTGATCTGGGAACAACAAATTCCTGTGTTGCTATAATGGAGGGTGGCGAGCCCACTGTTATCACCAACGCGGAGGGGAACAGGACAACACCTTCGGTGGTGGCCTTTTCCGACAGCGGTGAGCGCCTTGTCGGCCAGGTTGCCCGCCGTCAGTCTGTTACCAATCCCACCCGTACCATTTTTGCGATGAAACGTCTCATCGGTCGGAATTTTTCCGATCCGGAGGTGAAGAAATCCATTGAGGTGAGCCCCTTTAAGATTGTTGAAGGCAGTGGCGAGCCCGCCATTGAGGTGGAGGGTCAGACCTATACCCCGGCCGAGCTTTCCGCCATGGTGCTTACCAAAATGAAACAGACGGCTGAGGAGTATCTCGGCGAGAGCGTTACGGATGCGGTTATCACGGTTCCCGCCTACTTTAACGACAGCCAGCGCCAGGCCACCAAGGATGCCGGTAAGATCGCCGGGCTCAATGTTCAGCGTATCATCAACGAGCCCACCGCCGCCTCTCTGGCCTACGGTCTCGACAAGAAAGGGGAGGAGACCATTGTCGTCTTTGACCTGGGTGGTGGTACCTTTGATGTCTCCATCCTGGAGATCGGTGACGGTGTCTTTGAGGTAAAGTCTACCCATGGTGACACCTTCCTCGGTGGCGAGGATTTTGATATGCGCATCGTCAACTGGCTTGCCGATGAGTTCAAGCGGGAGCAGGGTATTGATCTGCGCACCGACAAAATGGCTTTGCAGCGTCTCAAGGAAGAGGCGGAAAAGGCTAAGAAAGAGCTCTCCTCCGCCATGGAGACAGAGATCAATCTGCCCTTTATCACCGCCGACGCCTCCGGCCCCAAACACCTTAATATCAAGTTTTCCCGTGCCAAGCTGGAGAGCCTGGTGGATGATCTCATTGAAAGGACGGCCGGTCCGTGCATGACGGCGCTGAAAGATGCCGGATTGTCCGCCAGTGATATTGATGAGGTGATTCTGGTGGGTGGTATGACGCGTATGCCCAAGGTGCAGGCCAAGGTGAAGGAGCTCTTCGGCAAGGAGCCCAATAAGAGCGTCAACCCTGATGAGGTGGTCGCCATTGGCGCTGCCATTCAGGGCGGTGTATTGCAGGGCGATGTCAAGGATGTCCTGCTCCTTGACGTTACCCCTCTCTCTCTGGGTATTGAGACCTTGGGCGGCGTCACCACCAAGCTCATTGACAAGAACACCACGGTACCCACCAAGAAGAGCCAGATCTTCTCCACTGCGGCTGATAACCAGCCGGCGGTATCGATCCACGTCCTGCAGGGTGAACGCGAAATGGCCCAGGACAACAAGTCCATCGGTCGTTTTGAGTTAGCCGATATTCCGCCTGCACCTCGCGGTGTGCCGCAGATCGAGGTTACCTTTGATCTGGATGCCAACGGTATTCTGCACGTTTCCGCCAAGGACATGGGCACCGGTAAGGAACAGTCCATTAAGATCACGGCCTCAAGCGGTCTGTCCGAAGAGGAGATTGAGCGCATGCAGCGTGACGCGGATGCCCACGCCGAAGAGGACAAGAAGCGCAAGGCCCTGGTTGAGGCGAAAAATACAGGCGACTCCCTCCTCTACGCCACGGAAAAGAGCCTGAAGGAGGTGGGTGACAAGGTCGATGCCGAGACCAAGGGTAAGGTTGAAGGTGCCATGGAGACCCTTAAGAAGAGTCTTGAGGGTGACGATCTTGATGCAATTAAGAAGGCCACTGACGAGCTCACCGAGGCCTCCCACAAGCTTGCCGAGATTATGTATTCCCAGGCATCTCAGCAGCAGCCCGGTCCGGAAGGCCCGGAGCAGGGCGGTGATTCCGGTAAGGGCGACGACGATGATGTTGTTGACGCCGACTATGAAGAGGTCAAGTAAACGATTCTTTTCTGACAGCTTGCAGCTTCTGGAAAAAGGGCGGGGGATATTTCCCTCGCCTTTTTTTATGAAAATACTTTATCACTTGCCTACTTTGTGTTTTATGAATGCAGGTTAACACGTGCCTGTCCGGAAATGGCCCTCTCGGAGTCTCGTAAACTCGCTTACCGGCCCGATCTCCCGGAGTTTCGCGAGCTCGGTTATCTCGTCATGCTCAAAAAATAATGTTCGGAGGTAAGCGAAACGAGGTGGAGACTCCGATATCGAATAGATGACTGCATCCCAAGGGTATTTCTGTCAGGGCGTGCTTATTTTTTCGCACTCCTTGATCTTGAACAGGTAAACGAGCCTGCGAGACTCCGAAACGACCTGTTTCTGGACAGATACTAACAAGGTTGCGGGTCTGGCCTTGCCCGGCCCGGAGATGTGTGCATTGCGGCATGAACACGCCGCTCAGGCCCTCTAAGAAAAAAAGAAGTGAAAGAATGAGAATATTGTCAGGTATCCAACCATCTGGAAAGCTGCATGTCGGAAATTACTTCGGCATGATGCAGCCCATGATTGAAAATATGGATCGGGGCGAGCTCTATGCCTTTATCGTTAATTTCCATGCCTTGACCTCGGTGCATGATAAAGAGGCCCTGCAGCGTGGCACCATGGAGGCGGCAGCCGACTTTTTGGCCCTGGGCCTTGATCCGGACCGCTGTGTCTTCTGGGTCCAGTCAGATGTGCCGGAGGTGACCGAACTCATGTGGTACCTCTCGACCCTTACGCCCATGGGGCTTCTGGAACGGTGCCACTCTTATAAGGATAAGGTGGCCAAGGGGATCGCCCCCTCGCATGGTCTGTTTGCCTATCCGGTGCTGATGGCCGCCGATATCCTGCTCTTTCAGGCCGATGTCGTACCTGTGGGCAAGGACCAGAAGCAGCACCTTGAGGTGGCCCGCGATATCGCCATCAAGTTCAACAATACCTTTGGTGACACCTTTGTGGTGCCGGAGCCCCAGATCTCTGAAACCCTGGCCACGGTACCGGGTACGGATGGTCAGAAGATGTCCAAGTCGTACGGCAATACCATTGGCATCTTTCTGCCGCAGAAGGAGCTCAAAAAGAGGGTAATGGCCATTGTCACCGACTCGGCACCGGTGGAGGAGGCCAAGGATCCGGATAAGTGCAATCTCTATAATATCTTCAAACTCTTTGCCCCGGCTGAACGTCTTGCCGAGGTGCGGGAGCTCTATATCAATGGCGGTGCCGCCTATGGTTACTTAAAGCTGGAGTTGGTCGATATCCTCTGGGAGTATTTTCGGGAGGCCCGGGCCAGGCGTGAGGCATTGATGGCCGATCCAGGCTACCTGCGGCAGGTATTGGCCCAGGGGGCTGCCAGGGCCAGGGAAAAGGCGACCACAACCCTTGACCTGGTCCGCGAACGTCTGGGTATCCACTACTAGGGGGCCGCTGAAAAGAGAGCCGGGCACGAAGGTGTTGGGTATGGTTTGAGAAGCCGCTTCCGAGAGGGAGCGGCTTTTTTGTGTCATTTTATTGACGATTGACGGGGCCCGGCCCGGCCCCTTCGGCAAAAAATGCCCAGCGTCTAATGGCATAATGTGGCGGCGGCATGGCTTTTTTCCTGAGAAATCTTACGGTGTCTCAATTATTATTCAAAAAAAACAAAAGGTTGGGGAGGTTTTTAGAAAAATTTGGGGGCGCCGGCCGGCCTGCATTTGTTTTTGGCATGGAAATGGCAATAAATACTAATTGTCAATTTTCAAAAACAAAAATGCCGGGAACAAAAAATGTCCATGGATGAACAGGCCCTTTACAAAGAAGATAGCGATTCTCACCTCGTTAAGCCGGAACTTGATGAGGTGTTGACTGAACTGCAACAGCTTCGCGAAAAGACCGCCCGTCTGGCCCTCTTGAATGATCTGCATGCCCGCCTGGCTAATGCCGTTGATCTGCCCAGCATGATTGATGCCTTTTCTGTCTGGTTGATGCCGCTGGTGCCCCATGAGTTGATGGCCTTTGACGGCGCGAGCAGCAGGCACCAACATTTCTGCTGTTCCTGCCATGGCCCGGAGCGCCAGCATATCGTCACCCTGGCCGAGCGCCTTTTTGCCGATGCCCGTCAGGTGGCACTCCTCAAGAAGTGGAAGGAAGAGGAGTTTTATGTGCACAATTGGCCGCTTAATTTTGCGGGATGCAACGGTATAATGCTGATCCTGCGGCAGGAGCGAAGTTTGACTGCGGCCGAGGAAGATGTGGTGAATGAGGCCCTGACGGTTCTCTGTGAGCCGCTGCAGCGCGCCATGGCCTATGAGGATGTCTTCAGGCAGGCCAAGTGTGATTCCCTGACCGGTCTGGCCAACCGTCGTATCTTTGACGAACGTATCGATCCCCTTATTGATAATGCCCAACGTCACGGTCACCCCTTGAGCATGGTGAGTATGGATCTTGACCATTTTAAGCAGGTAAACGATGAGCTGGGCCATGCCGCCGGTGATAACGTTCTCAAGCAGGTCGCCGCCACCCTTACCGCCATGATCCGTTCAAGCGACATCCTGGTTCGCATGGGCGGCGATGAATTTCTTCTGCTGTTGCCTGATACCGATCTTTGTTCGGCCCGCATCCTTGCCGAGCGGCTCTGTCGTGCCGTGGATGATCTTGATATCTATTCCGCCGCTGACCGGAAACTGGGGGTCAGTATCGGGCTGAGCCAGTGGCAGCCGGGTATGACCAAAGAGATGTGGTTGCAAAGGGTGGATGAACTCCTCTATGAGGCCAAGGGGAAGGGCCGCAACCAGGTTTATGCAGAGGGGGATAAAAACTGAAAAAAGGCTGGATTTTCAGGGCGATTTCAGGGGAAGATGATGGAAGTCATCTTCCCCTTTTTTTATGGAGAGGCAGCCTATGCGCATCAAGATTATTGATAAAATATCGCCGGAAGGACTGCGGTTGTTGCCGGAGTCCTATACCTGCGGACCTGAGGTGGATGATCCGCACGGCATCGTGGTCCGCAGCTCCCAGATCAATGTCGAGGAGTATCCTTCCCTGTTGGCCGTGGCTAGGGCCGGGGCCGGTGTCAATAATATTACGGTGGACACGGCCACTGCTCGCGGTATCTGCGTCTTTAATGCACCGGGCGCCAATGCGAATGCCGTGGCTGAACTGGTCATGAGCATGGCCGGGATCGGCGCTCGTAATATTTATCAGGCCATCGACTTTTGCCAGGGCCTTGCCGGCAAAGGGGCTGAGGAGATCCAGGCACGGGTGGAAGGAGGCAAGAGCGCCTTTCGCGGCATGGAGTTGGCCGGCAAGACCCTGGGAGTCTTGGGGCTCGGTCAGATTGGTGTGTTGGTGGCCAACAAAGGGGTCAGGCAGCAGATGCGGACCATTGCCTATGATCCGGCTCCGGCCCTGGAAAATATCCATCGGCTGTCGCCGCAGGTCACCTTGGCGCGCTCTTTGGCTACCTTGCTTGCCGTCGCCAATGTCTTGACGGTGCATGTGCCTTTAAACGGCAAGACCGAGGGGTTGGTCAATAAAGAGCTTCTTGATCAACTGCCGCATGGCGCCATGTTGATTAATTATTCCCGCGGACCGGTGGTGGTTGAAGGAGATGTCCTGGCGGCCTTGCGCTCCGGGAGATTGTCCCTCTATATCACGGACTTCCCCTCTGTCGAGACCATCGCTCATCCCCAGATCCTCACCACCCCGCACCTGGGCGCCTCCACTGAGGAGTCGGAGGAACAGTGCGCCACCATGGCGGTGGGGGAACTTGTCGACTATCTGCAGTTCGGTGCCGTGGTGCGAAGTGTCAATTTCCCGACTGCCGAGTCTATTGCCGGTGGCCAGGTAGCAACCCGGCTGATTATGATTAATCGCGACCGACCCGGTATGATCGGTTTTGCCTCCCAGACCCTGGGTGATGCCGGCATCAATATCTCCAGCTACCTGAATGAGAGTAATGGTGTTATCGGCTATAATATCATTGACTTGGAGTCTGCTGTGCCGCCAGAGGTTCTGAGTCGGATTCGCGAGCATGCCGATGTCATTCGGGTGCGCACCATTTCCTTTTAAGACCGCCATGTTCTTTGTCGGCACGAATAAAGTCAATATCTTGACAAGATCTGCCGCCATTCTTACCTGTCTTGTTATTCTCCCTTCTTCAGATGGTTAGATAACCATGGAGAGTGGGGAAATGCCCGAATATGTTTATTACTTTCTTAACGATACATGGTCTTGGAGGTCTGCATGAATCTTGACAAATTTACACTCAAATCCCAGGAGGCCCTGCAGGGCGCCAGCCAGCTTGCCGGGAACCTCGGACATCAGGAAATTGTGCCTGAGCATGTCTTTAAGGTCATTCTCGAGCAGAAGGACGGCCTGCTCCGGTCGGTGATTCAGAAGATAGGTTGTGAGCTTGCCGTTGTCATGGCCGGCACCGAGGAGCTTTTGCAGAAGATTCCCAAGGTGAGCGGTTCCGGCTTTGGTCAGGTCTATGGTTCGCAGCGCCTCAGCAAGGTCCTGGACCAGGCCCTGAAAGAGGCGGTGGCCATGCATGACGAGTATGTCAGCCTGGAACATCTGGTGCTGGCCATGCTGGCCGAAAGCGGCTCTGGTCTGGCCAGGATGTGTGCCGGCCACGGTATTACCCGTGACGCCTTTTTTAAGGCCCTGGTGGAGATTCGTGGCAGTCATCGCGTTACCGATCAGAACCCGGAGGAGAAGTATCAGGCCCTGGAGAAATATGCCGCCAATCTCACTGATCTGGCCCGCCGCGGTAAGCTTGATCCGGTTATCGGGCGCGACGACGAGGTGCGCCGCGTCGTCCAGGTTCTGAGCCGGCGCACCAAGAACAACCCCGTCTTAATCGGGGAGCCCGGTGTCGGTAAGACCGCCATTGTCGAGGGCTTGGCCCAGCGTATTGTCATGGGCGATGTGCCTGATACCCTGCGGAACAAGGAGGTGGTGGCCCTGGACATGGGCGCCTTGATTGCCGGCGCCAAATATCGCGGCGAGTTTGAGGATCGTCTCAAGGCGGTGCTCAAGGAGGTTAAGGAACGCCAGGGAGACATTGTCCTGTTTATTGATGAAATCCACACCCTGGTTGGCGCCGGTGGTGCGGAGGGGGCCATGGATGCCTCCAATATGCTTAAACCCGCCCTGGCCCGTGGTGAGCTGCATTGTGTGGGTGCCACAACCCTGAACGAGTATCGCACCATTGAAAAGGACTCTGCCCTGGAACGCCGTTTCCAGAAGGTTCTGGTCCTGGAGCCGTCGATTGAGGATTCCATTGCCATCCTGCGCGGCATCAAGGAAAAGTATGAGGTGCATCACGGCGTGCGGATCCAGGATGGCGCCACCGTGGCGGCGGTGACCCTGTCCAAGCGCTACATCACCGATCGTTTCCTACCGGACAAGGCCATTGATCTCATTGATGAGGCGGCCTCGCGGATCCGCATCGAGATTGATTCCATGCCCACGGAGATCGATGAGGTGGAGCGACGCCGCATTAAGCTGGAGATCGAGCGCGAGGCCCTGAAAAAGGAGAAGGACGAGGCCTCCAAGCAGCGTCTGCAAAGACTGGAGGAGGAGTTGGCCAACCTCAACGAGCAGCTCAACTCCATGAAGGGGCACTGGCAGCTGGAGCGCGACATTATCCAGAATATTCGCAAGATTAAGAGTGATATCGACGAGGCCAAGGTGGAGGAACAGCAGGCCGAACGCGTTGGCGATTTAAGCAAGGTGGCGGAGATTCGCCATGGCCGCCTGGTGGAGCTGGCTCGCAAGCTGGAGGAGGAGAATGCGCGTCTGCAGGAGATTCAGGCTGATCGCAAGATGCTCAAGGAGGAAGTCTCGGAGGAGGATATTGCCGCAGTGGTGGCCCGCTGGACCGGTATTCCCATGGACAAGCTCCTGGAGGGTGAGAAGGAACGGCTGGTGGGGGCCGAGGACCAGCTCGGCCAAAGGGTGATCGGCCAGGAGAAGGCCATCGCAGCGGTGGCCAATGCCGTGCGCCGGGCCCGGGCCGGATTGCAGGACCCCAATCGCCCCTTGGGCTCCTTCATCTTCCTTGGTCCCACCGGTGTCGGCAAAACAGAGTTGGCGCGTGCCCTGGCTGAATTTCTCTTTGACAGCGAGCAGGCCATGATCCGGCTCGATATGTCGGAATTCATGGAAAAGCACTCGGTGGCCCGTTTGATCGGTGCCCCGCCAGGTTATGTCGGTTATGAGGAGGGGGGATATCTCACCGAGGCGGTCCGCCGCCGCCCCTATTCCGTCATCCTTTTTGATGAGATTGAGAAGGCCCATCCCGACGTCTTTAACGTCTTGCTGCAGATTCTTGATGATGGCCGCATGACCGATGGTCAGGGCCGTACCGTGGATTTCAAGAATTGTATCCTGATCATGACCTCCAACCTGGGCAGTCAGATCATCATGGAGCACGGCACCGCTGATGAGGCACGCATGGAAAAGGAGCTTGACGATATCCTCAAGCACAGCTTTAAACCGGAGTTCTTAAACAGGGTGGATGATACCATTACCTTCCATGCCCTGCGTCGTGATGAGCTCACCAAGATTGTTGATATCCAGCTTGGTTACCTGGAGACGCGGATGGCTGAGCAGGGCTATGGTCTGAAGTTGACGGATGCGGCCAGACAATTTATTGTCGATGTCGGATATGATCCGGTCTTTGGTGCTCGCCCCCTGAAAAGGGCCATCCAGCGCCATATTCAGGACCAGTTGGCCCTGGAGATCCTGGCCGGACGTTTTGTCGGACATGACACCATTGTCGTGGATCATCGACCAGGGGCGGATTCCCTGGATTTTGCCGTGGAATAACAAACTATGGGGTATTTGTCGCTCCGGGATGAAGAGATGGAACCTGCTGCGGAATCGCTGAAGGAGGATATCGTCGCCCAGGTGGTTGCCCGGGTGGCTGATTGTTATGACAAGCATGATCTGTGCTGTTCAGAATCTATTTGCTATGTGCTGAGTCAGGCCTTTGCCGGTGGGCTCAGTGGCCGTGATGCAGTGCGGCTGGGCGCCGGCTATTGTCACGGCATGGGGGGCGCCGGCTGCAGTTGCGGCGCCCTGACCGGGGCAGTGGCCATGTTGGCCTTTTACCTTTCGCCCCATTCTCCGGAAGGCCTCCGGAAAAAGCCCTTTCGTCGGGAGATCAGGGCGATGCATGATCAGTTCCGGCAGCGCTTTCACTCCACCTGTTGCCGCGTTTTGTCAAAAAAGGGGGAGGCGGGCCGCCGGCGCTTCAACTGTCAGGAGTTGACCGAGGCCGGCGCCGAGATGGCCGCCCATGTTCTGCTTACCGTCAGGCCGCACCTCATGGAGGCGGTTGATCGGCAATTCCTGCAGGATCGGACCTGCTCACTGACCGGCTGACCGGCATTTCTCTATTTGAGAAATATGAATCAGTGGTCTTGAACGCTCTCCCTGTCTTCCCCCTCGTCAACCTTGCGCATGCCCTCCATGAGGATCATCATGAAGTTGCCCAGCTGATCACGATGACGTTCCTCCTCCGCCAGGCCTGCCTCAAAATGAAAAGAGCCTTCTTTCTCGGCCAGCATGGCAAAGATGGCGGCCAGACCTGTCTCCTGCAGATAGGTGGCCCGGATAAATTCCCCGTCGCGGAAAAGGGCAGAGCCCGGGCCGCCGGGGAAGTCAAAACGGATAATGCCGGTTTTTTCGCTTAAATTGAGGGCCTGAAAGATTTCGGTGGTGGAAAAGGTGTTGAGGTTGCCATGGATGCCGCTGGTTGTTGCGCAGCCCTCGGCCTCGGTGGCGCCCTCTTTGTCGGGCATGGCCTGCTCATCGGTGAGTTTGAACTTGATAAGGCCGGTGCAGCCGCCGCAACCATAGAGGAGGGACGGGTCCGGCTGTTCCTTACCCAGGAGCTTGAAAAGGAGCTGGGTCAGTTCCCGGATAAGGATGAAGCAGGCCGGTTTGCACTCGGGAAAGGCAACGGCATTGTCCCGGAGTACGATCTGGTCGCCTTTTTTGTAGAGGGGGCAGTTGAGTTCATCGACGATCTTAAAGACTGCGGTATAGGGTTGCATGGGCATACTCGCTGAGTTCGCTCAGCCTGAGCCGCTCTGTCTGAGGGCTCAGCTGGCCGGGATGTGGAAAAAAGATTCCTTTTTTATAGAGGTTGTTTATACTCTAAGCGTGTCATCTGGTGCCTGTCCGGAAAGGGCTTTTCAACCGATCTCTCGGAGTCTCACGAGCTCGCTTACCTTGGCATGCTCAAGGCACACTGCTCGGCAGATGTCTGTACCCCAAGGGCACTTCTTTCACAGTCCGTTGAAAAACGTAACGAGCCCAGCTGAGCCGAATTTTGACGACGCATCAGCAAGTTCAGTATTTTTTCAGCGGGCTGTTCAGGGCGTGCTTATTTTTTCGCACTCCTTGATTTCGAACAGCTAAGTGAGCCGGCGAGACTCCAAAATGACCTGCGTCTGGATAGACGGCATCAAGGTAAAAAAATCTAAATAGTTGCGTTGTCTTCGCTCTCTTGAGTATGCAGACAACTGGAAGGGTGCCCCTGCATGCCGTTTCATACTAAAGGGTATCTTTCATCGTGAGTTTGTTTGAGTTTGCAAAGCATAGAAAATAAAAACCGTAGCATATCGGGCAGATGTGAGCATTTTTATTTTCCTTGTCACGAAAAAAAAACGGTCAAAAGAGCAGTTCTCCAAGATGGCCTAAAAATATAAACTGCACCTGCCTGGTGTCTGTCCGGCAAGAGATTGGGCGAAAGGGCCATTTCCGGACAACCACTTTTAACGGGCTGCTAACCGTACACCCACCACACAAGTTTAGCAATCATGAGCGACGCCGATAACCGTCTGGCAACAGAAGCAGAAGATGTGCAGCGCCGGTTTGCCGACCATCCCCATATCTCTATTGTCTCCACTGAGGGAAAACCGGTCAATAAATATGTTATTGAATATCGCCTGCAAGGCCTTGTCCGTCTCGATGATGGTGAAATTGCCAGATCAGACCAGCACCGTGTTGAGATAAGTCTCTCCTTTGGTTTTCCCCACTTTCCTCCCAACTGCAAACCACTGACCCAGATTTTCCATCCGGATATAGATCCGTCCGCCATCAAAATTGCCGATTTCTGGAGCACGGAAGAGAGTATGGTCTCTCTGATTATCCATATCGGCCGGCTGATATGTTGGCAGCTCTACTCCGATGAAAATGTTTTTAACCAGGAGGCTGCCGCCTGGTTGGTCGAACACGGCAAGGATGTTCCCCTTGATAGTGTCGACCTTGCCGCTGAGCCGGAGCAGGGCGTCGCACCAGCCGCGCCTGAAGCACCGGCGGTTTCTGGGGATGTCAGCGGCGACCTTGAGCTGGATTTAGATGCCGAAGAAATGCCGGAGCTGGCCTTTGAGACCGTGGAGCTGGGGGGCGAGCAAAGCGCTCCCGCTGCCCCGGAGGCGACAGGGGGGGCGGAGCAGGAGATTGATTTTGTCGGTCATAACAGTGAGGTGGCCCGGGCAGAAGAAGAGGGGCAGCTGCCCGACATTGCCAAGGATCTGGATTTCAGCTTCCAGGCCCCGGCCGACAGTGCGCCTCGGGAATCTGCATCTGCGGCGGATGATGACAAGGAGATAGAAGGACCTGCCTTGCCGCACTCCGGCGAGATGCCCGAGTATGAGGTTGAGGGAGAGGTGGACCTTGATTTTGCCACGGTGGACGTTGATTATGACATTCTGCGCGGCATGATGGATCAGGGTAATTACTTTGCCGCCCAGCGTAAAATAGAGGGCATGGCGGCGGAGAATATCAGTGAGGCCGTGGCTGCCTTGCGTCCGGATATTGAGAAGCACATTCGGCAGGCCGAAAAGGCCTTTCAGGAGGCGCAGGAATTAGAGGCGCAGGAGCTTCTCGAGGAGGCGGCGCGTAAGTTCGAGGCTGTTCTCAATATTGCCAGGGATTATCCCGGCCTGGAAGATCGTATGAAACGGGTGCGTAATGCCTGGGTCGCCTCCATGGGGGATGGCGACGAGACGGTTGCCGGCTCCGATAAGCTGGAGATCGAAGAGGTTGAGCTGTACGACCTTGCCGCGGATCAGGAGATCGTCCTGCCTGGCGCCATGTCGCTGTCGCTGGAAAGCAGTGAGGCGCAGCAGGGTGAACCGGAACCGGAGGAAGCCGCTCCGAGTGCGGCAAAAGAATTTGTTCCGCCCGAGGTCGCTGACAGCCTCATTGTTGAACGCTCGTCCTCATCCCCTGCAGCTGGCCGGAAAAAAGAGGGGGCGCCCGCCATGAAGGCCACCGAAAAACCCCCTCGTCAGGCCGGCAAGGACACCGAGAAGCCATCGAAATCAAAGAAGATATTTGTTGTGGCCGCTGTTGTCATCCTTGTTCTGGCCCTCTCCGGTTGGACCCTGATGGAGTGGACCTCTCTCAAAAAGGCCACGGAGAAATGGAATGCAGTGCATCCCCTCTTGCAGCAGGGTGAATATCATCAGGTGAATCAGCATTGTCAGGAAATCATTGCCCTGCTGGATCGTGTTCAGTTTGTCCTGGTCTCCGACAAGAAGAAACTTCTTGCCCAGGTTGATGATATTATCAGCTCGGAACATTTCCAGGAGGCCATCGGCGGCAAGGTCTACTATCAGGATAAATATATCTCGAAGATGGCCCATGCCGCCTATTTGGAGATCGGCAAACTGCTGGCCGCCGGCGAGAAGGCTGCTTCTGTCGGTGATTGGCAGGAGGCCCTGGCGCACTACTCGGCCGCCCTGGATGTGGCGGAAGAAAACAAAAAGCGTCTTGATGAAAAATTTTATGAGCAGGTGCTCTTCCGGGTCAAGCAGGCCCAATTTGCCGACAATGTTGCGCAGGGCAAGAAGGCCTTTGTTGCCAAGCAGTGGCCCACGGCCATTAAGCATTTGCAGGAGGCCTTGGAACTGGCAGCCCTGCCTGATGTTGCCGAGCCCGCCACACGCAGCGATGTCAACCGCTCTCTGCAGCAGGCCCGCTTTTCACAGTTGATCAGGGAGGGGGACGACTTCCTTGAGCAAGGCAAGTGGCAAGAGGCGGTGAGCCGTTATCAAGGGGCCCATGATATTGCGCGGCAGAGTAATGTAATCGATAAGGCCAGGGCCGAGTCCGTAACCCTGAAGCTCCAGCAAACCACCCTGGTGAAGAGCGTCACGGCAGGGGATGCCTTCAGCACGGCCGGAAAGTGGGTGCCGGCCGTGCAGGAGTATGAAAAAGCGGCGGCTGTGCTGCCTTATGATGTCACTCTGCCTGGCCTGGGTGTGGCGGCCACCCGGGAGAGGGTGGCCGGTTCATTGCTCACCGCTCTCTATAACAAGGAAAGACAAGAGGCCCAGGCCTATCTGCAGGAGGGCCATTATGACAAGGCGGTTGCCGCCTTGCAAAGGGCGGTGAGCGCGGTTGAGGACTCACCCCTGAAGAGCACGGCCAAGTGGCAATTGTTAAAGAAAGAGGCGGAGGAAGAGCTGGAAAAGGCGAGTTTGCAGGGGGTTATCGACGAGAAAACCGCCTACCTCTACGCCCATTATCAAGAGTTTTTTGTGAAAAATTTCGACGGAGTACGGGCCAAGACCTTAAGCCAACCGCGCGTTACCTTTCTGGAGGCCAGCGGCAATGCTTTGATCTTCCGCATCCGCTGTCGTGAACTTCGTGATTTGAAGTATTATACCCTGGAGCTCATCTATCAATATGATATGGCGCGGGACCAGTGGGGCTTTCAGGGTAGTTGAGTGGTGCTCTGCCGTCCTTTCGGGCCTGGCGGCCACTCTTCTTTATAGCTGTCTGAAGGTGTAGCCCCGCTCTTCCAGGAGTCTGATCATGCTGTTGGGGCCCACCAGGTGACCGGCGCCGACCACCACCAGTACCGTGTCATGCTCTGTCGCAAATTTTTCGATAAGGGGCAGCCAGGCCTTGTTTCTGTGGACGATGAGCCGGTCATAGAGACCGGGAAAGTCTTGGAAGCTTGTGATCAGCAGCTCCTGCAGCTCCTTGCTCTTGCCCTGTCGCCAGGCCTGACTCATTTTGTCTGATTGACTGGCAAAGGTGTCAAGCTCAAGTAAGGTCTGGACCAGGAATTTCTCCTGCTCATCTCCGCTTAAGTCAAAAAAAAGATTGATCTGAAACTCGGCACTCTCCAGCGCCGCTGTTTTCTTGCCCCGACGCCTGGCCTTGTCGGCAAAGTATTGGTCCAGGCCGTATTGTGGTTCAAACCCCAGACGTTGAAATTCCATCATGGTGATGACCAGGGCGCTGTAGGCCGGTTTCATGGGCTGAAAGATGGCCGGCGGCAGTTTCAGGGTGGCAAGGTGGTCCAGAAGGGCCTTAAATGTTGCAGGCGCCACCTCCTGTTGCAGGGTCTGGCCGGCCGGGTACATGCCTTTTTTACGGATGATTTCCTGGCTGGCCGGGCTCTCCATTTCCTGCTGGTCGATCTCAAAGACAATGAGATCGCTTTCCTGAAAGGCCTTTTCCATCACTTCGGGAAGGGGGTAGTGCTCTTTCTGGAGGACATGAATGGAGCCCATCAGGTAGATGGTCTTGCCGTTGGCATGCCCCTGCCACAGGGTGGTTTGGCCCCAGACCGAAGGGCTGTAAAGGAGCAGGGCGGTGACAGTGGCCAGGAGGCATCGGCCAAGCATGGACCGAACCTGCTTTCCTGGGCCGGCGTGGTTTCTACAGGTGGTGCGGGCGGTTGTCATCATGTCTCCTGCTGAAAGAGCTGTGTGATCAGGGCGTTGTAGGCCTCTATCTTTTTGGTTTTTTGGATCTTTTTGAGGATTTTGTCCCCATGGCTGAAGGAGCCGGCCAGGTAAAACCAGACCGCCTTCATCCGGCCCAACAGATGACCGCCGCCGCTGAGGCGCCGGCTGTAGAGCCGGAAGAGCTCGTCGTGAAAGGCCCGGATCCGTGCAGCAGGATCGGCGGGCAGCGGCATACCCTTGATCTTGGCCGGTAAAAAGGGGTCTCTGAGGGCGCCGCGGCCGATCATCCAGCGTTCCACATCCGGGAAACGATTCTGCAGGGCCTGAAAATCCTCGGGCCGGCGGATGTCGCCATTATAGCTTACCGGGTTGGTGGAGTGGGCCAGGCAGTAGGCAAAGGTTTCCAGGTCTACATCGCCCTTGTAAAGCTGGCTGCCGAGGCGGGGATGGATGATGAGCTCCGCCAGGGGAAAGGCGTTGAAGAGGGGCAGCAGCTCTTTGATCTCCGCACTGCTTCTTCGGCCGATCCGGGTCTTGATGGAGAGCCGACAGGGCAGATCGAGCAGTTGTTCCAGAAAGGCGGCAATTTTATCGGGATGGGGCAACATGCCGGAGCCGCGGCCCTTGTTGGCCACCATGGGATAGGGGCAGCCAAGATTCCAGTTCACCGTCTCGTATCCCAGGTCCGTGAGCATGGCGGCCAGCACCTTGAACTGAGCGGCATCCTTTGACAGGATCTGCGGTACCACCGGCAGATCTTTGTTGTTGGCCGGCTGCAGATCGTCCAGGCGGGCCGATTTCACCCTGGTGCCTTGAAAGGTGGTGAGAAAAGGGGCCATGGCCAGGTCAAAACCGGGGAAATGCCTGGCAAAGGTGTTGCGGTAAATGGCGTCTGTGAGGCCGCGTAAGGGGGCGAGGCTGAGAATGGTGGTCATGGTCTAAATGGCGGCTGAACCTGGGGTGCGGGGAAAGGGGATGACGTCGCGGATGTTGCCGAGGCCGGTGGCCAGCATCACCAGGCGTTCAAAACCGAGACCAAAACCGGCATGGGGAGCGGAGCCGAAGCGGCGCAGGTCAAGATACCACTGGTAGGGTTCCTGCGGCACATTACATTGGGCCATGCGGGCCGTGAGAACGTCAAGCCTTTCCTCACGCTGGCTGCCGCCGATGATCTCGCCGATACCGGGCACCAGGACATCCATGGCGGCCACGGTTTTGTTATCGTCATTAAGACGCATGTAAAACGGTTTGATTTTCTTTGGGTAATTATAGATGATCAGGGGGCGTTTGAAGAGGCTGTCGGTGAGATAGCGTTCATGCTCCGATTGCAGGTCCATGCCCCAGCTGACAGGGTAGGCAAAGGTTTGTCCGCTGGTCAGCAGAAGGTTAATGGCTTCACTGTAGCTGAGGCGCTTGAACGGCTCCTGCAACAGGGCCAGGCGCTTGAGAAGTTCCTTATCCACAAAACGGTTAAAGAGGGCCAGGTCATCAGGTGCGCTGGTGACCAGGTCGTCAATCACAAAGCGCAGCATCTCCTCGGCCAGGTCCATGTCACCGGCAAGGTCGCAGAAGGCCATCTCCGGCTCCACCATCCAGAATTCAGCCAGGTGGCGGCTGGTGTTTGAGTTCTCCGCCCGGAAGGTGGGGCCAAAGGTGTAGACGTTGCCCAGGGCCAGGGCATACGTTTCTGCCTCAAGCTGGCCGCTGACGGTCAGGCTTGCCTGCTGGCCGAAGAAATCCCGGCTGTAGTCAACCTGTTGCTCCTTTGTAATGGGGAGGTGGGCAAGGTCCATGGCGGTGACGGTGAACAGCTCACCAGCCCCTTCACAGTCGCTGGCGGTGATGATGGGAGTGTGCAGCTCGTAGAAGCCGTGCTGCTGGAAAAAGGTGTGAATGGCATGGGAAAGTCGGCTGCGGATGCGGATCATGGCACCTATGCTGTTGGTGCGGCCGCGCAGGTGGGGCAAGGTACGCAAAAACTCAAAACTCTGTCTCTTTTTCTGCAGGGGGTAGAGGGCAGCATCGGCCCAGCCGTGGATGGTGATCTCCTCGGCAATCAGTTCAGCGGCCTGCCCCTTGGCAGGCGACTCCTGCAGAACGCCACGAACGGACAGACAGCAGCCGGTGGTCAGTTTCTTTATCTCCTCCTGGTAGTTGGTCAGGCCGGAGTCGGCAACAACCTGCAGACCCTGGAGACAGGAGCCGTCGGTGATATCGAGGAAGGAAAAACCCTTGGCATCACGCCGTGATTTTAGCCAGCCTTTAATCTCCAGGGTGGTGCCCAGGGGCGGTGCTGAAATTATTTGCTTAATGCGTTGCGAGCTTATCTGAGTCATGGCAAAGTTGCGTGCGGGTGGGGCACAGCTCCATTAGTTAGTGTCTGTCCAGAAATGGCCCTCTCGGAGTCTCGTAAACTCGCTTACCGGGAGTCTCATCAACTCGCTTACCGGCCCGATCTCGGCGTCAGGCGAAAAAAATAATGCTCGGAGGTAAGCGAAACGAAGTGGAGACTTCGATATCGCATATATGCCTGCACCCCAAGGGCACCCGGAGTGTCGCAGGCTCCCTTACCTCTTTCAGGGCGCGCTTATTTTTCCCGCAGTCCTTGATCTCGAACGAAATGACCTATTTCTGGACAGACACTCGTTACAGTGTGGGTGGTTTTCGTTATTTCCAGCATTGGGCTGGATAGTTACAATTGCCAGACAATATAACATGGAGAGCAAGCAATTTGCGGAGGATTTTTTTATGGAACGGATAAAGCGGCTTGACCCGAAACGTTGTGGTCTGCTGGTGGTGGATATCCAGGAGCGGATGATGCGTGTTATCCCGGCGCGGGACGAGGTGGTTCGCAATAGTGTTCTTCTCATCAAGACCGCCAAAGAACTGGGGCTGCCCATTGTGGCCACCACTCAGTATGTGGCCAAGATCGGCGCACTTCTTCCCGAGATTACCGCGGAGATGCCCGAGGTGCAGGTCATTGACAAACTGGAATTCGGCTGCTTTACCAATCCGAACGCCCTGGCAGCCCTGCAGGCCCATGAGAAGGTGGATACCTGGATCACCTGTGGGGTGGAGACCCATATCTGTATGTACCAGACCGTGGCCGGCGGAATAAACAGCGGTTATGACATGTGGGTGCCGGCCGATGCCGTTGCCTCCCGGGCCATGAAAAACTATGAGACCGGTCTGGCCAGGATCAGGGAAATCGGCGGCGTTGTCGCCAATACCGAGATGATTATTTATGAGTTGCTGGGCAAGGCCGGCACCCCTGTGTTCAAGGCCTTGTTGCCCTTTTTGAAGTAGGAGAAGGGCCCCTGGCAGCCCCCTGTTGCATGGCATTTGGCAAGCGTTTCAAAAAAAATATCAAGATTTCAAAATGTTGTGCCGATAGGTGCGCCATAGAGCCTTCTCTTTTTCATGTAGAGGTCTCGTTTATCTAGCGGACAACGTGGATATCTGTGTTTTTTTGGGGTTCCCTGCAATCTGTCAGCAGGGAGAATAGCGGCTACCAGGCAAGGGTCTTCTCGAAGCAGAGAGGGTCTTGGCCCGGCAGGCAACAAGAGAAAGGGGGAACGTCGTGGCGGACAAACCGGAAATTTTTCTGGAAATCGGGGCAGGGTATTTTCGTATACCCACTGCAGAGGCCAATTATAATATTACCATTATCGGTGAACAGGCCGGTGCCTCGACCGTGCAGACCACGGCGCCGCTTCCGCAGGATATGGCCACCACCGGCGGCGGGGTCGGTGATGATGATTATTATCAGGCGGTTTCAGAGGATCTTTATCACGATATCGGCCATCTGGCCAAGTCGCTCAGTGCCACCATCATGGAGATTCCGGCCGAGGATCGGCGTCAGCAGCGGGCCACCCTTGATGAGGCCGGTGACAAACTGGAGAGCGCCAAGACTCAGTTAAAGGATATTGTCGCCATGACGGAAAAGGCCGCCATGGAGATCATGGACAATGTCGAAAAGGTCCAGGGCGGTACCGGCAATGTCCAGGAACTCCTCTCGGAGTTGAAGAATCATCCCGCCTTTGGTCTCAACGGCGACGAAGCACCGGCAACAGAGGAGGAAGGGGAGGAACAGGAATCGCCTATTGAGGCGGAGGTTGAGGAGATCAAGGCGGATATCGAGGCAACCCTGCGCCTGTTGCATGAGGTGGGCACCTCCGCCGGTCAGCACGAAGAAGCAGACGCAACAGCCGAGCCCGCTGAAAAATCCAAGCGCTACCTTTTTGATCTGGACGTCATTTTCCAAACACTCTATGAGCTCTGCACCAATGAAACGGTGAAGGAGCATATCAGCGGGGCCCGGGAAAAGGCGGCGGAGATTTTCGACCTGGACCGCTTCCGGGATAAAATCAGCACCAAGGCAGTGGCCTATGAGGCGGACTCCGACAATTATTTTAATGTGCCCATGTCCGATGTCTTTCAGTCCCTCTTTGCCGCCTGCAGTGACAAGGGAGTCAAAAACCTCCTTAAAAAGATGGATGCCGGCCAGAGCACCATTTTTCTTGACCAGGCCATTCCCCTGGAGGTCCCGGAGATAGAAGAGATTGGTGGTGAAGAGGAGAGCCCGGCAGCGGCCCAGGCCTCCGCCGCTACTGTTGATCCACGTCTTGGCGAGGCGATCACCGCCCTGGAAAAGGTGCAGCAGGCCGTGGACCACTTGCCGGAGTCGGCCAGTAAAAATGCCGCTGCTGCTGCGGGCGGCAGTTTGATGAGCCTTGAAGATCAGCGGGAGATCTTTGCCAAAATTGAGGCGGCCTTCAGTGTCTCCACGGCAATAACCGCCGATGTCTCGAAGATCACCGAGTCGCTCAGCTTCCAGGACCTTTCCGGGCAGCGTATCATGAAGATCCTCAAGCTGCTCAGTGATTTTCAGGTTCAGCTTCTGGCTCTGGTGGTCAGTTTCGGCTCACAACTCAAGCTTAAGAAAAAGAATGTTGATATCTCTGTGGAGGAGAGTAAGGCCCTGGCCCAGGAGGATGTGGACAAGTATCTCGGCTCCATTGCCGGAGAAGAGCAGGATGCGGAGAGCATGCTTGACCAGCAAACCGTCAACAAGATGTTGGAAGATTTCGGCTTTTAACTGAAAGAAGCGTTGATGCGGCATCAAAAAAAGGGGTGGCCGGAGAAAAATTCTCCGGCCACCCCTTTTTTTTGTGGGTACGATGGTTCTACAAAAAAAAGGGCCTAAGGAAAGATCATTAAGCCCTTGAAATAGCGTGGAGGCGGCACCCAGAGTCGAACTGGGGAATAATGGTTTTGCAGACCACTGCCTTAGCCACTTGGCTATGCCGCCTTGCAAGAGATGATGCGTAAAAAGCTGGGCAATAGTATCCGTTCAGGAATAATTTGACAAGAAAAAAAGGGCAATTGTTTCAATGCGGAGCAGTTCCCGGGCGGAAAATATGGATACCCGGAGAGCTGGTAAGGGTAAGCCCTTTAAAATATTTTAAAAAAGGATTAGATCGTTGTGTTGAGAATAGTTACAATGGCAAGGAAGTTTTACAGCCGTTGCCAGGGGCGGGAAACGTCCAGGCCATCTTGAATAATTGCTTTTTTATCCGATTTGTTCGGCGCTACGAAAATAAAAACCCTCACATATGTCCGATATGCTGCGGTTTTTATTTTCTATACTTCTCAAACTCGAACAGGTAAGCGAGCGGAGCGAGACTCAGAAAAGATCTAATTTTATCAAGATATCCTGCCGTCATTGTCGCCCTCTGGCTTTGCCGGCAGATTGTCGCCGAGGCGGATGCGGTGTTGCTGCATTTTTGTGAATTTTTTAATCATCTTGAGTGATCCCGGCCAGCATGTCCGGCGCCCACGTCAGTCCTGAAGGAGGCATTATAATATGTATGGGGTAACCCAGGAGCAGCTTGATCAGATAGATGCCCTTATTGTCTCGGATCTTATCGGTATAGGTGTCCATAGCGTTATTGTGGTGGATGTGGCGGGTAATGTCATTGCCGAGCACGATAATGGTAACGCCAATGTTGATGTCCATGCCTTTGCCGCCCTGGCGGCCGGAAATTTTGCAGCAGTGGATGCCATGGCCCAGCTTGTTGGGGAACGGGAGTTTTCCCTCCATTTTCATAAAGGCGAGGATGAGTCCATTCATTTCAGTAAAATAAACGACGATATCCTGCTTATTACCATTTTCGGGAATGATGTCTCCCTTGGTTTTTTGCGCCTTAAAACAACGGAAGTCATCGATAAGATAAAAGAAATGTGGAAAACAACCGACTACTCATAAAAAGGGGGAGTCGGCCGTACAATTTTTTTTGTGAGGTGGGCTTTGGGCTTTGTAAACGTTAAAAAGCAAGAGGTGCTGGTTAAGCTCGTCTATTATGGGCCGGGCCGTGGTGGTAAAACAACCAACCTCGATTATATTAATAACAAATTCAAAGAGCGTATCAAAACGGACATGGTCAGTATCAAGACCCATGGTGACCGGACCCTCTTTTTTGACTTCCTGCCTGTTGATATCGGTAAGATCAAGGGCTTTGATATCAAGATCCAGCTCTATACCGTGCCTGGCCAGGTAAAGTATAACGCCACGCGGAAGCTTGTTCTGAAAGGGGTGGACGGCCTGGTCTTTGTGGCGGACAGCCAGGTGGAGATGCGTGAAAAGAATGTCATTGCCTTAAATCAGATGAAAGAGAATCTGGCGGCCATGAATAAAGACATCAGCAAAATACCGTTGGTTCTCCAGTATAATAAGTTGGATCTGGCCGAGGAGGGCATAGAGCTCCTTGATTTTGATACAATGGAAGCTGACCTGAACAGTGAATTAAAGGTTCCGGCCTTTCAGGCCAGTGCTGTTACCGGTTATAATGTCGTCAATACCCTGAAAAAGGCTATTTCGCTTACCATGGTCTCATTCAAAAAAGAGTTGTTGTAGGAGAGGTTCTTTCATGTCCGATCGTGATTCTGCCAGCCCTGTTGAAATCCTTGAGAAGCTCAAATCAGCAATTCTTGATATCGATTGGGAAATTTCTGATGAGAATATTGCCGTCCTTAATGATGAGTTGGCCGCCTTGCGGAGCATCTGGGAGGGGCAAAAGACGCAGCAGATTTATCTACAGATCCTCGGGGCCCTGAGCCATTATATTGCCGTTAACAAAGAGCAGGCCAATCCCGCTGTTTTCCCCATGCTGCGGAACGCCTTTGCCAGTCTGGAAGAATTGGTGGTCAGTCCCGGCAGTGAAGAGGATGAACAGAAAAGGCTCATGACGCATGTTGATGCCTATAATGAGCTGAAGAAGGCTGTGGCCACAGGTGGTGCGGGCCAGGCCGCCGCCGGCACCCCGGCAGAGGGGACAGCGCCCGCCTCGGAGGTGGAAGCGGAATCTCCGGCCCAAGAGGGTGGTCAGGAAAAAGAGGCCGAACCGGCCGAGGAGGAGAAGGAGGAGTCTTCCACCATTCATCGTCTCCTGGATGACAAGGAGGACCATAGCACTGATTCAATATTTGATTCCATGCTTGACGAGATGGTCCAGGTGGAGGACGAGGAGAAGAAAGAAGAACCTGAGCCGGCAAAGAGGCCTGCTGCCCCGGCCGGTCGACCGGCGGTGCAGGCCGCCTACAACAAGGCTGATGGCACGGAAGTCGAGGCTGATCGCAATATTGAAGAAGAGTTTGCCGAGGCAGATGAATTGCTGGACAACTTTTTTGAAGATGATGTGCCGCCACCCGGGGTGGCAGCCAAGACCAGCGGCGATGAGTTTGATCTAGGGACCCTGGATGATGAAGGGGAAGGCGACGACATCCTGGATCTGGATGAGACGGAGCAGGCAGCCGGCGAGGTGACGGCGGCCCAGGAAACCCGTGAGCTCGATGAGGCCGCTTCCCTGGAGGTTCCGCCGGCAGAGGGACCGGAGCCGCCCCTTGCTCAACTGGAGCAGGTTGAGGCTTCTGAGCTGGATATTTTTAAGCTTGAGGAAGAATCTGCCCAGCCGCAAACCGCGGAGGCGGACGAGGGGGGGGATTTCCCTGAGATGGAGGCGGCCCTTGACGATTTTTTTGAGGGGGAGGCTGAACCTGCCCCTGCTCAGGCTGATGGCGCGGCGCAGGCCGCGACTGCACCGGCTGATGCTGAACATGGCGAGGTGGAGGCGGCCCTGGATGATTTCTTTGCGGAGGAAGAGCCTGAAGGGGCGAGCGCCGGCGCATCCCCGTCGGCATCCGGAGGCGAGGCGGCAGGTGTATCCGCGGCCCTTGCGCGGATCCAGGCCCTGCTGGACTCTGCGGCTGAGGGCATAGATGATGTGCTTCTGCAGGGGCTGAACGAGGAGATCAACAATCTCGTCCCTGCGGTGGCGGGACAGGCTGCGGCCTTGAGCCATCTCAACCTCCAGAAAAGTGTGCTGCGCCATCTCGACAAGGCATCATCTCCAGAGCTTGTCACGGCATCTCTGCACTCTCTGCAGGAGCTGACCACTAGTTTTGCGGATATGATGGCGGCTGCGCCGGATGAAGAGGGCCGTTTTTTGCCCCGGGCAGTGACCGTTTTTGTTGACTGGCACGAGCAGATGATGGCCGATTTTGAAGATCGGCCGGCCCACTCCCTGGCCCCGGACAGTGCCGCTGAAGAAACAACCGAGAAGGGTGAGCCGCTCGGAGTTGGTGCGCAGCCTGAGAGTGGCCGGGAGGGATTGAAGGCTGAAATTCTCGCGGAGGTTCGCGACCTCTTGCGCCATGAAATAGAGGCGATCCGGCAGGAATTCCTGGCCAAGGAATAAAGGTGTGGTGGCGGTATGCTTGTTTTTTGTGAGGATTGCGGTAAGAGGCATTCGGTTACCGAAGGCGGCGATGAGAATGGCTGCGTCCGCTTCCGTTGCGATGCCTGCGGTTTTCTTATCACAGCCACTGGCGTGCCTCCCAAAGAGCGGCGGGCCAGTGCGCCGGATGCCTCGGTGGAACTCACCTGTTCCCATAATGAGCTGGATTTCGACACTGTCCTTGGCGATGAAGAACCGGAAAAGACTATTTTCCTGGCGGCTCGAGATGGTCGCAAGCTGGAACTGGAGTATAAGGTTCTGGCAGATGTTCGTGGCAATATTGCCGTGGAGCAGATCTCGCCCTATGCCTTTAAGGTACGGCTCATTGCAGCCGCCAAGATGGGAGCTGATCTGCTCAACGTCTTTGACGGTAATGGCCTTGAGTTTTTTGATGGTGTTTCCGGCGCCCTCCTGACCCTGCCCCTGGTGTTCAGCCGGTTGAAGCCTTCGGTGCTTATCGAACCGGGGCTCGTTGATTTGGGCACAATAGAAGCGGATGTCTTGGTGGAGGGCAGCTTTCTGGTTAAAAATTGCACAGCCGCCCCCCTTGCCCTGACTGTTACCGCTGATCCGCAATCTTTTTCTCTTACCAGTTTTTTTTCCCTGACCTCGGATACCAGTCTGATTCTGGCCGCTGGTGAGGAGAGGAAAATCACCTTCTCGGTTCGCTCAAACAAGGAGAGCGATGCGGAGGTGCCCTTTGAGCAGCTGGTCCTGGTGTCGCCCAGTGATAATAACCAGCCGGCCCGACGCTTGCGGATTATCGCTACCCAGAAGCCCTTTGCCGGCAATGCCGTGGAGGATTGGGGAGCTATCGTCTAGGAGCCTGTCGGACTTAGAGAATCGTAACGAAAATTCGAAAAATCAAGGCCAGATTTACATGGATTTGAGGCGAATAGCAGAGCTATTTAACGAAAAGCCATGGGAATATGGGCCGATTTTTCGAATTTGCAGTAGATTTATGTCTAAGTCCGACAGGCTCTTAGGCCGGGCAATGGGGAAAGGTGCCGGCTGCGACCGGTAAAAAAAGCTCTGCCGGAGAGGGCAGGGAGTGTGGCTTGTTATTCAGCGGCCTGCTCGGGGGTCGTGTCTGGGCCCATGCCGTCTGTTGGGAGCGGCAGGCAGGGGGATCTTGAAGCAGCATGGAAACTATTATTGACAGCTTGGTGCACTCAGTGGAGGAGATCTGCGGCGTCTGCCTCTATGACTTCAATAGTCAGATTGTTTTTAACCGCATGCCCGAGACCTTCAGCCGTGAGAGTCTGGTGCTCCTGGCTGAAAAGATGGTGCGCAACCTGAATCTCGGTAAGAGTCGTTACGCCGATATTGCCGAAATATCGCTCCATTTCGATAATGTCAATATTACCGCCAAGGAGATCCGCAGTGACCGGCTGCTCATTGTCATGTTCAATCCTTCGGTCAATAAGCAAAAGCTGCATATGTCCCTGGAACGTGCCCTGGAAAGCTTGGCCGAGAGCACTGTGGAGAGAATACTCAAATGACCTCACTGCGTGATTTCAGCAAGGTAAAGAGTGTTGCCGGTGTCAACGAGTATGTCCTGGTCAGGCAGGATGGTCATGTTGTGGTGCATGAGGCCCGGGACCATGAGGCCCTGGGGCATATTGTCCAGCTCTGTGGCGCCAACTGTGATGCCATAAAAACCGATATTCCCGGTCGTTTTCACTATTTTCTCTATAACCGAGATTGCGGTGAGCATCTTCTGGTCTTTCCGGTGGGCAGCTACTACCTGGGGATTCTCCAATCCTCGGCAGTGGAGAGTTCCCATCTGGCCCTGGCGGTGCAGACATTTATCCGTACCCTTATTAATCAGGCGCGCCAGGCCTGAGGGCCTGGAGACATTTTTCTTTAGTGGAGAGAGGGGCTGCATCTATTGCCGGTTCCCCTAAAAAAAACCAGGACCATTTACTGGGAAATGGTCCTGGTTTTACGTTGTGGACAATAGTTGCTTATCGGCAAGCATCTCTGCTGCAACGGTGTCTGGCCACACCATATTGTGCGGCCGGCCACCTGCTAGCAGCCTTCAATGGCTTTTCTTTGCTTGGCGGTTCGTACCTTCACGGTATCGCCACTCTTGAAAGAATCATTCTTGACGCCACAATCAAGGGTGATGCCTTGGTCGCTTGCCGTTGTTACCGTGCAGGTGGCGGTTGCCGCCAGGGCCTGATTTGACGCCACTGCAAGAAAAAGGGCCAGGGTAAGGATGGTTGCTTTTTTCATGGTATGTCCTCCTGATTTTTTATTTGTTGATTCAGCCGAGCGGCCGGATCGGTTTGCCGGCCTTATCGGGGTGAATGGCATGCCTTGCAGGATGTGGGACCGCTTGTCGCTGTCGCCTTTTTCATGCTTCGGTGGCAGTCGAGACAAATCCCGTGCATGTAGTTCTTGACACTGCCGGCGGCCTGCACTGCCGTGATCTGTTTTTGCCGTGCCGTCTCTGTGCCGATCTCTCCGGCATCGCTTACACCGGCATGACAGGCGACACAGGTGAATTGATCAGTGTAGGGCGTGCCGGCATGGCTGCTGTTGTTTTTCAGGAAGATCTCGGCATGTTTGCCATGACTGAATGCCGGGGCGCTCTTTGTATCCTTGGCCGTTTCTGCCAAGGCAGGATATGATTCCTGGAGGTTGATATCAACGCTGTCCGGCATGGCTGCGGCCAGGCTGGCGCTGCTCAGTCCCGCCATCAGGAATCCTGCCGTTAGTAATGATTTGGGGCATCTGTTTTTCATGTTTTCTCCTTCTTGTTGTGGTTGCTGGTCAATAAAGCATTTGCCTTTGTCACTACTATAAGGGAGTGGCCCAAAAGAAAAAGCCGACATGGGGTCATGTGGCTGGTCGGCATGGGGTGATGTCGGGTCTCTTCTCGTAAATTCAAGGTGTTAGCAGGCGCTATGTCGGGTTGTCGTGTCGGAGGAAGGGCTCAATCCCTCTTGAAAAAAGGATCTGTAGGCGTACAATATGGCCAAAATTTTCAATCACAAAATCAGCAGATAGTTCCTTGAAAGAAAAAAAATTCCAGTTCGGCCAGAGCATGGTGCGTATTGACGGTAGCCGTGTCCGGCAGTTGCGCGAAAAAAAGGGGCTCACCCAGCTCTATGTCGCCACTGCTGTCGGGGTCACCACCGATACTATTTCCCGTTGGGAAAACAGGCACTACCAATCCGTTAAGTTGGAGAATGCCCGTGGTCTTGCCGCGGCCCTTGAGGTGGAGCTTGCCGCCATTCTTGAAGCGTCGGAGCCTCAAGAAGCTGAAGAAGTGGAAGGAGCGGAATCGGTGGCGGCCAGCGTTTCGGTACCATCTCCGGCCGGATCGTGGTTCAAGGGCAGAGGGGCACTGCCGGCAATTCTACTCCTGGCGGCCATGCTGGCCTTGGTGGTTCTGCTGATGCGCAACAAAGAGCAGGACTTGGCTCCGGATATCGGCTTGACGGCAACCAGGAAGATTCCCGCTCATGCCATGCCCGGCTATCCCATGCCGGTGGTAATTACCGTGGAGAGCACTGCCTCGCCTGTTTCGGTGCTGATCAAAGAGATACTGCCGTCTCGGGTCAGGGTGGTGAGTTCATCCGCCACCCTGCAGCCCGCAGGCAAGGAGGAGCTCAAGTGGATTGTCAAGCACCTGAGCGGCCGGCAGCGTTTTGGGTACATGGTGAGACCGACGAACGGGGAAGACCTGCACTTTCATGGCACGGTGGCTTCTGGTGCCGGCAGGGGGCAAGAGGTGGTCATCGGCGGTGGGCAGTCCGTGGCTATGGCCCCTTTTCATTGGGCCGATACCAACCGGGACAACATAATCAGCGATGACGAGATCCTGGTGGTTTATGATGATTTTGAGGATGTGGACGGCCTGGATGTGGATGTCGAACTGGTGGAAGAGATGTGGATAGGCAGCGGCTATCGCTGGGATGAGAATAAAGAGGCCTTTGCGGTTATTCCTTGGCCCTGAAAAGCTGACATCTCATGCCGGAATTTGTCAAAACCACCAGGGAGGGGAGCTGGCGGGACTTGAACTTCATGGCCCGGCAGCCATAGGGGTGGGCCGGCAGATGAGTGATGTAAAAGTAACGGCACTTAAAGCAGTTTGGCCCCTGCTCACTCATGGCCAGCTCGCCTCCATGCCAGCCACCACACTCAGACCTCTGAGCAGGACAAAGCGGCCGAGGGGGATGACCGTGCCCGGGAAGCTCCTGACAAAAAGAGGGTTGGCGCACAGGCCGCCGGAGAGGTAAAGCCGGTCTGGTTCTCCGGCAAAGCGGTGGGCATTCAGGGCAATGGATTTGACAAAGCGGGCCACGGCCTGCGTCTCGTCGCAGCCGGTGGTGATTTCATCAAATATCTGGCTTATGCCAAGCACGCCGCAGGTGACGGAAAAGGATGTTTGCGGCACCTCAAGTTTCGTAAAGTCAATATTATAGTAGCGGCCCAGCAGCTCTATGGTGAAGCCCATGGAGGCGCCGCATTCGGCATTCCATCCCATATCCGCCATCTTGCCCTTCTCATAACGGATGAATTTGATGTCGCGGCTGCCGCAGTCAAGCAGGGTGAAGTCCGGTTCGTTGATCAGATATTCGCCGCCGCGGGCCAGGGCGGTCAATTCATTGACATATTTCGTGGTGTAGCGTTTGGCGTTGTGACCGGTGGCCATGTCCACTCGCAGGTCGGCTTTGATCTTTTTGGCGGCCTCCAGGTAGGGGTGCGGTTCCGGGGCGGCCAGGTCGATGAACTTGGCATAGGTTGTGCCGAAATCAGCAAGAAGCATGGCAGGCTCCGGAAAGTTCCAGGAATGCTTGGATTTTGGCGCGGACCGAGCTGCCGGCGCTGATGTCGTTGTCCAGGAAGAGGGCGCAGGGATGTTTGTCGGCCAGATGCTTGGCCAGAGCGGTCTTGGCGCAGAACGACTGGGCAAAAAAGACGGTGGGCACCGCCGCATTGTAGAGGGACTCAAGCCTCAGGTCTGCCGGTGTCTTATTTTCCATGCAGCGTGTCCAGCCGTAGACATGGGTGGTGTTCGGGAAAAGGGCCAGCAGGGAGAAGTCGCGGGGCGGTACGCCCCAGAAGGCGGCTGTGGGCAGGCAGGCCGGGAGCTCCCGGTGCCTGGCCGTGGACTGGATTGACTTGCAGATTTGTGCAATTTTTTCCGGCAGCGGCATGTCGGCCGTGCATAAGGGGTTGCCATAGGGCGTGGTGTCGCGGTTTATCGTGGTGAGGACCGGGATTGACAAACGATCCGCCAGGATGGTGGCAACATGCAGGGCGCAGTCGCACTTGCCTGGACCGACATCCATGATAATGGCCTGCAGGTCCAGGTGAAGGCTGTTGATGACCACGGTGCGCAGGATGGCGCAGTAGACGCGGGGCAGATAGAGAATGGTCTCCTCCATGTCCCGTCTGACAATGGTTTCATCCAGATCGAAAAGAGTGGCCCTGCATTTTTCCAGGGCCGCCATGATGTGGAGCGGCGGCACACCGACAATGCCCACCGGTGCTCCTGGTGGCAGATTCTTCAGAAAGGTGAGCTGGTCTGTCTCCGACAACACGTCCTCACCCCCCTCGATTCATACGGGAAATAGAAAAAAGGCCGATGCCCAGCATGGCGATGTGGATGGACCAGGCCGCCATGTTGGGCGTCAGGATCTCGGCCCGGGCCATGGACTGCATGCTGGACCAGATTCCCCAGAAGACAAAGGCCAGACAGCAACTCAGCGGAATGGCCACGGTCAGGTCCCGGCCCCAGCGTTGATGGACGTGGATGGTCAGCGGAATGGCAACAATAAAGAGCGGAACGCCCAAGAGGATAAAGGAGAGACGGGCATAGAAGTCCAGAGTGCCGGTGAGGAGGCCCTCTTTTTTGTCCTGCTGCGCCTTGTGCCAGAGATAGGTGATGGAGTGCTCTTCAGCCCGGTAAACAGGGGCAAAAAAGTCCGTCGCCCCCTCCTTGAGGGCCACCTGCCGCTTGCGAAAGGTTTTGATGGCGTATGTCCCTTGGGGGGTCAGGGTCTTTTCCAGTCCCTTGCCGAGGTGCCACTCCTCCTTATGGTGCGCACTCTGGGCAACGAGGAAATTGGTCAGGCTGTAGTTGTCATCCCACTGGGTGTAGATCAGATCTCGATAGGCGTGATCGTCCTTGGTCAGCCGGAAGGTGTAGATGCCCTCGCTGCCGCGAAAAAAGATGCGACCGTTTTGCAGGATGCCGTTAATGATAGGTTGCTTGACCTGGGTGTACCAGATTTTGTTGGTCTTGCTGGTGGTGATGGGCAGCAGCCACTGGGACATGGCCAGGGTGATGAGGGTGAGCAACAGTGAGGCCAGTATCATCGGGGTCAGAATACGCCAGAGGCTGATGCCGCCGGCATTGAGGGCCATTGCCTCACGGTTATGGTTGAGCAGACCCAGGGTGATAATGCCGGCCAGTAAAATGGCCACCGGTGAAAGTTGATAATAGATGCTGGGGATTTTGATGATGAAAAAACGCAGGGCAAAACCGATGCTCAGGCCTTTTTCGGTAAACTGGTCAATCTGCTCAAAGAAATCTATGAGCAGATAGAGGGAAATGAGCCCCCCCAGCACCAGAAGCATGTTCCAGAAAAGTTGTCTGATAATGTAACGATCGAGAAGATTCAAGGGGCGCCGCCTCCCATGGCGATGAAGCGGCGGGCCAGCAGGTAGCCGGCAAAGACGAGGAGAACGCCGAAGATATTGCTGGTCAAGGCGTAGATGATTGCCACCTTAACCTCGCCCACCTTGAGCAGTTCCGCCTTTTCACGGGCAAAAGTGGAGAAGGTGGTAAAGGAGCCGAAAAAACCGGTGAGCACAAAGAGTCGGTATTCAACGGCAATTTTATAATGTTCCAGCAGGGCGCCGCACAGGCCGATGAGAAAGGAGCCGAGCAGATTGACGGAAATGGTGCCCACAGGGAAGTTGCTCTGGACAAAACGATGCACAAAGATGTTGATGCCGTGACGGCTGGTGGCCCCCAAGCCACCGCCCAGCATTATGGCAACAATTTCTTTCATGGTTGCTTGACGAGGAATCTGGTATGGTTACGCGATTAGAATTTTGCTGAAAATCGTCTAGGGAGCGGCTTGCGGGAAATCTGTTTTGTGCAGGCAGACGTCTTTTGCAACCCTTCAATTTTGAGAGTCGGAAAATATGGTGCCCCTTGTCCAGCTTGTCACTGTTGATTGCCCTAAGCCAAGTCTGCAAGATAACACAGGTGATATAGATAGACTAAAAAAAAATGTTGCGGCGATCTGTGGCATGCCGCTTATCGTGCCCTATCAGGCCTTGGCCCCGGTGGCCGCCGCCTTTCGGCGGGCCGGTTTTGCGGGGCATGCCGTGCTCAATGACTGCGGCATCTTCTATGAACTTGTTGATTTTGTTGCAGAAAAACCTAAGGTCTTGCCGGCGGTCGCTCTTGATCTCGGCACCACCCATCTGGAGGCCAGCCTCCTTGATCTGTTGAGCGGCAAGGTGATGGCTCAGGCCCATCTGGCCAACGGCCAGATCGACTATGGTACGGACATTCTGACCCGTATCCATTTTGCCGCCAGCCCGGAAGGTCTTGCTGCTCTGCAGCGGGCCGTTCTTGCCTCCATCAACAGCCTCTGCGCCGAATTGAGCAGCAAGGCGGGTCTGGCCGGGACGGATATCCGCGGCCTGGCAGTTTCCGGCAACACCACCATGGTTCATTTTCTGCTCGGCATTGAAGCAGCCAGCCTCTGTCGTGAGCCCTATATCCCCGGGATCAACAGCCCGGATATCTGCCACGCTCAGGATTTACGTCTGGCCATGCACGATCTGGCACCGGTCTGGATCATGCCCAGTGTGGGCAGCTATTTCGGCGGCGATCTCATCTCCGGTATTGTCGCCTCCGGTCTTGACGCCCGGGCCGGCACTGCCATGCTCATCGATGTGGGCACCAATGCCGAGGTGGTGGTGGGCAACCGCGAATGGCTCATTGCCTGTGCCGGCGCGGCCGGCCCGGCCCTGGAGGGGGGCATTGCCAAGATGGGCATGCGGGCCGGAGCGGGTGCCATTGATAGGGTGCGCATTGACCCGGACAGCGGCGAGGTGACCTATTCCACCTTGGGTGGCGGCAAGGCGCGCGGCCTGTGCGGCTCCGGTATCATCGACCTGGTTGCCGCCCTCTATCTGGCCCGGATGATCGATGTGCGGGGCAAGTTTCAGCCCCGCTTTGCCGGAGAACGTCTCATCACGGAGAAGGAAGGGCCTGCCTTTGTGGTGGCCACGGCCGAGGAGAGTGCTGATGGTACGCCCGTGACCTTTGCCCAGGTTGATCTTGATGCCATGATGCGTTCCAAGGCGGCCATGTACTCCATTCTCACCACCATTATCGGCCAGGTCGGCCTGGAGTTTGCCGATCTGGAGAGGATATTTGTGGCCGGCTCATTCGGCAAGCATATTGATCCGCGCCAGGCCATCACCCTGGGCATGATGCCCGACCTGCCTCTTGATGTCTTTGAGGCCATCGGCAACAGCTCCCTGGCCGGGGCCGAGGAGGTGCTGCGCAGCCGCCGGAGCCGCGAGCGCTGCCAGGCTTTGCCGCAGAAGATTACCTACCTGGAGCTCAATGTGAACCAGGAGTTTATGATCCGTTTCTCGGGCTGCCGTTTTATCCCCCACACCGATCCGTCACTCTTCCCATCTGTACCTGTTTTTGACGATTGTACGAGCTGAAGGCGCCATCATCGGGCGGCCGGAAGCCTTGACGCGGTGCCGAGGTATGCTTGCTTCTATTTTGTTGTTTGAAGGAGTTTATTTGATCTTTTCCTTGCCTTTCCGTTTTGGCGATCGGTATGATTGTCAGAACTGCCCCCGTGCATGGCCCGGCTTTTACGGTCTTCAGGCCTGAAACCCACGGAATGGCCCTGGTTTTTTGTTCCGTATGGGGTGAGGCGGATGTGATTTTGGATATTGGTAACCATGGAGAGTCAGCAGCAATGAGTGATGAAAAACCAAGTTTGATAACCTGTGTCGTGCAGCGAGGCGAGGCGGATAAGGTGGTGGATGCCGCCCTTGACGCCGGCGCGGAAGGGGCTACCATCTATTTTGGTCGCGGCCGCGGCGTCCGCGAGAGGATGGGTTTTCTGGGCCGTTTCATTAAGCCGGAAAAGGAGGTTATTCTCATTATTACCCGGCAGGACCAGACAGATGCCGTTTTTGATGCAGTGCAGAAAACCGCCAAGCTGACCGAGGCAGGCAAGGGCTTTGCCTTCCTCCATAAGCTCGATCGCGCCATCGGCTTTGTGGCCTGATCAGTAATCGGCCGAGAGCATAAAAGAAATGTGGATCCATCTCCTGATACTTGCCGTTTCCTTCGGGTTCGGCGCAGCCTATAATGTAGATATGGCGGCCTGGTATGACCAGGTCACCGGTGCCATGGCGGACGTCCAGACCGACATTTTTATCAAGACAGTGCTTGGTGCCGGCCTCATTGTCCTGCTGGGTGTGGTCATGGCCCAGGTGAACGCCTATGCCCTGATGCTGCCCCTGGCCCGTCTCATCATGGAGATCAGTCTCTTCGGGGTCAGCCTCCTGGCCTTTGGCAGCTTCTACTTTGCCGGGACCTTGGCCAGAAATTTCTGGTTTGATATGGGGAGTGCGGCGCTGGTCCCCTTTGTCGGTCTCATCACCGCCGCCATTATTCTCTATCTCTTTGATTTCAACTACCCTTACAAGCAGAAGATCTCCGCGTATCTCTTCCTTGCTTTTATCTCCCTGGCCTTTGCTTTTGCCGTGTAAGAACGAGCCCCGCCTTTCCGGTGCTTCCTTCTGAATAACGATTGAGAAACGATGCAGGACTGCGGTGTTACACGATTCAGAGCGTTTCGCCGGAGGCCAGCTCAGGGCCGGGAAAATCCTCGGCGCGGCTCCAGGGGGCAATGATACAGTTGCGGCCTATTTTGACCTGGGCCGGAATAGTTGCCTCTTTGCCCACCAGGCTGATACCGGTGTAGAGATGGGAGGGGTATTTGTTGTTGGGGATCTTCTTGTTGTTGCCGTGGCCCACCACGGCGCCTTGGTGCACGGTGACGCGTTTATCCAGAATGGCCAGGTCAACGCGGGCCTGGGCCGCGACGTTGACGTCATGAAAGAGAATGGAGTCACGGATGACTGCCCCTTTGGCCACTGTGACGCCGGGGGAGAGCACCGAGTTGTACACCTCTCCGGCAATGGTGCAGCCAGCCGAGATCAGTGAGCGGTGCACCGTGGCGCCGGGTAAGAATCGGGCCGGCGGGCGATCGGCACTGCCTTTGACGCTGGATTCGATATTGGGCCGTACTCGCCAGCTTTCAGGGGAAATGCCGGAATGTTCCTCCAGGAGATCCATATTGGCCTGCCAGTAAGACTGAATGGTGCCCACGTCACGCCAGTAGTCGTGGAAGGGGTAGGCAAAGACATCGTCGCGTTCAATGGCCTTGGGGATGAGGTGCATGCCGAAGTCAACCTCGGCTCGATCCTCTCCCAGCAGCTGCAGGAGGTAGTCGGTGTCAAAGACGTAGATGCCCATGGAGGCCAGATTGGTCCGCGGCACCTCCGGTTTTTCCTCCCACTCTACAATACGCCCCTCGTCATTGGTGATACCTGTACCGAATTGGTGGATATCCTCTTTGGGAACCACCATCATGGCAATGGTGACATCGGCATTTTTGCGGCGATGAAACTCCAGCATATCGTCAAGATCCATGCGGTAGATATGGTCTCCGGAGAGGATGACAAGCTCCTTGGAGGGATGGGCCTTGATGAAATCGATATTCTGGCGCACCGCATCTGCCGTGCCCTGGTACCAGTCAGAGTCCTGGGAACCGGTACGTGGCGGCAGGATCTTGACGCCGCGACGGCGGCCGATAAAATCCCACGCCTCGCCGCCGCCGAGATGACGCATGAGGCTGAGCGGCTTGTATTGGGTGAGAACGCCCACCTGGTTCAGGCCTGAGTTCATGACATTGGAGAGGCTGAAATCGATGATACGATAGATGCCGGCAAAGGGTACGGCAGGCTTGGCCCTGGTCTGCACCAGGTTGTTAAGGCGGCTGCCCACGCCGCCGGCCAGGATGAGGACCAGGGTGTTGTCGTCTGTTGTCATCGCACCACCTCACCGGGGTTGATGTGCCGGGTCAGTTGGGCGGCATCAACACGCGGATAGATGGTGCAGCCTGCGCCGATGATCAGCTCATCCGGGAAAAAATTGTTCCATCCCAACACCGTGACATTTTTATCGTCATTTCCCATACTTTTTCCTATCTGAACGTTGTTGCCGATGGTGACATTGACATCACTGATGATTTTTTCAAGGCGGCAGTCACGGCCCACCACATTGTTAAAAAAGAGCACCGAGTCTTTGACCACCGCCCCCTTCTTGACATGAACGCCGGGAAAGATGATGGAGCGCTCCACCTCGCCTTCAATGAGACAGCCGTTATAGATCAGGCTGTCGTTGATCTTGGCGTGGCTGCCCACCTTCATGGGCTGGCAGTCGCGGATATTGCGGTGTTCAAGGTTGGTGCGCAGGCCCCACTCTTCAAGCTGTATCTTCGGGGTGGGGCCCAGCAGGTCCATGTTGGTCTGCCAATACTCGTCAATGGTACGACTGTAGGCCCAGTAGTCATGGAATTTATAACCATATATCTTGCATTTTTCGAACATCATGCGCGGGATGATGTCGCGGCCGAACTCAAAGGAGTCGTCCTCGCGGGCATTTATGGTGAGCATCTCATGCAGAACTTTCGGTTTAAAGCAGAATACGGTCATGGAGGCCCAGTTAAACTCCGGCTCAGCGGGTTTCTCCGTGTATTGCAGAATGCGACCACCGCGATCCTGGTCTTCATCGTCAATGTCGGCCACTCCGAAGCGCTGGGCTTTTTCGGGCGGCACCCGTACGCAGGCGATGGTCAGGTCGGCATCCTTTTCACGGTGGTAGGCGATCATGTCGCGGTAGTCCATGTGGTAAACATGGTCGCCGGAGAGGATCAGCAGTTCATCCGGGTCATGATATTCGATAAAATCGGAGTTCTGGAAGACGGCGTCGGCCGAGCCTTTGTACCAGGAGCTGGTGCCGAAGCCGGTGGAAGGCGGCAGGATGGAGACGCCGCGGTACTTGCCGAGCATGTCCCAGGCCGCGCCTATGCCGATGTGGTTGATGAGGGAGAAACTGCGATACTGACTTAAGATGGCCACCTGTTCCAGGCCGGAATTCATCAGGTTGCTCAGGGGAAAATCAATGATCCTGGCAAAACCTCCAAACGGGACAGCTGATTTTGGTCGGTAATGGGTGAGAACGTTAAGTTCGTCCACTCGACCGCCTGCCAGAATCATGGCAAGGGTGCGTGGCTTTAGTTTCATGAAGACCTCTAGTCAAATGCGGGGGAAGGAGACCGACGCGGTGCGGCTGCGTGCAGTGTCTCTGTTAACTAAAAGTTTTCTTAAATTATCAGCGGTCAGTCAATAATTAATCCATCTTAACCTTCTCCAGTTGTTTTATGATGCTGTAATGGCGTCATAGTTTTGTTTGGCGAAGGCCTTGTTTTCTTACGGGTGAAGGGGGAGGCGATGCAGCTGCCGGGCCGGCTCTCCATTGCAGCTTGGCTTTTGACAGGCTGAACGCACCACAAAATCGCCCCGTCCACCTGGAAGCATAGGACGTCGGCCGCTGATTTGATTTGAAAAAAGAACGACCTTTCGAGCCATCAACCAGCTCGGCAAGGTTGCGTCCGCTAATCTCGCCGGCCCTTTGCCGTCGCCCCGGTTGATGCCGGGGAGAACCTGTTACAGGTGGCGACGGGTCAGGCGGCGCAGGGTCTGGGTGTTGAAGTCCTGATCCTGTTTGTCCAGGTTCTTCATGGGGACCTCGGCCCGGGCCGCCTCGCGATGACCGCCGGCCGAGCCGATCTCGCCAAAGGCCTTTTGGGCCAGTACCCCGGCATTTTTGCGATAGCCGTCGCAGCGGAAGATAACAACCAGTCGTTCGCCATGGATGCCGGAGATAAAGACCCAGGATACCTGATGAACCCGATTGAAGAAATCAGCAATGATGACAAGAATGTCCGGGTTGAAGACCCGGCCGACATGGGCATAGAGACGGTTGTTGCTGACCTTCATGGTCTCAAAGGCGGTCTTGAAGTAATTCAGCTCTGAGAGGCGGAGCTCGGACAGCTCGATTTTGCGGACCAGATTCTGGTTGGCTATGTTGAAGAGATAGCGAAAAGAGATGGCATCGGCCAGCTTTGCCTTTTTCTCAAAATTGTTGGTGTCCACCTTGATGGCATAAAAAAGGGCGGTGGCAATGGCCACCGACGGTTTCAGGTCGGCTGCCCGGAGATATTCCACCATCATCGAGGCAGTGGCGCCATAGTCGGGCCGGATATCAATGAAGCTCGCCTTCCATTGGCCGGTCACCGGGTGATGGTCGATAATCGCGTCAAAGGTTATGTCGGCAAAAACAGGGTTGTGGGAGGGTTGTGAATCAATAATAATGAACTTGCTGTAGTCGTCTTTGGTGATCGACTTGATGCGTTTTGCCGAAATTTTGAGCAGGTCCATCATGGCGACATTACTCAGCCGGCGGATCTCGTTGGGGTAAACAATATGTGTTCTTTTGACGCGATAGCGCAGCAGTCGTTTGGCGGCCATGGCGCTGGCCAGTGAATCCGGATCAGCGGAAATGACGATAAGGACGCTATCATCCTTGCTAAAGATCTCCCAAAAATCGTTGAGGCGATCTTTGGCCGTTTTTTTTATGCCTTGATGATTCTTTTTAAACTCTTTGGCACTGATTACTTCAGTCAATACATTCACCATGCAGGATCAGCCTGCAAATCCTTTTGTTGACCAGTGGCCTGGTCTCGTCTATGGCCAAAATAAAAAAAATGGTAAATGAGCCCCAGACCAAGGGGCCTGTGGCTCATCACCATTTTTGTCATGTTGCTTTTACCATAGATAAAACGAAAGACGCAAGTGGCTAATTGATAAAAAAAATATAGTAAAAACGAGTGTTTGGCTGCGGGAGGTACTTTTTGTGATTTTTTATGGAGTAAGCCATGGCCAGGTGACGATGGTGCTCTGCTGGCGAAAAACCGTGCTGTTTCTGGTTGGACAGTGTTGGCCCGGGCTGCCGGGGAAAGGTTACTGAAAAGTAACGCTTGGCCAGGGCAGCGGCTGGCGTTTATTCTGAAAGAGAGCCGATTTGCCGGGACCGGCGCCTTTTTTCGGCCTTTGGCAGGAGCAGGTGTCCTGCTGGTATGATTGGTGCAAAAGGCGTATACAGGTCAGGTGGTGCCCAGAGAGGCAAGCCTTTTTTTGTGTGATGGGATGGAGAAGAGATGCATATCAGAATGAAACTCAGCCTTACCGTGGGATTGGTGATTGTCGTCTCTTACGGTATCACCTTTTACCGGACATCCGCCTTTCAGCAGGAGTTTGTCTTTACCCAGGTGGCCCAGCAGGCCCGCATGCTTCACCAGCAGGTGCTGATGACCCGGAAATGGGTTTCCGACCACCAGGGGCTCTTTGTCCTCAAGACCTCGGAGTCGCCGGTAAACCCCTTTCTGGATACTCCTGATGCCGAGATTTTTGACAGGGAGGGACATGCCTATGTGAAGCGCAATCCGGCCATGGTTACCCGGGAGCTTTCCCTCTACTCCCGAGAGCAGGGGCTTTTTCACTACCGGGTCACCACCCTGAAGCCGATTAATCCGGCCAATGCGCCTGATGCCTTTGAGCGGCAGGCCCTTCTTTTTTTTGAGGAAGAGGGCGGCGATGAGATGGTCAAGATTCTTCAAGAGGACGGCCAGCAGGTTCTGCGCTATATATCGCCTCTGCATGTGGAGGAGTCGTGCCTGGAGTGCCATGCCAAACAGGGCTATAAGGTGGGGGATATCCGTGGCGCCCTCAGTACAACGATCTCAGTAGAGTGGGCCTTTGCCGATATCAGAGCCAATAATCGCATGTTGCTCGGCATCTGTCTGTTGACTATTGTGGTGGTGGGGGTGGTAATATTCCTGTTGCTTGATATGGTCGTGGTGCGGCGGCTCGGCAGGCTTTCCCAGGCAGTGGAGCGCTTTCCGGAGAGTGACGATTTTGAAAATCTGGGCCGCGGCGACGATGAGGTGGGCCGTCTCACCGAAAAATTTCAGGAACTTGCCCAGCGCCTGAAGAAATCACAGCTCGAGCTGGATAAGACCCGGGCCCATATCTATCAGAGTGAGAAGCTGGCCGCCCTTGGCCGCCTGGCTGCCGGTGTGGCCCACGAGATCAACAACCCCCTGGGCGGTATGATGAATTGTGTGAAGGGCATGGGGGAAAGCCCGGGGGATGCCGACATGGCCAGGCGCTATCTTCCCCTGCTTGAAAAGGGGCTGCGCCGCATCGGCAATATTGTCAGCCGCCTTCTCAAGTTTGGCCGGCGCGAGGCGGTGCAGTACGGCAAGGCCTCGGTGGATGAGCTGGTGCGTGAATGTTTCCTGTTGCTGGAATATGGCCTGAAGGATATTGATCTGCAGCTTGACCTCCATCTGGGCCAACCGCGTCTGGTGGATGGTGAGGCCCTGCAGCAGGTTATTGTCAATGTCGGTCTCAATGCCATTCAGGCCATGCCGGATGGCGGGGTTCTCCAGGTCCGCACCTTTGAGGAGGAGGGCCGGATGATCCTGGAGTTTGAAGATAGCGGCGCCGGTATCCCGGAGGAGCAGCTGGAGAAGATTTTTGATCCCTTTTTCACCACCAAGGAGGTGGGCCAGGGCAGTGGTCTGGGCCTTTCCATTACCTATACCTTGGTGGCGCGGATGAACGGTGTTATTGAGGTTACAAGCCAGCCCGGCAGCGGCAGCTGTTTTCGTATTGTCCTGCCCGGCCACCAAGCGGATGAGGCTTAGATATGCAAGCACTGGCGACAACTACCGGTCGGGCTAGACTCCTTCTGGCCGAAGATGACGAGATCATGCGTATAACCCTGCATGACCGCCTGCAAAAAGAGGGCTGGCAGGTGGATGAGGCCAGTAATGGCCGGGAGGCCCTCGATTTTCTGAAAAACAACAGCTATCATATCCTGATTTCCGATATCCGTATGCCGCAGATGGACGGCAATCGCCTGCTGGCCGAGGTGATGCAACTGGCACCGGAGACGGACCTGATCTTCATGACCGCCTACGGCAGTGTCGAGGATGCCGTGGTCTGTCTGAAAAACGGCGCCGCCGACTACCTTCTTAAACCCTTTGATATGGATGATCTCATTATCCGGGTGAAAAGATTGCTTGAGGTGCAGGCCGTCAAAGCCCGCTGTGTTTCCCTGGAAGATTGCTGTCGCCATGCCCGCAAGCCCATTATCGGCAGCAGCCAGGCCATGCTTGGGCTGTTGCGGCTGATCAGCCAGGTGGCGGTACGGGATTCCACCGTGCTGATAAATGGGGAGTCAGGCACCGGTAAAGAGCTGGTGGCGGCGGCCATTCACCACAACAGTCCCCGCGCCAACAAGCCATATATTCGGGTCAATTGTGCTGCTATCCCCGAAGGCCTCATGGAGTCCGAGCTTTTCGGCCATGAAAAGGGGGCCTTTACCGGGGCGGATTCCAGTAAAAAGGGGCGTTTTGAGATGGCTGATACCGGTACCATCCTCCTGGACGAGATCGGTGAATTACCCCTGCATCTTCAGGCCAAGATGCTGCGAGTGTTGCAGGAGAGAGAGGTGGAAAGGGTGGGAGGCAACCGTACCATCAAGGTGGATGTCCGGGTATTATGCGCCACGGCCCGGGACTTGGCGGCAGCTGTTGAGGCCGGCACCTTCCGGGAGGACCTCTACTATCGCCTCAAGGTCATCCCTGTGCAGGTGCCGCCCCTGCGTGAGCGGAAGGAGGATATTCCGGAGCTCTGCACCTTCTTTTTTAAGGAGTTTCGCGGTGGCCATCAGGAGCCGCTGCGGCTGGCCCCTGAGGCCCTTGATCTTCTTCTGGCTTACGACTTCCCTGGCAATGTCCGTGAGTTGCGCAACATTATTGAGCGGATATCGGTGCTGGCCAACGGTCCGGTGGTGCAGCCGTGGGATCTGCCGGCCGACCTCACCGGTCAGGCAGGCGTCGTGGCGGCGCACGGCTGCACCAGCCTTGCCGAGGCAGTGAGCCGGGCCGAAAAAAAATGTATCACCATGGCCCTGGGAAAAACCAACGGCAAAAAGGCGGAGGCGGCTCAGCTCCTGGGCATCAGCCGCAAGAGTCTGTGGGAGAAGATGAAGGCCCTGCAGATTGAAGTCTGAGTTCTTTTATGATGGCCAGCCGTGCCACCCATATCCGTTGTTATGACCTGCTCTGGGTTACATAAAAAACGCCCGCGACCTTGAAAGGCTGCGGGCGTTTGTCGTGGCTAAAGTGGACAGTGGTTCTTTATTCAGGTCCGGTGCTCATCACCGTGCTGAGTTCCTCAATGGAATTGGTCTTGATCCGCCAGTTGTAGATATCCTCCATGTCCTTGAAGACCTGGAATACCTGGAAGAAGCCATGCCAGTGGGCATAGTCAGGGGCATTCATAGCTGCACCCTGGCGGGCCCTGCGGCCGGTATGGTGCCAGAGGAAGTACATGAGCTCCTGAAAGCCGTCACGCCAGGCATCGTCCTTGAGCAGGCCACGGGCCTTGAGGTCCTTTTTCATGGTGACGGCGCGATCCCAATATTCGTTATAAAGGGCCACCGCGTCGTCCACGGTTTTCTCCTGGGTGGCGGTGTGGCTCGGGCCGTGGCAGTTGAGACAGACCTTCCGCATATTTTCTCTACCTTTTTCGCCATCGCCATGGATGCCGGAGCGCACCTCGCTGCGCTTATGCATCAGATCCCAGTGCAGGCGCTCCTCGACATTGTGGGTTGTCTCCAGCTCACCGATGCCGCTCATGTGACAGACCGCACAGGTGGGCGCGGTGTAATCACCTGGCTGCCAGGTGTCGGGTGCCGCATCCCAGTTCCACTCTTCTCCCTGGGTCTGATAGATCTGGCCGTGCTTGCTCTCCAAATAGATCTCGATATTCGGATGGTCGGGGCCGAGATGGCAACTGGCGCAGGCCTCCGGTTTTCTGGCCTCGGCCACGGAGAATTGGTGGCGGGTATGGCACACCGTACAGTTGCCCACTGAGCCGTCCGGATACTTGGTGCCGACACCGGCCGGCCAGGTTCCGGCCAGGGGTTTATTGTCCGGACCGACTTTGACTTCGGAGCCGTGGCAGACCTGGCAACCGGACTGGCGCGAGGCACCGTTGGCCGCTGAGCCTTCCTCGACACCCATAAATCCGCCGCCCTCATGGTGCAACTGCAGTGCTACCAGCTTGCCGCCAGCCTTGTTCTTGTCATAGACCGCGATGCGGGCCAGGTCAGCATGGGCACTCTGCTGAAACTGTTTAACCTCGGTGGGATGGCAGCGGCCACAGGTCTTTGAGGAGACCATGGGGGAGATGAAGGTCTTGCTGCCCTTGATGCCAGAGCATTGGCTGGCCATGGGCGAGTTTTTGTCCACCACATGGCAGTCGTAGCAGGTGATGTTGGCGTGCCCCATTTTCCCCTGTTTCCAGGCCTCGATAATACCGGGCGTCTTCTGGGCGTGACACTCGATACATTTGCTTGCCTCAGCGGAAATGCCGCGCTTGACCACCACCTCCTTGGGGGCCATGTTGGGCATGCCGGCTGCCTGGGCATGTGTTGTGCCGAGGCTGAAGGCCCCGGCCAACAGAGCCGCGCCCACCAGTACGGGGTGTACACATTGTCTTATCATTGTTCCCTCCTTCTTTGTTCTCTCTGTGGTATACGTCTTCATGTCTTGTTGAAAAACCTCGCTGCTGTCTCCAGCATGTCTTTGTGGCCCACATGCGGATGGCATTCCGCGCAGCGCTTACCGGTGGTGCCCAGCATATACTGGCGATGGGCGATAAGGCCGCCGGAAGGAATTCCGGGTGGGGTTAAATTGTGATGGCAGCGCCGGCAGGCACTGTCAAAGGTGAAGTGAAGGCGGTTGCCTTCGGCATTGGCGGCCCAGTCAAACTTCTGGGCATCAAAGGTGATGTTTTGAATAACATCACCGGTGCCGGTAATGGCCTTGGTTGTCAGATATTCCACGAAATTGCCGTGGGGCAGGTGACAGTCAACGCACTGGGCGGCAAAACCCTGCGGGTTCTGGCCGCCATGGACCGATTCCTGCCAGGAGGCCCGGAAGGGCGCCATGGCATGACATTTCACGCAAAAGGCATCGGTGTTTGTCGTTTCAATCATAAAGCCCGATGCCAAGACGGTGACCAAGGCAAGGAGCACTCCCATGGAGATGCCTACCCACAAGGCCTTCTTGCCCCGGGGATGCCTCGTTCCCTCTTGTTCCATTAAATCACCTCCTTTTATCTCGTTGAGCTGCTTGAATATTTCATGGGCACCTGCCTATAAAGAAATAAGGCGATGCCGGCCGCGATGGGAAGTTTGCGTTTCCGCTATTCTTACACGTAGCAAGTCCCGTTCCGTGTATAAGTTGTTGATTTTGTGTGAACGTGGTCCGAGATGTTACGGGATGGAAACAGTCGGTGGCGGCCAGGGTTACTGGTCGGTAACGACCGGCACGGGGCCGGTAAGGCGGTATGAATCATGCAGCTTTGTTGCTCTGGAAGGGCGGCCGGGGTATCCTCTGTGCTCTGGAGACACCACTGCCCTTTGACCAAGGAGCAGGGCATCGTTAATATGAGTCAGGAAGGTGACAATGGATCTGAGTAGACGCCTCTTGTTGACCGGAGGCCGGGCGCCGCTGATCAGGCCGCCCTGGTCCGGAAAGGAAGATGACTTTGCCCGTAAATGCAACGGCTGCGGTATCTGCGTTACGGTGTGTCCCGAGAAGATTCTGGAGATTGCTGGTGGCAATTATCCTTGGGTCAACTTTGCCGATGGTCACTGCACCTTCTGTGGCGCCTGTCGCCGGCACTGCCCGGAGCAGGCCCTTGCCGGTGGTGATGACGAGTCTCCCTGGTCTTGCACGGCAGTCATTGGTTCCGCTTGCCTGGCCCGCCAGGGTACCAGCTGCCGGAGCTGCGGCGAGCATTGTCAAGATGCAGCCATCACCTTCCGCCTCGGCCTGGGCGGCAGCAGTCAGCCACTGGTCAACACGGATCTGTGCAGCGGCTGCGGTGCCTGTGTGGGTGTCTGCCCGGTACAGGCCATCCATATTTTCTAGGGCAACTTGAATACAAGATGGCCACAGGCGAAACAGCTGCCTATTCAAGGCGCCTTTAAAAAAAAGCCATCCGCAGTACCATTGTTGTTCGATCCCGTGCCGCCTGTTCGTCTGCATGACCGGTGGTTTTCAGTGGTGCCTGTCCGGCAATGGCCCTGCCGATCGATCCGCCGGAGTCTCGCGAACTCGCGAGACTCGGAAGTGTCCTCTTTCTGGACAGACACTCCATACCCTGTTTTTCGAGAGACATTAGCTGACCTGGCGGGGTGTTACCTGAAGGTAACGCTTCCCGTGCCTTTTGTTACCTGCTGGTAACAACATCTTGTTTTTCCGCCGTTTCCGGCCGATTTTTTTGGCATACCTCTTGCTCTTCCCTTGATATGTGTGTGCATACTAAGAGTGTCGTCCCCCTATAGATGGCGGACAGGGTGGCCATATCATGAATTCAAGGTGAGGAGTACCACATGGATATTGCAGGGGTTTTGGTTCATGTCAAACCGAGTGCGGTGGATCTGGTTGCAGAGTGTTTGGGCCGGCTGCCCGGCGTCGAGATTCATGCCAGGACGCAGGACAGTCGTTTTGTCGTCACCATCGAAGATGACGGCCATGGGGGAGTGTCCGATACCCTGAGCCAAGTCAATACCATCCAGGGAGTTCTTTCGGCAGCCATGGTTTATCAGCACGCAGAAGACGAGCAGTGAAAATGGACCCGGGCCGGTTTTGCTGCCGGGAAACGCACTCTGCCGGTGGTCCGGAATGGGTGAGCAAGTAAAGAGGAGAGAATATGAAACTAACAAGGCGAAAATTTATTAAAAGCAATGCGATTGCGGCCACTGCCGTTGCCGCCGGTATAAGCCTGCCGCAAGGCGAGGTCCTGGCCCAACAAGAGGATCCCACCATCCGCTGGGATAAGGCGCCCTGTCGCTTTTGCGGTACCGGTTGCAGTGTCCTGGTGGGCACCAAGAACGGTAAGATGGTGGCCTCCCAGGGCGACCCGGATGCGCCGGTCAATAAGGGTCTCAACTGTATCAAGGGCTATTTTCTCTCCAAGATCATGTATGGTAAGGACCGTCTGCAAACCCCCATGCTGCGCATGAAAAACGGCAAGTACGACAAGAACGGCGTCTTTACCAAGGTTTCCTGGGACACCGCCTTTGATATCATGGCCGTCAAGTGGAAGGAGGCCCTTAAAAAGAAGGGGCCCAGCGCCGTGGGGATGTTCGGTTCCGGCCAATGGACGGTGTGGGAGGGGTATGCCGCCGCCAAGCTCTATAAGGCGGGTTTCCGTTCCAACAATATTGATCCCAATGCCCGTCACTGCATGGCATCGGCGGTGGCCGGCTTTATCAGGACATTCGGCTCGGATGAGCCCATGGGTTGTTATGACGATCTCGAACATGCCGATGCCTTTGTCCTCTGGGGCTCCAACATGGCGGAGATGCATCCCATTCTCTGGTCACGCCTCACCGACCGGCGTCTCACCGCATCGCACGTCAGGGTGGCGGTGCTCTCCACCTTTGAGAACCGCAACTTTGAACTGGCGGATCTCGGCCTCATCATGAAGCCCCAGTCCGATCTGGCTATTCTTAACTATATCGCCAACTACATCATCGAAAACGGTAAGGTCAACGAGGCCTTTGTCGCCAAGACGGTGAACTTCAAAAGGGGTAATGCCGATATCGGCTATGGCCTCAGACCCACCGATCCCCGGGAGCAGAAGGCCAAGAACGCCACCAAGGCCGGTGGTTCCTCGCCCATCTCCTTTGAGGAGTATAAGGCCTTTGTCGCCGACTACACCCTGGAGAAGGCCCATGAGATCTCCGGCGTGCCCAAGGAGCAACTGGTGGCCCTGGCCAAACTCTACGCCGATCCCAAGACCAAGGTGGTCTCCTACTGGACCATGGGCTTTAACCAGCACAGCCGCGGCACCTGGGTCAATAATCTGGTCTATAACATCCATCTGTTGACCGGCAAGATTTCAGAGCCCGGGAACGGTCCCTTCTCCCTTACCGGTCAGCCCTCGGCCTGCGGCACGGCCCGCGAGGTGGGCACCTTTGCCCACCGCCTGCCTGCCGATCTGGTGGTTAAAAAGCCGGAACACCGCGCCTTTTCCGAAGAGATCTGGAAGCTGCCCCAGGGCACTATCCCCGGTCAGGTCGGTTTCCATGCCGTGCTCATGCAGCGCAAGCTGCGGGACCGGGAGATGAACTGCTACTGGCAGATGTGCAACAACAATATGCAGGCTGGTCCCAATATTAATGATGAGATGTATCCGGCCTGGCGTGATCCGGAGAATTTCATTGTGGTCTCCGATCCCTATCCCACCGTGTCGGCCCAGGCCGCCGATCTGATTCTGCCCACCGCCATGTGGGTGGAGAAGGAGGGGGCCTACGGCAATGCCGAGCGGCGCACCCAGTTCTGGCGCCAGCAGGTCAAGGCACCGGGCCAGTCGCAGTCAGACCTCTGGCAGCTGGTGGAATTCTCCAAACGCTTTAAGGTGGAAGAGGTATGGCCGGCCGAGCTTATCGCCAAGAAGCCGGAGTATAAGGGAAAAACCCTCTATGACGTGCTTTATGCCAATGGCCAGGTCAATAAGTTCGGCAGACAGAAGATCACCGATATGGCCGGCAACGTCTACGACAACAGCGAGATGGACCATTTCGGCTTCTATATCCAGAAGGGCCTCTATGAGGAGTATCGCCTCTTTGGTCTGAAGGGACCCAAGAAGGGCCATGAACTGGGCGAGTTTGACAAGTACCACCAGGCGCGCGGCCTGCGCTGGCCGGTAATTGACGGTAAGGAGACCCTGTGGCGTTATCGGGAGGGCTATGATCCCTATGTCAAGAAGGGAGAGGGCGTGGTTTTTTACGGCCAGAATGATGGTCGTGCCAATATTTTTGCGCTGCCCTGGGAACCGCCGGCCGAGTCGCCGGACAGCGAGTATGATCTCTGGCTCTCCACCGGTCGTGTGCTGGAACATTGGCATACCGGTTCCATGACCCAGCGGGTCCCGGAACTGTACCGGGCCGTGCCCCATGCCGTGGTTTTTATGAATGCCAAGGATGCCGAGAGGCGCGGCCTGCGTCGTGGTGTGCCGGCCAAACTGATCACCCGGCGCGGGGAAATTACCGCCACCGTGGAAACAAGAGGCCGCAACCGAATGCCGGAGGGGCTCATTTTTGTGCCTTTTTTCGATGCCAGGCGCCTGGTCAACAAGCTGGTGCTGGATGCCACCTGCCCCATTTCCAAGGAGACCGATTTCAAGAAATGCGCTGTTAAGGTGGTCAAGGCATAAGTCGTGGTGGTGGGAAGAGATATGAGTGATGCAGAGGTAAAGGATCAAGCCCATGCCAGCCGCCGCAGATTCCTGTTGGGGTCTGCGAAAACGGCCTGTGGCGTGGCCCTCTTCGGTCTGGGCCTGGGGTTCTATGGCGCTCGGCAGAGTGAGGCAATGCCTTACTATGCCATGCGGCCACCCGGTGCCCTGGATGAGAAACGTTTTCTGGCCGCCTGTATCCGGTGTGGCCAGTGCGTCCGGGCCTGTCCTTACAGCACCCTGCGTCTGGCCGCTCCGGAGGAAAAGGTGGCCACCGGCACCCCCTATTTTATTGCGCGCCAGATCCCCTGTGAGCTCTGTGAGAATCGGCCCTGTATCACGGCGTGTCCGTCAGGGGCCCTGGATCCTACTCTCACCGATATCTATCAGGCCAGGATGGGCCTGGCTGTTGTCATGGACCAAGAAAGCTGTCTGAACTTTCTGGGGCTGCGCTGTGATGTCTGTTACCGCAGCTGCCCATTGCTCGACAAGGCCATTAGCCTGGATGCCCAACATAACCGGCGCAGCGGTAAGCACACCCTCTTTATTCCCACGGTGCATTCCAAGCACTGTACCGGTTGCGGCAAGTGCGAAAAGTCCTGTGTCCTGGAAAAGGCGGCCATCAAGGTTGTGCCCCTTGTCCTGGCCAAGGGTGAGCTGGGCAAACATTATCGTCTGGGCTGGGAAGAAAAGAGCAAGGCCGGCCGCAGTCTCATTCCTGAGCAGTTGGATCTGCCTGATCGTCTGCCTGAATTTGACAGCCCCCTGCAACCGGAGTGGAAGCCATGACCGATAGCAAAGAGATCGGCGCTCTGGCCATCAGTCGCAAGGGCTGGCTGCGCTCCCATCAATGGCTGCTGTTGCGCCGCACCGTGCAGGTGGTGATCCTCCTGCTCTTCCTGGCCGGACCGCTGACCGGAGTCTGGCTCCTGAAAGGCTCATTGGCCGGCAGTCGCTTCCTTGACCTGGTGCCCCTTCATGATCCCTACATCCAGCTGCAGGGTCTTGTCGGTGGTCATGTGCCCACCACCACCGTCCTTATCGGTGTTCTGCTGGTCGGCGGCTTCTATCTGCTGGTCGGCGGCAGGGTCTATTGCTCTTGGGTCTGCCCGGTCAATATGATCACCGATGCGGCGGCCTGGCTGCGCAGGCGGCTGGCCATCGAGGAGGGTATGCGCCTTGCCAGGAGCACCAGGTACTGGTTGATGGGTATGGTGCTGCTGCTTTCCGCCCTGCTCGGCATGATTGTCTGGGAATTGCTTAATCCGATTACCATGTTGTACCGCGGTCTCTTGTTCGGCATGGGGATGGCCTGGCTTATTCCGGTTGCCATCTTTTTCTTTGATCTGCTGGTGGCCAAGCATGGTTGGTGCGGCCATCTCTGCCCGGTGGGCAGCTTCTACAGCCTGCTTGCCCTTGGCAGTCCGCTGCGGGTCCGGGCCAATGGTCGGCAAGAGTGCATTAAATGCCAGGACTGTTACGCGGTCTGCCCGGAGCCGCAGGTTATCTCGCCGGCCCTCAATGGCGCAGAGCAGGGCAGGGGGCCGGTAATTCTTTCAGCCAACTGTACCAATTGCGGCAGGTGCATTGATATCTGCGCCGAGGGGGTTTTTTCCTTTGGCAGTCGTTTTCATAATCAATGAGAGGAGAGATTCTTTTCGCTAATGTTCATGACCCAACAGGGTCGCAAAGCCGTATGGGAGTCCGGGGGGCGACACTGGCGTCCCGCAGGCGGGCTTTTATATAAAACCGGCAAGAGGAGTTGATGAAATGAAGAAATATATGTCCCTGGTTGTCCTGTCATGTGTTGCGTCTTGTTTGCTTATGGCCTCTCCGGCAGCAGCCGAGACTGTCCAGTCATTGCGGGGCGCCCGTGAGATAGAGTCGCCTTCCCAGAAGCCGGAGGTGGAAAAGCTGATTGCCGATCAGCGCCCCATTAAGAGGGATTTTGTCCAGCAACCGCCGTTGATCCCCCACAAAACCGAGGGTTACCTGGTCACCAGAAACTATAATAAATGCCTCAGTTGCCATAGCTGGGCCAACTATAAGTCAGCCGGGGCCACCAAGATAAGTCCCACCCATTTTGTCGATAGTCACGGCAAAGAGCTGACCAACGTGGCACCGCGCCGCTACTTCTGCGTGCAGTGCCATGTAACGCAGGCGGATGCGCCGGTGCTCATTGAAAACACCTTTGAACCGATGCAGGCCATCAAGTAAGGAACCAATGATATTACCAGTGATTGCAGGAGTTAAATATGCTTGAAGATAATAGAGGCTGGTGGGATAAGCTGCGGCGCCCCAGCGCCAGGTATTCGGTTCTTACTCTGCTGGCTATCGGTTTTGTGGCCGGGGTCGTGGCCTTGGGCGGTTTTCTGGGCGAACTCAAGGCAACGGCCCAGGAATCGTTTTGTATCTCCTGTCATGAGATGCGGGAAAATGTCTATGAGGAGTATAAAAACACCGCCCATTTCAGCAATAAGAGTGGTGTGCGCGCCACCTGTGCCGATTGCCATCTGGCCGAGGATCTGCTGCCTAAAATGGCCCGCAAGGTCGCGGCAAGTCGGGAGGTCTTCCATAAGATTATGGGAACCATCAACACCAAAGAGAAATTTGAAGAACATCGTCTCACCATGGCCAAGCGGGTCTGGGAGGGGATGAAGGCCAATGATTCACGGGAGTGCCGCAGCTGTCATGACGGCAAGTCCATGGATTACAGCAAACAATCGCGTCGGGCCCGGGAGCAGCATATCAAGGGCGACAACGAGGGACTGACCTGTATAGAGTGCCATAAGGGGATCGCCCATCGTCTTCCCGATATGAGAGAGATTGATCCGTCTGCCGTGATCATTGTGCAGTAGAAAGTGTTCGTTCAGATCTCCACAAAAAAGGCCGCCCCGGAAGAGGCGGCCTTTTTTGTGGCCATTGCATGGCGCGCCGGTGCTGACCGCTGTTAAAAATAAATCAACGCAGGCCGGCGATAAAGGGGCCCACGGCCTCTGGTCCTTCTTTGTCCACCAGGTTTATGGTGGCCGTACCGATGACGCCGATATCGGCCTTGCCGGTGAGATAGGCGATATCGGCGCGACTGCTGATGCCGAAGCCCACGGCCAGCGGCAGACCGGTGGCGCCGCGCCGGCAGCGGGCCATGTAGCTCTCAAAGTCGTTGTCAAAGTCGGTCTGCTGGCCGGTAACCCCTTTGCGGGCCACGCAGTAGATAAAACCTTGGGCGCTTTTTGCCAACTCCTGCATGCGCGCCTCGGTGGAGGTGGGTGCATAGATCAGGATGGGGGCAATGTCATACTCCCCGGCCAGCCGCCAGAAATCTTCGCCCTCCTCGGGCGGCAGATCCGGGATGATAAAACCCTTGATGCCGATTTGGCGCGCCTTCTTGAAAAACTCCTCAATGCCGAATTTATAGAGGATGTTGTAGTAGGTCATGAAGAGGAAGCTGGTTTTATGGGTGCGGCACATCTCTTCGGCAAACTCCAGACAGGCTGCCACCGTGGTGCCGGCCGCCAGGGCTTCCTGATTGGCCCGCACAATGGTGGGGCCGTCGGCCATGGGCTCGGAGAAAGGGATCTGCATTTCGATCAGTTCCACACCGTTTGCCACCATCTGGCTGATCACCTGGCGATTTACCTCCAGGGAGGGATAGCCCAGGACGATATGGGTCATCAGGAGTATATCTTTTTCCGGACGCGCAAGTTCATGGCGGATGCTCTCTTCAAGCTGCATATTCAGCCCCCTTTTTGCGGATAAATTCTTTCCAGGACGGGTCATCAAAGGCGTGGGCCACGGTGAAGATGTCTTTGTCGCCCCGGCCGCTCATGTTGACGATAATGGCCTGGTCGGGCCGCAGGGTACCGGCCTCCTTATAGGCCTGGACAAAGGCATGACTCGACTCCAGGGCCGGGATGATGCCCTCCCGTTTCATGGTAAGTTCCAGAGCGGCCATGACCTCCTGGTCGGTGGCGGCCGCAAAGCGGACCCGGCCTTGTTCCCAGAGGTCGGCGAGGATGGGGGAGACGCCGATATAGTCGAGGCCGGCAGCCACCGAATGGGTGTCCATCATCTGGCCGTCATTATTCTGCAGGAACATGGTGTGGTAGCCCTGGGCCACGCCGGCTGAGGCATCCTTGGAGGCGAGACGGGCGGCGTGTTGACCGGTGTCAACGCCATGGCCGCCTGCTTCAACACCGATCAGTTCCACCTCCGGATGTTCGAGAAAACCCTGGAAGATACCCATGGCGTTGGAGCCGCCACCTACACAGGCGTAGACCCGGGCCGGCAGGGCGCCGAACTGCTTGTTGATCTGCTCGTGGGCCTCCTGGCCGATGATGGATTGGAACCAGGCCACCATCTCCGGAAAGGGGTGGGGGCCGCACACTGTGCCCATGACGTAATGGGTATCATCCATGCGGGTGACCCAGTCGCGGAAGGCCTCATTGATGGCATCCTTCAATGTCTTGGAGCCGGAGGTGACCGGCACCACAGTGGCGCCCAGCTTCTCCATCCAGAAGACATTGGGGCGCTGGCGCATGACATCCTCCTCCCCCATGTAGATGGTACACTCCAGGCCGAACTTGGCCGCCATGGTGGCGGTGGCCACGCCGTGCTGGCCGGCGCCGGTCTCGGCGATCACCCGTTTTTTGCCCATGCGCTTGACCAGCAGGCCTTGGCCCATGACATTATTGGCCTTGTGGGCCCCGGTGTGGTTGAGGTCCTCCCGCTTGATATAGATCTGGGCCCCGCCGAAATGCTCGGAAAGATTGGCGGCGTGGGTGAGCGGTGTGGGCCGACAGGAGTAGGTGGCCATCAGTCCGACATACTCCTGCCAGAAGGCGGGATCTGCCTTGGCCGCAGCAAAGGCGGCATTGAGCTCCTGAAAGGTCTCAAAGAGAATCTCGGGAATATAGGCCCCGCCCCACTGTCCGTAATATCCTGTTTTCTGCATCTGTTCTACCCTGGCCATAGTGGTGCCATTACCGGCGCTGGGAGCGCGGTGCTGGTGTAATGGTGATCAAAAAAAGACCTCCATCATAACCATAAAGGCGCAAAGACTCAAAGGGAAAAAGAGCAGGAGGCCGCCGGACTGCCGGGTTCCCCTTGTCCCAGCTCTTCTGAAAACCGGCTTGCCCTTTGGGCTCTGGGTATGCCACACTTGAAAGTGAAATTTAGTCGCACTATCGTTTGCAAAATATGACAAGAAAAGAGCGTGGGGGAGGTGCCCAGGTGCAGAGAAGGTGGATAGCTGGTTTGTTGGTATTGCTGGCCCTGACAGCGGCTGGCTGCGATCAGCAGGAGGAGATTAAGATCGGCCTGGCCATTAATCTCAGCGGTCGGGGCGGTGCCGCCGGTGAGCATATCCGCGACGGCGCCCTGCTGGCCGTGGAGGAGATCAATGACCAGGGCGGTGTCCTGGGCCGGCCCCTAAGGCTTTTGGTCAGGGATGACCAGAACAGCGATGCCGGTATCAAGAAGGCGGAAGAGGCCCTGCTCGCCGAGCAGGTCGTGGCCGTCATCGGCCACAGCTACTCATCCAATACCTTAAAGGCCTATCCCCTTGTCACCGGCAACGATACCCTGATGATCACCGCCTACACCGCCACCACCAAGCTGTCCGGTAAGGACGATCTCTTTTTCCGCACCGCCATTGATTGCGTTATGTATGGTCAGAAAACAGCGGCCCTGTTCAGACAAAAGGGGGTCACGTCGGTGGCCTTTTTGATGGATATGAGCAACCCGGCCTTTGTCCTCGATTATTTGGCGCAGGTCAAAAAAAATTTTCAGGGCGACATTACCACGGTGGCCTTTGAGTCCCGCGATAAAGTCGATTGGCCAAAGCTCTCTCAGGAGTTGCTCGCCGTCTCCCCTGATGCCGTTATGATGCTCACCGAGTCGAGCATGACCGGCGTGGCGGTCCAGTATGTCCGCAATCAGGGTTTTAGTGGTCCGGTCATCGCCACCATCTGGACCCAGTCGCCCGAGTTAATCCGCATCGGCGGCCCGGCTGCGGAAGGCATGTCGCTGGTGACCTTTATCAATCCCGAAAACAGGCGAGCCGATTATCTCCGCTTTGCCGACACGTTTCAGGAAAAATTTCAAAAACCGGCCTCGGCCCGGGCCTCACGGGCCTATGAAATGGTCTATATCCTGGCCGAAGGCCTGCGGCAGGCGGAAAAGGTGGATGCCTATGCCTTGAAAAAGGCCCTGCTTGCCACTGAATTTGAATCGATCATGGGCAGGCTGCGCTTTGACAGGTACGGTGATGTGGTGCGGCCGGTTTATGAGGTGCTGGTTCGCGATGGCCGTTTTGTCAATGGTGGAGAGATTCCGTGAGCCGACTCCGGCCGCTGCAGAGCCATATCAAGAAAATTTTATTGACGGTTATCACCCTTACCTTTGTGGTAACCGGCAGCTTTGTCGGCTGGCGCCAGTACAGTGTCGGCCAGCAGGAGGTGGCCCGCGTTCTCACGGCCCAGATCAGGATTGCCCAGTCGCTGATGCCGTCCCTGCTTCTCGCCCATGATCGCCGGTTGCGGGCCATGGCCGGCGATCTTGCCGGTCGTCCCGACCAGGAGGTGTTGGCCCGGGTAAAAAGGGAGTGTCTGCGCCGCGACCCCTTTGATATCTGCTATGTCCTGAATCCTCAGGGTCGTATTGTCTATATCTCCCGGGAGTATGACAGCTACCAGGGCTTCAACCCCTCGCATATGCCCCACGTCAAGGAGGCGCGGCAGGTGTCTGCCGTCTTTCAATCGGTGTTTTCCAAACGTTCCGTGGTTGCCCTCAAGTATCGGCTTAACGCTAATCTGCGCCTGATATACGAACGCGATATCGGTAATATTCTGCCGGCCCTTCTTCATCTGGAAAAGGGTGAGATTTTTGATAGGCAGAGTCTTGTCCTGTTGACCTCGGAAGGCGTGGCCGCCTATCACCCTGACCAGAATCTGGTGCGGACCCGTCATCACCTGGCCTATGACATGAAAAACATGCAGGGCCCCAACAGCAGGGGCCTCTACTCCTATGAGTATCAGGACAAGCGCTATTACGCTGTCAGGGTTGAACTCCAGACCCCGCGGGGCTGGCTTCTCTATCTGCAGGTGCCGGCCCGGCCTCTGATGATTACGGCCGTGAAGGAGATTGCCCTGCAGCTTGTCGAGATGTTGGTCCTGCTGGGACTGTTGACAGCTGCCATCCAGTTTATCCTCAGGCGTTTCTTTTCGCAGCCGGTGCAGGACATTGTTGACGCCCTGGCCCGCTATGAGCCGGAGTCATCCTATCCCGAGGTTTTGCAGCCCCGGAAGAGCGGTGTCCGCGAGTTTGCCCGGATCAGCCAGGCCATCAATGATATGGCCCGCGATGTGTCGCTCTCCACCGAGCGCTTCCGGCGTCTGGTGGATAGTCTCGATGCCCTGGTCTATGTGGCGGATATGGAAACCTACGAACTGCTCTATATCAATCGCTACGGCATTGATTTGTTCGGTGATATTACCGGTAAACTCTGCTGGCAAAGTCTCCAGTCCGGCCAGACAGGGCCGTGCCCCTTCTGTACCAATCACCTCCTGATTGACGAGGAGGGTCGGCCGCAGCCCACCCATGTCTGGCCGTTTCAAAATACGGTGACAGGCGAGTGGTATGAATGTCGCGACCAGGCCATTCCTTGGACCGATGGCCGGCTGGTACGGATGGAGATTGCCCTCAATATAACCGAAAGTAAGCAGGCCCAGGACGCCCTGGCCGACGAAAAGGAACGGTTGGCCGTCACCCTGCGCAGTATCGGCGACGGTGTTATTACCACTGACACGGCCGGTGTTGTCACCATGATTAATATGGTGGCCGAGCGTTTGACCGGCTGGAGGCAGACCGAGGCCGTGGGCCGTGATCTCCATGAGATTTTTCACATCATTCACGCCAAGAGCGGTGAACCGGTGGAAAATCCGGTGGACAAGGTGGTTGCCACCGGTCAGGTGGTGGAACTGGTCAACCATACGGTGCTTATTGCCAAGGACGGCACGCCGCTCTCCATTGCCGACAGCGGTGCCCCTATCCGTGATAAAAACAGCGAGATCGTCGGCGTGGTGCTGGTCTTTCGCGACGAGACGGAAAAAAATCGCCTGCAGGAACAGTCGATCAAGGCCCAGAAGCTGGAATCGGTGGGTGTGCTGGCCGGCGGTATTGCCCATGATTTTAATAACATCCTCACCGCTATTATGGGGAACATCAGCCTGGCCCTCACCGATACCAGCCTGGCGGCCGACACCGCCAAGGTTTTGGAAGACGCAGAAAAGGCCTCGGTACGGGCCAGAAACCTCACCCATCAGCTCCTCACCTTTGCCAAGGGCGGTGAGCCGGTGAAGGAGAGCACGAACATCGCCTCGGTGATCACGGACTCCGCCGACTTCGTCCTGCACGGCAGCATGGTATCCTGCCGCTATGATATCCCTGATGATCTGTGGCTGGTGGAGGTTGATCACGGCCAGATAAGTCAGGTGGTGCAGAATCTTATCATCAACGCCAAGGAGGCCATGCCGGATGGCGGTGAGATCATGGTGAGCTGTAGCAATGTGCCGGTGGGCTCTGCGGCTGAGCCGGCCCTGAAGGGCGACAGCCGCTTTGTCAGGATCGCAATCCGGGATACAGGACCTGGTATACCGGCCGAGATGCTCACCAGGATCTTTGATCCCTATTTCAGCACCAAGGAAGAGGGGAGCGGCCTGGGGCTGGCCATCTGTCACTCCATTGTCCATAAACATGACGGCCATATCGCGGTGCAGTCGCAGCCGGGCCAGGGTACGGAGTTTGTGATCTACCTGCCCGAGGGCAAGGCCGTGCAGAAAAAGGTGGTGGAGGAGGAGGCCGCGACTTCCCGGCCGGCCCGAGTCATGGTCATGGATGACGAGGAGATGATTCTTAACCTGAGTAGACAGATGCTGAACCGCCTTGGCCATGAGGTGGTGTTGGCCCATGGCGGCCAAGAGGCCCTGGCCCTGTACCAGGAGAGCCTGGAGAGCGGCAACCCCGTCGATCTGGTCATCATGGACCTCACCATTCCCGGCGGCATGGGCGGCAAGGAGGCCATCGGCGAACTCCTGGCCCTGGATCCCCAGGCCAAGGTGATAGTGGCCAGCGGCTACTCCAATGACCCAGTCGTGGCCAATTTCCGTGACTATGGTTTTGCCGCTGCCCTGGTCAAACCCTTCCAGTTGGAGCCCTTTTCCCGGGTGGTCAATAAGGTGCTTGCCGCCGGCCAGGGCGAGCAACAGGGATAGGGAGGGGCCTGGCAGCGAGGGAGAAGAAGGGGGAGTGTGGCCAGCCAGGTGGCACACCCCCTTTTTTTTTGAGGGCTGTCACGGGCGCTATATGTTGGCCTCTTGCCGGTTTGCTGAGGCGGTGAGGCTGCGCAGACGTCTGATCCGCTCCCGGATGGGCGGGTGGGTGCTGAACAAATTGGCCATGGAGCCGGCGGTGAGTGGGTTGACGATATACATCTGGGCCGTGGCCGGATTGACGGGCATGGGGCGGCGATGATTATACTCTTCCAGGCGCTGCAGGGCCGTGGCCAGGGAGTGAGGATGGCCGCAGATGCGGGCTCCGGTGGTGTCGGCCAGATATTCCCTGCTGCGCGAGATGGCCATCTGGATCATGGCCGCGGCAATGGGGGCGACAATCATCATGACAATGCTGCCCACCAAGCCGGCGCCACCGTCGTTATCATCGTCACCCCGGCCCATGCCGAAGATTATGGCCCATTGCGTCATGGTGGCCAGATAGCTGATGGCACCGGCCATCACTGCGGCAATGGAGCTGATCAGGATATCTCTGTTTTTGATGTGGGCCAGCTCATGGGCGATGACGCCTTCAAGCTCATCGCGGCTGAGCAGGTGCAGCAGACCAACGGTGACAGCCACGGCGGCGTGGTGTGGGTTGCGGCCGGTGGCAAAGGCGTTGGGGGTCGGCTGGTCGATGATATAGACGCGGGGTTTGGGCAGATGGGCCCGATTGCTGAGAGTGGTCACCATGGCATGCAGTTCGGGCGCCTCCTGCGGCGAAACCTCCCGGGCCCGGCTCATGGCCAGGGCCATTTTGTCGCTGAACCAGTAGGCAAAGAAATTCATGGCCAGGGCCATGAACAGGGCCAGCATCATGCCGCTGCGACCGCCCATTGCCTGGCCGGCCACCATGAAAAGGGCTGTCAGTACAGCCATAAGCAGGAATGTTTTGGCGATATTGTTCATTGTCACTCATCCTCGGTTGGTACGGAGCAATCTTTTTTTGTAAAAAAAATAGGTCTACCGAGGGTAATGTCAATGGTTGCCCCTGCTTTGTTCATAAAAAAGTAAGTGGCCGGCAGCACCTCGTCATGCAGAGGCAGGGAGACACCGGACTCTTTTTTGATGGCAATCTGCGGTACAGTTGAGTAGCTCTCGACGAGCTATGGGCTGGAGTGGGATGGACTCTGGCGCCTGGCCAGGGAGATGACAGTGGCCGCTGTAACAGCCTGTTGAAAAAAAACTACTGCGCTGGCCGATGCGGCGTCAAAATTCGGCTTGAGCTAAGCGAGCGGAGCGAGACTCCGAAATGCTCCTAAACTACATGTAAACCGCACCCCAAGGGTACTCGGAGTGTTACAGGCTCCCTTACCTCCTGCGGGCGCGCATTCTTTCGCCCTATTTTCCCTTGCCTCAGCTGCGCTCGCTACGTTTTTCAACGGGCTGTTAACAGCTTTGGGCGCTGCGGTTGAGCATGGTGTCGATATAGTTATGCCAGTCCGGCGACGGAGCGACGATCTCGAAACCCACTGTCACTCTTTGGTCGCATTGCTCGAACCAGACCGGCAGCAGGTTGAGTTTGAATTTTCGGTCCCGGTTGGTGACAATGGTGGCGTATTGTTGGGGAGCCGGTCTGAACCGGGCCGTAATATTGGTGATCTTCAGGCCGCCCTCGGAGATGTTGGCCACCAGGCCTCGGAATATGGTATTGCCGTCTGTAAAGGACGATATCATATCCGTGTCAATCCGTGCCGCTCTCTCCTGCATGGCCCTTCCCTCCCCAACTGTGTGTGAAAAAGCAGTCTCTTCAGCCCAATTTTTAGCAAAATCGATCCATGGTGTCAATGTGCTGTTAGGTGGAATCAGAATAAGCCCGGTTTTTAGGGGGTGGGGAGCTGGGCCCGCAGGGCGCTGGCCAGATCCTCGGGGAAATGACCGTTTATCCAGCGGAGCTGCGACTCGCTGAAGGCCCCGGGCGACTTGGGTAGCTTGGGCAGGAGGGCATAGAGCAGACGCTGGTCATCATCCCGACTGGTGAAGCGTTTTGAATATTCGATGGAGCACATCAGCTTGACGCCGATACCATGCAGGGCCTTGACCGCCAGATAGAAGGCGGTGTCAAGGGAACGCCTGGCCGCGCTGGAGAGTTCCAGGATATTGCCCACCTTGCCGGTGGTCATGATCTGCACCTCCCACTGCGAGGTCTGGGCCTTGGGCACAAAGACCATGACATGTTCATCCTCGTGGATAATCAGACGGCTGTCGCTGCCGATAGCATCCATCCTGGTGTTGGCGCGAATGGCGGCCAGGTAGTCGTCGAAAAAAGCATTGCCGCTCTCCTGGCGATAGCGCTGACAGGCATCGGCCACCAGATCGCCGCAGGCAAAGCTGGAGTGCTCGCCCCCATTCCCCTCAAGGCGGTCGGGAATGAGGGCGAACTGCTGGTGCAGCATCTGATGGGAGGCATTGAGGCGGTAGCCACTGGGCGCGAAGTCAAAACCGTAGTTCCAGCCCCACAGGGTGGCGGTGAAGAAGGGTGTGGTGCCCTTGGCCAGGGTGGCCAGGATGGCCTGCCGCACCTCTTCAAGTTCTTCCGGTGTGGCCTGGTGTCGGCTGGCAAAACCGGTCAGGCCCAGGTCGGCGGCGAGACGATCATAGGTGCGTTGGTAGTAGAGGTGGCGCATGCCGATCATGTCGTTGAGACGGAGATCGGCCAGGCTGTAGCGTACTGCATCATTGGCCATGTTGGCGGCATAATGGCCCCAGGGAATATAGGAGTTGCGGCGCAGATACTCAAAGACATGGCTGTCTGCGGCCCTGAATTCCCCGACAATCTCGCTGTGTCCCTGGGCCCCGGGCCGCAGCACCATGGCCTGCCTGTAGTCATCCGGCAGGTGGGGGTTGTTGGCCACTGCCTCGAACAGGTCGTGGTTATGGATAATGGCCCGTGGTTGGCCGTTGTGCTCCTCGTAGTGCAGACCTGTCACTTCTCCACTCTCATTCATGACAAAAGAGGTGGCCAGCCGGGCCAGTCGCATGAGGTCCTCAGGATCGGTGGAGGTGGTGGCCAGGGCCACAAGCAGGGGGCGGGGCAGGGCCTGGAAGATGTCGGCGATCTCCTCTTCCGCCAGGCAGTGGCGCAGGGAATCGGCCAGGGAAACCGGGTCCGGCGCGGGCAGGGTTATACCGAGGGGATGGCCGGCCTGCCGGTGGGCCCAGGCCGAATTGATAAAGGTGGTGCCCTTGAAGGGCAAGGGATTGGCTATCTCATAGACCGGGGCACTCTTTTCCACCTCAATGTTGGCTGGCGGGAAATTGCGACTGTTAAAAAGGGGAGCCTGGCCGCAGATGCCAAGTTCACTGATTTCGTCCCCTGTACGGAGATTGTTGACCCGAAAGGAGGGGGTGTGGATGCTGAAGGCAAATCGGCCGCCGGGGCGGACGCAGGTGTGAAGTTTCATGATGCTATTCTACAGGGCTGATGTGAAAGAGGTAAAAGGTGGTGGTCATCCACCTACACTACCGAGCTTTACGGCCTGACGCCACTATCCGCACGAATTTTTTGGCCGGTAAGCAATGCCGCAGGAGGCCACCACAGCACCTTGGACACCTTGTGACTTTCGGTTTGGGGCGGCTGTGTCGTTTTGGCACGGGTGCTTTTTCTTTGTGGGATCAGCCCTGTCGGCGCGGCCGTGGTGCGGCAGGAGGGCTATGGCGCCAGCCGCCTGCGGCGGGAAAGCCTTGGCAAGGTCGCAATATTTCTTTACCTTGGGGTGAGCCGTGTCGGTGTCCGGCGCTGCCGGAGATCCCCCTGTCAGACCATGGAGATTCGTCTGTGAGCTTTACCCTTTACTCCAGCAACCGTATGGAGCTGCTGGTTGAATATCTGAGCCAGGTGCTGAAGCACCAGCCCCTGCCGCCGCTTACCGCCGAAACCGTGGTGGTCCAGAGTCAGGGCATGGCCCGTTGGCTGGCCATGGAACTGGCCCGGCGTTGCGGAGTGTGGGCCAATGGTTCATTTCCCTTTCCCAACACCCTGCTGGCCGAGGTTTTCGGGCAGGTGCTGGGCGAAGAGCCGATGCTGGAGGCCTGGCAGCGGCCGGTGTTGACCTGGCGCATCATGGCGCTCTTTGACGAGTTGCGGCAGCAGGAGTCTTTCCGACTGGTAGATGCTTACGCGGCCACGCCCCTGAAGGGCTATCAGCTTGCCGCGGCCGTGGCAGATCTTTTTGATCAGTATATGATCTATCGTCCCGAGCTCATCCGGCACTGGCAGAGGGGCGGTGAGGAGGATTTCTGGCAGGCTGTTCTCTGGCGCCGTCTGTCCGCCGACATTGATGCGCCGAACCGGGCCGATCTTTTTAGGCGCTGTCTGGCCCGATTGGCCGATGAGCAGTGCCCCCTGGGCAGCTTGCCGCCGCGCCTCTCCATTTTCGGCATCTCCTCGCTGCCACCGCTCTATCTTGATCTTTTTCAGGCCCTGGCCCGCCATCTGGAGATCAACATCTTCTTTCTCAACCCCTGTGCGCAGGAGTGGAGTGATATTCTGCCGCAGAAGACCATCAGCCGTCTGGAACGGGCCGGCGCCACAGACCGGCAGGATCTCTATCTGAGCGAGGCCAATCCGCTCCTGGCCTCCATGGGACGTCTGGGCCGAGACTTCTGCAGTCTTCTGCTTGAGTGTCAGCTCCATGAGGAGGCCCTCTATCTGGAGCCTGAGGAAGAGACCCTGCTGGCCGCTATCCAGGCCGATATCCTGAATGGGCGCGATGCCGCAGTCGGCCATGACGTCGATGATTCCCTCTGTTTTGCCTCCTGTCACAGCGCCATACGCGAGGTGGAGGTCCTGCATGATCACCTCCTTGGCCTGTGCAGCGTCTCAGGCCAACTGGAGCCGCGCCATATCCTGGTTATGGCCCCTGATATCGGCACGTATGCCCCCTTGGTGGAGGCGGTCTTCGGCAGTGACGAGCGGCAGCTGTTGCCCTACACCATTGCCGATCAGAGTCATGGCCGCGAGGAGTGTATTGTTGCCTTTTTTCAGGTATTGGATCTGGCGGCCAGCCGTTTTAAGGCCCTTGATGTCATGGCCCTGCTGGAGAGCGCCGCCCTGCGCCGGCGTTTTGGTCTGAGCCTTGATGATGTCGCCCTGATAAGCGCCTGGCTGGCGGAGCTGCGGGTATGCTGGGGTCGTGATGCCGAGCATCGCCGTGCTTTCGGTCTGCCGCCCCATGGGCAAAATACCTGGCAGGCCGGACTTGACCGTCTGCTGCTCGGTTTTGCCATGGGCGATGACCAGTTGTTCGGCTCTATCCTGCCCCATGACGGCGCCCACCTGGAACCGGAGCTGGCCGGTCGCTTCCTGAGTTTTTACCGTGCCGTTGCCGACTGGGCCCAACGTCTGCAGGGTCGTTACGCACTGGCCGGCTGGCGCGATCTGCTCCTGGAGATGGTGGCGGACCTCTTTGCCCCGGACCAGGATGAGGAACGGGATCTGCTGTTGCTGCGCACGGCCCTGGCCGCCCTGGAGCAGGAAGCGGTCCAGGCCGACTTTACACGGCAACTGGGGCTTGATGTGGTCCAGGCCAGGCTGACAAAGGCGGTGCGTCAGGATGTTTCGCCCTATGGCTTCATGGGCGGCGGCATAACCTTCTCTTCGTTGTTGCCCATGCGGGCCGTGCCCTTTAAGGTCGTTTGCCTCCTGGGTATGAATGACGGGGCCTTCCCTCGATCACCGGCCCGCTATAGCTTTGATCGCATGGCCGCCTCCTTTCAGCGTGGTGACCGCAGCATGCGTTTTGATGACCGGTATCTCTTCCTTGAGGCATTGCTCTCGGCCCGCAGACAGCTCTATATCTCCTTTCAGGGCCGTTCGGCGCTGGATGATTCGCCGCGGGCCGCCTCGGTGCTGGTGCGAGAATTGCTGGAATATGCGGCCCGCATGACCTCGCCGGTGGGGGCCACGGACGAAGAGGTGCAGGAGCGTCTTGCCGCACTGGTGGCTCAGCATCACCTGCAACCCTTTCATCCCGCCTACTTCCGCGGAGAGTTGCCCTCCTTTTCCCAAACCAGTTTCAAGGCGGCCCAGGCCCTGGTCACAGGCGATAATCTCCGGGTTGATTTTCAGGCGGATCTGCCTCTGCCGGCGGCCGAAGAGGAGCGGCGCTCTCTGCATCTACGTGCCTTGCAGCGTTTCTGGCAGGCGCCGGCCCAGTTCTTTTGTGAGCAGCGTCTCGGCCTGCGCCTGGCGGATGAGGAGGACCTGCCCCTAGAGGATGAACCCTTTACCGTCAAGGGCCTGGACCGTTACAGCATCTACCGTGATCTGATCCACGGCCTGTTGGCGGCAGAGCCCCTGGAGCTGGCCCATCTGCAGGCCCGGGGAGTTCTGCCCCACGGTGCTATGGCTCGGGTTGTTTATGATGAGATGCAGGGCCGGGCCGCGGCTTTTGCCAAACGGGTGGCACTCCTTGGCGGTGCGGAACGGCGCACCGCCTCCGGCCTGGTTCGTCTGGGGGAGTATGAGGTGGAGGTGGAGTTTGCCGATATCAATGAGACGGGTCAGTTTCATTTCCGTTTCGGCAAGATGGACGGTCGCCACCTGTTGCGTGCCTGGCTCAGCCACCTGGCGATAAACAGCCTGGCACAGCGGCCGGACATGGGCTGCACTTCGCTGCTCATCGCTGATGACGCGGTGGTCCGTTTCTCGCCCCTGTCCGACGCTGCCGAGCATTTGCATAAGCTTCTGGATCTTTATTGGCAGGGGCTCAGGTATCCCTTACCCTTTTTTGCCAGGGCCTCCCATGTCTATGTTGCGGCCCGCGGCCGGGGCAAGACGGAGGAAAAGGCCTTGCAGGCTGCTGCCGCCACATTGTGGGGCAGTGATTTCAACGCCGGAGAATGGTGTCAGAACCCCTATCTGCAGCGTTGCTTTCCGGAGGGTATGGCACTTGGCCCTGATTTTTGCGAATTGGCCGGGGCGGTCTACGGACCGCTTTTAGCCATCAGGGAAGAGGTGTGATGGCTGATCTTCTGGATAAAGAACTGCACGGTTTTCATCTTATTGATGCCAGTGCCGGAACGGGCAAGACCTACACCATCACCGCCTTGGTGGTTCGGCTGCTCCTTGAAAAAAGGCTGACCATCCAGCAGATTCTGGTGGTGACCTATACCGAGGCCGCGGCCGCTGATCTGCGCATCCGCATTCGCGACATGCTGGTTACGGCTCGCAGCTGTTTTGCCGGGCATGGCTGTGGTGAGGCGTTTCTGGCAGAGCTCCATGAGACGATTGCCGACCATGCCCGGGCCGGGCGGGATCTGGCCTGTGCCCTCAACGACTTTGACGAGGCCCCTATCTACACCATCCATGCCTTCTGCCAGCGGATGCTCAGGGAGAACGGTCTGGAAAGCGCCACCCTTTTTGACGTGGAGCTTGCCACGGATCTGCGCGATCTGCACTGGCAGGTGGTGTGTGATTATTGGCGCCTCAGTCTGGTGGATAAAAAACCGCTCTTCCTTCACTATCTGCAGGGCAGGCTGAACCCGGAGAAATTGCTTGAGCTGCTGGCCAAGAATCGTCCCGGTATTACCCTCTGCCCCCAGGTGCAGGGCAAGGACAATGCCGCCCTGTATGACAATTTTCAGCGCCTGCTCCAGGAGGCGGTGGCGGCCTGGCCCGGTGTGGCGACTGATATGGCCGCCATTTTCAACGATGAGGGTCTGAAGAAAAATGTCTACCCGCTGCACAGCCGCCCCAAATGGCTGCATGATATTGACGCCTATTTCAGGGGCGATCTTCTTCTGCCGCCCGATTGTCTGGCCAAGATCGGCCGGGAAAATCTTCAGAACGGTTTTAAAAAGGGATGTCGGCCGGCCAATCATCCCTTCTGTTCCTTGGTTGACCGGCTCTGGCAGGCCTGGCAGGATCTGCAGGACTCTTTTGCCGAGCAGGTTCTGGCCCTTAAGGTCGGTCTCTTCGGTTATGCCGACAAAGCCATAGCCCTGGCCAAGGAGGAGCAGCGTCTCCTCGGTTTTGACGATCTGCTCGTTCGCCTGCATGAGGCCCTTTGTCAAGAGGGCGGGGCGCGACTGGCCGGGTTGATCAGGAAAAAATACCCGGCCGCCCTCATTGACGAGTTTCAGGATACCGATCCCATTCAGTTTGAGATCTTCAGCCGCATCCATGGCCGGGCCGCCGACCACCTTCTCTATCTGATCGGCGACCCCAAGCAGGCCATCTATAACTTTCGCGGCGCTGATATCTTTGCCTATCTGGCCGCCAGCCGCCAGGTCGGATCACGTTACAGCCTGGCGGATAATTATCGCTCCGAAGCCGGTTTGGTCGCTGCGGTCAACGCCGTGTTCAGCGATGAATGCGGGCCGCCCAGCTTTGTCATAGAGGATATCTCCTTTGAACCGGTGAGCTCACCGGGCCGGCCTCTGGATGAGCTTGTGGTAGAAGAGGGCGAGCAGTCCCCCCTGCAGATCATGTTGGCCGGCGATGATGAGGAGACCGGCCAGCTCTCGGCGCCGCAGAGCAAGGCCGTGGCCATCCGGGCCTGCTGTACCGAGATCCGCCGGCTGTTGCACCTGGCTCGCCGCGGTCGGGCCCGGATCGGGAGCAGGGAGCTGGCCCCCGGTGATATTGCCGTGCTGGTGCGCAGCAATGCCGAGGCGCGTCAGGTGCAACAGGCCTTGGCCGAGATCGGCGTGGCCGGGGTGGTCAAGGCCACGGATCTCCTCCTGGCCAGTCATGAGGCGCGGGAGCTGCTCCGCATCCTGCAGGCCGTTGCCCGGCCCGGCAGTGAACAACGGCTTGTAGCGGCCCTGGCCACTGACATTCTGGGCTGGTCCGCGGTACCGCTTTACCGGCGCAGTGAGGATGGCGCGGCCTGGGATAGGGTGCTGGAGCGTTTTGAACGATATTATCTGCTCTGGCGCGACAGGGGCTTTATGCCCATGTTTCAGGCCCTGCTGGCTGGTGAGGAGGTGAGACAGTGGTTGCTGCGGCTGCATGACGGCGAGCGCCGCCTCACCAACCTTCTTCATCTTGGCGAGGTTCTGCAGGGCCAGGACCGGCGCAGCATGCATCACCTCATGGGCTATCTCAGACAGGGATTGGCCGGTCGGCACGGCAGTGAGCATGAACAGCGCCTGGAAAGTGACGCTGAGCGCCTGCAGATTGTCACGGTGCACAGGTCCAAGGGCCTCCAGTATCCACTGGTCTTTTGCCCCTTTCTGTGGGGTGGCTCCAAGATGAGGAAACACAAGGAGTTCATCTTCCACGACCAGCAGCAGAGACTCTGCCTTGATATCGGCTCCGCCGATGTTGCCGAGCATCTGGAGATGGCCCGTCTGGAGGAGCTGGCAGAGAACCTGCGCCTGGCCTATGTGGCCCTGACCCGGGCCAGGAATCGCTGCTACCTGCTCTGGGGACCTTTTTACGGCAGCCAGGAGTCCGCCCTGGCCCATCTCTTTCATGGTCGAGCTGATGAGGAGCGGGCCGGCCTCCTGGCCCGTGTTAAGGCAATGACCGGTGGCCAACGCCGCCGGGAGCTTGAGGCCCTCGTGGCGCGCAGCCGGGGCAATATCGCCCTGGTGCCCTGCCCGCAGGAGGTGGATGCCCTGCCGTCCTCCGGACAAGAGGAGAAAGAGAGACTGACCTTCACGCCGATGCCGGCCGTCATTGATCGTTCCTGGCAGGTGAGCAGCTTTTCCCGACTGACGGCCGGCCTGCATCAGGAGGCCTTTATTGCCGATCGTGATCGCAGCCGGGAGGAGGTTGTCATTGCCGAACCGATGGAGGTGGGCCGGGAGCCGACTATCTTTGATTTTCCCAAGGGGGCCGGGCCGGGTACCTTTCTGCATCATCTCTTTGAACATCTCGATTTCAGGGCCTTCGGGTCTGTTGGCCACAACGAGGTGGAGGGTTGGGTGGCCACCAGGCTCAGCCGCTTCGGGTATGCCGATACCTGGCGTGGGCCGGTGACTGCCATGCTGGCTGCGGTAACAGCGTGCCGGTTACCGCAGCGACGTTTTTGTCTGGCGGATCTTGATCTGGAGCATCGTCTCAATGAGTTGGAGTTTTATCTGCCCCTGGCCCCTTCCCGGGCCGCTGACCTTGTTGATGTTTTTGCGCGGCATGGCCATGCCGGCGGCCAGGCCTTTGTGGAACGTCTGCGACGCCTTGATTACCGCCTGGTCAAGGGCTTTATGAAGGGCTTTATTGATCTGGTCTTTTGTCATGACCAGCAGTTTTATATCATAGACTGGAAATCCAACTACCTGGGGCACCAGCTCAGCGACTATCAGCCCCGTAACCTGGAGGAGGCCATGGTCAAGGCCGACTATATCCTGCAGTATCATCTCTACACCGTGGCCTTGCATCGTTATCTTGCCAACCGTCTTGCCGACTATGACTATGAGCGTCACTTCGGCGGCGTTTACTATGTCTTTGTACGCGGTGTTGACGAGAAAGAGGGCAGCGGCATCTTCTTTGATCGGCCGGCCGCCGAACTCACAGAGGATCTGGATAATCTCCTGGTCCTGGCCGAGCCCGGCCCGGGAGGGCTGTCATGAGTGTGCCCATCGGGTTTGAAGAAAATCCTCTGAGCCATTACTTTGCCGATTTTATCGAGGGGTTGGCCGCCCCCCACGGCTGCGCCCAGCTCGGGCTGGTGGCTGAGCTGCTGAGTCGCGCCCGGGCAGAGGGCCATATCTGTCTTGATCTGAGAGAGGTCGCCCCAGGGTCCGAGTATGAGACCTTGCGCCGACAGCTTCTGGCCACGCCGGTGGTGGGGGAGGCCGGCCGCCAGAGGCCGCTTATTATAGATGGCCATTATCTTTATCTGCATCGCTATCATCGGGCCGAGGCCATGGTGGCGGATTTCATCAGGCATCGGCAGGCCATGGATCTGCAGGGCATTGATCCGGCTGCGATCAGGGCAGCCATGGCCAGGCTTTTCCCTGCCCCGTCTGGTGGCGACCCCGACTGGCAGCAGGTGGCGGCCCTGGCCGCTCTTACCCGGAAATTCACCGTGGTCAGCGGCGGCCCCGGTACCGGTAAGACCACCACGGTGGCCAAGATACTCGCCCTGTTCCTGGAGCTTCATTCGGGTCGGCAGCAGGTGATCCGCCTGGCTGCCCCCACGGGGAAGGCCGCGGCCCGTCTGCAGCAGGCCATTATCACGGCCAAGGGCAATCTGCCCCTTAGTGCCGAGGTGCGGCAGGCCCTGCCCCATGAAACAGTGACCATTCACCGCCTCCTGGGATTGGTGGGCGGCAGGCCGCGCCATGACGAGGCTCACCCCCTGGTCGCCGATCTGGTGGTGATCGATGAGGCCTCCATGGTGGATCTGCCCCTGATGGCGCAGCTCATGGCGGCCCTGCCGTCCCACGCCACCCTGATCCTGTTGGGCGATCATTTTCAACTCGCCTCAGTGCAGCCGGGTGCGGTGCTGGGGGATATCTGCCGGCATGGCCAGGGATTCAGTGACGCCTTTCGGGACATGGCCAAGAACTTTGCCCTTGACCTGGCAGATACGCCGCCGGCCCGGCAGGAGCTGGCCGATGCCATTGTCACCCTGCAGACCTCCTACCGTTTTAAGGCGGAAAGCGGCATCCGGCGGCTCAGCCAGGCGGTCAAGGAGGGTGATTTTCAAAAGGCCCTGGCCGTCCTGGCCGATCCCGGCTGCCCGGATGTGGAGCTGGTTGAATATGGCGACCAGTGTCATGATTTGGTGGAGGCGCAGCTTGTGCCCGGTTTTGCCGAGCTCATGGCCGGTGGCACCAAGGAGGCCCAGCTCGACAAGTTGGCGGGCCTGGGGGTGCTCTGCGCCCACCGGCGGGGCATGGCCGGCATGGAGGAGGTTAATAAAATCCTGGTGGACAGGGCCAGCGGTGGAACAGGCCTGATGCCCTATGCCGGGCTGCCGGTCATGATCTCCCGCAACAGCTATGGCCTGCAACTCTATAATGGCGACACCGGCGTGGTGGTGGAGGAGCAGGGCCGTCTCCAGGCCTGCTTTGCCGAGCATGACGGGGTGCGTCTCATTCCGGCCCGGCGCCTGCCGCCCTATGATCCGGCCTATGCCATGACCATCCATAAAAGCCAGGGCTCTGAGTTTGACCGGGTGGTGGTGCTGTTGCCGCCCAAGTCGTCGGCCATCCTGGGCCGCGAGTTGCTCTACACCGCCCTGACCAGGGCACGCTACTCGGTGCAGCTCTGGGGCAGCGAGGAGGTTTTGCGGCAGGCCGTGACCTCGGCTGTTCGGCGCGTTTCCGGTCTGGCCGGGCGTCTCTGGTCGGGCCGTGTCTGAACCGCGACGCGGCCGGTTCCGCCGAGTTTTTTTGCAACTCTGCCTCCTCTTTTCAGGTGCCGTCAACCACATCTGCCGCTGCCAGTCTCTCTGGTGTCGCACTCTTTGCTCGGTGGTTTTCCATCTTGCCTGAGAAAAAAAAATATGGTAGCGTACTCTGCTGTTTGCCCTGCGGAATGAGGCCTGTTCAGGCCTTGTGACAAATGGGTAACTGTCTTGTTTTTCCGTCATTTTATCCTCTTGCAAATCATTGCCTGACGGAAGGGAAGCAATCCCGGAACAAGGAGCATCTCCTGCCACGGCCGGAGAGGTTTTCAGACTGTCCGGCCTGGCGGCCTGCTCAAGGACAACGGGCTGGTTTGAAATAGAAATTTAGCGAAGAGGTGTCCTTTTGAAAAAGAAAATTCTGGTAGCAAATCGTGGTGAAATCGCGTGCCGGATTATTCGAGCCATTCAGGAGCTTGGGTATACTGCTGTAGCTCTTTACGAAACACCGGATAACGCGGCTCTTCATATTCGTGTTGCAGATGAAGCCATCTGGATCGGTGATGGCCCGCGCATCGATTATCTTAATATCGATAAGATTATCAAGGTTGCCAAAAATCATAATATCGACGGTATTCATCCCGGCTATGGCTTTCTGGCCGAGAATCCCGGTTTTGCCAAGGCCTGTGAGGAAAACGGCATCACCTTTATCGGGCCCCGGTCCGAGGTGATCAATAATCTCGGCGATAAGGTGACGGCACGTCGCATCATGGCTGAGGCCGATATCCCCATGGTGCCCGGCACCGATAATCTGCCTGCCGACGAAACAGAGGCGGTCAAAAAGGCCATTGAGTTTGCCAATCGGGTCGGCTATCCGGTGATGCTGAAGGCCACGGCCGGTGGTGGCGGCCGCGGTATCCGTCAGGTGGACAACGACAGCCAGATGAAAGAACAGCTGCCCATTGCTCGGGCCGAGGCCAGGGCCGCCTTCACCAATGACAATGTCTATCTGGAAAAGGTGGTGCTGACTCCCAAACATATCGAGGTGCAGGTTATAGCCGATCAGTACGGCCACACCGTTCACCTGGGCACCCGCGACTGTTCCATCCAGCGCCGCAATCAGAAGCTGGTGGAGATCGCCCCTTCACTGATCAAGGACGACAAACTGCTTGATGAGATCTGTGATACGGCAGTGCGGGCCGCCAAGGCCGCCAACTACACCAATGCCGGTACCGTGGAGTTTCTCATTGATAAGGATATGAATTTCTACTTCATGGAGATTAATACCCGTATCCAGGTGGAACATACCGTCACCGAGATGGTCACCGGTATTGATATTGTCCGGACCCAGATCAAACTGGCCTTTGGCAAGAAGCTGCTCTTTAAGCAGGAAGATATCCAGATTCGTGGTCATGCCATTGAGATGCGCATCAATGCCGAAGACCCCCAGAACAACTTTATGCCTGAGGGCGGCAAAACCGTGACCACCTATCGCTCTCCGGGCGGCTATGGGGTGCGTCTCGACGGCTTTGTCTACCAGGGCTATACCATTCCGCAGGTCTATGATTCACTGCTGGTCAAGATGACGGTGTTCGGCTTTTCCTGGAACGAGACGGTTGATCGTCTGCGGCGCTGCCTCGCCAACTATGTCATCACCGGCCCCAAGACCACTATTCCTTTTTATCTGCAGCTGGTCAATGACCCCCAGTTCCAGTCAGGTGATTTTGACACATCCTACCTGGATAATCATCCGGAGCTCCTGGAGTACAAGGATGATGACTCCGAGGTGAATAAGCTTGCCGCTCTCATTGCCGAGATCCACCATAAGGGCTTCAATCCTTATGCCGCCTAGGGTTCCTGGCCCGGCCCGAGGGTCGGTCTGCGTTGAAGAGCTTTTTGCGTAAAAATATAGAAGAGGAGTCACCATGAACCGCATTGTTCAAGGGATGAATATAAAGGAAGTACTCAAGACCGTGCGCGAGGCTGATGGTTATTACATCACCAATACGGCCCGTGACCTGTCCCAGTCCGATTTCAAAAACAGAATTCTGCTGCACACTGATTTGCTGGCTGCCGAGCAACGGGAAAAGGCGGGCTATTTTTCCCTGGAGATCACCGGCGGGGCCTCGGTGCATGTCGATATCCTGCGTAAGCAGGTTGATCCCTTTCTGAAGCTTAAATTGCTCAGGGAGGCCATGCCCAACACCATGTTCCAGACCCTGTGCCGCGGCGTCAATCTCTTCGGCTATCGCCCCTACCCCCAGAACGTTATTCGTCTTACCGTTCGGGAGTTTGCCAAGTATGTCGATGTCTGGCGGGTGTTTGACTTCATGAATTACATCCCCAATATGAAGGCGGTCTTTGAAGAGGTTCAGGCCGCCGGGAAGATTCTCGAGCCCTGTATCTGCTTTTCCACCGGCCCGGAGCATACCGACGATTTCTACGTCAGTAAGGTGGATGAGATCCTTGACGTGACCGGCGAGGATATTGTCCTTTGTATCAAGAACCATGGCGGCCTGGGTACGCCCAAACGGATCGGGGATCTGGTCAGCGCCATCAAGGATAAACATCCGGATCTGGTCCTCCATTACCATGGCCATAACACGGATGGCAATGATATCGGCCGGATCACGGCCGCTGTCTTGAACGGCGCCAATATCGTTGATGCCTCGGATCACTCGTTCTGTGGTTTTTACGGACCGCCGCCTATTCTCAGCGTTATGCAGACCCTGGAAGATTATGGCCATAAGGCGGTGACTGTGGATCCGGAGGCGGTGATTGCCTCTTCCGATGCCATTCGTGACGAGCGTCCCCACTACGAGATCTTTGAGTCGCAGTTCAAGGGCTTCCTGCCCACCGTGCAGATCCACAAGCTGCCCGGCGGCGCCATGGGCTCCAGTCTTGAGCAGGCCGATAAGGGCGGCTTTCTGAAAAAGATGCCTGATATTCTCCACAAGGAGCTGCCTCTGGTCCAGAAGGAGCTTGGTAATTACTGGTCCGTAACCCCTGGATCGCAGATCCTCTGGACCACGGCCGTCTCTAATGTGCAGGGCGGCGACCGTTACGGCAACGCCTCCGGTGATCTGCGTAACCTTCTGCTTGGCAAATATGGCCCATTTCCCTTCTATAAGCCGGCGGACTGGATCTATGAGAAGGTCCTTGGCCCCAAATGGCAGCAGGTCCTTGAGGAAGAGGGCGGCCTTGAGGATATCGAGGATATGGATCTTGAGAAGGAACGCCAGACCCTGACCGAGCGGATCGGCAAGGAGCCCACTGAACAGCAGCTTGTCCTCTATCTCCAACATCCCAACGATGCCGTGGAATTCTTCAAGTTTGAAGAGAAGTTCGGCAAGGTCTATGTGCTGCCGCCCTCTATCTTCCTGAAGCGCGGCGGATTTGATCTGGGCGAGGACCTCAGCTTCAATGATCATCTCGGCAAGGATCACCTGATCACCATTGGTCCGGCCCAGGAAGATGAAGAAGGGAAAACAACCATCTATCTCACCGTGGATCATCACAATCGCAGTTATATAATGGCTGCGGAACAGAAGGCGGGTGCTGCTGCGGCCGAGCCGGAGATCGGCAAGGAGGAGATTGAGGAGTTGGCAGCCGTGGGTGATGTCCGGGCTCCCTTCACCGCCAATGTCTGCGAGATAGCGGTTGAGGTTGGTCAGGAGGTCAGTGTTGGTGATACCCTGGTGGTAGTTGAGGCCATGAAGATGCAGACGCCGGTCCAGTCCAAGGTGGATGGGGTGGTGGCAAGTATCAGCACCAAGATGGGCGCCGCTCTGAAACCGGGTGATAAGCTGCTGAAAATCACCAATGAGCAGGAGAAGGACGAAGAAGAGTAGCCCTTCGTTCCTGTCCGGCAAAGGTCTCTTTCTGGACAGGCACTGATTGCCAGGGCCCTGAAGGCGGGTGGATCACGTAATGCCCAAGGCCTGTTTGAACCATGTTCAGAGACTGTGGTATGCCACCAGGTGGATTTGTCACATGGTGGCTACCGCAGTTTTTTTGTGGAAGTGACAGCGGCGGGCCCGTCCTTGTCTGTGTCGTGCTATCCTATTTGTTGCAGCTGCAATACCCCGTGGTTCAGAATGAAGGCGATGATATGGACTCCGAGCCGATAATGGCATGGAGTGTCGTCAGATAGCGCTGCTTCTGGGCCAGATCTTCCGTCTCCTTCATCTCGTTTGTTATGGCGAAGAGATAGGGCGAGAGATCTATCTGGTGAGAGTTCAGGCCGTTCTTTTCCGCCTCATGAATAATGACAATAGAATAAAAACGGCAGAGCAGGGCAAGGCTTGGTTCACGGCGAGCCAGGTAGGCCTGGCCTCCGGTGCTATGCAGAAAGAAGGAGGCATATTCATAGAGTTCTTCAAGACTCGGCCGCAATGGGTAGCTGTGGCCGCGACACTGGTCCGAGATCGTGAACCATTGATAAAAGTCGGCGGCAACCTCTTCGAGAAGGTCGCGTTCGTTGTCGATAATCTTGAGAAGAAAAAAGAGATTCTGGCCGCCCACGACGCGATAGATATGGGCAGCATTGCGCGCCTTGTCAACGCCATTGAGCCGGTCATTGTTGAGCGGCGGCGGACTGGCGAGCAGGTCGTTAGCCAGGGTGCTGAGCATCTTCTTGCTGCCCTCGGGAAATTGATACCCCTCAATATACTCCTGTTCATCAAGGTAGCTGAAAAATTCGTCAAGCCGGGCAGTTTTTTCCCGGCAAGGGTCTTTCAGGGTGGCCACCATGGGAGCCTGTCGTAATGCGCCTGTTTCAGTGGAGGGGGATGAGGCAACTTGATTATCCTGCGTATCCGGGCGCTGCACCCTCTGCGGCGCCGTCTCTTGTCCCGCGCCTTGATCCTGGTCGAACGACGGCGCCTGCCTGACCACTGTGTCCGGTTGAGGCCTGAAAAGAAAGTAGAGACCGCCGCCGATCACCGCCAGAATGATGAGAATGGGTAAAATCGCTGGAGTAGATTGTTTTTTTGGCATGTGCAGATAAGGTGGTTTAGGATTATAGAGATTATCGCATTATTGACAAAAGCTCTGTATATTAAGCGCTGCAATACTTTACAGTACCCATTTTGAGGGGTCAATCATAGAAAACAGTGGTGTCACGCCTGCTCTCGGCACCGCTCTTTTCAGGGCATACTGCAGGGTATCTTGAATAATGGCGATCTTGGATAATTGCCACTTTGCCCGCTTTCTTCGTAGCATAGAAAATAAAAATGCTCACATAGTATTAATATGCTGCACCCCAAGGGCACTTCTTTCAGGGCGCGCTTTTTATTTTCTTTGCTTCTTGAACTCGAACAGGTAAGCGAGCGGAGCGAGACTCCGAAATGACCTATTTCTGGACAGACACTTTTCAAGCTTTTCTTCTGATTCCTGGCTCCTGAATTCTCGCGGCATCATACGTCCGAAACAGCCTTGAACTCGTTTCATGTCGAATAGGTATCTCAACACCAGGTTGCCGCCAAGAAGACAGGCACTATACGGCGAGGTCTCATTCGCATCAGGACCTGGAACGTCAACTGCTCTGCGCAGTTGAAACGATTTTTTTACTTGTGGCCATGGACCTACACACCATCCCCATACTGGTTGTTGACGACTCAAGGGTAATGCGGCGTATCATCACGAAACAGCTGCACACTATGGGGTTTGTCTCCATCTTTGAGGCCGGGGGCGTCAAAGAGGCGTGCCGGGTTCTGGACAAAAGGCGTATAGGTCTGATTCTCTCCGATCTGGCCATGCCCGGCCTGACGGGTCTTGATCTGCTCATCAGGGTGCGGGCTGATGCGCGCACATCTCACCTGCCTTTTCTGTTGTTGACCGCAGAGGCGCAAGTGCGTACCCTTGTCAAGGCCTATCGTTGCGGGGCGAGTCAATATGTGACAAAACCATTCACCGCTCCCTATTTCAAATATATTATCAACAAGGTGCTGCGTGAGACGTATGGCACAAAAGAGTGAACAACGGGAAAATGGTCAGCGGGCGAGGCGCTGGTATCAGAAATACCTGCCTTTTATTGCCAGAACGCCTGAGATGCAGGTTGAGTGGCTTAGTACTGAATGCCGGAGGGGGAAGTTGACCCGGGAAGACTTGATGCCCTATGTGCGTCTTTTGTTCTGCGAAGAAAACATGGGCAATCAGGAGGAGCTGCAAGCACTGCTGGCCGGGCTCTCCCCTGAAATGCGTCAACAGTTACTGGCGATTGCCGATATCTATGATGTCCCCAAGGTGGTCAAGCTGTTGCCGGAGTTGAATGCGACGCTGGTGGAAATAGCCCTGGGCAAGGAGTTGCCGCCCTATGAGACAAAACCGCAGCAGGTCATGGATAAGGTGCTCTATGCCATCAATGACCGGTCGGAGGAATTGTTGCTCGGCGTGGCAGGTCGTTTACTCGAAAGCGGCTGTGCTCCGGACCATTTCCGGGAAAACTACGAGAGGTTTCGGGCTATTTTGGCGGATGAGGAGTTTATCCGCACCTTGTGGCCCCATGCCCAATAAAAAACGGGGTGGTTGCTCTCACAGCAACCACCCCGTTTTTGATTGGGCAACCAGCCGACAGCCAGGTTATTTTTTCTTGGCCGAGGCGCGCTTGGAGGCCTTGAGCGGGTTGATTTTCACCTTAATGACATTAAGCTCCGGCTTGACATGGGTTGCAAAGTTGCAGATGCCGAGCCGCCACTTGGCCTCGGGAAAGGCATAGGTGTGACAATACTTGCTGTTGTCCACCTCAATGATACGGTCGCAGCCATCACATTTTTCAATGACCGGTTTGAAAAAACCGCTGCTGTGCAGCTCGGTTTGTTGGGGCTCTTTAGTTTTGCTCGCCTTTGCCATAACAGAAGCTCCTTAAAAAAATTAGCTATAAAATCTTGTACTAAACGCCGGAAAAGTAATATTATTGACAGGTTGGCGTTAGGTAAGTGCGTAATGGAACTATTCTTATAAAAAAGGATATCTATTAGCTGTTCTTGTTACGCTTGTCAACGATAAAGTGAGGCGTCACCTTTGGTTGCCGGGGAGACGTGGCGGCACATGGTTGGGGGCGGAACAGTGTGGCCGGCATTATGCTTGTTTTTCAAGAGATCATCCTATATTATCTCTTTGCAATAACAGACGGTTACACATAGCTGAAGTTAAAAAGAGGGAAGATATGCCTATTTACGTGTGGAAGGGGGTGAACTCTTACGGTGAAAAACGTAAGGGAAAGATTGACGCTCCCAACGAGGCGGCCGCCGAAGCCCAACTCCGAAAAAACAGAATCAAAATCAGCAGCCTCAAAGAGGCACCGAAGGATATCTTTGAAAATATAAGTTTCTTTCAGCCCAAGGTCACAGGCAAGGACGTGGTGATCTTCACCCGGCAGCTCTCCACCATGATTGATGCTGGTTTGCCCCTGGTTCAGAGCCTCGATATCCTCGGTAATCAGCAGGAAAACCCAACCTTTAAAAAGGTTCTCAATGAAGTGCGCATGGATGTGGAGACCGGTACCACCTTTGCCGATGCCATGAAGAAGCATGACAAGATATTTGACAACCTCTACTGCAACATGGTTGATGCCGGTGAGGTGGGGGGTATTCTTGACACTATTTTGCGGCGTCTGGCGGCCTTTATGGAAAAGAACATGGCCCTGAAGAAGAAGGTGAAGGGGGCCATGACCTATCCGGTGATCTGTCTGGCTATTTCCATGATTATCACGGCCGTTATCCTGATCTTTGTCGTACCTGTCTTTTCCAAGATGTTTGCCTCCTTTGGTCAGGCCCTGCCCGTGCCGACCCAGATGGTGGTGAACGCCAGTGAATTTGCCAAGAGCCAGTGGTATGTGATCCTTGCCCTGATGTTTGCTGCTGTTTTTGCCGTCAAAAAGTTTTATGCCACGGAAAAGGGCCATTATGCCATCGATAAGATGTTGCTCAATGCACCCATTGTCGGCACCCTGCTGCGTCGTATTGCTGTTGCCAAATTCACCAGAACCCTGGGGACCATGCTCAAAAGCGGTGTGCCCATTCTTGAGTCGCTCACCGTTGTGGCCCGAACCGCCGGCAATAAGATTGTCGAACAGGCGGTGGTGCGTGTGGCGGATAGTATCACCGAGGGTAGAACCATTGCCGAACCTCTGGAAGAAACCGGGGTCTTTCCCAGTATGGTGGTGCAGATGATTAATGTCGGTGAATCCACCGGCGCCCTGGATGTCATGCTGGAGAAGATCGCCGACTTTTACGACGAGGAGGTTGATCAGGCGGTGGATAATTTAACAGCATCTATTGAGCCGTTGATGATGGTCTTTCTCGGTGGTCTTATTGGTGGTCTGGTAATCGCCATGTATCTGCCCATCTTTAAAATGGCTGCGGTGGTGGGCTAAAAAAGACAGATGTTAATGTTTTTATTGATTTTATCTGGACAGGGACGGCAAGAATAGATACTCTTTTTTGTGAGAAATAATGTAGCTGACTCATACCCAAGGGGCAAACCTAGCGATAGGGAGGGACAAATGACTTTGACGAAGGCGGATCTTGTGCAAAAGGTGTATCAAACCCACAACTTAACCAAGGCCCAGGCTGCCGAGACAGTGGAGGCCTTTTTGCGGGTTACCAAAGGATGCCTGGCAGGCGGCGAGGATCTGCTCATCAGCGGTTTTGGTAAGTTTAACGTGAAGGAAAAAAACTCCAGGCGGGGACGCAACCCGCAGACCGGCAAAGAGTTGATTCTTGAAGCGCGCCGGGTGGTCACCTTTAAACCTTCGGGTATATTACGGGATCGTATTAATTCCCAGAATTGATTGCCGGAGCCCCCTCCCCAACATTTTTGAGGCTGGACCTTCTTCTAGGGTTCAGCCTCTTTTTTTGAGGGGAGCTTGAATTGCAGGCTGGAGAATTTCCATGACATTACCTTACTCCCCCAAATAAGGTTTGCGCGATGACCAGTAAGACTTTTTTACTCAAGGAGTTGGCAGAGTTTGTCGGTGGAGAGCTTGTCGGAGACGGTGACCGGCGTATTGCCGGTGTTGCCGATCTTGAGGCAGCCGCCGGACATGATATCACCTTTCTCATGAAGGGCGGCCAAGAAGCCCTGTTGCAACGGACAAGGGCCGGCGCCGTGGTGGTGCCTGTCGGCGTCGACACGGACCGATCGGCAATCAGGGTGAAAAATCCCGCCCTGGCAATTACCAAAATCCACCAAAGGTTTCTGGAGCAGGAGTTTGTTGCCGGTGGTGTTCATCCGGCAGCCCACATCGGCAGGGAGTGTCATGTCCCCGCCCAGGTTTCCATCAGCGCCCTGGTGGTCCTGGGTGACCGCGTTGTCGTCGGAGAGCGGGTGCGCATGGAGCCCGGGGTTGTGGTCGGCGATGACGTGGTGATCGGTGATGATGTGATCCTGATGGCGGGTGCCGTTATCCGGGCCGGCTGTCGCATCGGTAATCGCGTTGTCGTCCAGAGCAATTCGGTGATCGGCAGTGACGGCTATGGTTATGTGCAGGATGAGCAGGGCCGCCATGTCAAACGGCCCCATGTCGGTGTTGTCATTCTGGAGGATGATGTGGAGATAGGCGCCAATTCCTGTGTGGATCGGGCCACCTTTGGTGCAACCATTATCAGGCAGGGAGCCAAGATCGACAATCTCGTCCAGGTGGCGCACAATGTTTCGGTGGGGGAGGGCTGTCTGCTGGCGGCTCAATCCGGCGTGGCCGGTAGCACCACCCTCGGCCGCGGCGTTGTTCTGGGCGGGCAGGCGGCTGTCACCGATCATGTTGCCCTGGGGGATGGCGTTATGGTGGGCGGCAAGGCCGGGGTGGCGGGCAGTGTTCAGCAGGGTGTGCTGAGCGGTTACCCGGCCATTGACCATCGAACCTGGCTTCGGGCAAGTTCGGCCTTTTCAAAATTGCCGCAACTTGTTAAAGACGTTCGAGACCTTGGTAAGCAGCTTGCCGAGCTGCTAGAAGAAAAAAAAGGCACGAAGAGGTAAAAGCCCGGCCTTTGTTTAATTCCTGGAGTGAACAATGAGCGACCCCGTAGCACCTTTGGATATTCTCGAAATTCTGCGCCTTCTGCCGCACCGCTATCCTTTTCTGTTAATCGATCGCGTCTTGGATTATACGGCAGGAGAAAAGATCAGTGGTCTGAAGAATGTCACGATCAACGAGCCTTTTTTCCAGGGGCATTTTCCGGTGGAACCGGTGATGCCTGGGGTGCTCATTGTCGAGGGCATGGCCCAGGCCGGCGCTGTTTTGGCCTTTCTCACCGAGCAGGAGAGGGTGGGGGAAAGCCTTGTCTATTTTACCGGTATCGACAAGGCCCGTTTTCGACGCAAGGTGGTCCCCGGTGACCAGATTGTCTATGAGATTGTTATTACTCGTCGCAAGGGCAAGGTGATAAAGATGGATGCCAAGGCCCTTGTTGATGGCGCAGTAGCCGCCGAGGCCCAACTGATGGCCACCTTTTCGTAATTAGACTTTGCAAGGAAAAATTTGAGTATGTCCATTCATTCTACTGCCATCATCGACGCCAAGGCGGAACTCGACTCCTCGGTTGAGGTCGGCCCCTATGCCATTATTGATGCCGGGGTCAAAATCGACGCCGGCAGCGTTATCGGTTCCCATGCCCATGTCTCGGGGCCAACCACCATCGGCAAGGATAACACCATCGGCAGCTTTACCTGTATTGGTTTTCCACCCCAGGATCTGAAGTATCATGGTGAGGAGACCGAGCTGGTCATCGGTGACAACAATCATATCCGCGAATTTGTCTCCATGCACCGCGGCACGCCCGGCGGCCACGGTAGAACCGCAATCGGCAATAATAATCTTGTCATGGCCTATTGCCATGTGGCCCACGACTGTATCATCGGCAACCATGTTATTATGGTAAACAACGCCACCCTGGGCGGCCATGTGGAGATTGGTGATCGGGCCACCGTCGGCGGCATGACGGCAATCCACCAGTTTGTCCGCATTGGTGAATACGCCTATATCGGCGGCATGAGTGGTATCAGCCTTGACATTCCGCCCTATGTCATTGTTGCCGGCATCCGCAATGAGCTGCAGATCCGCTCCATTAATCGCATCGGTTTGAAGAGGGCGGGCTTTGCCAGTGAAGATATCCGTAACCTCAATAAGGCCTTTATGGTGATCTTTAAGTCAGAGGATCTCCTGCTGCAGGATGCCTTGGCCCAGGTGGTCAAAGACTATGGCGATTGCCCGCCGGTGGCCCGCATGGTAAATTTTTTCAAGGTGTCCAGCCGGAATGTCGCGCGGTTAAGCAGCGATGACTGAGAAGATCGGCATCATTGCCGGAGGAGGGCAGTTTCCCCACCTCTTTTGCCGGGCCGCCCAAAGGGAGGGGCGACAGGTCTATGTTGCCGGCCATAAGGGTGAAACCTCCCCTGATCTGCAGGAGCTGGCCGATGGCTTCTGCTGGGTGAAACTGGGCCAGCTCGGTAAGATCCTCAAGTTTTTTAAAGGTGAGGGGGTTGGCGAGGTTGTCTTTTTAGGGACCATCACCAAAACGAGGATCTTCCGTGATATCTTTCCTGACCTGCGCGGCCTGTCCCTGTGGAATAAAATTGATGTCAAGCAGGATGACGCCATCCTGCGCGCCATAGCGGCTGAGCTTGAGCGTGAGGGCCTTGTGGTCCTGGAGTCCACCTGCTACCTGCAGGATCTCCTCTTCCCCCAGGGAGTGTTGACCACGAAGAAGCCGGACAAGGAGCAGCTCAACGACATTCGCTTCGGTTTTCGGATGGCCAAGGCCATTGGCGACCTTGATATCGGGCAATGTGTGGTGGTTCGTGACCGAACGGTGCTGGCCGTGGAGGCCATTGACGGCACTGATGCCACCATCAGACGCGGTGGCGCCCTGGCCAAGGAAAAGGCGGTTGTGGTCAAGGTCCGCAAGCCGGACCAGGATTTTCGCTTTGATCTGCCGGCCATTGGCCTGCAGACCATTGCCTCCATGCAGGAGGTCAGGGCCGGTGTGCTGGCTGTTGAAACAGGGCAGGCCCTGCTCTTTGATGCCGAGAAGGTCATTGCCGCGGCCAACAGGGCCGGCATCATTGTTGTCGGCGTCTCTGGAGACGCATCGGACAATATCACCTTCTGATTATTGACGCCTCCGGACACTCTCTATGAAAGCCATGGTTCTCGCGGCCGGGCTCGGCACCCGCTTGCTGCCCTACAGCGCGCAGCGCCCCAAGCCCCTCTTTCCCGTGTTGAATATTCCCCTGTTGCACCGCACCGTGACCGACCTGCAGGCGGCCGGTTTCAGCGAGGTGGCGGTCAACTGCCATCACCTGGCCGGGCAGATCAAGACGGCCATGGCTGACAGGGCCGGGGTCACCCTCTTTGCCGAAGAGGAGGTGCTGGGCACCGGCGGCGGTCTGCGCAATGCCATGTCCTGGCTGGGCAGGGAGCCGGTGCTGGTGGTCAACGGCGATATCTTTCACACCCTTGACTATGCGGCGCTCTATGAGGCGCATCTGCAGAGTGGCGGCCCGGCCAGCCTGGTGCTGCATGATTTTCCACGCTTCAACAAGGTGAGTGTGGATGAGCGCGGCACCATAATCGATTTTGCACCATATGCTCGGGCCGCCCGTCTGCTGGCCTTCACCGGTATCCACATTATTGAGCCGCAGCTCCTGGAAATCATTCCGCCCGCCTCTTTTTATGATATCATCAACTGTTATCGGCACTGGCTGAGGCGGGGCATGCAGATCAGGGCCCTGGTGGCGGAAGATCATTTCTGGAGTGATATGGGGACGCCGGCTGATTATCTGGCCCTGCATGGCCGGCTCTTGACCGATCCACGTTTCGGCGCGGCCTCATCCTTCTGCCTGGCCCCTGATCTGGACCTGCCGGAGGTGGAGCTGCATGATTGGGCGGCCGTCGGGCCCGGGGCCCGCATCGGTGCGGGGGCTTGCCTGACCAGGGTGGTGGTTTGGCCGGGCGCCCGAGTGGCCCCGGACAGCCGGTTGCAGGATACCATTATTGTCTGAAGAGAGATGTTCCAGGGTATCTTGAATAATGAGATATTGCGGAGTCTCGCTTTGCTCGCTTACCTGTTCGAGCTGGAGACCCCTGGAAGATAAAAACTGCCCCAGGGGCATTTCTTGCGGGCAGGCAGCATATCGGGCATATGTGAGGATTTTTGTTTTCGCGGGCGATGAAAACAAAATCGGCCCAAAAGAGCAAGTATTCAAGATGGCCTCTCTTTTGTTTGAGGCATTTCCGCCACCAGCTCGGAGAGGTACGAACTCAACTTGCCGGCTTGTGTTATCTCCTTGAGATTGTGTAGGTTGATAGTGGCATGGCAAGGTTTTTTCAAATGATGGCGCAAAAAACTGAAAAAAAGGAAAGGGCGCCCCAACGGGCCCAGCTCGGCGAGTTGCTGGCCCAAGTGGCGGGCCAGACGGCGCCTCGGCAGGTGCGACAGTTGGCCGGTGATGGCTCGGATCGCCTCTTCTACAGGATAACCGGCGATTTCCCCTGTGTGGCGGTCTTCCCGGCGGCCGGCCATGCCAAGGCCATGGCCGAGGCACGCTCCAGCTACACCATTGCCTGCCACCTGAGCGATGCCGGTGTACCGGTTCCGCAGGTCCTGGGCTATGATCGCCACAGGGGTATTATCCTCTTTGAGGATGTCGGCGATGTCCATCTGCATGCCCTGGTGGCGGGCCGCGGCAGCTTTAGTGACGTTCTGCCCCTTTACCGACAGGCGGTTGACGCTCTCTTGCGGCTGCAGATCGACGGTGCCAAGGGATTTGACGAGCGTTGCTGCTGGGATACGGCCCGCTATGACATGTCTCTCATGCTGGAACGGGAGTCGGGCTATTTCCTTGATGCCTTTTGTCGGGAGTATATGGGTCGCTTGGTTGATGAGAGCGGCTTACACCGTGAGTTTGTCGAGATTGCCCGGAGTGCGGCGCGCCAGCGCCATGATTTTTTGTTGCACAGGGATTTTCAGTCCCGCAACCTCATGGTGCATGAGGGCAGGGTTCGCATTATTGATTTTCAGGGCGCCCGTTTCGGCCCCCTGGCCTATGACCTGGCCTCCCTGCTGCTTGATCCCTATGCCGGGCTGCTGCCGACGGAGCAGGAACAGATTTTTGCCTACTATGTGGAGCAGGCCGCCGCGCTTTTAGCCGATTTTGACGGAGAAGGTTTTCGGCAGGGCTACACCTTTCTGGCCCTGCAGAGAAATCTACAGATTCTCGGGGCCTTTGCCTTTTTGTCGCAGCGGAAGGCGAAAGTTTTTTTTGAACAATATATTATGCCCGCTGCTCTCAGTCTTCAGCAGCTTTTAGACGGCATGGATGATCGTCTGCCGCAGCTTAGGGCTCTTGTTGCCGATATCTGTGCTGAGCTGCGCGAGGCCCAGGCCTTTGCGCAGGCGGGACACATCCTGATGGAAGAGAGATAATGAACGAACGTATCAGTGAAGATCGCGGCCGCGATGTGCCCCTTGTCGCTTTGGTGGGCCGTCCCAATGTCGGTAAATCCACATTGTTCAACCGGCTGACCAAATCCAATAAGGCCATTGTCGATCCCACCCCCGGCGTCACCCGCGATCGCCATTACGGGCCGGTGGTCTGGGATGAGCGCCGTATTATCCTGGTGGATACCGGCGGTATTGAACTGGGCGGCGCCGATGACGTCATCACCGATCAGATCCAGGATCAAACCTGGGCCGCCATCCAGGAGGCGGATATTATCATCCACGTCATGGATGGCGTGGGCGGTGTGCTGGCCGAGGATTACGAGGTGGTCAGCCGCCTGCGCCGCGCCGGCAAGCCGGTCTACCACCTGGTGAACAAGGTGGATGGTCCGGAAAGGGAAGGGGAGATCCTCAGTCAGTTTTATGAATTGGGCATAGATGATCTCTGGGCCGTTTCAGCAGCGCATGGCTATGGTCTCAAGACTTTTTTCGAGGCCTTCTTTGCCGCCCTGCCCGATGGTGACGAGCGCCCGGACATACCTGAAGAGGCCATCAGGGTGGCCTGCATCGGCCGGCCCAATGTCGGCAAATCGTCGCTGATTAATAAACTGCTGGGCCAGGATCGTATGCTGGTTTCCGATATACCCGGCACGACGCGCGACTCCGTGGACAGTCTCCTGGAGAAAAACGGCAAGCAGTATCTGCTCATCGACACGGCCGGTATCCGCCGCAAGGGCAAGGTTCGCGAAAAGATTGAAAAGTTCAGCGTCATGCGTGCCCTTTCCTCCTTGGAACGCTGTGATATCGCCCTGCTGCTGGTGGACGCCAGTGAGGGGATTACCGAACAGGATACCAAGGTTATCGGTTATGCCATGGAGCGGGGCCGTGCCTGTCTGATCCTTGTCAACAAGTGGGATCTGGTGCGGGGTGAGAAGAAGAGGGAGCGCTGGATCATGGATGAGGTAACCATGGCCACCAAGTTCATGCCCTATGCGCCGATCCTCAAGATCTCCGCCCTCACCGGCATGTCGCTGACCAAGATCCTGCTGACCATTAATGAGGTGTTTGCCCAGTACACATCCACCTTTACCACCAATTCCCTCAACCAGATTCTGAAGAGGGCCACGGAGACGCATGTGCCCCCCCTGCACAAGGGCCGCCGCCTGAAGCTGTACTACACAACCCAGGTGGGGACCTCGCCGCCGACCTTTGTTCTCTTTGCCAACTATCCCAAAGGCATACACTTTTCCTACTACCGTTTTCTGGTGAACCAGTTTCGGGAAGAGCTTGGCCTGATTCATTCCCCGGTCAAGCTTCTGCTCAGGGAGCGCAAACGTAAGAAGTATGGTTGAAAAAGTGCCGGTTCGGCCAAGCAGGCCCCCGCCGGAAGCCCGGCTCACGAGATTCCTGAAAACAACCACGCTGTTATTGCCGGCACGCTGGGGGCGGCAAAAAGAGGAACTGCAAAAAAAACTCTTTTAAAAGAAATGACAACCGGGTAGAGTGTCGACCTCAATTTGGGGTGGTCAGATCATCTCAAAGAGTGCGGAGAGGTGTCCGAGAGGCCGAAGGAGCACGCCTGGAAAGTGTGTATAGTGAAAGCTATCGAGGGTTCGAATCCCTCTCTCTCCGCCATCATATACCATTATTTGTCTGCCTGGGTAATGGCTGATAAAATGCAATATTTTGATAGCCGGGTCCTGTGCAACGTCGGCTCGTGAACCCCGTCAGGTCCGGAAGGAAGCAGCGGTAGCGATTCCCGACGTGTGCCGCAGGGGTGCCTGGCTATCTTTTTTTTGTATCCCCCGACCCTCCCCCTATGTCCTATCTCGTCCTTGCCCGCAAATGGCGGCCACAAAACTTTCATGATGTAGTTGGGCAGCAGCCGGTGGTGCGGACATTGCAAAATGCCCTGCGCCGGCAGCGGGTGGCTCATGCCATGCTCTTTTCCGGGGTGCGTGGCGTCGGCAAGACCACCCTGGCCAGAATCATGGCCAAGGCCCTCAACTGCGAGTCCGAGGCGGAGGAGGTGCCCTGTAATGTCTGTGCGTCGTGTCGGGAGATCACTGCCGGCACAGCCGTTGATCTCAAGGAGATCGACGGTGCCTCCAATCGTGGCATTCAGGAGATCCGCGAACTCAAGGAGAATATCCGTTTTTTTCCCGGCAGCCGGCGCTATAAGATCGTCATTATCGACGAGGTGCACATGCTCACCGCCGAGGCCTTTAACGCCTTGCTCAAGACCCTGGAAGAGCCGCCCGAGCATGTCTATTTCATGTTCGCCACCACTGAGCTGCACAAGGTGCCCATCACCATTCTCTCCCGCTGCCAGCGCTATGAGTTGAAGCGGGTGGATTTTGACACCCTGAGCCGTTTTTTTGCCAAGATAGCCAGTGCGGAGGAGGTGACGATCTCGCCGGCCGCCCTGGAGATGATTGTTCGGGAGGCGGACGGCAGTGTGCGTGATGGCCTCAGTCTCCTGGATCAGATGTTTTCCTTTGCCGCGCAGGACAGTGCCGGCACCGTGACCGTGCAGGACGAGGATGTTGTTCAGGTTCTTGGCCTTGTCGACCGTCGCGTTTTTGTGACATTGGCCGAGGCGGTGCTGGCCGGAGACCTGGCCCGTTGTCTGGAGGTTCTTGAAGAGACCTATCTGCTTGGCGTTGATCTCAAGAGGTTCAGCGATGATCTCCTCGGCTTTTTTCGGGCCCTGATGATCTGCAAGACAACCGAGGATGCGGCCCGCCTGGTAGATGTGGCGGCCCAGGATCTTACCATCATGCAGGAGATTGCTGCCGGCGTCAGCAAGGAAACCCTCTATCAGCTCTTTCAGATTTTCATGCAGGGCGCCGAGGAGCTGCGCTATGCCGGCCAACCGCGACTGGCCCTGGAAATGACCTTTGTGCGGGCCAGCCAGGTGGGCGAGGTGATGCCGGCCGCAGAGCTGGCCGCCCGTCTTGATAAGCTTATTGCGGCAAGCGCTGGCCTGGTTGCCGGCCGCCCCGACCCTTTGGCTGCCGAGCCTCAAAAAAAAACTGTAAAGAATGACCCGGCCCGGCCTCCGGCGCCGCCTGCCAGGCCGGGGCCGGAGACCGTGGTACGGGAGCCGGAAGAGCGGCTCGCCTCGGCTGTTGATTCTGTATCTCAGGCGGCGATGGCCGCCGCGCCGGAAGCGCTGCAGGAGACCGCGGCTGAGCGGCCTGAGCAAGCCCCGGACAGTGGTGCCGGCCGGCCGGCGCCCCAACCCCAGGCCCCGCAGGAGAAGGGCGGCGGTGTGGTTGTCGAGCTCAAGCAGCGTGATGTGCTGCGGGAATGGCAGGGGTTTGTCGCCTATGTCAAAGAGCGCAAGCCGTGGATGGCCCAAACCCTGCGTCTGTGCAACAGCCCTCACCTGGAAGAGGGAAAACTGATGGTTCGTTTTGACAATCCGGCCGACTGCACCCTGCTGTCGCAGGGTGATAACCTCAAGGCCTTGACCACCTATGCCCAGGATTTTTTTCAGGCGGAACTCTATATGGAGATCTGTTCCCTTGCCTGTGAGGTCAGCGAGGCAGATGGTGCCAGTCCGCGTCAGGAGCGTCGCGCCCTGGCGGCCGAACCCCTGGTGCAGACAGTCACGGAGATCTTTGACGGCAAGGTGGTGGGCATCCGCACCGGCCCTAAATTCCGCTAGTGGCACCGCCCGGATGCAATGATGTAATGCTTTCCCAGAGTCAGCCCTGTTTTTTGCCGGGGCAGGGTAGGGCGAAAGCCGTTGCCGTGTCGGGGCGTCTCCCCAGTCGGCCTTGTGACCCGCGCAAGCCGTCCCCAGGCCGACCCCTTACCCCTTGCCCCTTGTTTCTTGAGCCTCAGCCACTCGGTCGCTCAATCAAACAAAAAAGGCGAAATTTTAAAATTGCTAAGCAGCGCAGCACATTGAGATTGTAAAAAAAGGAGCAGGGGTGGGCGCATGCTGCCCTTTTATTCCGCATCCTTCTACTTTATGGAGTTTTTGTTATGGATATGAACGCGATTATGCAACAGGCCCAGCAGTTTCAGGCCAAGATGGCTGAAATGCAGAATGAACTGGCTGACAAGACGGTAAGCGCCTCCGTGGGCGGCGGTATGGTCAGTGCCGTGGTCAACGGCAGGCATGAGGTGGTCTCCATCACCATCGATAAAGAGGTGATTAATCCGGAGGATCCGGTTATGTTGCAGGATCTGGTGGTGGCCGCCGTTAATGAGGCCATGAAACAGGCCAAGGAGATGATCCAGGCGGAGATGGCCAAGCTCACCGGTGGTATGGGGCTGGATATTCCCAATATGTTTGGTTGATAGTGCAGGAGTTGCCAGGCCCGAGAAGTATGAGGTTGAGATGCACGGCATGTTCTTTGTCGAGACTTGCCGGCAGCTTGTTTGTGGATTTTTCCTTGGCTGATATGCGGCAAAGCAACCAGGAGACAATTTCCTTGCAGAACACTAGTTAAGATTTATTACGACAAATAAAAGCCATGAACATAGTGCCACCGGCCCTTGACAAGCTGATCGCCGATTTTAAAAAATTGCCTGGTATCGGCCAGAAAACAGCCACCCGTCTCGCCCTCCATCTCTTGCGGCGGCCGGTTGAAGAGGCCCGTACCCTGGCCGGCGATCTGGCCGGCCTGCATGACGCCATCAAGCTCTGCTCCAACTGTTTCGCCTTTTCCGAACATGATCCCTGTGCCATCTGTGGCGACAGTCGGCGTGACTCGTCCCTGGTCTGTGTGGTGGAGGAGTCGGGTGACCTGATGGCCATTGAAAAGACCGGGGTCTTCAAGGGACAGTATCATATCCTGCACGGCGTTCTTTCTCCCATGGACGGTATTGGTCCGGGGGAGATAAAGATTAACGACCTGGAGCAACGTATTCGCAAACAGGGGGTCAGGGAGGTGCTTATTGCCACCAGCTCCACTGTGCCGGGCGAGGCCACAGCCGCCTATCTGAGTCATCATCTCCAGGGCTGTGGCGCCCGGGTGACCAGGCTGGCCTGCGGTATTCCCATTGGTATGGATATCAAGTATGCCGACGAACTTACCTTGAGCCGGGCCATTGAGGCGCGAAAAAATGCGTAATATCAGGGTGGCAGCTTCTCCTTTCTTCTTGTGAAAAACAGCCTTTTCCCATTGACAGGAATGGCGGGAGCTGGTATTAAATTCTGCGTTTTTCCTGGATTCATCATCGATCACCAGCGCAACGGTGAGAGCATATTTTTGTAGACTCGTAGCTCAGTGGGAGAGCACTACACTGACACTGTAGGGGTCGGCGGTTCAATCCCGCCCGGGTCTACCAGTTTTCTTACTTCGCAACATTGGCACTGATGTTGCGAAGTTTTTTGTTACAGTGCTTATTTACGGGTATCTTGAATAGTTAGTGTCTGTCCAGAAATGACCTATTTCTGGACAGACACTAGTTAGTCGCAGGCTCGCGTATCTGTTCGAGTTTGACAAGCATGGAAAATAAAGGGCGGAGCATACCACGGTATATGTGCGCATTTTTATTTTCGTTGCGCCGAAAAAACCGGCCGAAAGAGCAATTGTTTAAGAAGGCCTTATGCGTAATCCAGCCTGGCCTGGGTTCAGGGTGTCATGTCTGATATTGAAATTTCCATAGCTGGTGGCAAGACCGCCACCTTCAGCGTCGGGACCACGGTCCAGGAGGCCATTAAGGTCCTGTGCTCCAGTAAGGAGCGCAAGAAGATAGTGGCTGTCAAGACAGCGGAGCAGGCCTTGGATGTGACGGCCGTTCTCGATCATGATGCCCAGTTGACCCCTGTTACCACTACCAGCCAGGAAGGCCTTGAGTTGCTGCGCCATTCCGCGGCCCATGTCATGGCCCAGGCCGTGGTGGAACTCTTTGGCGATGATGTCAAGGTGGCCATTGGCCCGGCCACGGCCGACGGTTTTTACTACGACTTTGATCGAGCCGAACCCTTTACGCCCGACGACTTTGCCGCCATTGAAAAGCGCATGCAGGAGATCGTCGGCCAGAACCAGCCCTTTATGCGGCAGACCATGGCGCGTGGCGAGGCCATTGCCTATTTTCAGGCGCGTCATCAGCAGTACAAGGTTGAGTTGCTGGAAGAGCTGACCGATGATGAGGTAAGCCTTTACGGGCAGGGCGATTTTGTTGACCTGTGTCGCGGCCCCCATATTCCCCATACCGGCTATCTGCGGGCCTTCAAGATTTTACGTCTGGCCGGGGCCTACTGGCGCGGCGATGAAAAACGGCCAATGCTCCAGCGTCTCTATGGCACGGCCTTTTTTGAGCCCAAGGCCCTCAAGCAGTACCTCCATCAGATTGAAGAGGCCAAGAAACGCGATCATCGTAAGCTGGGCAAGGAGCTGGAACTCTTTACCATCAACGATCAGGTGGGGCCGGGCCTTACCCTCTGGTTGCCCAAAGGCGCCCTGGCCCGCCGGCTTATCGAGGATTACTGGCGGAACGAGCACTACGAAAACGGCTATGAGCTGCTCTATACGCCCCACATCGCCAAACGTGATCTGTGGGCCACCAGCGGCCATCTCGACTTCTATGTTGATGATATGTTCTCGGCCATGGATGTCGACGGCGTCGATTATCAGCTCAAGCCGATGAATTGCCCCTTTCACATTGCCATATATACCAGCAAAAAAAGGAGCTATCGCGACTTTCCGCTGCGCTGGTGCGAGCTGGGGACGGTCTATCGCTACGAGCGGACCGGTGCCCTGCAGGGCTTGATGCGGGTGCGCGGTTTTACCCAGGATGACGCCCATATCTTTGTCTTGCCCGCTCAGCTGGAGGAGGAGATCTTTAACATTATTGATCTCAACCTGCATATATTGAAGACCTTCGGCTTCAGCGAATATGACATCTACCTCTCCACCCGGCCGGAAAAGTATGTGGGCAGTGATGAGAATTGGCAGAAGGCCACCGATGCCCTGAAGGGCGCCCTGGACAAAAAAGGTCTCTCCTATGAAATCGATCCGGGCGAAGGCGTCTTTTACGGGCCGAAGATCGATATCAAGATTAAGGATGTTCTGGGGCGTTCCTGGCAATGCTCCACCATTCAGGTGGATTTTAATCTGCCGGAACGTTTTGCCATCAGTTATACTGGTGAGGATGGCAAGGAGCACCAGCCCATCATGATCCATCGTGCCTTGATGGGTTCCCTGGAGCGTTTTTTCGGCGTTCTCATCGAGCATTATGCCGGGGCCTTTCCCCTGTGGATGGCGCCGGTGCAGGCCACGGTGCTCAATATCACCGATAATCAGCTGGCTTATGCCGACAAGGTCTATGGCCAACTGCGCAAGGCCGGGGTGCGGGTGAGCAAGGATGTTCGCAACGAAAAGCTGAATTTTAAGATCCGTGAGGCCCAGATGAGCAAGATACCCTATATGGTCATCGTGGGTGATAAAGAGATGGAGACGGGTCAGGTAACGGTTCGTCTCAAAAATGGTAAAAACCTTGACCCCATGCCGGTGGCGGAATTTGCGGAACTGATCAGTCGCGAATCGAAAAAGAGCCAGGGCCTGGAGGGGGAAGAGCTTGAAAATTAACCAAGATGTGAGGTGGAGGCATTAAAAGAAAGAAGAGTGTGAAACAGGAGCGAGAGGTCCGCGCCCGCGTCAACGGCCAGATTCGTGTTGATGAGGTTCGTGTCATTGCTGCGGACGGTGAGCAGGTGGGGGTTCTTCCCACCCGGCAGGCTATTGCCATGGCTGAGGAGGATGGCCTCGACCTGGTGGAGGTGTCTCCCACCGCCAAACCTCCTGTTTGCCGGATCATGGACTACGGGAAGTATCGTTACGAGCAGTCCAAAAAACAGAATGAGGCCCGGAAAAAACAGAGTGTTGTCGAGGTCAAGGAGATCAAGCTGCGTCCCAAGACGGAAAAGCATGACCTTGATTTCAAGATACGTAATATCCGCAAGTTCCTGGATCAGAACAACAAGGTCAAGGTGACCTTGCGTTTTCGGGGGCGCGAGATTGTCTACGCCGACACCCTGGGACGGGAGGTCCTTGAAAAGATCGCCAACGAACTTGAGGATGTTGCCACTGTTGTCCAGCAGCCGGGGATGGAGGGGCGGCAGTTGGTAATGATGGTTGCCCCCAAGAAAAAGTAGTTTTTTCCTTTTCCCTCATTTGGCGGCTTCCACCAAAAGCCAAAATGTGTTACAGGGTATCTCTGCTGCGGTTCCTGAGCTGTGGCAGAGTTTTATTTTTGGCCGGAGCCCCTTTTTTTGAGCGTTTGGCCGGGATTACACAATGACGATGCCCCATACATTTATATAGAAGGAGCGTATACCATGCCCAAGATGAAGACAAAACGAGGCGCTGCCAAGCGTTTCAAAGCAACCGGATCGGGAAAGGTGAAGAGGGCTCAGGCCTACACCAGCCATATCCTTACCAAGAAGAGCACCAAAAGAAAAAGAAACCTGCGTAAGGCCAGCTTGGTTGATGCAAGCAGTGTCGCCGCTGTCAAGCGCATGGTTCCCTATATGTAGGGTATCTTGCCGCCGGGCCCCTCGGCTAAGCTCCGGATGGACGCCACTTTTTATCGAAGCTATCTTCTTGATAACAGAGATAAAGTGTGGCACTTAATCTGGTGATTGACCGAAAAAGCCCTCGGTGCAGATGGCCTGTAGTCAGTTAACCTGTTGATACAGGGGCTGTTGGCTGCCATTGGTTGCCAGGAGAATGGATCGTAGACCGGATGAGGTCTGACATCCATTTCTTTTTTTTAGTAAGTGGCCTTAAAAACCAAAAAAATATTCAGGATTGGCTCGGCAGAGAAACTGCCGGAACGCCCTAAGGAGAATAAAAATGCCAAGAGTGACCCGCGGCTTTAAAGCACGCCGCAGAAGAAATAGAGTTCTTAAGCTTGCCAAAGGCTACCGTGGAGGCCGGGGACGCCTGTTTCGTTCCGCCACCGAAGCGGTTGATAAAGCCTTGTGTTACGCCTACCGTGACCGGCGAAATCGCAAGCGTGATTTTCGTCGCCTCTGGATTGCGCGTATCAGCGCTGCTGCCAAGTTAAACGGCACCAACTATTCCAGGCTCATGGGCGGCTTGAAGAAGGCCGAGGTCGAACTGGACCGCAAAAGCCTTTCCAATATGGCAATTCTTGATCCCAACGCCTTTGCCGAAGTAGTAAAACTTGCCTCGTAAGGCGTTGCTCACATGGAAGACGCATTACTGAAACTGAAGAATGAGGCTGCCGGCGACCTTGCTGCCATAGCGAGCGCCGGCGACCTTGAGCCGTTTCGGATCAAATATTTCGGTCGGAAGAGCCCCTTTACCCGCCTTATGCGGCAACTGGGCGATGCCCCGGCCGCAGACCGACCCCGTTTGGGCAAGTTGGCCAATGAGCTGAAAAAGGAGCTTCAGCGCCAATTCGAGGAAAAAAAGGCGTCACTGAGCCGGCAGGGCATGGCAGAGGGCGCCGACATAGACCTCACCTTGCCGGGCCGAACCACACCGCAGGGCAAGCTGCATCCTGTTACCCAGATCATGGAAGAGATCTGCGGCATTTTTGAGGGGCTTGGCTTTACCGTGGCCGAGGGCCCTGATATTGAGACCGACTTCTACAATTTTGAGGCCCTCAATATCCCCGCCCATCATCCTGCCCGTGACATGCACGATACCTTTTACGTGGATGATTCCATCCTGCTCAGGACCCACACATCACCCATGCAGGCTCGGGTCATGGAGACCAAGGAGCCGCCGTTACGGGTCATTGCCCCGGGCAAGGTCTATCGCTGTGATTCCGACATAACCCATACGCCCATGTTTCATCAGGTGGAGGGTTTTCTGGTGGATAGCGATGTCTCCTTTGCCGATCTGAAAGGCGTTTTGTCCGTCTTTATCGCCAAGATGTTTGACGAATCCACCCCTATCCGCTTTCGACCCAGCTTTTTTCCCTTTACGGAGCCGAGTGCCGAGGTTGATATCGGTTGTGTCATGTGTAACAGCAAAGGGTGTCGCGTCTGCAAGCAAACGGGCTGGCTGGAGATCCTGGGCGCCGGGATGATTGATCCCGAGGTCTTTAAAAAGGTCGATTATGATCCGGAAGTCTATTCAGGATTTGCCTTTGGCCTGGGCGTTGAGCGTATTGCCATGCTCAAGTATGGTATTAACGACATCCGCCTCTACTACGAGAATGACCTGCGGTTTCTTCGCCAGTTTTAGCTGGTGGTTGCCCATAAAGCGGCCCTGACCAGCCCTCCTTGAAAAGGCAGCAAACGCTCCGGCTTTTCAGGCGGACGTCACGACCGATCGAGCGGGCTCGCTTCCCTCGTCGTGCTCAAAAAATCATGTTGTTAAAATAGCAAACAGATGTTGCCGCATATTTTTTCGCACTCCGTGAGTACGTGAACAAAACATCCGCATTCTGGCCGGCCTAAGCAGGCGGCCGGCAACCGGGACAGGTGCTGCAAGGTCTTTTTTGCAAACAGCGTCCGCATCGCAGCCTGATTGTTTGCAAGAAATATGGAGTCAACGTTGGGGCCGACCTCTCTGGTTGAGCCTGCGGATTGGTTGTAGAGCACCGCTTTTTTCCACGGTGGGGAGTGTATGCCCCGCCATGAAAACGGCCCAAGGCCGGGAAACCTTCACCCATGAAATTTACAGTAGACTGGTTAAAGCAATATACCGATTTCAGCTATACCCCCCAGGAACTTGCCGACCGCCTGACCATGGCCGGTCTCGAGGTTGACGCGGTTGAGGAAATCTTTACAGACCTCGCAGACGTCAAGGTCGCCGAGATCCTGAGCACATCACCTCATCCTGATGCAGATCGACTGCAGATCTGTGAGGTCCTGGTGGGGACTGAGAAAAAACGAATTGTCTGCGGGGCACCCAATGCCAGGCCCGGCATCTTTGTGCCGGTGGCCCTGCCCGGCGTCGTGCTGCCCGGTGGTTTCAAGATCAAAAAGAGTAAGATCCGCGGCCAGGCCTCTGAAGGAATGCTCTGTTCAGCCAAGGAGCTTGGTCTTGCCGACGATGCCGAAGGTATTATGGAACTCAGCGGGGTCAGCGCCTCGGGTCAGGGCCTTTTACAGGCCCTGGCGCTTGATGATATTCTCATCGAGGTCGATCTGACCCCCAACCGCCCTGATTGCGCCTCGGTGATTGGCACGGCCCGCGAGGTTGCCGCCATGGCAGGTACCTCCTTGAAGCTGCCTGTTGCCGGTGAACAACTGCCTCAACTTGATGGCAGTGCCTCCTTCAGCCTCCGGGTTGAGGATGAAAAGCTCTGTCCCCGCTATGTGGCGCGGAAGATGACCGGCATCACCATCGCTCCATCACCTTGGTGGCTGCAGAAGAGGTTGATCAGTGTCGGCCAGCGGCCCATTAATAATGTGGTTGACGCCACTAATTTTGTCATGCTGGAGATGGGCCAGCCCTTGCACGCCTTTGATTTTAACAAGCTGGCCCGGGCCGAGGTTGTGGTGCGGCGGGCCCGGCGCGGAGAAAAGATAATCACCCTGGATGGTCAGGAGCGCACCCTTGAGCCGGACATGCTGATGATCTGCGATGCCGACAAGCCGGTGGCCGTGGCTGGTGTCATGGGCGGCGGCAATTCCGAGGTGGACGAAAACACCACGGACCTGCTGCTGGAGTCTGCCTGCTTTAATGCCGTCTCGGTACGCAGGACAGCCCGCAACCTCAATCTTGGCACAGATGCCTCCTATCGTTTTGAGCGGGGGGTGGATCCGCAACTGGCACCGCTGGCCATGGAGAGGTTGGTGCAGATCCTCACGGACATTGCCGGCGGCAGCGTTGAAGAGGGTGGTGTGGACCTGGCACACGGCGTGCCGAGCCCCACGGAGTATAAGCTGCGGGTCAGCCAGACCAACCGGTTGCTGGGCACGCATTTTAGTGCCTCTGATATCACGGCATATCTGACCAAGATCGAGATGGCCGTGCGCCGGATTGATGAAGATATCCTGGGGATAACGCCGCCCAGTTTTCGTATTGATATTGAACGGGAGGCAGACCTGATCGAGGAGGTCGCCCGTTTGTATGGCTATAATGAGGTGGGCGTTTCCCTGCCGGCTGTGCCCATGAGCTTTGCCGACCGTGATCGCGGCCGGACCCTCAGGAAGGAGATTGCCGCCGTGCTCCTTGCTAACGGCTGCCATGAGGCGATCAACTACAGCTTTGTTGCCCCGGAACATGCCGATTACCTCGGCCTGGCCGATGATGATCACCGCCGCCAGGCTGTGCGGTTGCTCAATCCGCTTACCGAGGATCAGAGCCTTATGCGCCGTTGTCTGCTGCCTGGCTTGCTGGAGAATGTGCGGCGCAACATTAATTACCAGAACAGCGACGTGCGGCTCTTTGAGACGGGGAAGGTCTTTATCCCCCAAAGCGGCGGCGGTCAGCCCCGGGAGGAGATGCGTCTTGCCGTTGTCTTGAGCGGCAGACGGCATGGCCGGGCCACCCCTCTTTACTTTGAGCAAAAGCCCACTGATTTCTTTGATGCCAAGGGTATTGCCTCGGCCTTGCTGACGGAGCTGCGTTTTGATCAGGTGGAGTTTGTCGATGATGACGGCTCGGCGCCCTATGTGAACGCCGCCCAGGCCTTGGCCATGCAGGCCGACGGTGAAATGATCGGCCAGCTCGGCTGTTTCACCTCGGAATGTCTGCGGCGCTTCGGCATTAAGCAGAGTGTCTATTTTGTAGATATCAATATGGATGCCTTGACCCGCCTGCGCCCGGCCCCGAAAAGGTTTGCACCATTGCCCAAATATCCGGCTGTGCAGCGGGATCTGGCCATTGTGGTCGGCGATGGGGTTGCTGCCGCTGATATCGTTGCAGCGATCCGCGATCGGCGGGAAAAACTTGTTGAAGATGTAGAATTATTTGATGTGTATCGCGGTAAAAATATTTATCAGGGCTTTAAAAGCGTCGCAATTTCTGTTACCTACAGGTCTCAGGACAAGACACTGCAGGAAAAGGCGGTTGCCAAGGTTCACCAGCAGATTGTTGATATGGTCTTATCCCGCTTTGACGGGCGTTTACGAGAGGTATAAAGGGGAATGAAGCGATCAAATTTAACGAGGAAAGATCTCGCCAAAACCATCAACGAAGATCTTGGCCTTTCACAGCGCAGTGCTGGTGAGCTTGTCGATGCAGTGTTTTCATGTCTGCGTCAAACGCTGCTCAAGGAAGAATCAATCAAGTTGGTGCAGTTCGGCACCTTTACGGTCAGGAAAAAATCATCACGGGTGGGCAGAAACCCCCGCACTGGTGAAACCATGGAGATTTCCAAGCGTTCCATGGTAACCTTTAAGGCAAGTAAGGGATTGCGTGATCAGATAAACGAGTAGTAAGACGCCAGCGACTATGATTTTCTCTCATGAGTGACCAATCTTTCGGCCAGGGTCTTGTTACCGTCTCCATACCTGAAAAAAGGTATTTCAAGATAGGAGAGGTCTGCAAGATAACCGGACTCAAGCAGCACGTTGTGCGCTATTGGGAATCTGAGTTCAAGCAGTTTATCCGGCCGCAGCGGGCATCTTCCAAGCAACGGCTTTACCGGCGCTCTGATATTGAAAACCTGCTCCGGCTGCAGAAGCTCCTCAAAGAGGACGGCCTGACCATTTCCGGGGCGCGTAAGTTTCTGGCCGCCAATCGTGACGCCATCGCCATTCAGGGCCGCCAGGATGCGGCACCTGGTGCTACGGCGCCGCGCCGGAGCGACCCCCTCCTGCGGGAGATAAAAAACGACCTGCAATCGGTGTTGAAAATTCTTGATGCCGACAAGTAGGGGTCCACGGCTGCCGCAGGCTTTTTTCGCCTGGTCAAGGACATTTCTTGACAGCCATAAAGGGAAGTGCTAAATATGATCCTCCTTTAAGGATAGAGGGTGTCTTGAATAATTAGATTTTTCGTTCAAGATCAAGGCATGCGAAAAAAATAAGCGCAGGCATATATTTGATATCGGAGTCTCCACTTCGTTTCGCTTACCTCCGAGCATTATTATTTGAGCATAACGAGGTAAGCGAGCTCGCGAGACTCCGGGAGATTGGACGAAAAAGCAATTATTCAAGATAGCCTAGGTGTCTGTCCAGAAATAGGTCATTTCGTTCGAGATCAAGGACTGCGAGAAAAATAAGCACAGGCATATATTCGATATTCCGAGCATTATTTTTTGAGCATGACGCAGAGATCGGGCGAAAGGGCCATTTCTGGACAGGCATCTAGAGAGTTATTACGGGATGTAGCGCAGTCTGGTAGCGCACCTGAATGGGGTTCAGGTGGTCGGAGGTTCGAATCCTCTCATCCCGACCAGTTTATAAGCAAGGGCTTACGGCACATGTCGTAAGCCCTTTTTTTATTGTTTTCTGGTTGTGATCCAGATTTTCATACATCTCGATGTATAGCCATGCCGTTTATCCCCATTGCAGAACTGAAGCGAGCAGGGAGGCGTGGCCCTTTGACAGGCCCAAGGATGCCCTGCGGGCTCGTTTGGATTTTTCGGTCCAGGCCCATTCCGGGGCTGCAATCGCGCCGCACTGTTTCTTTGTTTTGAGAGGCATGGCAGACAGAAATGCCACCGGCAGCAGGAAATAGGTTGTCAGGATCTTTTATGCGCAGTAGCTTGCACGATTATACACCCCGGGCAGACCAGCCCTTTCGCCTTACAGCCCCCTTTTTGCCGTCCAAAAAAGCCCCTCTAGACCTCAGGGGTTATCACCGAAGATCGTAATAAATGGAAATCGACCCGTTAAAATGTAATAAGCGGACAAAAACGGCCGATTTTTCCATTTTTACTATCTTACTATGGCAATAAGCAGAAATTCCGTCCACCTATAGGGGGTGATATGATGGACAAGATTCCACCTATTACACTGATAAGTGGACCGCTCCGCGCTCCACTTATCGTTCGCCGGATGCTTCGCTATTGTCCTGAGAGGTTCCGCGCTCCGCGCTCCACCTATCAGGCCAATAGAACCGACTGCGATTCTCAGTGTCCGGCAAAAATTAAACAGCAATTTTTACCGGACACCTGCGAGTCTCGCGGTTCATCCGGCGAACGTTGGGCTATAGGAGAGTATATGGGCTGGGTATCTGAATGGCAGGCTATTTCGAATAGAATCAACGGATTAAAAGAGGCTGTCCAATATTTTATCCAATACCAACAGCCAGACGGAAAAGATACACTTGGAAAAGTGCTGCTACCACAAATTGTGGCTATATATAATTTGGTAGATCAATTCCGGGAGACTTATAAGGCTAGCATTCCTCCAAGTGCTCAAAAATGCATAAGTAATTACCTTGCTCAAGATAAAGATATTATTCAGGAAGAAGCCACCACATTCAACGGAATTCCAAGGTTAAAACATCTATTTACTTCTCTAATCTCATTTCAATCGGAATTGACTTTCCATTTCTCCGACACACAATTTGTAATTCGCCGTATTACTGAAAGAGCGCTTGTTCACTTGCAGAGGTTAATTGTTGTCGACGAAGCTATACGGAATATGTGGGAAAATGGGTTCAAATTAGAAACCGAATGTGAAAAGTTAGGCGCCACTCACCTTCTATTGCATGGAATTTGGGCATTTAAGGCTCATGCGGTAAAGGGAAGAACAGATTTAGTTTTAGGGGAACCGGTCAATCTCAATCAAGTGGAGGAAACTTCAGAGGGTTTGGTTTTAACAGAATGGAAGTTAGTTAAAGATGTCAAAGACGTTAAAGCTGTGGCCTCTGTGGCGTACAAACAAGCCAAGTATTATTCGGGAGGAGTGTTAGCAGGCATAGAGCTTCGAAATTACCACTATCTAGTTTTGGTTTCCGAAAAACAAATCACTATTCCTGATGATATTGTAGAAGGGGAAGTTACATATAAATACAAGAATATTGCTATATCACCTGACGTTCCTTCAACAGCAGCGAAGAAAAAAAATGTCGCTTAATGATCAAAAAAAATGCCCCAACCAGCCAGTACAGCGGACAGGAAGGGGCGCGGCGGCCTTATGGGCAAGGCTTTTGGCCAGCCGCTGACTGAAATCGTTCGGCATGTAAATAATAGTCATTCATCTGAATAGGAAAACCTTATGGAGTTAATAATTGGCTTAATATGCTTTTTTGTAATTTATCGAATAATTAAATCGCTTTCTTCAAGCAATGAGTCCTCTGAAGTTCCTGAATTTAAGGTTAATTTTGAAGTTTCCAGTGCCACTGGGATATACAGTGATCAAAAACCGTATGAACAACCTAACGGCAAACCTGCAAAATGGTATGGTCCTGGTCAGAGTGTCAAGGTGCAAAGCTACAATATTCCTGGAGGATTAATTTATGTAGGCGAAACATTGCTCGATACCTATGGCTATGAAAACGATTCATGCTTGATCAATCCAAAGCTCAAGATATCTGCAGCTGAACCTTGGGAGAATGGCGGTGAGATGGGATATTGGCCTCAATATGCAGATATCCCTGCAAAATGTCGGGGCGCTTATCTTAAGTGGTTGACAGATGGACGCTCAGAGCCGGAGGCTAATATCGGTTATGTTTTTCTGTTCTTTTATGGCCTTGAACGACGACTATTCATAGATGGCCAGACCGGTAGAGTTTCAGAAAGTGAACGATCTTCTATTGTTATTGAGGTTAACCGGCTTCTGAAAATATATGGAGGAAATCGGTCCTTCCAAGGTTATGCGAAAAATTTTCTCGCTATGGAATGGGTACTGTATCGAAATGATAAACCGGTTCCCGATTATCTGGATTTTAGTGATAGATATTGCTCTGAACCATTTCAAGTTGTTTTGGCTCAACATGTTGTTGCAGGAAACCCGATACCTGCTGATGTGGCACTCCAATGGGTACTTTTGCACCCAGAGTTTGGATTGCGGACCCCTGCTCGCCGTTGCGCAAAAGAATTTCGAGAGCTATTTGTCAGTCGATATAAGCTTAGATTTGGGGAAGGACTACTAATAAAACCGAACAAAACTCGCTTAAAAATTGAGTATCGTTCTGCAAACTCTTCGATTCGGGTTGATTTGAATAATAAGATTCCGGATTTGCCTAACCCATTTATCTTGAAAGGACCGTTTAAAAAACTAGGTGCATTGGTCGAGGAGTGTACCGATGATCTGGATCCATATAGCCGATATCTTGGCCGTAAACAGAATGACCCAAATTCCTTGGCAGCCTTGGCTTTATTGCCAAAGGAACTGATGAGTTTGTCTCCTGCAGCGGCAAAAATAAAAGCTCATCTCTCCCAAGTATGCCAAACCGGCCCAGGCATGATGTCAATAAATATCCTCTATGAAATCCTGGGTGAAAAGGTGCCCCTTAAGATCAACAAAAAAGAGGCGGAAAGCCTGGCGGCCTTAGTTGAAGGAATGGGTTTTGGTCTATCACCGGATGTGCGCTACCATCACATCAAACCAAAACCAGACGGCAAGGTTGTCATTTTTCCAAAGGGACATGGTGTAGATTTCCTGCCTTCAAAGGAATTTCGTTTGGTCGCTATTATAGTGCGTCTTGGAGCCATAGTTAGTCAGATTGACCAAGATCTGTCACCTGCGGAAGAGGCAACGCTGCAGGCTATGATTCATGATAATCGTGAATTGAATACTATTGAAAAAGAATCCTTATTGGCATTCTTGTATTGGTGTTTGAGGACTCCTCAAGGGGTTGCAGGGATTAAGCAAAAGCTTAGTGATGTCAGCACCGTAGAAAAGACAGCTATCAGTCATATCTTGATATCCATTGCCCACGCTGATGGACGAATTGATCCGAAGGAAGTCAAGCAATTGGAAAAATTATATACTACCCTTGGCTTGGATAAAGAGCAGGTAACAAGCGATCTTCATGTTCTAGCCTCTAGCAGTGAGCCTGTTACGGTTGGACTTCGCGATCCTGATCCTGGTTTTTCTATCCCTACCCCTACTCCAGAAACAAAGATTTTATCTGGGTTCAGCTTGAATCAAGAATTGATTCGTATTCGAGAGGAAGAAACCAGGCAGGTACAAGGAGTGCTGGAGGGAATTTTTTCAGATGAAGAAGAGGATGTCAATGTTACCCCAGAAGTAGCTGCCCCAACGACCAATCCTCTTATGACTTTGGATAAAGCGCATCAGGATTTTTTCCATCATTTGCAGAAGCAGGAGACATGGGAACGTACAAAGTTAAATGAAGTTTGCAAGGAATTGGGGCTGATGCTTGATGGAGCAATGGAAGAGTTAAATGAATGGGCCTATGAGCATGTAAATGCTCCTCTCATCGATGATGGGGAACCGGTTTATGTAGATGTCAGTCTTGCAAAGGAGATTACTTATGTCTAACAAAAGACAACAAATTCGCCCCCGAGAACGAGATGCCATTCTTCAATCTCTGCGTGCTGGTGTCACACCACGCACTGGTTTGCAGCATATTCAGGTAGGACGGGTGAGGGAAGTTGAAGCATTACTTAAAGATATCGAACGGATCGCCGACGGAGGATCTTCTTTCCGTCTTATCATTGGTGAGTTTGGCTCTGGAAAGACCTTTTTCTTGCAATTGATTCGTTCCATTGCCATGGAAAAAGGGCTGGTGACCCTCCATGCAGATCTCTCTCCGGATAGAAGGCTCCATGCCACCGGTGGGCAGGCGAGAAGTCTATATGCCGAGCTGATGCATAACCTATCCACCCGAACAAAGCCGGATGGAAATGCATTAACCAGTGTCGTCGAACGTTTTATCACTGAAGCCAGAAAACAAGCCGATTCTTCCGGAGGCTCTGTTGAATCTGCTATTGAGAATCGCCTAAGCCATTTATCCGAATTGGTTGGGGGGTACGATTTTGCAAAGGTAATTTCTGCATATTGGCAGGGGCATGAACATGACGATGAACAGCTTAAAATTGATGCCGTACGCTGGCTTCGAGGGGAATTTACGACCAAAATTGATGCCCGTAAGGCCTTGGGGGTTAGAACCATAGTTGATGATGGCAGTGTCTATGATCACTTTAAGTTGCTGAGTTTGTTTGTGCGGCAAGCTGGTTATAGAGGTCTCTTGGTTAATCTTGACGAAATGGTTAATCTGTACAAGCTTTCTAACAAAAAAGCACGCCTCTCAAATTATGAACAGATTTTGCGAATGCTCAATGATTGTTTGCAGGGTAGTGCCGAATATATGGGCTTTCTTCTGGGGGGGACACCAGATTTCTTACTTGACCCACGGAAAGGCCTCTATAGCTACGAAGCGTTGCATTCCCGCCTGGCCGAAAATTCATTTGCCCGTACAGCAGGTGTTATTGACTATTCTGCGCCGACATTACATCTGGCCAATCTTGCTCCGGAAGAACTTCTCATTCTACTCCGGAATCTACGGCATGTTTATGCCTCAGGTGATACCAATAAGTACCTTGTTCCGGATGAGACGTTGACGGCGTTTTTAGCACACTGTTCCGAAAAAATTGGCGATGCCTATTTCAGAACACCCCGTAACACCATTAAGGCCTTTGTTGATCTTCTGGCCGTATTGGACCAGAATCCTGACCTCCAGTGGTCCCAATTAATTGACCAAGTATCGGTAATGGATGAACAAAATTCCGATATGCCGGCTGTGTCTGGAGTTGGCGAGTCGGTTGAAGATGATTTGGCAACATTCCAGCTCTGAGAGTTTTGATGGGTAAGTCTCAGGGGTTTAACCGATTGCATAAAGGGGTGCAGCGCTGGGTCTGGAAACAGAAATGGACTACCCTCCGTGATATTCAAGAGCGGGCCATCGAGCCTATTTTGAGTGCAGATTGTGATCTGGTTATCAGCGCCTCAACAGCAGCAGGAAAAACAGAAGCAGCCTTTCTGCCTGCTTGCTCACGGATTGCAGAATTAGCAGTAGACAACAGTATTGGCATTTTATATATCAGCCCTCTTAAGGCCTTGATTAATGACCAATACCGGAGACTAGAAAGCCTTTGTGAAATTTTAAACATCCCTGTCACGCCCTGGCATGGGGATGTGTCTCAATCTATTAAAGATAAGCAACGAAAGAATCCGCACGGTATTCTGCTCATCACTCCTGAATCACTCGAATCCCTTTTTTTAAATCAATCCAGCTGGTGTAGTCGGGCCTTTGATGGTTTAAGCCATATCGTTATAGATGAGTTTCATGCCTTTCTGGGTACTGAGCGAGGCTGCCAGCTCCAGTCTCTGATGCACCGTTTGGAGTTTTTGCTTGACCGAACGGTGCCACGAATTGCTCTGAGCGCCACTTTGGACAACATGCAGCAAGTCGCTCAAAGTTTACGTCCAAATGGAGTGATTCCATGTGAGATTATTGAGTCAACTGCTTCTCCTTCTGACTTAAAAGTTCAGCTGCGGGGCTACTTGGCCCGGGCAAGTGGGGAAGAGCCTCCTGTCTTTGGTCTTGTTGCGGATGACCTTTACGCAATCTTGCGAGGGATGTCTCATTTGGTGTTTGCTAATAGTCGCGGGAGAACAGAAGAGCTGGCTGCAGCTCTCTCAGACCGCTGTAAGCAAAATGGAGTGCCGAATGAGTTTTTTCCTCACCATGGTAGCCTCTCAAAAGAAATTCGCGAGAGCTTGGAAGCTCGACTACAAGAAGAAAGATTTCCTACTACCGCCGTCTGTACTATGACTTTGGAATTAGGGATCGACATCGGTAGTGTCGATTCTATTGCTCAGGTGACGGCTCCCCATTCGGTGGCCAGCCTCCGCCAGCGCCTTGGGCGTTCTGGGCGAAGAGATAAGGCAGCTGTTTTACGTTTATTCATTACTGAAAATGAGATCACGGCTAAAAGTCATCTCCTTGATCGATTGCGTTTGGAGACGGTTCAATGCATTGCAATGATCAATTTATTGTTGGCCAAAAAATATGAATCTCCACCGGCAGGGCAATATCATTTTTCAACCCTTGTCCAACAAACTTTGTCGGTAATTGGCCAATATGGTGGAGTTCGAGCCGATCAATTATGGAGTCTGCTTTGTGACACCGGTCCTTTTTCATTGGTGGATCGGCAGCTTTTTGTTGAATTCCTCCGGGCCTTAGGTGGGCAGGAACTCATCTCTCAAACCAATGATGGTCAACTTATTCTCGGCCATAAAGGTGAAAACTTAGTCGGACATTTTACATTTTATACCGCCTTTAATACCCCAGAAGAGTATCGCTTAGAGTGTGACGGGCGCATATTAGGAACAGTACCATTTGATTCTCCTCTTATGATTGGCCAACTTATCATTTTTGCCGGCAGACGTTGGCAGGTTCTTCAGGTTGACTCTGAGAAGAAACTCATCATTTTGAAACGGGCCGCTGGGGGAGAGCCTCCAAGCTTTGGCGGTCGTGGACTTATGATTGACGACCGGGTTAGACAAGAAATGTTACGAGTTTACCGTCAGAGAAACACCCCGATTTATTTAGATAAAGAGGCAAAATCCATATTTTCGGAAGGAATTGATAACTTCCACATTTTGGGGCTCGACAAAACTGATACCCTGCAATCTGGCAATACTCTTTACGTCTTCCCTTGGTGTGGTGATCGAGCTGCCAACACGATCACTGCTCTTCTCCGTGGTGCCGGGCTGACCGCAAACAACGATGGTGGGATAATAGAGGTGCGTAATTGCTCCATCAATCATTTTCATAGGACCACTGGAGTGATTCTTAATGGGCCGAAGCCAACCCACTTTGAATTGGCCAACGAAGTCCAAGACACCATTGTTGAAAAGCATGATCCGTTGCTGTCAAAGGAAATTCGGAATTTGGGATATGGCGCAAGGTTTTTTGATGTGGACGGTGCATGGAAGTTGTTAAGTCATTTTTATAATCAGTAGTGAATCGTGCCTTGATAAGAAAGAGTGAGACAGAACACCTAGGGGCGAGCTCGGACCGAATTAACCTGCTAATTTTATAGAAAGAAAGCTGAAATCCGTTATGTTTTTGGAGCACAATTGAGGGGGCGGACCAGGCTAAGTATCTGAAATGAGAAGAAAATTCTTTGAAAAATAACCTTTTGGACGGCTATATCGTTCTTTTTGTGTGCGAAAAGGCCGATATAGGAATTATCCATGGCCAGAGCCAAACGACATTATCTCCCCGGACATATCTGGCACATTACCCATCGGTGCCACAAAAGGGAATTTTTGCTCAGATTTTCAAAAGACAGGGACCGATGGCTCCAGTGGCTCTATCAGGCAAAAAAACGATACGGTTTGAAGATCTTGAATTACATGGTCACTTCCAACCATATCCATTTGCTAGTGGCCGACGATGGCGGTCGTGA
>PKTX01000036.1 GCA_002868945.1 Desulfobulbaceae bacterium
CGTTTCCTAACTTCCGTTTCCTAACTTCCGTTTCCTAACTTCCGTTTCCTAACTTCCGTTTCCTAACTTCCGTTTCCTAACTTCTGAATCCTGATTTCTAAATTCTCACTTCTAACTTCCGCCTTTCACACCAGGCCAAAATGGTGGAGGCCGTCAATGATACCGGCGGCATAGGCTTGGTCGCTGAAATAGATTCGCGGTTTGCCCTTGAGCTTGCTGAGTTCCGTGGCATAGTTGCCCACCACCAGACCGCGAGACCGGCCGAGCAACATATCCTCATCATTGCCCGAATCACCGGCCACCATGACATAACGGGGCGGAAAACCATACTTGTTGACCACATATTCGATGGCCTTGCCCTTGGAGGCCCGGGCCGGCAGGATGTCGAGAAACTGGCCGTGTGAGAAAATCACCTCACAGTGGAGATCGGCCTCATCCAAAACATTATAGACCCAGGCGAGGTAGTCATAATCATCGGCCATGTAATAGCTGATCTTGTGGCTGCGCTGCCCTTCGGCCTCCTGAAAGGTCAGAAACTCCACGGCATCCAGAACCTCCTTGATCCTTTCCGGCTGCCAGCGGTGGGAGATGTGCTGCTGCCATCCCTTATCGGTGCGCAGATCCGGTCCGTAATAGATCTCGGTGCCCACCGAGCAGATGAGGATATCCGGAATGGGGATATTGTACTCGGTCATGGCATCCAGGGTCAGACCGATGCTGCGGCCGGTGGCCACACCCCAGGCAATCTGATCGCGATTCTCATCCAGCAGATCAAGGAGTTCCTGGAGACTGGCATCATCGCCGATCAAGGTATTGTCGATATCGGTGATGAGCAGGCGGTCCAAACCGGTCAAACGCTTGCCAAAGGAGGGGCGCTGCTTTCTGGCCGTTCCGGGCATTGAGGCCTCCCCGTGCTCCTCGGAGCACGTAAGTTCCGGGAAAATCCGCTCATACTGCGCCATGCTCTTCTGGCAGTGGGCCTGCCAGGAGTAATGGCTCAGCACTCCGTTGATGCCGTTGTTGGAGTAGGTGTCCCAGAGCTGCGGGTCAATAAGAATGGTATGGATGGCGTCGCCGATCTCGTCCGGATCCCTGGCGTTAATCAGAATACCGTTTTGGCAGTTGTTGATAATATCCACCGGTCCGCCGTCATTGGTGGCGACAATGGGCAGACCGCAGGCCGAGGCCTCGATAAGGGTGAGACCAAAGGGTTCCACCAGGGCCGGATTGACAAAGACGCCCCTGGCCTCGGCACAGAGGCGATAGAGCTCCGGCACCTCGGTGGCGAAATCATGCTTCTTGGGGATGGCCATCTTGCCGTAGAGGTCAAAACGGTCCATCTGCAGGAGCATGTCGGTGAGCACCGCCTTTTCATTATCCTCCATGGTGGTGATATTCTGGCGGATACCGGCAAAGACGGCGAGATTGGCCAGGGCCTGGACGTCCTTGTTGCGGCCGTAAGCCTCGATAAGGCCACTGATATTCTTCCGGTGATCCGGGCGACAGAGCACCAGGATGAAGGGTTTCTCCGGATGGGCCCAGAATTTCTTGAGTTCAGCCAGCAGCGTGACGCGGGTCTGCTTGACCTCCTCGCTCATCAGGCCGTTATCGAGCTGGGTATCGTAGTAGGGATAAAAGGTGTCGATATCGATACCGGGCGGGATCACCACATAACTGCCCTTCTCGAAATTATCATAGAGGCCGTACTGCTTATCGATCTCCTGCTGGGTGGAGGTGATAATCAGGTCGGCATCTTGGATGACCTCCTCCTCCACCTGGATGCGGGTGTCAATATGATACTGGTTGACAACCTCTTGATGTGACATGCCGTCGGCCAGCAGTTTGGCCATTTTATTGCGCCCCATGGAATGGCCGGTGAAGATCAGGGGGGCGTCAAAGGCGGCGGCCAGCTCCATGGCCACCAGCCCACCGTCGGCATAGTGGCCGTGGAAAAAATCAGGAACCCTGTTTTCATCACGGATAAAGCGAATGGTATTGTCGACAAACTCCTGCAGGTGGGGCCAGAGCAGTTCCTTGCGGATGTAGCGCGGCCCCCCACAGGCAATCCGCACCAGACGTGCCTTGTCGGAGAGGGATTCAATGGGACGGCTGTAGTCCGGGGAAACCGCCGGATCATCAATGAGACGGGTAAAGAGATCAACCCGGGCCACATCCTCCCTTTCGGCCAGGGCCCTGGCCAGTTCAATGACATATTTAACCTGGCCGCCGGTATCGGCATCCCGGCCCAACTCCGGGGCCTTACCACGAATCAGGCCATGAATACTAAACAACTGAAAGTAGAGACCTTGTTCTGCCATTTTTCTCCTGTTGTCGGACCGCTCTCGCAAGCCGCTTTCCACTGGACGCGCTCTTCCGGCTGTCTCCTTTGACGATAAACAGCCTTGCCTCATGGCCCCACATGAAGCCCTTCCACACGGCATTGTAGCAAAACAGTGCAGCAAAACGGAAGAAAAACCTTTTTTTTACACCGCGGCCGACCACACATAACCATTTGTAAGAACATAGAAAATAGCCGGATTTAACAAAAAAACCCTGAGCCGGCCGGTGCCGAATCAGGGTTTAAGAAGAAGAAAGAAGAAGAGGGCTTCAGATGGTTTCCACCCAGCCGTAGGGGTCTTCCTTGTGGCCATATTGGATGGCCTGCAGCTCGTCAAAGAGGCGCTGGGCCAGCTCCCCGGTATGGTGGCCATTGATCTTGCACTCCTGATCCTTGTAGTAGAGGGAGCCCACCGGTGAGATAATGGCGGCCGTACCGCTGCCGAACACCTCCCGCAGCAGACCCTGCTGATTGGCGGCAAAGACCTCATCAATGGTGATGGGCCGCTCCACCACCTGCAGACCCCAGTCACGGCAGAGACGCAGAACAGAGTCGCGGGTGATACCGGGCAGGATGGAGCCGCGCAGGGGCGGAGTGATAATCTCATCGCCGATGACAAAGAAGATGTTCATGGTGCCCACCTCTTCGATGGACTGGCGATCACAGGCATCAAGCCAGAGGACCTGGGTAAACCCCTTTTTCTGGGCCTCAATGGCCGCCATAATGGAGGCGGCATAGTTGCCGGCGGTCTTGGCCTCGCCGACACCGCCGCGCACGGCGCGAACATACTTGTCCGTCACAAAGATCTTTACCGGGTTGAAGCCCTCGGGATAATAGGCGCCCACCGGACTCAGGATTATGAAAAAGGTATAGCGCCTGGAGGGACGGACCCCCAGGGCCGCCTCCGTGGCAATCATGGTGGGCCGAATATAGAGAGTGGCGCCCGGCGCAGAGGGTACCCACTGCTGATCAATCTCCAGAAGTTTCTTTAAACCCTCGTAGACCCCGTCAATGTCCAACTCCGGCATGCACATGCGGCGAGCCGAGCGATTAAAGCGGGCCAGGTTGTCCTTGGGGCGGAAGAGATAGATTCGGTCATCCTTGCCGCGATATGCCTTGAGGCCCTCGAAAATGGCCTGGCCGTAATGGAGGACCATGGCGGCCGGATCCAGGGAAAAATCGCCATACTTGCGGATCTCACCCTGCTGCCAGACACCATCGACATAATCCATGCTGAACATGTGGTCGGAAAAGTAGGTGCCAAAACCGAGGTTGGTTTCATCTGGTTTACTTTTGAGCTCGGACGGATCTGCTTTCTTGATTGTTATATGCATTTTCATGGCGAGATGAATTTCGTGATATGGCTCTTGAGCTTGAAAATATAGCTGATTATTTATCGCTTTGAAACAACTTATTTCTCCGCTGCTTGCTCTTTTCACGGGATAGTTATAGATTTACATATATTTTAAAAGCCGGGTCGGCAGGAGCCTCCACCCGAAAAGAGCCTCCTCTCAGCCCTCAGCGCCAAACGCTTTTCCGGCTGGCCGGAGGTCGCCTTGGCCACGATCACGGAACGCATAAAACAAGCAGGCTCATCTATTTGATATTATTAGAATTGTTTTTCTTGAACACACCCCGGATATGGCACGCCAGGACCATTTATAAACAGAGACGAATGAACAGTAGGCCATCTTGAATTAAGCGGACACCCTTGACAATGAACCACCTCAGACCGAGCAACCTGGTGCTCACCTATTTTCTGCTGCTCTTTATCCTCTCCATCCTGCTGATGATGAGGCTGCTGTGGCCCTTTGCCTCCATGCTGGTGCTCTCCTACTTCCTGGCCTCCATTGCCACCCCCTTTTATGACTATCTGCACCGCAAGGTACCCTCATCCCTCGCCTCCCTGGTTACCTGTCTGCTCATTGTCCTGCTGGTTTTCCTGCCCCTTATCTTTTTTGTGGTGGCCCTCTCCTCGGAGGCCTACTCCCTTCTGCAGATTACCAGGGGGACCAACATCGCCGAGACCCTGACCGCCTATGTCCACAACAACGCCCTTTACATCCGCCTGGAAAACCTGCTGGAAAGCTACGGCTTCCGACTGGAGATGGGGCAGGTAACCAGCACCCTTTCCCAATTCGGTACGGCAGCGGCCAGGTTCATCTATACCCAGGCCTCCATCTGGGCCGGCAATATCCTCAATTTCATCCTCAACTTTACCATGATGATCCTCATCATCTTTTTTATCCTGATTGAGAGAAAAAAATTAGTGGCATTTCTCATGCGTCTCTCACCCCTGCCCGACAACCACGACCAGCTGCTCATGGACAAATTCGACCGAATTGCCAGCGCCATCCTGGTGGGCAACGGCATCTGCGGGGTGATCCAGGGTATCTTCGGCGGCCTGGCCTTTGCCTTTCTCGACTTTCCCTCCCCCATTCTCTGGGGCTGTATCATGGGCATCATGGCCTTTCTGCCCATTGTCGGCATTGGTGCGGTTCTGGGGCCGGCGGCCATCTATCTCATATTCCAGGGCCAGATTTTTTCCGGTATCGGTCTCGCCCTCTTTTACATCTTCCTCTCCATGGGGGTGGAATACCTGCTTAAGCCCAAACTGGTGGGCGACCAGGTCCAGATGCATCCCATCCTGGTCTTTCTCTCCATCATCGGCGGTCTTGCCGTCTTCGGCATCCTGGGCATCATATACGGGCCGCTGATCATCACCGCCTTTCTCACCCTCTCCGACATCTATATCGACAACTACGAGCGTTACGTCACCGGCCCCACCAAAGAGAGCTGAGGGAGGTGTCTCGTGTGCCGGCATATATGCGCTCCCGGAGCGCTCCACTTCGTTTCGCTTACCTCCGAGCATTTTTTTTGAGCATAACGAGATAAGCGAGCTCACGAGACCCCGGAAGAGCAGGCCGGTAAGCGAGTTTACGAGACTCCCGGTAAGCGAGTTTATGAGACTCCCGGTAAGCGAGTTTACGAGACTCCGAGAGGCCCCTTTCCGGCCAGACACTCGTTAAAATTCGACCTCCTGTTTGAGGTGCTCAAGCAAAAACTTTGATATAGAGGGAGAGGTAGATTAATAGTGGCCTGGTGCGATTTTTTCCACATGCCGTACGGAATCCAGACGCCAGAACAACTGCTTTTCAGGCTGTTCTGCTGATTCCTGAATTCTGAATTCTTTTTTAATGTCTTATAGTTATCTCAACTCAGAAAGTTGAAATGAGATATTCGGCCACAAGAGCACGTATTCAAGATGGCCTTGACAAAGTCGTGCCGATCAGGACCTTTACCTGCAAGCAGACCTTTACCACCCCAGATACAAACCCTGATTTACCATGGCCAGAACATGGCCAGGAGGGGAATAGACAATGACATCCGTTGCATCAACCACCATCTTTCCCACACCAGATATGGTCCCGGAAAAATATCGAATCAGCTTCCCCATGGAACAGCGCCACTATCTCTGCAATGGCGTTCTCCGGGAATGGACAGGTCCCCGGCAGGAGGTGCTGTCGCCCATCTTTCAGCGGCACGGCGCCACTGTCAGCCCGACGGTGTTGGGCAGCTATCCCCTGCTTACCAAAAAGCAGGCCCTGGCCACCCTTGCTGCCGCGGCCAAGGCCTATGACCATGGCCGCGGCGAGTGGCCCGCCATGACCGGGGCGCAACGCTGCCGCCGCATCGCCGCCTTTGCCGAGCGTCTGGAGGAGAAACGTGCCGATATCGTCAAACTGCTGATGTGGGAGGTGGGCAAAAGCAAGAGCGAAGCTGAAAAGGAATTTGACCGCACGATCCTCTACATGCGGGACACCCTGGCGGCAATGGCGGATCTGGAGCGCGCCTCCTCACGTCTGGTCAAGGAAAGAGGGGTGCTGGCCCAGATTCGCCGCGTCCCCCTTGGCGTGGTGCTCTGCATGGGACCCTTTAACTATCCCCTCAATGAATCCTTTGCCACCCTGATCCCGGCCCTGATCATGGGCAACAGCGTCATTTTCAAACCGCCGAAGCTGGGGGTCCTTCTCCACCATCTGCTGCTTGAGGCATACCGGGACTGTTTTCCGGCCGGCGTAATCAATACCGTCTATGGCGAGGGCCAGGAGGTGATCAGCCCCCTGCTGCAATCGGCCCATATAGATGTCCTTGCCTTTATCGGCAGCAGCCGGGTGGCCACGACCTTAAAGAAGCAGCATCCTAAACCCCATCGCCTGCGCTCCATCCTTGGCATGGAGGCCAAAAATGCCGCCATTGTCCTCAAGGACGCGGATCTGCAACAGGCGGTGGATGAGTGCCTGTCCGGCAGCCTTACCTATAACGGCCAGCGCTGTACCGCCCTGAAAATTCTCTTTGTCCATGACGATCTGCTTGATGACTTTCTGGGCCGATTCTGCCGGGCAGTGGAGCAGCTGCCCTGCGGCATGCCCTGGGACGAGGGCGTCCAGATCACCCCCCTGCCGGAACCGAACAAGGTGGAGTACCTCAAAGGCTTACTTGATGATGCCTGCGCCAAGGGGGCCCGGATCATCAACAGGGCAGGCGGCAGCATCGACCACAGCCTCATGACCCCGGCCGTTGTCTACCCCGTGCAGCCGGATATGCGGCTTTACTCCGAAGAGCAGTTCGGCCCCATTGTCGCCATCAGCCCCTTTTCCACCACGGAACAGGTCATAGAGTATGTAACCCTCTCCGACTATGGCCAGCAGGTCAGCATCTTTGGCCGGGATACCGAGCTTCTTGCCGAGCTGGTCACTCCCCTGGCCAACCAGGTCTGCCGTGTCAATATCAACAGCCAGTGCCAGCGCGGCCCCGACAGCCTGCCCTTTACCGGCAGAAAGGATTCCGCCGAGGGCACCCTTTCCGTCACAGACGCCCTGCAGGCCTTCAGCATCAGCACCATTGTCGCTGCCAGGGAGAACGCCGAAAACAAACGGCTGCTGCCCGCCGTTATGACAAGAGAACCGGGCCGATCTCATACCGGACCAGAGTCTTCTTCCTGAAACACGCCACCCTCAGCCGCCACTCCTCTAAGTGATGATTGCAGATCTTGCCTCCAGCTTCTGGCCCCATTTTGCCGCCCTTGTCACAGTGCTGGCCATGGTCTGGACCGCTGTGCATATTATCATGAAAAAGCGCGACACCAGGGCCGCCACCGGCTGGCTCGGCCTGGTATGGTTCGCGCCGCTGCTGGGGGTCTGCCTCTACTGGCTGTTCGGCATCAACCGTATCCAGCGAAAGGCCAGGCGCAAATGGGCCGACAAGGAAGAGGTCCCCTTTCCCGAATCAAACTTCCAGGTTGACGCCGATGCGGTGCAGGCCGTGCTCCGCCGGGCCACCGGCGGGAATGGCCTGCTTGAACTGTGTCGTTTGAGCGCAAAGGTGACCGGCAGGCCGCTTTTGGAGGGCAACCGCATTAAGCCGCTCTGCAACGGTGATACCGCCTATCCGCAGATGCTTGCCGCCATCAAAAGGGCGCGCCGGTCAGTGGCCCTCTCCTCCTACATCTTTGACAACGACGCCTGGGGCCGAAAATTTCAGGCCGCCCTGAAAGCGGCCCTTGACCGCGGTGTCGAGGTGCGGGTCCTGGTGGATGCGGTGGGGGCGCGCTACTCCTTTCCCAGCATCATCGGCCGCCTGCGCAGGGACGGCATACCGGTGACCGCCTTCATGAAGACGCGGCTGCCCTGGCGCTTTGGCTACGCCAATCTGCGCAACCACCGCAAAATCCTGATCATTGACGGCCAAACCGCCTTCAGCGGCGGCATGAATATCCGTGCCGCCTCGGTGCTCAGTGATAAGCCGGCCAGACCGGTGCAGGATATCCATTTTCAGATCCAGGGTCCGGTGGTGGCGGAGGTCCAGCAGATCTTCGCCGAGGACTGGTGTTTCTGCACCAGGGAAAAACTGCAGGGCCCGGCCTGGTTTCCCTTTGTGGATCGCTCCGGCAAGGTCTTGGCCCGTGCCATTCCGGACGGCCCGGACGAGGATTTCAACAAGCTGATGTTTGTCATGCTGGGGGCAATTACCACGGCCAAGAGCTCTATCAGGATTGCCACCCCCTATTTCCTGCCCGACAACGAACTCCTCATCGCCCTGCGGGTGGCGGCGCTGCGCGGCGTTGAGGTCGAGATCCTCCTGCCCGGTACTCCCAACCTGCGCCTGGTCAAATGGGCCTCCGACGCCCTGCTGGAGGAACTGCTGCAGTCGGGTTGCCGGATTTTTTATAGCAGGCCGCCCTTTGACCACTCCAAGCTGATGGTGGTGGATGGTGCCTGGGTCCTGCTCGGCTCCGCCAACTGGGATGCCCGCAGCCTGGCCCTCAACTTCGAGTTCAATGTCGAGTGTTATGACGTTGATCTGGCCCGCCAGGTGGAAGATATCATAAGCGGCAAGCGCCACCAGGCCCGCCGCATAGACCTGGCCGAGCTGCGGGCCGCAGGCTGGCCGGTGCGCCTGCGCAACCGGCTGATCCGCCTCTTTTCCCCCTATCTTTAGGGTCGGAGTTGACACGACAGGAGGATATCTTTAATTTTCCGAGAGGAATTCTGAATTCAGGAGTCAGGAGTCAGGAGTTAGGAGTTAGGAGTTAGGAGTTGGGATCCAGGAGTTAGGCAAGAGAAGAAAAGCTTATAAGCTCAACTTTCTAAGTTTTTTATACTCCCTTAATATCATTACAATTTATCTATGAAGCCGTCCTTTTATTTTGCCGGTGAAGAGTGAGGCGTTAAAAGTGAGGAGCAAAAAATGCTCTCGCTCAACGGATTTTTTGATTCCCCTGACGCCTCACACCTCTCTCCTCACCCTCTCCACCGCTGTAGCAAACAAAACCTGCAAAAAAAGACGGGATTTCATAATATTAACCAAGTCAAAACGTTGAGTTGTAAAGCAGTCGCGCCGACCTCTGAAGTCAGACCCCTACATTTCGGAATGTTGGGGAAAACTTCGCCATACCACCCTTCCCACACATCATATCAAGAAGATGACCTCTCAGTGGTTGCCTTCTTCTGTGGACAGGGCCGCTCCAGGGCCTGGCGATAAAAGAGCGCGGCATACTCCTTGACCATGCGCCGTGCCGAAAAATGGGCGCCGGTCTGCTGCATGGCCTGTTTCATCATCCGCACCCATCCGCCCGGCATACCGCTTTCGGCATTGTCATAGTAGAGCGGTATCACCTCTTCTTCAAGGAGTCGATAGAGGGCCTCGGCATCAGCCGCGGTTCTATCACCCTCAAGCGCTTCGCCGCCAAAGGCCCAGCCATTGTCACCACCGAAACCCTCCAGCCACCAGCCATCCAGGATGCTGAGGTTGGGCACGCCGTTGAGGGAGGCCTTCATGCCGCTGGTGCCGCAGGCCTCCATGGGCGGAATCGGGTTGTTGAGCCAGACATCCACGCCATGCACCAGATACTGGGCAAACTGTTCGCCATAATCCTCCACAAAGGCGATGCGCCCGGCATAGTCGGGATCCTTGGCAATATTGACTATTTTCTGGAGAACCATCTTGCCGGGGTGGTCATCCGGATGGGCCTTGCCGGCAAAAATAATCTGCAGGGGCCGCCATGGGTCCTTGAGCATGGCCTTGAGCCGGTCAATATCATGAAAGATGAGATCCGCCCTTTTATAGGTGGCAAAACGGCGGGCAAAACCAAGGGTCAGGACCGACGAGTCGAGCATGGCGCCGCCGGCAATAACCATGGAAGGATTGACCTGTTCCTGGGACCAGCGCTGACGGGCCCGTTCGACAATGACATTGAAAAGCTTAATCTTCAACCAGACATGGGTTTCCCATAACTCCTGGTCCGGGATTTCGTCTATCTTGTCCCAGATGGAGCGGACATCATGATCGGCCAACCAGCCCTGGGGCAGGTAGCGGTTCAAGAGGAGCTCCATTTTCGGCTCGATCCAGGTGGGGACATGAACCCCGTTGGTAATGGCCTTGATCGGCGCCTCCGCCTCCGTCTCCCCTTCATTGTTCCAGAGCTTCCGCCACATCTGGTTGGCCACCTGGCCGTGCCTGCGGCTGACGCCGTTTTTAAAGCGGGAGAGGCGCAGGGCAAAGGTGGTCATATTAAAGCCGTCGCCATTGCCCGGGTCAGCGCCCAGGGCCAGAAAACTCTGGCGATCCAGGCCAAGGGATTCCCAGAAGCCGCTGAAATATTTCTCAATAAGGGCAAAGGGAAAGATGTCATGGCCGGCCGGCACCGGCGTGTGGGTGGTAAACACCGTCTTTTCCCGTACCCGCTGCAACGCCTCTTCAAGGCCAAAACCCTCAAGAATGCGGTCCCTGATCCGCTCCAGCAGGGAAAAAGCGGCATGCCCCTCATTGAGATGAACCACAGCGTGTTCAATCCCCAGAACCTGCAGGACCTCGGCACCGCCGATACCCAGGACAATCTCCTGGCGCAACCGCTGTTCCTGGTCTCCGGCATAAAGACGGGCACTGATGCCGCGGTTCCACGGGTCATTCTCCTTGATATCCGTATCCAGCAGAAAAAGGGGAACGCGGCCGACACTGACCCGCCAGACCGCCACATAAATGGTGGGCTCAATAATGGGAATGGGCACCACCAGCGGCCGACCATCCCGGTCAAGTACCCGGCCGATGGAGGCGGCATCACGGTCAAGCTGCACCTGGACGCTCTCCTGCCAGCCGTCCGCACTCACCCGCTGGCTCACATAGCCCTCGGGATACATGAAGCCCACCGCCACCATGGGGATATTAAGGTCACTGCACTCCTTGAGATAGTCACCAGCCAGAAAACCGAGACCGCCGGCATAAAAGGGCAGGGAGTGATGCAGGCCATACTCGGCCGAGAAATAGGCAATGGCCGGCGAGTTGCGCGGCGTGTCGTCATGCAACGGCAAACACGCCTTGACAGCCATATAGTCGCGGAAATCGGCCAGCACTTCGTCATAATAGGCGACAAAGTCGGCATCACGGCTGGCAGCCTGCAGGAGATCAGCGGGCATGCTGCGCAACATTTTGTCCGGGTTGTGGATGCTCTCCTTCCAGCGCCGCCGGTGCAGGGTCTTAAAGAGCATCCGGGCGGCCGGATGCCAGCTCCACCAGAGATTTTCAGCCAGCTCACCCAGTCCGGCAATGCGCTCCGGTAGGTTGGTAAACGTGTTGTTCAAAACCTGCATGGCACCCCCTTATCGTTTTTCAAGAAGACTCTCCACGCACCGGTAATCCCCTCTTTTTCAATCCTGAAAAAAAGGGTCTCGTAAAACCGAGAATTCAGGGATAGCTACCAGCCCGTTGAAAAACTACTGCGCTCGAAGGTCTCTTTTCGTTCGCTACCTGCTCATGCGTCGTCAAAAAAGCTATTGTCACACGGCCGGATCCGGCCTGTCAAGATGATCCCGCAGCCCGTCGGCAAGGCTGCCTAGCCAGTGTCTGTCCGGGAGATCGGGCCGGTAAGCGAGTTTACGAGACTCCCGGTAAGCGAGTTTACGAGACTCCCGGTAAGCGAGTTTACGAGACTCCGAGAGGGCCTTTTCTGAACAGGCACTATCTCCGGCCTTGCAGCGTCTTGTCGCGACACGCCTTGTCAGGAATATGGTCGATACATGATGTCTAGAAAAAATAGCGCAGGCGCAGCTCCAGCCTGTTGTCATTCTGCTTTTCACCGTATTCGCTGAGATCCGCTCCTGCCAGCAGGGTGAAGCGCAGGCGCAGCTCCCAGTTGGTAAAACCGCTGTAGACGGCCTCGGGACTGAGGGAGAAGCTGTCATCATCAAGGTTGACAATGGCGGTGCAGCCGGGGGTGAAGTAGAGCAGCTCAAAGGGCTCTTTCCAGGTGAGGCGGGCGTAGAGATAGTTGCGGCCGAGCTGGGGCTGGCCGTAGGCCCCCCGGCTCAATTGATCGGCCCGCAGATAGAGGCTGTTGTCAGCCGTGGCCTCATAAAGCTGGTGGGCCTCTGCCACCAGCCCGTAAAAACGGGCCTGCTCGGCCTCGCTGTAGCCGTCATCGTTGTGGTAATACTCGATGATGGCGGTGATCTCGTTTTCGGTGAGATAGCGCAGGCCAAGGAGATAGCTGGTGTCGGCAAACTCCTCCATCTCCACCAGGCCGTCCGCCCGCAGCAGCCGACGGCTCTGCCTGGGGATGTGGGCCAGCTCGGCGTGGATCTCGAAATGGGCGGCCAGATTGGTGGAAAAATCAAGACCGTAGCGCGTGGTGCGGCTGTTGCCGCTGTAGAGGAGGAAATCGATATCCACGTCCTGGTAGAGCAGGTAGAGCTTGGCGGCCAGGTTGATGTTGTGGGGCTCACCGAAATCCTCGTTGACGTCGCGCCCCACCGGCAGGGCCACCGTGGTCAGGGCCACGGTCTGCAGGGGGCCGGAGAAACTCTTGATCAGATCAAGGCCGGCGCCGATATAGCCCTCCAGGGCCTCTTCCGGATTGTTGGGGTCCTTGGGCCGGTCAATGAAGGCCACCGGGCTCCAGGCATAGCCCTTGCCCCAGCGAAAGACCTTCTTGCCCAGATCAAGACTTACCAGGGGACTCGGTTTGAGGCTGGCGTAGGCGGCAAAGATATCGGCATCATCGGCCCACTGCTCCTGATCCTGGCGGCCAGAGGCCTGGGCCAGCCAGTTGAAGGAGACCATCTTCGTGCGAAAGCTGCCGTCCAGCTGCAGGGTGGCACCCAGGCGATCCAGCTCGGCTCGCGGCTCGCCATACCAGGCCAGCCGGGCCAAGGCGCCGGAATCGTTGATTGCCAGATGTTCGCCCTTGAGCTCCACATAGCCGCCCCACTGCACACTCTTTTGGCTGAACTCCTCCAGCTCAAAGGAATACTCCTCTGCCGCTGCGCCCGGCAGAGGAGAGACAAGGGCCAGGGCTGCGGCCAGGAGGCTGATCAGGCGTCGGTGCAGCATCTGCCCCGGATCTTGAGGATTTGTCGAATGAGCATGGAGAGCAGAATAACCACGTCAAGGGCCATAAAAAACAGAATGACCCCCTGGATCAACGGATAGGCCAGGGCATGCTTAAAGACAAAGCTGGCCAGGACGCCATAGGCCACCATGGGACAGATCAGACCCCATTGCGATTCGTCAAAATAGCGCAGGCTGAACAGATATTTCCTGAAATAGTCGCGCAGCATGAAGAGTCCCAGCGCCATGTACCAGGTCATCAGGCCAAAACCGACCGCAACGACAAAGGCAAAGAGAGCGGCCGGCAGCTGCACATGAAACTTGTGCTGAAAATAGTAGCCGTACCGCAAAAGAGAGATGGTCAACAGGGTGATGATGGGCACCACCACAAAAAAGGAGGGCAGAAATTCGATCTTGGCGGGCAGCCCGGCGGCGTAGTGGGCCTTGAAGAGGCTCATGAGTTTGACCAGCAGCAGAAAGAGGGCCATGCTAAAGGAGGTGATGGAGAGAAAAAAGATGGTATCGGCCAGACCGCCGTGGGCCAGGTAGGAGATGCCGGTGCCGGTCACCGTGGTCATGGCCAGGGCAAAGGGGATGAGCAGCCAGCCGAAATGCATCTTCTCCACATCAAACCCCCTGGTCAAGGCATGGGCCTGCAGGCGGATGGCCGTCACCATGGTCCAGAGCCAGAGCAGACCATAGACCGCCGCGGCATAGGGCAGCAGCAGCTGGACATTAATCCGCATCCAGTCGCTGAAGACATAACCCAGGACGAGAAAGACATTAAAGGCCATGCCATAGGCCAGCACCGGGGCAATAAGCACGGAGTTGCGGTGGGTGTCGTCCAGCAACTCCTGAAAAGTCTGGGGCCGGCGCCGGCGCCAGAGGATGTAAAGCAGGGTGACCAGAGCCAGGGCACTCAGGTGGAGGAGGCCGAACAGCAGCATGTGAATCTTCAGGTAGGCGGCCAGGACAGTGTAGATGCCGCCGGCCGCAGCAGCATAGTCGTTGATCTTGTCAAGGTAGAGCATGCCGGCCATGGGTGGTCGGCGCGGCAGGGTGTTGTTCAAAAAGGCAAACCCCGCCACCGAGGTGCCGCCAAAACCGAGGGCCATGATAAACCAGAGCATGTTGAAGCGCTCCACCAGCTGCTCAAAAAAAGTTTGTCCCTGCATCGTTGTCATGGCCGTGCTCCTCTTTTTTTATCAGTAAACGCCTGCCCTTGCCCCTGGCAGGGGTTCAGCGCAACTCCTCCACCCGGGCCAGGTAGTTGAGGGAAAAGACCTCATCGGCCAGCTCGCGCTTGCTGATCCGGGCGTAGATCATCACCGATTTATAGCCCTTATAGAGGGGACTCTCCGTCTCCAGCACCGCGGGCCGCACCAGGCCGTCACCGAAATCCTTCTTCTCTTTGTAGGAGAGGGTCTTGATCAGCATGCCGCTGGCGGCATAACACTCGATGGTGGTGGGCAGCAGCGCCTCTTTATCCACCCACATCTTCAGGCGGTCATAGGCAATGGCCTTGGTCTTGGCCTTGAGCTCCAGGAGATAGGTGTCCCCCTGGTCGGCGATGCCCACCGCGTCATATTCAACGCTGTAATCAAGGCGCAGGATATCGGAGTTGTTAAAGACACCGCCCACCACCGATTGCAGGCTGGTGATGCGGATGGGCTTGCCGACATTGGGGATGTAGAGCCACATATTGTCACCCAGCCGCAGGGTGGAACGCCCCTTTTCACTGGCCGGCGCCAGAAAGAGGGCCACCATGCGGTCATCACCCTTTTTCACCGAGTAAAGGACAAACTCCTTCCTGCTGCCGTCCGGCTCGATGTTGATGAGCTTGCGATACATCTCATAGGAGTGGGGCTGCAGATTGGCATCCACCTGCCGGAGGATGGCGGCACCGTCCGGCTCGGCCGCCGCCAGAGGGGCCGCGGCAAGCAGCAGGACAAAGAAAAACAGGCCCACCGCCCGGCTACCTTTCACTGATAATCGTCCGCACTGTTTCATGGGCCACTCCTGTTTTTTCATGTATGGCAATGGTATGACTCTCCAGGGCCGCGCGCATGCGGCCGCCCACCCGGCCGGCGACAAAGACGCGTACCCCCAGGCCATGCAGCAGCTCCGCGGCCTCTTGACCGGCGCCGCCCTTGGCGCGGGCCGCCACATTGGCCAGGGCCTCCAGCAGAACGCCCTGACCGTCAAAGATGAGAAAATAGGGGGCGCGGGCCGCCACCGGGCTGATCAGGGCATCCTCCTGCGGGGCCTGGACGGCAACGCCGATCTTCATCTCCTGGCCCAATGCCGTGCCGGCCAGGCCAAGGAGCACAGCAGCACAGAGCATGATCAGACTTTTTTTCATGATGTTTCTCTTAGACATGGCGCAGCGCCGTTATGGGATCCATGCGGGCCGCCTTCCAGGCCGGTTGCAGACTGGCGATCACGGCAATGGCAATAACTATGAGGACGATGTTCACCACATCGGCGCCCCGGACGGTGGGGGCGAGCAGCAGGCCACTCTGACGGCCGAAATCAAAGCTGATCTGCGAGGCGTTCATGACGGCGATGGCCGCCAGACTGACCATGGTGCCCATGGCCGTGCCGACAATGCCCAGCAGAAAGCCCTCCATGACAAAAAGGCCCATGATGCGGGTCGGCGAGGTACCGATGGCGGCAATGGTGCCGATCTCGTTGATCCGCTCAAAGACCGCCATGATCATCACATTCATGATGCTGACCAGGACAATGGCCACCAGCATGATCTTGATAAAGAGGGTCATCAGATCAATCATCTTGGCGATGTTGAAGAAGGGGGAAATCTTCTCCCAGGTGTGGACCTCGAAGACGGGCTGGCCCATCTTGTTCGTGGCCGAACCAAGCTCCCTCTGCAGTTCGGCGGAGACCCGGGGCAGGGCGGCAATATCATGGAGCCGCACCGCTATCTCGCTGATCTCGGGCTCCTCCAGACGCAGCAGGCTCCTGGCGTCATCAATATGGATCATGCCGTCCCGACCGCCGGGACCGGAGATGCCTTCCAGGATACCGCGCACCACAAAGGTCTGACCATTCACCGAGCCGTCCTTGTTATTGGCCACCAGGACAATGGCCTCGCCCACCTTGACCTGCATGCCCTTGGCCAGCAGCTCCGGGATGAGAATCTCGCCCGGTTGCAGAAGGCCGTCCGGATCGCCCTCCAAAATGCGGTCGACCAGCAGGGGTGCCGTGGCCAGCTCGGCGACCGGATCAACGGCGTTTAAGCGGATATTGGTGGTCTCCTTGAAATTACTGAACATGGCGCCCAGCTTGATGCGCATGGAAAAGGCCTGCACCGCCTCGTGGCCGGCCAGCAGAGCCCGGACCTTGTCGATCTGTTTGCCGTTCAGGTTGCGGTTTAAGGGCAGGTTGTCCACCGAGGCCATGTAGCCCTTTTTGTGCACCTGCAGATGGCCCAACATGGAATCGGTGATCTGGCCGATCATCATGGCCTTGAAGGAGCCGGACACGGCGATAAAGAGCAGCACCGCCACCACCCCCAGGGTGATGAGCATGGAGGTCAGCAGGGTGCGGCGCTTATAGCGCAAGAGATTACGAAAGGCGATTTTGAAGATATTAAGCATGACCAGCACCTCCGGTGAACAGATCATTTCTGATCAGCCTGCCGTCTTCCAGGACAAAGGTGGTCTCAACGTTTTCGACAAGGCGCGGATCATGGGTGGAAAAGACAAAGGTGGTGGCAAACTCCTCACGCATCTTCTTCATCAGGCTGATGATGCGGCCGGCAGTGTCGCGGTCCAGGTTGGCGGTGGGCTCATCGGCCAGCACCAGTTTGGCGTTGGTGACCAGGGCGCGGGCCACGGCCACCCGCTGTTTCTGGCCGCCGGAGATCTGGCCCGGATATTTGGCGGCCTGATCCGCCATGCCCACCGCCGCCAGCATCTCCATGACCCTGGCCCGGCGTCTGGCCTTGGACCAGTTCTGCACCATCTGCAGGGGATATTCGACATTCTCAAAGACGGTGAGCACCGGCAGCAGGTTGAAATCCTGAAAGACAAAGCCGATATGCTCGCCGCGAAAACGGGCGGCTTGCCGGCGGCTGAAACCGGTGATGTCCTGGCCGGCCACCACCAGGCTGCCCCGGCTGGGCGGATCCAGACAGCCGATCATGTTGAGCAGGGTGGATTTGCCGCTGCCGGAGGGCCCGATAAAGGCGACCAGCGAGGCGGGTTCAATGACGAAATCAACGCCGCTGATGGCCCGTACCGTTATTTCGCCGGCAACATAGGTCTTTTCCAGATCTTTTGCCTCAATAAGCGCCATGCTCTCTTCCTTGTTTTGAGAATAGGGATAGCCTCAGCCATCCACCAAAGGTATTTAGTGCCTGTCCAGAAATGGCCCTCTCGGAGTCTCGTAAACTCGCTTACCGGCCCGATCTCCCGGAGTCTCGCGAGCTCGCTTACCTCGTCATGCTCAAAAAATAATGCTCGGAGGTAAGCGAANAGTGGAGACTCCGATATCGCATATATGCCTGCACCCCAAGGGCACCCGGAGTGTCGCAGGCTCCCTTACCTCTTTCAGGGCGTGCTTATTTTTCTCGCAGTCCTTGATCTCGAACGAAATGACCTATTTCTGGACAAACACTATTTAATTTAAAAATTAAATAACACCTGTCCACAGAAGGCAAGCTATTTTTCATGATCAAGCGTAACGTCATGAAACGGCATTACTTTCCCGGCATGGATATCGGCAAGCAGACGCTCCGGCGAATGGAGAAACTCCTCGGCCAGATGCTGGGGATCAAAGAAATCCTTGTTGTAAATGGGGGAAATGAGGTTGAGTTGCTCCCAGCGCGTCAGATAATACTCAATAAGCTCGGGGAGTTGCCTGTATACCGTCTGTTCCGGAAAGGGGTCGACAAAGCTGGACTGTTGCAGCTTTTGCGACGAGAGGATCTGGGTCTGGTAAAACTGCTTGAGGAACATCAGCTCCCGGGGCAGGCGGGCGTCGATGCCGAGTCTGATCACTGCCTTCAGGAGCTGGCGGATACAGCGGGCGCCGAAGCGGGCCATGGACAGGGGCAGATAGATGCTTCGCGGCCTCTTCAGGCCGAGAATATCACGGATGGTGAGGATGAGGTGGTCCAGGGCCACGGGGTGCGGATCACAGAAGTGGAAGGTGCGGCCGCCGAACTCCTGGCGCCTCTCGAGAATATGGCGGATAAAATAGGGGATCTTCCTGGTGTTGGTATAGGAATGAAGGACCCCCCTTTTGGTGAAGAGCAGGGGCATGGACTGATCGGCAACGGAAAAGAGCAGGCGATGAAAACCCTGAATCTTATGATCATGCCGACCATAGGCAATGGCCAGGCGAACGATGGTGTAATCCAGCCCCTCGCTTTCCTGAAGATAGCGGAGGGTGAGTTCACTCATCAGCTTGCTCTTGGCATAGTTGCCGAGCTCAGCCGTGAGCGGCAGATGGTCCTCCTCGCGCAGATTTTCGCCAGGGGGCAGCACTGCCGCGGAGCTCATGAAGATATAGGGAATACCGAGGCTGGCAGCCACCTTGGCCAGGTTGATGGAGCCGAGATAGTTGATCTCAAAGGAGAGTTTGGGATCACTGTCCAGGGAGGCAATGGCGCAGTTGACGATAAAGTCAGGCCGGTAGCTCTTGAAATAGCTCTCAATATCGCCGGGATCGCGGATGCTCAGCTTCTTGCTGTTGGGCGCCAGAATATCATAGCCCCATTTCTTCCTGAAGGCATAGTCGACGGCACCGCCTACCAGGCCGGAGCCGCCGATAATAACCCCGAATTTTTTATTGGTCATGGCCGCACTCTCCAAACTAAAAAAAACCTGCGTCACCCCTTAGCAGTCCGTTGAAAAACGTAGCGAGCACAACTGAGCCGAATTTTGACGACGCATCAGCTGATAGCGAACAAAGAGAGACCTTCGAGCGTAGTAGTTTTTCAACGGACTGTTAGCAGAGTACGACTGCATCTTCCTCTTGGTCAAGCGCCAAGGAGATCCAAGCCCCGATCATTATGCTGCCGCAGAGGTCGAAAAGCAATGGCCAGCCTTATCACCTGATCTTTCAGCTACAAAGGACAGACCGGCACCGGTGCCGGTCTGTCCTTTGTCGTTATGGAAAAGATGATATAAGGGCAGGGCAGTTAATTCTCCACGACCTCTACCTCGCCGCCATCTATGGTGAGAGTGGCGTCCAGATACCTGGCCGTGCGACCCTTACCTGTCACGACGTTGTGGGCCATCTCGGCACGAAGGCCGGTGTTGCAGTAGAGAATGAGCTCCTTGTCCGGATCAAGCTCGGCCTGACGTCGACCAAGCTGGTCCACCGGAATATTGACAGCGCCGTCAAGGGGGGCCGCAGCAAACTCATCCGGGTTTCTGACATCCACCAGCAGCATGGATGACGGTGTCTGGCGGACCACCTTCTCAAACTCGGCAACGGCAATGGTGCCTGCTTTTGGTTTGGGCACATAGCTGATGGTACTGGCGGCCGTACCCTTGGCCACCGGACTGCCGGCTTCTTGCCAGGCGCCAAAATCCATGGGTAAGACTCGCACGGCCCGATAGCCGCGGGAGACCACGAGACGGGCGGCGTCTTCACTACCGTTCCCGTAGAAAATGATAGGCGCATTCTTGCGGCTCGGCAATATATCCCTGCCGGCCGCCAGCCGATCATAGTCCATGGCCACTGCGCCCTTGATATGGCCCTTTTCGACCTGGGCCGCAGGTCGCAGATCGATGAGTACATGGGGAATATCCTGAGCAATGGCCATCTTCAGCCAGTCGGGCGCCACACTGCCGAATTCATGCCTGCTCCAGTCAGGAAAACCACCGGTATAGATACGGACGTTTGTATAGCCCAGGCTCTTGGTCTTCATGGAGGCGGTGGGACTCAGACAACCGCCCACCCCGTAAAAAATAATAGGTGTGGACTTATCCGAGGGCAATTTGCCGATGAACTTGTCAAAGGCCGGGGCCGGCATCATATCAGCACCCGGAATATGGCCCATCTTGTACTTCATGGGTGGCCGCACATCATAGACCCTGACCTGCGGATCGTTCCGCATGGCCTTAAAGGCGGCCCGATCCAGCTTTTCATCATCGGTGATGGCTCGCATGATATCAAACCGGATAATCTCGGTGGCCAGCCGTTCGCCATCCTTTTCCACATAGTTAATCTGAAAACCCTTTTGCTTGTAATTTCGGATATCAGCAAAGTCGGCAACATACTTGACCTTGGTTTGATCGCTGAACCGCACCACCTCCTTGTGGGACATGAAATCCATCTGGATGGTCTTGGACTTCAAGGCGATGTTCTCCAGAAAGCCCATCATGACGCCGGGTTTGGCTTCGTGACACATGCCGCAAAGCTTGGCCATGGGCACCTTGTCCGGTGCCGCTGAGGCCTGGGCAGACAGAGACGGGGTGCATACCATGGTGGCGGCCAGGCATGCGCTTACAATAAGCGACTTTCTCATTTGCTTCCTCCTTGTCAGTGTGCAGGCGATTCACCAAAGAGAACCACCTAAGTTAAACGCCAGTCGATGCAAAGTCGCAGGCGCACTACATTTTTACCAAGGCCAAGAGGCCACGATAAGCTCACCATTAACCTACACAATATCAACAAGATAGAACGAGTCAGGACCTTAAGGTCTTAACAACTCGATTTTCTGAATGAATACTATTTCGAAATTTCTTCTTGTTTGCGCTGTTGTCGTCTGGTGCAGCCGTCGAACGGCAAAGGAAGAGGCTGTGTAAGGCGCCAGGGGAATCAAAAATACGCTGAGCACGAGCTTTTTAACTCCTCCCCTTCACCGCCAAGACAACAAGGCGGTGTTGCACAAGCACTATGACACCCTTACCCCCCGCTACAACACCTCGGCATATTGAATTATCTGAACAGATTACAACTCCCGCTCCTAGCAGGTCAAGGCAACAGGCCGACAGGCCATACTTTACTTGGTAAAAAACTGTTCCCACCCAGAATTTTTCATGAAACAGCGGCGCTCCGCCAGGTAGATCTCTCTCCCTTGGTGCTCCGTGAACGTTGAGGAGAAGCTCCCACGGCGGGTACGGCCCCTTTTGATTTTTTCAACAAACTCCACACGGGGTATTTTGCTCCAGCCCCATGCATCACACCGAAGGCCCTGGGCAACGAAACACTCTTGACGAAAAAACAGTTGATTAGAGATCAACATTTTGCGTTGATATATCATGACATGGATCATGAGTACCTTGGTGAGGCAGAGGGAATAAGAACTGAAGTTGCCATCCGACACGTGCGCCGGATGGCAACCACGGTTCGCCGGCCACAAAACGAGCCGGCCTTTTGAGGAGGAAAAATGAATACTGATCGCAGAGATTTTGTCAAACTGGTTGGCACCGGCGTGGCAGTGGCCGGCCTTGGTGCGGGCACGGCCCGTGCCGCAGAGGACTCCGGCCGGCAGGGGCCGCGTTGGGCCATGGTGGTGGATCTGCGCCTCTGTATCGGCTGCCAGGCCTGCACCGTGGCCTGCAGTGTGGAGAACCGGGTGCCGCTGGGTAGCTTCCGCACCCTGGTCACCAACTATGAGGTAACGAGCCACGGTGAAGCGCGGCGCTACACCCTGCCGCGCCTCTGCAACCACTGCCAGAAACCGGCCTGCGTCACGGTCTGCCCGACCCAGGCCACCAGCAAACGGGCCGACGGCGCCGTGGTGGTGGACAACACCATCTGCATCGGCTGCGGCTACTGCGTGCAGGCCTGCCCCTATGACGCCCGCTTCATCAACGAGACCACCCGCACCGTGGACAAATGCACCTTCTGCCTGCACCGCGTTGAAGCGGGCCTGCTGCCGGCCTGCGTCGAGACCTGCGTCAGCGGTGCGCGGATCTTCGGTGATCTCAACGATCCCCAAAGCGCCGTGGCCACCCTGGTGAGAAAACATCCGGTCCAGGTTCTTAAAAGAGATATGGGTACCGAGCCCATGGTCTTTTATATCGGTCTGGATGCCGCCTTTGCTGGTCGCATCCAGGGCGAGCAGGTGCTGTTTGCGGCCGGATCCTCGGTGACAGAGGAGGTGCGCTAATGGAAACAAAAATCATCGAACTCATCGGCCCAGGTCCCCATATCCACTGGGGATTGCCCATTGTCCAGGACATCTTCTTCACCGGCATCAGTACCGGCGCCTTTGTTCTGGCTGCCCTGGTCTATGGTTTCAACAACAGAAGGCTGGCGCCGCTGGGCCGCCTCGCCCTTATCGTCTCCCTGGTCTCTCTGCTGGCCGCCCTGCTCAATCTCATTGCCGACCTGCACCAGCCCGGCCGCTTTGCCTCCCTCTTCTGGCGGATGCATGCCACCTCACCCATGACCTGGGGTCTCTTTCTGCTCAACGCCTTTCTGCTGCTCCTGGTGGTGCAGCTCTTTTTTGTCGTGCGGGCCGACTTCAATGGCCGGACACGGAGTGAGGCGGACAACAGAGCCATCCGCCTCCTGGCCTTGATCGGCCTGCCTCTGGCCCTGCTGGTCCATGCCTATTCAGGATATATCCTGGGGGTGGTGAAGGCCATCCCCCTCTGGCACAGCCCCATTCTACCCCTGCTTTTTCTGGCTGCCGCCCTGGTCAGCGGCCTGGCAATGATGCTTCTGCTGGCCGGGCTGCTGCTCCGTAACAGGCAGGGTGACCTGCCTGGGGACCTGCTCGACTCCGTCGCGGTGATGCTGGCCTGGGCTCTTGCCGGTAATCTGCTGCTCCGCCTCTTCTGGTATACCATCGGCATGGCCTATTCCACCGGTCCGGCCCGGGAGGCGGCTGTCCTGCTGTTTGGCCCCTCCTTTTCCAGCGCCACCATTATGGAAATAATCATCGGCCTTGTGGTGCCGCTCACAGTAATGAGCCTGGCGCCGCTACGGCGCATCAGGCCCCTCTTTTTTGGTGCCGCCCTGGCCGCCACTGTCGGGGTCTGGTTCTTCAGATGGCAGCTGGTCATGGCCGGTCAGCTCCTGCCCAAGACCGGGGCCGGTTTTTCCCACCATGAGCCCTCCTTCTGGGGCAGCACCGGCATCATGCATGTCATGGGCAACTTCGCCTTCTGGATATTCCTGATGATCGTCCTCACCTGGATCCTGCCGTGGCAAAAGCCGCAGAGCAGCCACGACCACGCCTTGCGCACCAAAGGAGCTTGACATCATGAAAAAAACACGTCGTACCGTCTTAAAGGCCGCCGGCGCCCTGGCCGGCCTGGGCGTCTTCGGGGTAGGGTATGCCCCCACCCTGCGGGGTATAAGCAAAGGCTGGTGGGCCGGTGACAAGCCGACACATAACATCTACGGCAACGCCCTGGAACCGGAGTGGCGCATAGACCAAAAAACCGGCGCGTTCACCGCAAACCCCAACCAATATGTGGCCAACAGCGTCTGCGTCGGCTGTGTCAGTCTCTGCGGGGTGCGGGTCCGGGTGGACAAAGAGAGCGACCGGGTCCTGCGGGTGGCCGGCAACCCTTATCATGTCCTGGCCGCCGATCCCTTCCTGCCCTATGACACTTCCATCAAGGAAGGGTACAAGGCCTTGAGCGGTTCCCGGGAATCGGGCCTCAATGTCAGGGCCACGGCCTGCGGACGCGGCAATGCCGTGCTCGATAAGCTCTACGATCCGCACCGCGTTTTGACACCCTTAAAAAGGGTGGGGCCGCGCAACTCCGGCAAGTGGCAGCCCATCTCCTTTGAGCAGCTCATCAAGGAGGTGGTGGAGGGCGGCAACCTCTTTGGCGAGGGTGAGGTGGAAGGCCTGCGCGCCATCCGCGATGTCACCAGCCCCATTGACCCGGCCCGACCGGAGCTGGGACCGAAATCAAACCAGCTCGCCTGTCTGGCCGGTTTCAAGGAGGGACGGCTGCCGCTCTTTGCCCGTTTCGGCAAGACCTCCTTCGGCAGCGTCAACTTTACCGGTCATCGCGGCAACTGCGGCCTCAGCATGCGGGCCGGCTATGCCGCCTTTCTCGACAACTTTCAGGGCTATCCGCACCTCAAGCCGGACTTCAACCATACCGAATACCTCCTCAATATCGGCACGGCCCCGGCCAACGCCGGCAATCCCTTCATGCGCCAGGGCAAGCTGGTGGCCGAGGGCCGTGCCGTCGGTCGCCTCAAGATGGTGGTGGTCGACCCTGTCCTGACCAACGCCGACAGCAAGGCGGCCGGTGACCAGACGAAATGGCTGCCCATCAAACCGGGCACGGACGGCGCCCTGGTCATGGCCATGCTGCGCTGGATCCTGGAGAACAAACGTTATAACGAGAGTTTTTTGAGTGTGCCCGGTAAAAAGGCGGCCGAGGCGGCCGGCGAGCCGAGCTGGTCCAACGCCACCCACCTGGTGGTGGTCAGTGAGGGCCATGACCAGGTGGGCCGTTTTCTGCGCGGCATCGACCTTGGTCTGGCCGACAAGGAGGCCTTCATGGTTATCGATGAAGGCACCGGTCGCCTGATGCCGGCCACGGCGTCCAAAGCCGGTCGCCTTTTTGTCGATGAGTCCGTCACCCTGGCCGGCCGGGAGGTGGCGGTGAAGAGCAGCCTGCAGCTGCTGCTCGAAGAGGCGCAAAAGCACACTCTGGCCCAATACAGCGCGGCCTGCGGCATCGCCGCACAGGAGATCATCGGCCTGGCCCGTGACTTCACCAGCCATGGCCGCCGGGCCGTGGCGGATTGCCATGGCGGCACCATGCACACCAACGGCTTCTACACCGCCTATGCTGCGGCCATGCTTAACGCCATGGTGGGTAATCTCAACTGGAAGGGCGGCACCTCGGCCGGCGGCGGCAGGTATCCTGACTTTGGCGCGGGCCCGCGTTACAATTTCAAGAAATACCCCGGCAAGGTCAAACCCCAGGGCGTGCCGATCAGCCGTAAGTTCCCGTATGAAAAGACCACGGAGTTCAAGGAAAAAACGGCCAAGGGCAGGCCCTATCCGGCCGCCGGCCCCTGGTACCCCTTTTCGGCAGCCATCCAGAGCGAATACATCCCCTCGGCCCTCAATGGCTATCCCTATCCCTTGAAGGCCTTGATCATGTGGAATACCAACCCCCTCTACGGCCAGGCCGGCCTTTACTCCCAGGCCCGAGAGAAGCTGGCCGATCCCAAGAATCTGCCGCTGATCATCGCCATTGATCCCTTTATCAATGAGAGCAGCGCCTTTGCCGACTACATCGTGCCTGATACGGTGCTCTACGAGACATGGGGGGCGGCCTGGCCCTGGGCCGCGCACCTCACCAAGACCAACTCCATGCGCTGGCCCGTGGTGGAGCCGCCCCTGGCCCGCACCAAGGACAACAGCCCCATCTGTATGGAGAGCTTTGTCATTGCCGCGGCCAAGCGCATGGGCCTGCCCGGCTTCGGTGCCAAGGCCATCCCTGACAGCAGCGGTAAGCTGCATGACCTCAACACCCCGGAGGACTTCTTTCTGCGCGTCTTTGCCAACATCTCCTTTGCCGGCAAGCCGGTGGCAGATGCCACGGACGAGGAGATGGCCCTGACCGGCGTGGAGCGCCACCTGGCCAGCCTCAAGTCGATCCTGCCGGCCGAGGAGTGGCGCAAGGTGGCCTATGCCATGGCCCGCGGCGGCCGTTTCGAGGACCAGAAAAAATCCTATGAGGGTGATTGGCTCGGGGCGCGCTATGGTAAAGCGATACAGATCTATAACGAAACCGTGGCCACCAATAAAAACAGCCTCACCGGCGCACCCTTTTCCGGGGTACCCACCTGGATGCCGCCTGTCTTTGCCGACGGCACTCTCATCGCCGACACATACAGTGACAAGGAATGGCCCTTCCAGGTGGTGAGCACCAAGTCGCAACTGCAGTCATCCCATACCATTGGCGAGGCGCGCCTCAGGCAGATCCATGCCGACAACGGCGTCATCATCCATCCGGCCGATGCCAAGGCCCTGCGGATAGGTGACGGCGACCGGGTCCGGCTGACCTCGCCGGCGGCTTCGGTGGAGGCGGTGGCCCTGCTTTATCACGGCATCCAACGCGGTGTTATCGGTATAGAGCACGGCTTTGGACATTGGGGTCTGGGAGCGGCCGGTGTGGAGGTGGCCGGCAAAAAAAGGCCGGCCAATCAGGCCCGGGCCGCCGGGGTGGCCCACAACCTGCTCGGACTTGCCGATCCCAGCCGCCAGGGGGTTTCCACCCTGGCGGACATGGTGGTGGGTTCCAACGCCCGCCAGGGCATTGCCGTCAAGCTGGAGAAGCTATGAACAGGTCGGAAAACCCGGCAACAGACGAGCAGCAGGATGATGCGTGGGCCAGGCTCTTTGACCTTGCCGCCACCTTGTACCTCCATGAACCGGGTGAGGCGCAGCTGAAAAGGTGCCGGATCATGGGCATGGCGCTGACCGACCTGTTGCCGGACGAGACTTTTCCACAGCTCTTTCAGGCGGCGGCAAACGAGGAGGTGGTCACCCTGCAACAGGAATTTTTCGACCACCTCTTTGTGCCTGTTTCAACACACTACTGCCCGCCCTATGCCGCCATGCAGGGCAAGGATATTCCTGCGCCGCCTCTTCTTGATATCCGGCCGCTCTTTCAGGAAACAGGTTTTGACCCCGCCCATTTAAAGGGGCTGCCCGCCTATCTGCGCGGCCTGGGCAGGGTAGACTATATCGGTTTTGAGCTGGCCTTTATGGCCATTCTCCTACAAAACGCCCTGCTGGAGAAGGAGGCCGAAAACAGGGAGGCCCTGCTCCAGACCGCAGACCTCTTCCATGAAAAACATCTGCGCCACTGGGCGGCTGATTTCAGCAGCCGATTGGATGAAAAGGCGCGAAGCAGCTATTTCAAGGGCTGCGCCCAGCTCACCGGCTACCTGGCCACAACCTTTGCTTGTGCTACTGATTTCTAACATTTCAAGATGGCCTTCAACTTTCTGCCTTAAGATAACTATTCGATATTGAGCGACTTAAAAGCCTTTTCGGCACAAGAATTCAGAATTCAGCGCCGCCGCCGGGCTCTGACCGGTTTGAACGTTAATGAAACTAATTGAAGTTTCATAAGAGGAAACAGGAGAAAAGCTTAAAAATCAGTCGATCCGGCTTCTGCATTTCTCCCTCCTTCCCTGAAATTCCGGCATGTTGAAAAAAACTTCGCCATTTCAGTATTATCCACATACTATCAACAAGATATTAGAATCAAAAACTGGTGTGACATCCTTCAGACATGCCAGCCAGCAAGGCTGGCATAGAAGGTCTGATGCCGTCTTGCCTGTACGTCCCTCGTGCCAAGCCGCTGCCAACACTATTTTCTTAAAAAGTTAGGCAAGACGAATTTTGTTGTTGCCGCCTGTTTCCGGGCATGGTACTGGTAGGGAAAAGTTAGTCTTGTTTAACTTTTTCAATACCAATACCATTTTGGGACAAAACAACACAAAACCGCTGACATGAAACAGATCGTCAACAGTCAAACAGCCCCCTATACATCCTGCCGGACGTGCCGGTGCACAACATGCCCCCATCTGGATCTCTGTGGTAGCTGTGTGCTCTATGTCGGCGGCCAACACTCGCTTATTCGTCACTACCGGCAGATGGTGGAGAGATCTGGTGGCAGATTTATCCATCATGATGGCGGCAGGGAAGACAAACGAGCAAAACTGGCCAAAATGATGGGTCGGGCCGATGCAGTAATCTGTCCGACAAACCATGTCAGTCATGACGCCTGCCTTCGCGCCAAACGGCACTGCAAATTGCAGAACAAGCCTTTTATAGCAATGCGCAGTGCCGGAGTTTCTGCCCTGGCCCGCGGCCTTGCATATCTCGCCACTGATCAGGGCAAAAAAGAATAACACCCCAACCACAAAAAGGTACAAACATCATGCAACCTGAACAGGTCACCGCAGCCCACAGCAACGGCAATCTCCATATCAGGATATCAGGGGATTTCAACACCATGGTTGCCGCCCAGATCACAACAGCCATCAAGCGCCGGTATCAGGGCCACGAAAACGTCTTTGTCCACACGGAAAAGATGGGGGAACTGCTGGCCACCGGCATCAGCACCTTTTTAAGGACCATTAAAAGGTGCCCGGTGCAAAGCAATAAGCTTTTTATGGTGGGCAAAAAAGGTATGGCAATGGCCCCCAACGGCTGCCGGGTCATTATTCCACCGCCCAAGAAAAAGAGCTGCGGCAAGTGCAAAAAATGCTCTTGTCAATAACGAAAAAACCCGGCAGGAGCATTACCGACAGATGGACGCATCATCTTTATCCACAGGGGCCATTGGCCAAATAACCCTCACCATTCATCAACTGGCTGAATCTCTTGGTTGTGCCATTGATCTCAAGGATAGCTATACCCAAAACCATTCCATGGATGTGGCTGCCATGGCCCGAGCCATAGCCAAGGCCATGGGCCTGGAGGCAGACAGTTGCGAGATGATTGATATTGCCGGACATCTTCATGATATAGGTAAAATAGGGATCAGCGACGCGGTCTTAAAAAACAGGGGGAAGCTTTCGGATGAACAGTGGCTGGAAATGCGCAAACATCCCTTTCTTGGCTACGAGATCCTTAAAGACATTAGGGTGTCTTGAATAATTAGATTTTTCGTTCAAGATCAAGGCATGGGAAAAAAATAAGCGCAGGCATATATTTGATATCGGAGTCTCCACTTCGTTTCGCTTACCTCCGAGCATTATTTTTTGAGCATAACGCAGAGATTGTACGAAAAAGCAATTATTCAAGATAGCCATTAAAGGGTTGAACCAATATGGCGGAGTGGCGGACATGGTTTTGTCTCACCATGAAAGATGGGATGGCAGCGGTTATCCCGAAGGTCTGCACACCGAGCAAATCCCCCTGGGAGCACGGATTCTGGCGGTTGCTGATTCCTTTTCCGCCATGGTTGATGATCGGCCCTATCGCAAGGGAATGGAGCCGGCAAAGGCCATGGCGGAAATCATCGGCGCCAGCGGCAGACTTTATGACCCGCAGGTGGTTACTGCTTTTCAAGACATTGCCGGTACTCCTCGAAAAGAGGGCTTTATGGCCAACACTTCTCTTTTCAATGGGCCCCAAAATCGGCTACAAAAAGATTTGCAGGCCACAGAGATGGCTTGATGAGTATTTTATGGCTTGCTTTAGGCTATCTTGAATAATTGCTTTTTCGTCCAATCTCCCGGAGTCTCGCGAGCTCGCTTACCTCGTTATGCTCAAAAAATAATGCTCGGAGGTAAGCGNGTGGAGACTCCGATATCAAATATATGCCTGCACCCCAAGGGTACTTCTTGCAGGGCGCGCTTATTTTTTTCGCATGCCTTGATCTTGAACGAAAAATCTAATTATTCAAGACACCCTTTATATATCAAAAATTCTTAATCTTTTTGAGCAATTACCTTATTACGGCACGATAAAACAGCTAAAGAGAGACACATGTTTCAGGAGAAAAAACTGGTAGTCTGCGACCTGGACGGCACCCTGGTGGACAGTGTGCCGGACCTGGCCTTTTGCGTGGATGAGATGCTCAGGCGGCTGGATCGGCCGGCTGTGGGCGAGGCAAAGGTCAGGCAATGGGTGGGCAATGGCGTCGAACGGCTGGTGAGCCGAGCCCTGATCGGCGCCATGGACGGAGAGCCGGACAGGGAGCTCTTTCAGCAGGCCCTGCCTCTCTTTCTGCAACTTTACGCCGCCAACACCAGCAAACGCAGCCGCCTCTTTGCAGGCGTGGAAGAGGGCCTCAACCTGCTGGTGGCAAGGGGGATACACCTGGCCTGCGTTACCAACAAGGCAGAGCGTTATACCGTGGCCCTGATGAAGGACCTGGGACTTTATGATCGCTTTGCCCTGGTACTCAGCGGTGACAGCTTAAGCGAGAAAAAACCGAGCCCGCTCCCCTTGCGCCATGCCGCGCAACACTTCAATCTGGCCCCGCCGGAATGCCTGATGGTGGGGGATTCCATCACCGATATCAAGGCGGCCCGGGCCGCTGATTTTCCTGTTGTCTGTCTCAGCTATGGCTATAACCATGGCCTGGATATCCGCACGGCAGGACCGGACGCCGTCATCGACAGCCTGGCGCAGTTATCGGCCCTGATACGCTGAGCAGTCTGGCAAAGAAACGGGCTGTGAGTTCCCACCCTTTACAGCGGGAACGTCTTTCAATCCCTGGCAGGGATATCGGAGTAACTGGGGGATGAGTTGTACTCTGGCTGCTCAGGGGCAGGGGATGGTTGCTGCTTTCTGGAAATGGTGGTTGTCCAGTGACCGTAACGAACCGTAATGGTGTCGGCAATTTTACCCTTCATACATCACCTCCTTTTGTTAAGAGTAAAAGATGTCGATATCATCAATAATCACTCTCCGGCCATAAAGCCGAAAGGCCCTGCCCCTTCTTGCGAAAAGGCTGCCTTTAGCATGGCCAGTTAAGGCCATCAAAAAAATAGTACGTATTGTTGATATTTCAAGGCCTGTACTCTTTTTTTCCATCTCAGAGCAAATTTTGGTCATTGCAGGGGAGGAGATGGAGTGAAACAGGCAGACTTGATTGCTGAACTGCTGAAAAAGATGGTCGGGGCGAGAGGATTCGAACCTCCGGCCTCCTGCTCCCAAGGCAATGGGATTCCCTAGGTCTAGATAACACGCAGGTAGATATTTATCCCGCCTCAAAACTAGCTCTGAAAATGATCCTCTTTACCGGACAAGGTCCTGGGAAAATTTGTGGAATGCGTTGGAATGAAATAGAAGGAGACGTGTGGAGCATTCCAGCAGAGCGAATGAAGAGCAAAGAACCCCACTGTATTCCCCTGACCCAAAGGCCTAAGGTGATACTGAAACGGGCACGGAAACATTCTTCTCGAAAAGGACAGCCTATGGGCTTCGCAGCAGAATATCTGTGAGAAAAAAAAGGGGTGGCTCTGGTTGACTTAACACCTGACGCACTTACTCATCCGCCGCACGTTATCCGATGCCGAAAATTTCAGCCGCCTCCCGACGCCACAGCTCGGAATGGTGCGGGCCATGGTGTCCATGACCGCGTCGAGATCCGGGCCTTCGCCCTCAACCCCCGGCCGCATGGCCCTGTTCAAAATGTTTTCCGCTTGGGGGCGAACAACACAAAAAAGATCGGCACAAAAATCATCCAGATGGGTGGCTCCGGCTTGTCAAAAACCCGCACCGCCAGCCGGCGTGCCATGCTGTTCTCATTATCCAGGATCAAGGCCTTTTTGTCGGCAAGGGAAAGGATGGTCATAGAGCTTCTCTCGTGGTGAAGATTCACGGATGACGCTGGACGCGTCACCAGGCAAAAAAGGTCACTTAGCGATAACGGGCAGCAGTGTCACCGAGGCGGCCAAGAATTTTCTGCAGGGCCACCCGAGAGAGCCCCGAAACACGGGCCGCTTCCGAAACATTGCCCCTGGTGGCGGTGAGCAGTTCGTCGATATAACGCCTGGTAAAACTGTCCACCACCTGCTCCTTGGCAATTTTGTAGGCAGTGGGCGGCGCCTCCGACGGCAGCGCCCGGCGGCCGGCCATGGCAACCGGGCCCGATTCCTGGCCGCCATCAAGCAGGGCCTGGGCCAGATCCAGATCAATAAGAGGACCGGGGCAGAACACCGTCAGGCGACGGACGAAATTCTGGAGTTCCCGCACATTGCCCGGCCACGTCCTGGCCGCCAGCCAGCGCAGCACCTCGGGGGCCATCTCCTTTTCCTCCAGACCGGATTCCAGACAGGTCCGCTTCAAGACGTGCAGGGCCAAAAGCGGAATATCCTCCTGACGCTCCCGCAGGGGCGGCAGGGTCAGGGACAGGACATTGAGCCGGTAATAGAGATCCTCCCGAAAGGTCTTGTCCTTTATACGGGCCTCCAAGTCCTGGTTGGTGGAAGCGATAATACGCACATCAACCTGGAAACTCCGGTTTGCACCCACCGGCCGCACCTCGCCGTTCTGCAGGCAACGCAAGAGCTTGGTCTGGATAACCGGATTGATGTCGCCGATCTCGTCAAGATGCAGAGTGCCGCCCTGGGCTGCGGCAAAGAGCCCCTGATGATCCCGGTCGGCACCGGTGAAGGCGCCCTTCACATAGCCGAACAGCTCACTCTCCAGCAGATTTTCAGGAATGGACGGACAGTCCACAGAGATAAAGGGCTTGGCAGCCCGGGCCCCGGACCTATGAATGAGGCCGGCCACCACCTCCTTGCCGGTGCCGGACTCACCGCGGATCAACACGTTATAATCTGATTGGGCTATGGCGGCGATGGTGCGTCGCAGCTGCTGCATGGCAGGGCCTTCCCCCACCATATCCCGACGGCCATCGTCCTTGCTGGCCAGAATCTGACGCAAGCGACTGTTTTCTTCCAGCAGGCGGCAGCGCTCCAGACCTTTTTCCACCACGCGAAAAAGCTGATCCGCCTCAATGGGCTTGGTGAGAAAGTCATAGGCCCCGGCGTGCAGAGCCTCCACCGCCGTTTCAATGGTGCCATAGGCGCTGAGCACCACAATACAGAGATTCGGCACCCTTTTCAGGGCCTCGCCGATCAACTGCATGCCGTTCATCTCCGGCATTCGCAGATCCGTTATCACCAGCTGTGCCCCCTGGGAGGCCAGGAGCTCCAAGGCTTCCTTGCCGCTATGGGCAGTGACCACCTCCATGGCCGGATAACGCCCCCTGATCAATCGGGCCAGACCCAGGGCAAAATCTTTCTCGTCATCAACGACAATGAGCCGGGCGCTTGCATCCCGCTGGACCGGTAAACCTACCACCTGTGGGGATGTGGGGCTGGTCATTTTTTTTCAGAGCCTCCTGTCTCGATTGCGGCCTCAACCGGCGCGGCCCCGGGCAGGTAGACGGTGAAAGAGGCGCCCCCAAGCTCGCTGCACCGGCCAATCTCAACCCTGCCTCCCACATCGCTCACAATGCCATAGATAACGGTGAGCCCGAGCCCGGTCCCGTCCCCCACCTCCTTGGTGGTAAAAAAAGGATCAAAGATATGGTCCTCAAGATCCGTGGCAATGCCGGGCCCATTATCCGCCACTTCCACAACCACCAGCTTTCCTTCGGCGGGTACAATTCTGATCAGAATTTCTCCTGTTTCAGTCGGCACCGCGTCCAGGGCATTAATAACCAGGTTACTGATCACCTGCTCCATGGCATCCACCCCAAGCCCGACCATGAGGGGCTGCGTCGGGCACTGAAGGCGAATCTGCACTTGTTTTTTGGCGGCCTGGACCGAAAAGACATCTTTTATCAGGGCAGCCACGGCACAGACATCACCACTGCCCGAATCAGCGGCCTTTGGTCGCGCGAAGTTGAGCAGATCCTGCAGAACCCGCTGGGCCTGGCGGGTATGGCGAATGATGATATCCAAATCACCGGCTTGTTCCGGGTCCTGCACCGCCTTACGTAACAGACCGGCATAGCAGAGGATGACACCAAGGGGATTATTGATCTCATGGGCGAGCCCGGCGGTCAGCTGGCCCACGGTGGCCATTCTTTCAGCATGCCAGATCTGCTTCTGCATCTCTTTTTCCTTTGTTGTTTCACGGAGATAAATAACGACCTGGCCGATCTTGTCGTTGTGGCTCGGCACTGGATAGAGGGCCAGTGCAAAGGAGCGCCCACCGGCCAGCTTTACCTCGCGCAGATCAGCACGGCCCCGACTGATTGTTTCCCGAAGGGGACAGAGGGAGGAGCTGACATCAAAGAAAAAGGAAAGGATATTGTCATCCTGACGCTGACCGCCACTGAGCTCCGTGGTGAGCCGGCAGGCCGCCTTGTTGGCGGTCAGCGTCACACAGTTGGCATCCACCAGCACCAGCGGGTCGCTTATCCCCTCGAAAATGGTTTCAAGAATATTCATCTGACGGGCCAGGCTGTCCATGGCGCTCAGATTTTCTGCGGCAATGCCGAGCTGACGCCCCAGGGCCTGCAAAACATGCTTATCATGGCGGGCCGCCTCCTCGCTGCAGGACCAGACCAGCTCAAGAAGCCCCTCGGCACTGCCGCTGCCTGACGACACCGGCACATAAACCACCGGACCCTCGGCCACACAGCCCCCCCCGGTGAGGAGCTTGACAAAATTAGACGGCGGCCCAGGATCGATTGTGTCCTCGGGCCAGACAAAGGAAGTCTGCGGTGCCATAGTAGAGCGGTAGGTGATGTTCCCGGCACCGAAGCGGCGGCAGATCTGCGGCAGGGCCAGTTGCCAGAGCTGGGCCTGGGAAAAACTCTTGTGCATATTGGCCAGCAGATTGACAAAGAGCTGCACATCATCCTGGCGGGCCGTCATTTCAACAGAAAGGGCCTGGGTGCGTTCATCCACCATACGGCGCAGATTTTCGGCATAATCACGAAGCTGTTTCTTGGCGGCAAAAAGATGCCGGCCCATCTGCTCAATGCCGTCCACCAGCTCGTCGATTTCATCACCATGATCGAGACGGCTGAGCAGGGCAGCGTCCTCCCCCGCTTCGATGTTCCGACGGAAAACGTTGTTGAGACGCCTGAGGTTATTGACCGCCAGGACACGAAACAGCACATGACTGGTGAAGAAAAAGAGCAGGGCAGCCAGGGCAAAAAAGGCAAAATAGGTAAAAATGGTGTGCTGAACCCGGCCGACGTTTTTCGACACCGATGCTCCGACAAAATCCACCCCGGCAATGGCACCCAGCTCCTTGCCAAAGCCACGCTGACCATAGCTTTCAATGAGCTCCATCGGCGCTTCCTCGGCCCGGCCATGGCAGTACATGCACTCCTCCACAAAACGTACCGGCCGCGCCATGACGTAATAGCGCTCGCCATCCACCACCCTGTAACCCTGCCAGAGATCGTCGCCGCCATTCCGACGGAAATGATCGATCAACTGCCGTTCGTGTTCGTTGGCCTCATAGGCCGGATTACGGGAGTCAATGGCTGCCCTGCGGTAGATGGTGCCATCCCCGGGGATATTCACCGAGGCCATGATTTTCCGTGACACATAGGAAGAGGACATGCCCTGGATAATAAAAGAGGCGGGGAGCCGCTCATACATGGTGGGTCGCAGCACATCCCGGACATAAAGCTGGATGGAATCAACATGCCTGAAGATGAGACGCGCCTTGTCGCGCACCTCAGCCTCCAGCACACGGCGCATATGATAATAGGAACCCACGGAAAAAACAGCGCCGAGCAGCAGCACCGAAAGGATCAGGCCGACAATGAATTTGGTCTGTATTTTCTGCGGCTTTGGGATGTGCATGATGATTTCTCGACTCGACATCCGATGGTGAATAGGCGATGGGAAAACAGGGAGCAGCCCGGCCGATGGTCCGACGGGTGCTCACCTCTGCCCACTCTTCAAAATAGCACACAAACACCCTTCCCTCAAGGTAGGGAAGAACAGGTGGTTCCGGCAGGGGGGGGATCATCAGAGCACTGAGCAGATACGCCTCACCTTCGGCAACCTGCTGCACATCTGTATAGCAATAACGGCTGGGGTCAACATCATATTCTTCCAGCACTATTGCAGTCTCCTGCAGGATGGGAACGGAATGGGTCAGGAAGGGTAAAAAAATCTTCTGGTTAAGATTACTTACCGTGCCCGGGCTGACCTTGGTTCCCATAGAGCCTCTGTGATATCCTCGACACGGCGAACAGAAACGCCAGCAAGATACATCTCCATCAATGCCTCTTCAACTGAGGCTTCCCTTCTGCGATATCGTTCCATAATGGCGGTCTCAAATTTCTGTTGCCGCAACTTCGGAACCCGTAATTTCACTTCGCCTGCTTTGGTGTGCAGGCCTCTTTCATAATATCCGGCCCGGGTATCCTTCCGAACCTCGGAACGCTCATGCCGGGCAGCATTGCAGAGCTGGTCCGCCTCGACATCAAACATCCTATTCAAGGTCTCCTCAACGGTGCCTCGAACCAATTCTCCTAGTTGATCTTGGATCTTTCCCTCATCAATCTGGATGATTTTGTCTTGATTTTTTGTATACTCTTTCACGGTGGCCTCCTTTGTTATGGTTTTTTGTGTGGATTGGCGTTTACCAATCAACCATAACGAGGCCACCACCTCATCTCAAAAAGTGCGAAAAAAATTATACGTTATCGAGCTTGGCCAAGGTCAATGTCCTGTTGCTGGACGACTATGGCCTGGCCACCCTGGAGGATCGACACGGCTTGCAGTCAACCCTGGTGACCAGCCAGCTTCCGGTTGAGCACTGGCATGAAACCATCGGTGATGCAACCCTGGCTGATGCCATTCTCGACCGTCTCATCCACAATGCTCACCGTATCAACCTGAAGGGGGAATCCATGCGGAAAACAAAATCGTCATTGACGGCAAAATCCACCACCGAGTAAGACTGATAAACACCCAGCGTCGTCTTGCTCCGACAGGTGGCAGCTTTGGCGTGGATTAGGTGGCAAACTTCAGCTGGAATGGGTGGCAACCTTCCGTGGAATACGCACGCATGGCCAAAAACTTCAGGACTCGTTCCTTGACCGCCTCAAGCCCGTAATGATGCGAGGCCAGAATGGATTCCGCCCGCTTCAGATCAAGATTATCCTGGGTTTCCTTAAACCAGGGCAGCGACAGCAGCAGCTCGACATAG
>PKTX01000068.1 GCA_002868945.1 Desulfobulbaceae bacterium
TTCGTTAAATAGCTCTGCTATTCGCCTCAAATCCATGTAAATCTGGCCTTGATTTTTCGAATTTTCGCTACGATTCTCTAAGTCCGACAGGCTCCTAGCTCCTCATGTGACACTCTGTTTTGAAATTTGCACCTTAAGCCCTTTTACGGATAGCTGAGATTCAGAGGTGAGCAGATTATTCAAGACACCCTCATGCCTAACAAGGGGGAGAATATGGAATTCAGGGCGTATACACCAGGGGATTCAGAAGCCATAGAAAACCTTTTTGTTGCAGTGTTCTCAGACTCTGAAGGTGAAGAGGAAGGGGCCCTGGTCGGCGTCCTGGCCAAGGAGCTTATTGTCAGTAGCAAGAGTCGAGATCTCTATGGATTTGTGGCTGTCGACAAGGAGCAAGTGGTTGGCGCTCTCTTCTTTAGTCGATTGACCTTTGAGACGGAGGAGACAGATGTCTTTATTTTGGCTCCTGTTGCAGTCCATACTGAATATCAAGGCTTGGGCGTAGGGCAGGCATTGATAACTCGTGTCTGTCCAGAAATGGCCCTCTCGGAGTCTCGTAAACTCGCTTACCGGCCCGATCTCGGCGTCATGCTCAAAAAATAATGCTCGGAGGTAAGCGAAACGAAGTGGAGACTCCGATATCGAATATATGCCTGCGCTTATTTTTCTCGCAGTCCTTGATCTCGAACGAAATGACCTATTTCTGGACAGACACTAACGCATGGCCTTAGGGAGTTGCAGAAAAGAGGTGTAGGGATCGTCACCACATATGGCGACCCAGCCTTTTACAGCAAAGTTGGCTTTCAGCCCCTTTCGGAGGATATGATCGAAGCGCCCTTTGAGCTCTCGCAACCTGAGGGATGGCTTGGCCAATCACTGACGGGCCATCCCATAGAGAAAATACCCGGAGTCAGTTCCTGCGTGAAGGCCTTGGACAATCCGGCATATTGGTGAGAGTGAATGGCGTCCCAGGCGCACACCTGACAGCGAGGTGCCGTGCGCCTGGCCGGTATGGTCTATTCACTGGCGCTGCGCTGCGGCTGTCACAAGCAACGGATTATTTTTGGCAACAGCCCTTCCTGGTCTCCGGCACGCCCAGGGCCTTCAGGATCATGCCCAGGGGACAGAACTTGCTGAAGCCGAACTGTAAGAGGTTGGCTCCGACAAAGACGGCCAGCCACAGCCAGTATACATGGACAAAAAAGGGACTTGCCTCGGCCCCCAGGGCCAGGGAGATGAGGATAAAGGTGCCGGCGATTGAGTGAATCCAGTCGGTGATGATCATCATGGACCTCTTGTTGGTTTTTTTTGAAGAGAAGTTGCTGTTGAACCTTGTGGATTGTGAAGGCTCGGAATTGTATTTTTTGAGCTTCAGAGGGATAACAGCGGTCATACCCTTCGGGTATAAGGGCCTCTACGGTTCTTATAAACTTATTTGGTTATTGTTGTTTGGTCTCTTGGCTCCCATATCATCACTTCTTTGAGCTTCAGAGGGATAACAGCGGTCATACCCTTCGGGTATAAGGGCCTCTACGGTTCTTATAAACTTGTTTGGTTATTGTTGTTTGGTCTCTTGGCTCTCATATCATCACTTCTTTGAGCTTCAGAGGCCCTAAAAACTCCAGCGCACAGCCGCGTAGGCGTTGGTGTTGTCTTCAAACTGGCCGAAGAAGGTGTGGTTGTCGGAGCCGATGAAGATGTTGCCACCGCCTTCGATGAGCCATTGATCGCTGAGTTTGTACTGCACCTTTGGTTTGATGTAGCAATCCTTATCCGTGGGAGAGTAGTAGGCGAACATGGAAAGGGTCAGGGTCTGGCTCATCAACAGTTTGGTGAGGCGCAGGGTGACGACACTGCGATACTCGTCCTTGGCCGGGCTGCCCGGGGCCAGGCGCTCTTTATAGTCGTCATAATCCATCATCCACTCCAGATAATATTGCAGACCGGCTGTCAGTTCATGGCCGACCTCTTGCTCATAGCCGAGCAACAGGCGGTATTCACTGTTTCTCGTCAGGGGATCACGGCCGCTGTCGGACTGGCCGGAGTGGTAGTAACCTGTTTCAATATTACCGATACCGTCGAGCACGGGGGCGCGCAGGGAAGCGCCAAAGGCGGTGAGGCGGGGATAACGCAACTTTATGTCGGGCATGCTCATGCCTTCCGGAGTCTGCCAGAAGCCGTGATATCCATAGAGAGCAAGCTCCGTGGAGGAGATGTAACGCGACAATCGTATGGCGTATTCGCTGTCGCGACCGGCGCTGTTGCGCTCCTCCAGGTTAAAGATGAAATCCTCGCCCGCTCTTCTGCCCAGCAGGGAGTTCCAGTAGGAGAGACGCTTGCCGCGGATGTGCTTTGATCCTTCAAAAATCGGAATGTAGACCAGGTCGATATTGACCATGTCGAAAAAGATACTGCTCTTGACGGCATTGCTGGGCGCCTTGAGGTATTCGTCGTCGCGGCCGATGAAAAATGATTGCCAGTCCTTGGCAAAGAGGTCGTTGATAAAGAGCAGGTCGCCGGTACCCCAGGTCAGGACCTGACGGCCGATCTTCATGTCAACGTTTGCCAGCGGCGTAAAGAGCAGGTTGAGGTCGCGCATCCGGCCGCTCACCTGGTCGACAACCGCATCAGCCAGGAGGTCGCCCTTGGCCCTGAATATCCCCCAGCCGAAATCCCTGGATAGGTCAAGCTGGAGACGAGCCTCGGCCAGCGATGGATCATTGGCATAATCGTCATCCTGGCTGCGCAGGCCGCCCCGGACCTCGACAAAACCGTAGAGATCGATACCGGCAGTGTCATAGAGGCCGTCCTTGACGGCCTGCATGTCGCTGCGGGCCGGGGCGGCGGCGAGCAGCAGCAGAGGAACAATGAGCAGTGCGATTTTCTTCATGGGGAATCGTCCTATTGACGCGCCTCGCGGGGAGGACGGCGGAGATAGCGCTCCGAGAAGATGTTCCGGTCCAGATCGATATTATATTTGATGTTGCGGAACTCCGTTACCGTATTGCTGCCGGTGGCCAGGTCGCTGATCCGTGATTTGGTCACCGTGGGGTGGCCCTGGATGGTTTCCATGGCAAGGACCTCCATGGTTCGGTACACCTCACCGTTTTTGTCGGTATACTCGGCCTTCATGGGCATGAAGTTATTCTTGTCGATCCACACCGTATAGGAGGAGAACTCCACGTCATCCGGTTTTTTCGGCGTGTTTTTTATCACGTAGTAGGTGTCGTCCTCTGCGGTGAGTTCATGGTGGTCGGCGTTGATATTGCGGCCCGAGACATCCTCATAAAAGTAATCAGAGCCCACAAAACTGGTGCGCTTGTCGGAGGCGGCAATACGTTTGACCAGGTCCAGGTCGGGCAGATACATCCAGCGGTCGTCATCGCGCTCCATGTTCTTGTGGACCAGGAAGGTGGTCTTGCGCACATCGCTGGGCCGTTTAAAGTAGACAAAGAAGAACTGGTTGCCGCCGTCCTCCACATCCTTGCGCAGAATGGTGAAGAGGCGGTTGCGGATGCGGCCCTGGCTATCGGTGATGGTCATGGAGACCTCGGAACGGCCATCATCGCCGTTGTAGTAGGAGACGTGGTTGGCTCGGCGGATGATCTCATCAAGGGGAGGAGCGGCCAGGGCCGGGCCACTCAGCAGGGCGGTGAGGAGCAAAAGGATAAACAGGGACTGTTTAGGCATGGGGTTCCTCCGGAATTGACGGTTTCTGGGTGTATCTGCGGAAAAGCCAGGCCTGCAGGATGGTGACCAGGGCCGGCAGGATGAGCATGGTGCCCAGGGCGGAAATGGCCATGATGGAGGCCAGAAAAATGCCGACGGTCTTGTAGGGCACCAGGGGGGCCAGCAGCAGGGGGGTAAAACCGATGGCAATGACAATGGCATTGCGGCTGATGGCGCGGGCCGGCTCCTCGAACATGGCGGTTATGGCCGTATTCCAGGAGCCTGTTTTCTTGTAGGCGGCGCGTGAACGTTCCAGGAAGTGGATGGCAAAATCCACGGCCAGGCCCAGGGTGAGGGACGACAGCACGGCCACCGGCATGTCATAATCCTTGCCCACAAAACCGATGATGCCGTAAATCCAGCCGATGGTCATGGTCAGCGGTACCATGGCCAGCAGTCCCCAGCTCGGCGAGCGGAAGAGCAGCGCCATCATGATAAAGACAATAACAAAGCTGGACAGAAAGGCCTTCAGCATGCCGGAAACCATCTTGTCCTGCCAGACCACGTTGAGGTAGGTAAGGCCGGCCCACTGGTGGCTGATATTTACCGGCGGCGGGTGGCCCACCATATACTTCTTGACCTCGGCGACCACGGATTCCATCACCTTGTTGTCACCGTTCGGCAGTTGCACCCAGATGTTGGCCTTCCGGTAATCAGGGGTGACGAGATGATAAAGATCTTCGGGCTTGTGGCTATTCTGGAAGGAGATCAGGCACTGGGCAACGCCGCCGACGCTGTCGGGGATGGTATAGTGGGCCGGATCAGAGGCAAAGAGCTCCTTGTGCACCTTTTTTACCACATCGCTGATGGAGCTGCTTTTGCCCACCACACCGGTGCTGAGCAGGTGATTCTGCAGGTCGACAATATACTTTAAGACATCGGGTCGTTTAAAGACCTGATCCCGGTTGCGGAAGGTGTCTACCTTGGCGATCAGGTCGTCCCAGACATCATAGGTCGTCTCATCGGCCAGGTCCATATTGTCCAGGAGGTCGTTTTCCAGGAGCGTCAGCATGGCCTCGGTGGAATCCTCTTTGGCGGCCCTGGTAAGAACAGCCAGGGCCTTGGCCACTACTGCCTTGCTGGTTTCATCGGCGGCCAGGCTTTTGAACATATGGGTCAGTTCCGCCTCCGCCTTGGCCGGCGTCAGCTCCGCAAGTTGCGACTCCAGGATCAGGTAGGCCTCGTAGGTGCCGCGAAAATGATTGTTGAGGATCTCGTCCGCCACCCGTATCTCATGATTTTTGGTAAACCATTTCACAGGGTTGTCGTTGACCTGAATTTTGCTGATACCATAGAAGGCAAAGAGGGTCATGATCATGGTGGCCATGATGATCAGTTTGGGCCAGCGGTGGACAAAACGGCCCTGGCCGCGCAGGAGGCGGGCCAAAAGGGAACCGGTGCCGACGTGGCTGTCGCCGCTGCCCTGGGCTGCGAGTCTGTGCAGGCTCGACTCGGGCATCATCATGATGTAGGCGGGGATGAAGATGATGGTGCAGAACCAGGCGATCATGATGCCGATGGCCACAAAGATACCAAAGGCCTGCACCGGCGGGATGGGGGTCAGAGCCAGGGAGGCGAAACCGGCCGCCGAGGTCAGCGAGGTGTAGAGCATGGGCATGAAGAGCTGGTCAATGACATGCAGCAAGGCCTTGCGCCGGTCGCCGACACGGGGATATTCGTCAAAGAATTCGCTGAGGATGTGGATGGAATCCACCACGGCTATGGGCATGAGAAAGATGGGGATCATCGAGCTCATGATGTGCAGCGTGTTACCGGTGCCGATAAGCAGCCCCATGGTGGAGGTCACCGCCACCATGGCGACGATCATCGGCGAGATAACAAGTCGAAATTGTTTGAAAAAGTAGAGCATGAGCAGGAAGATGACGAGCATGGCCAGAGGCGCCGATACCGCCATCTGCACGAACATCTCCTTGCCGAAGGTGTCTTCCGCCACCGGCAGGCCGGTGATGTGGTATTGATCGCCGTTGTCGCTTAAGGTGGCGATTTTCTCCTTGAGCTGCTCACTCAGGGTGTGGGCGTATTTTTTGGAGGTGATGGGCAGGTAGATGCCCATGGCCTTGCCGTCCTCGGAGGCCAGGGTTCCCTTGAGAAGCGGATTATCCATGATCAGGTCGCGGATTTCCAGGGCCTTTTCCTGACTGGTGGGCGGCTTGGCCATCAGCCAGTCAAAGCTGACCTGACCCAGGCCGGCCTGGACAATGGCATCAACATTGGATGGGGCTATGATGTTGCGGCTCACCACCTTGTAGTCGGGGTTCTCCGGATCGGAGAGGGTGGCGGCATATTGGCTCAGCTCATGGACGTGCCTGAGTGTTTCCGGGTTAAAAACCCCCTGCTCATGCCGTTCATTGACAACGCCCAGGACAAGAACGTCGTAGAGGGCAAATTCCTCTTTGGTGGCCGTGTGAAAGAGACGTACCGCCTCATCCTCGGCCAGCATGTTCTCCGGATCGGTATCAACATGGACTTGCGGGATAAAGGCGCCGAGGCCGAGGGTGAAGATCACCATGAGGATGGTGATCAATTTGGGGCGTTGGATGGAAAACTGGATGAGTGTGCTGCCAAGTTTCATGATCTCTTTCCTGTGACCGACGCATGCCGGAAGGTAGTAAGGTCGCAGGCACGAGGATCGGCCCCGCCCCCCGGGGATGATCTGTAGTGCCGCTTGCCTGCCGACCATGTTGTTGGCGCCGAGATCAGCCGCGCTGGGTGGCCAATGCTGCGGCGATGCCGGAGGTGGCGCCAGATGGTTCGGCCCTGGTGAACGGTTATGCCTGGTGAGGTGTTATTCGGGAATTGACTCCTGGCAGTAGAGCTTGCTCATGGTCTGCATCAATTCCAGGACACGGATATCATTAATACGGTTGTAGATAAAATTTGCATCCTTTCGATAGCCGATGATGCCTTGATTGCGCAGGATGGAGAGGTGTTGGGAGACGTTGGCATTGGTTGTCTTAACCTCTTCCCGGATGTCACCTACGGTCATCTCCTTGTCCTGCAGAAGACAGAGAATTTTCAGGCGAATGGGGTGGGCCATGGTTTTCAACATGCCGGCGATGGATTCGATATGGTCGTTGTCCAAAATGATGCCTTACATTTTCATGTGTTTACTGTGATGTTTTTGGCTCTCATTTGTCAAATCTGATTTGAACGGGGAAACTTTAATGATAGCCAGCTTCGCAATTTTTTCAATCGTTTTTATGTAATTTAATTAAAAGCTGAATCGTGCACACCTGCACGGTTTTGCCTCTTTTTCAGGCGCTATGCCGGGCCGGGCAGGGGCGCCCGCCCATTGGGCACGGTTCCGTGGCGGAGAGAGGCCGCCTTTTTGTTCTGCGGCAAATTGCCGCTGTGGGGCAGCTACAACATATTGCATTTTAATAGAGAAAATCAAGCCTGGAGCGCAGTTAATCCCATCTGATGTTTTTGGGTTTGTTATTGTCCCGAAGTTTCGTCTTTTTTAGGTTCGCACCTGTGGAGCAGCGCTTGGCTGAGAGCTAAGGCACCAAGGTGCAAGGCCCAAGGCTCAAGGTGCAAGGTTCAAGATGGAGAGGTGCTGCTTCTCCGTGGCCCCGTGCATTTCCTGGACTGCCGTGTCGCGGCCCACGCCGCTGTAGGCAGGCAAAGCCACGGTACGCCATGAGCCGCCTCTCCCCATCTTGTGTTATCTTGTTGATGTTGTGTGGATTAAGAGTGGCGTGGCGAGGTTTTTTCAGCATGCCGGAATGCGGAAGGCAGAACAACTGCTTTTTACGCTTTTCTCCTGACGCCAAACTCTTAACTCCTGACTCCTAACTCCTGACTCCTGACTCCTCAATTCCACCTGGAAAGTTGCAGTTGATTGGTTACTGTTTGTCGGTGTTGCCGCGGTGTGCCGGTGTGGCAGGCGGCCTCTTTTTCTCGACAACAACGGGCATGCCCGGCTTCAGATGCAGGCTGCGGGTGGCATTGCCGTGTGCCAGGGCGATTTCCAGTTGGTTATTGCTGTTGATGAGGGCAATGGCCGTTGCCGCGGTCGGTTCATAGGTCTGACTGAGGCCGGCAATGCACCTGTCCGCCACCCGTATCAAGAGGGGCTGGTCGTCGGCCGGAAAGGCCTGCAGGTCGGCAGCGTTGATGGTGGTGGCCATATTGCCGAAATGATCGGCCTGCAGACATTCTCCTCGCAGTTGGTTGCCGACGAATCTTGCGCGGCGCTGCTTCAGGGTGACCAGGTTTTCCGTTTTCAGGACAGGACCCAGCTCCGACAGGGCCAGACCGTTGGCCAGGGCCGCGGCCACCGGTGCAAAGATGTCGCGGCCATGAAAGGTGGCGGAAACGGGCTGCAGAAAGAGGGATTCATTGCTCACCTGAACAACCCTCTGCGCTGCGGCCAGTACTGGGGTGAGCAGGCCGTTGTCCGGCGCCAGGAAGAGGTGGTGGGCCGTCTCCAGACAGATGATGCGACGCCTGCTGCCGACACCGGGATCAACCACCGCCACATGGATGGTTGCCGGCGGGAAAAAAGGGGCGGCCTGGGCCAGGGTGCGAGCGGCGGCGCCGATATCCTGGGGCGGGATGGTGTGGCAGATGTCAATGATGTCACAGCGGCGCCCGCGGCCGAGGATCACCCCCTTCATGACAGCGACAAAGGCATCGTCATGGCCGAAATCCGTGGTCAGGGTAATGATGGGCATGCCTTTACTCCATGAGGCTGCTCACCGGCACCAACTCCACCTGCTCCTTGAGCCAGTTTGCCTCTCGTCGCAGGACAGCGATGGTGGCCGGGCGCGGATGGCCGATGCCGATGGCTGAGCCATGCCGTCGGGCAATGGTGACCAGTTTGACGAGCTGCGCCTTTATCTTGGCCTCGTCCTGGTCATTATCAATAAAGATGTCGCGTCGCCCGGTTTTGACCTGCATCCTGGCGGCCTCGGCAAAGGCCACGGAGTCGGCGATGGTGATGGAATCGAGAAAGAAAAGGTCACGTTCCTTGAGGGCGGCCAGTACGGCCAGCATGGCCTCTCTGTTGCTGGTGAATTTGGAGCCCATGTGGTTATTGACCCCCACGGCCAGGGGGATATCTTCGAGATTCTTACGAACCTGCGCCTTGATGGCCCTGGCGGCCATCCGGGTGTAGAGGGCGCCGGGGCCGGGATCCCATTTGTCGGAGAGGGGTTCCATGGGCTGATGCAGGAGGATTTCCCGATTTTCGGCCCGGGCCATTTCCATGAGGGCATGGCCGTGGGGGGTAAAGGGCAGGATGGCAAAGGTGAGGTTGAGGTCAAGTTCAATGAGTTGTCGGCCCGGTTTCTGGCGGAAGCCCATGTCGTCAATGAGCAGGGCCAGGCGTGGCTTGTGGTGCTGCGGGGTGGGGGCTGGTCGGTCCGTCGCTTCTCTTTCCACCAGGGGCAGGGCCTCTTCCTCATGGGCCGTTGTGGCCGGGGAATAGGGGGGGACATGTGTCTTGCCCGTAGTGGACAAGGCCGGTTTTTTAATCTGGCCCAGGCGACTGCTGCCGGGTGTGAGAAAGACAAAATAAATCGTCGCCGCCAGGGTGGATGTCAACAACAGAATGAGCAGCAGTGGCAAGATAAATCGACTTTTCGAGGCCTTAGCCCTTCTGCGGCCCGACTTTTTCTTTTTGTTTTTTTGGGGCGCCATTTTTTCGGTAGATGTCAATCCGGCGGGCCGGTCGCTGCGGGTTTTTTTATTTGTCGCGGCTTAGCACATAGTGGGCCAGGCCGTGCAGGATATCCTTGCTTTCACACTCCTTAAAATCGGCAAGGGCCTCAAGGGCGGCGCTGACCAGGGTTTCGGCCCCCTGTTTGGCGTAGTAGAAACCACCGGCCTCGGCAATAATGGCGGTGACGTCGGCAATACGGGCTTGCCGGTCGGCCGGCCCGCCGCTGGTCAGCAGGTCGGTGAGCAGCTGCTTTTGGGGGGGCGGACTATTTTTGATGGCATGGATCAAGGGCAGGGTCATTTTCCCTTCACAGAAATCATTGCCGATGGCCTTGCCGGTGCTGGCACTGTCACCAAGGTAATCAAGAAGATCATCCACCACCTGGAAGGCGAGGCCCAGAGCGTCGCCAAAGGTGCGGATGGCGGCTCGTTGGTCCCTGTCCGCCCCGGCAAAAAGGGCCCCCACCTCGCAGGCCGAACTGATCAGGGCCCCTGTTTTGCCGCGCAGCACGGCAAAATAATTTTCCTCGGAGAGATTGACGTCGGCCACGGTCTGGGCCTGCAGGAACTCGGCGTCGATCATGGCGCCGGTGGCCTGCCCGATGAGGCCCAGGGTCTCCTGGCCCCCCACCAGACCTGCCAGGGTCATGGCCCGGGTGTGCAGGTAGTCGCCGGCCAGAATGGCGGTGCTGGCACCCCAGACCTCGTTGGCGGTCTTTTTGCCGCGCCTGGTGTCGGCATGGTCGATGACATCATCATGCAGAAGGCTGGCGGCATGGAGAAACTCGAAGACCATGGCCAGGCGGTAGAGGTCCGGCGGCGGCCGCAGATCCTCCTCATCGGCAATGCCCTCCGGCATTCTGGTGAAGGCCACCAGGCGGCCCATCAGTACGGTCAGCAGGGGGCGCAGACGTTTGCCGCCGTTAAAGACGGCATAGTCAACAACCTCGGCAAGCCGACTGCTGCCGATGGAGCTGAAGTCGGCAGCCATGCTCTCGTTGATCAGCTCAATATCCGGTTGCAGGCCGGCCAGCAGTTCTTGTTTGTTCACCTTGTTCCTCCTGGACCCTTATCAGCCCGTTGAAAAAACTACTGCATTTACTGATGCGTCGTCAAAGTTCGGCTCAAAATGCTCATTTACCCTATGCAAACTGCGCTTTTTCGCCTCATTTTTCCTAGCCTCAGCGGCGCTCGCTACGTTTTTCAACAGGCTGTTACGGGGCCGGATAAGCCGTGCCCGTGGACGCCGTGTCGAGCGAGGCAGGCATGGTTTCACTGTTGAAAAAGTCACGCACCTCAGCCGTGCTGCGAATGACCGGGCTGGGCGGCATGCTCCGTAAAAAGAGACGGCCATAGGATTTTGTGTAGAGCCGGGTATCAAGCACCGCCAAAAGTCCCTGGTCGGTGGAGGAACGCATGAGGCGGCCCAGTCCCTGGCGCAGGGTAAGGATGGCCCGGGGAACATGGAAGTCAAAAAAGGGATTACCACCCGTTTCCTTGATCCGCTCCACCCTGGCCATGATAACAGGATCAGAGGGAACTTCAAATGGTAGTTTGTCGATGATAACGGCGCTCAGGGTGTTGCCCGGCACATCCACACCCTCCCAGAAGGAGGCCACGGCCAGCAGCACCGAATGGGTTTCGGCCCGGAAGGCCTCCAGCAGCTTTTGTTTTGGGGCCTCGCCCTGGACCAGGACGGGAAAGGGCAGGCAGTCGCTGAGATAGGCGTACATGTGGTCCATGGCCCTGATGCTGGTAAAGAGCACCAGGGCGCGGCCGGAGGAAGCCATGAGCAGTTCGTGGATCTCCTCCTGGACACGGCCGAAGAAGCTGCGGTCGCTGGGCAGGGGAAAGCCCTTGGCCGGGATATAGAGGCGGGTCCGGTTTTCATAGTCAAATGGGGTGGGCAGCTGCAGGGTGGCGGTGTCGTCGTCCAGGCCGAGGCGTCCGAAAAAGTAGGAAAAATTGTTGCCGGTGGTCAGGGTGGCGGAGGTGAAGAGCACCGATTTGACCGTATTGTAGAAGGAGTTTTGCAGATCGCGGGCAATATCAATGGGGGAGGCGGTTAGGGCCACGGTCTTTTCCCGCCGCTCATACCAGTAGACATAGGAGGCATCGGGCGGTGCCGTAAAGTGTTCCAGGGTGGCGCCGGCCTCAGCTGTGCGGCGCAGAAAACCGTGCCAGCTTTCATAACGCTGGGTCACGGTCTCAAGCTGACGGGCCAGATCCGTCAGACGGCCGGCCAGCAGGGCGGTTTCCCGAAACCACGCCTCCTCATTGGCGGCGATAAAATCAACCAGGGGGAAACGCCCCTTGACCAGGGGGAAGAGACTGACGAGGCGCTGCGCCTGCCGGCTGACGCTGAGGGCCAGGTTCAGGGCCTTTTCCTGCTCCTTGTCGCCCACGGAGTCGGCCGCGGCCTTTTCGATATCGCGGGCCAGGTCAAGGAACTGGTAGTGGCTGAGACTCAGGCCGAAATAGCGGGTGGCGATATTCTCAATATGATGGGCCTCGTCAAAGATCACCGATTCATAGCGCGGCAGGACCTCGGCAAAACCATGCCGACGCAGGGCCAGGTCGGAGAAGAAGAGGTGGTGGTCGACGATGAGCAGCCGGGCTCGACCAGCCTGCTTGCGCAGCCGGGTGATAAAGCAGGCGGCATAGTCTGGACAGTTGCTGCCCAGACATTGACTGGTGGTGGCGCTTATTTCACGCCAGAGGGGGCTGTGGTCCGGCAGCCAGTCGAGCTCGGCTCGGTCACCGGTGCCGGTCTCCTCCACCCAGTCGGCCAGGGCGTCAAGGCGTTCATTGGCAAAGAGGGGGCTCTGGGGTGAGGCGGTGAATTGCTGATAACGATAGGTGCAGAGGTAATTCTGCCGACCTTTGACACAGAGGGCCTGCAGGGTTGGGTCAATATGCTTTGTGATAAAGGGTATTTCTTTATGAAGGATCTGTTCCTGCAGATTGATGGTACCGGTGGAAATCACGACCTTCTGGCCGCTGAGCACGGCCGGCACCAGATAGGCGAGGGTCTTGCAGATGCCGGTTTCCGCCTCAATGGCCAGTTTTTTTCCCAGGACAACCGTATGTCCCCAGGGGTCATCCTCCTGCAGCATGTCGGCGATGGCCTCGGCCATGGCCAGTTGTCCAGGCCGCGGGTCATAGCCGGGCAGGGTCTGGGAGAGCAGACCGTCGGCACCGAAGATGCGCTGCATCTCGGCGACCGGCTCCAGGTTGAGATCTGAATCTAACCCTTGCATGTCGCGGTACGGCGGGAGGGCAGGGCCAGCAGGCCATGGCTCCATTGGGGGGCTGCGGTCGCTGTGTGTTTGCGGCCGCACAGGCGGGCCAGGAGAGTGGTAATGGGCTGGCTGAGGAGGTAGATCTCAAGATGAGGGGTGGCGCAGCCTTTTGCCGGAACCGGAGCACCAGTCGGCCCGGACCAGGGGTTGTGTTGCTCATGGGCCGAGGTCCACAGGGCGGCCAGCCGGCTCAGGTGGGTCAGGGAGGAGGAGGTCGGCCCCTGGGCGGCGATGGCCTGCAGCTCGCCAGCGAGCTGCTCCCGGCACTCCGCCACCTCCTGCCGCCAGGTCTGCCGCTTGGTCTCATAGTGGTGCGGATCCACATCGGCCTGGGGCAGGGGCAGACGCAGCAGGCGACTGGGGCGCTTGCCGCTCATCACTTCGTTGACCTCAAAGAGGGCCTCGGCCGCCTCGTTGGTGAAGCAGTGGAGGCACCAGGGTTGCCGGTCACCGGCCAGCATCAGATGGCCCCAGGCCTTGATCAGTTTATCAAGGTGGATGGGAAAGTGCGGTGCCGTGACCTCGGCCAGCGAGGGCATGAGGTCCTGCATTTCCGCCTCGCCTTTGAGCTCCTTGAGGAGGTCGCCCTGGCGCTGGTTGGCGCGGGTCAAATCCTCCTGCAGCTCACGCTGTTCGCGGCACAGCAGCTCGGCAAGTTTGAGCAGCAACCTGGCCTGCCACAACTGGTGGCGCTGGGCGCTGGGTGCCGTAGTGGTGGCTGAACCTTGTAGGGTGTTGATGATGTGGGAAATGGTATCCGGGTCGCGGTTCTCCAGATACTCCAGGGCCATGTTGGAGAGCTGCCCCTGGTAAAAGGCGGCCTCGTTGCCCTTGAGCTCGGCCAGCAGCTGCTTAAAACGGGGCAGGTCCTCGGCCAGCGGGGCAGGGGTATAGGCAGGGCAAAGCTCGTCCTGGTCCTCCGTATCCCCTTCATGGGCCTTCAGGTGGATGAGCTGGTCAAAGAAGAGAAGCTGATTGCGGAGATCGGCTGTTGCGATATCGGTTTCAGGAAAGTGGTAGGCGCTCAGTTGCATCGTGTTATTTTACTACATCAATGGGGGAAAAAATGGTAAGGCCTTACGCAAGGCCCTGTGAGACTGGAGAATCAAGAAAAAAAGTGATTGAAATGACGAACAAAGAGAAAATATCCCTGGCCGGGTTGGTGCTTTTTTATCTCATCTGCGTGATCCGTTATATCCCCGGTGATCTTGGCATGACCCTCTATCATACGGTGAAGAGCTTTGTGACCCTGGCTCCCCTTGCCATCGGTCTGACCATTCTGGTGGTGGCGGCCATGCAGAAGATTGTCGGCGACAAGTTGCCCTGGGATCGTATCCTGCGCTTCTATCTCTTTTTCGGCATCATAATCGAAATCTTTGCCGGGTTGTATAATTATTTGGATCAGGCCCAGGGCTGAAAGGCCATTTAGTCAGGAGTCAGGAGTCAGGAGTCAGGAGTCAGGAGTCAGGAGTCAGGAGTCAGGAGTCAGGAGTCAGGAATCAGGAGTCAGAATTCAGAATTCAGCGCCGCCGCCGGGCTCTGACCGGTTTGAACGTTAATGAAACTAATTGAAGTTTCATAAGAGGAGTCAGCAGCAACGCTGGCGCGCAGCGGTTTTTTGCTGCGCCTGACGACTCTCTCCTTGCCGACTCCATCTTGAAGCAAAGGAGGGATAGTCAAAAAAGACGAAATTTTAATGTCTTCCGACCAGTCTGAAGGTTGAGTGGTTCATTGTTGCATGACACCCTGAAGCTTTGTCCTGCAAAAAAAAAACGCGGAATCCCGAGAAGGGGTTCCGCGTTTTTTTTTGCAGGGTGCGCGGCCTTGTGGGGACCGCAGCCTCTTGCCTGAACTCTACTGGTGAATGGTCACCTGATACTTCTCCTTGAGATTGGCCAGGATGTTTTCCACCTCACTCTGCTGGTTTTCGGCCTGAACCTTCTGCTGGATCTCTTCCTTTACCTCGGCCAGGGGCGTTACACCGGCGGCCTTGCTGTCGGTGACCCTGATCAGGTGCCAGCCGAACTGGGTGAGAGTCGGTTCGCTGATGTCGCCCTTCTTGGTGTTAAAGGCGGCCTCCTCAAAGGCGGGGACCATGCTGCCCCTGCTGAAAAAGCCGAGATCGCCGCCATTCATGCTGGAACCCGGATCATCGGAAAACTCCTTGGCCAGGTCGGCAAAGGAGGCGCCTTTGTCGAGGCGAGACTTGATGTCCGCTATTTTGCGGCGCGCGGCAGCCACCTCCTCCTTGTTGTCCGCGTCGTCAACCTTGATAAGGATGTGTTGGGCCTTGATCATCTCGTCGTGGGAAAATTCGTTCTTGTGGCTGTTGTAATAATCCTGCACAGCCTGGTCGGAGACCTCTGTCTTGCCGGTGTTCCGCTGCAGATATGCCTCCACCAGTATGCGGGTGGTCATGTCTTTGAGTTTGTTGCGCACCTCGGGCTTCTTGTCAAGGCCCTGGGCCTGGGCCTCCTGGGCCAGAATAGAGAAGTCGGCCCAGCGGTTGAGCATACTGTCGAGCAGGGCCGGTTCATTGTCCATCATGGCCTTGAGCTCCGGCGGCATGCCGGTCAGCATCTGATTGAACTCAGCCTGGGTGAGGGTCTCGTTGCCTGCGGTAACCAAGACCTTGGCGTCGTCTGCCGCCAGGGTGGTGCCGGCACTTGCCGAAAAGAGGAAGAGCCCGATAAAGAGGGGAAGGATGTTTTTTTTCTGCATGCACGTTACTCCTGTTATTATTGTTAAGTACTCAACTTGTCTGAAAGGTCCGTTGCTCCTTACTGTCGGTCCTCCTGAAAAAAGCTGCGGCTGCTGCCGCTTGGCAATGACCGGTACGGACCTCGGAAATCAGGGAGCGTTTTTTCCGGTGGCCTGGTCGGCAGTCAACCGCGAATAATCGAGCAGCCCCGGTGCAGCCCTGACGGGGCGGTGGTGTTCGGCAGCAGCATGGAGCGAGGCCCGAGCAGCGTGCCTGGGTTGGTCACCGAATTACAGCCGGTCTGCACGTCGTCGCCCATGATTGCCCCGAATTTACGCAGGCCTGAGTCCACGGCACCCTCCGCGGTCCTGACTTGGACAGTGCCGCTGGTAAAGCGCAGGTTGGCAAGCTTGGTGCCGGCCCCCAGGTTGACGTTGTTGCCGAGGATGGAGTCACCCAAATAGGCGAAGTGGCCGGCCTTGGCGTCATCCAGAAATATGGCATGCTTGACCTCGGTGACATGGCCCACCACACAGCGTTTACCAAAGAGGCAATGACCCCGTACATAGGCGCCCTGGCGGATGACGGTGCAATCATCAACAATGGTGGGCGACGAGATCATGGCGCCCGGTTCAATGAGAACCCCCTTGCCGATCCTGAGCCGGTCGCCCATCAGGGAGACACCGGCCATGATCACCGAGGCGCCGGTCAGGGGCCGGCCCTCCTTGCTCACCTTGAGCAGGCCCTTGGGGGCATCGCCGAAGTCGATCTCCACCTCGTCGCCACTGAACACTTCATTTTTGTGAAGGACAATGGTTCTGGTTAAAGGTTCACCGTTTTTCGGTAAAAAGGTGCTGTAGTCGGGGTAGGTGGCCTGCTGCATGTAGGCCTTGAGGCGGCTGAGGGCCTCCCAGGCATATTCCGTCTGCATGAAAAGATCGGCAAAGGCGAAGCGGCTGAGGTCGAAAAAAGAGGCACAGGTGAGCATGGCGGATAGAGGGGATGAGGTTTTTTGAGGGGTTGTTCGACAAGGAGAGGAAACAAGTAGCTATAATGGTGTAAAATCTCTCTTTGTTCAAGGGAATTATGGCTTTTGGGCAGAGGGGTGCAGGGGTGATGCAACGGCTGAAAATATCAAGGATATCGCTCTTTCTCTTCCTTGACTTCGATAGCTCCAGTGTTTACGTTTATACGACTTTGCTCCCTAGAGCCGTGCCTTGCCTCGTTATTCTGCATGACGAAAATGGTTGAAGGGCCGGTTACCCCTGAACTTATGCTCCGCTTCTGTCGCTTGCCCGCGGCGCAGGCGGTTACCCCTATATGGAGGTTTTTGTGGATATAAACGATCCTCTTACCGCAGGTATCGGTGATCTTGTCGACATTGACGAGCCGGATATCCCTGAGCAGCTGCCGGTCATGGCAGTGCGCGATATTGTTGTCTTTAACTATATGATTATCCCGCTCTTTGTGGGACGGCCTGCCTCGGTGGAGGCGGTTGAAGATGCCTTGTCCAAAAACAAGCTGCTCATGCTGGTCACCCAGAAGGACTCCGCCATTGACGAGCCCACGGCCGAAGACGTCTACAAGGTGGGCATGGTCTGTATGATCATGCGTACCCTGAAGCTGCCTGACGGCCGTCTCAAGGTGCTGGTGCAGGCCATTCAAAAGGCCGAGGTCAGGGAGTTTGTCCAGGTTGACCCCTTCTTTATTGCCGAGATCGATGTCATTGAAGGCCAGGAAGAGGTGGAAATGACCGTGGAGATCGAGGCCCTGATGCGCAACGTGCGCGAGCAGACCGAGAAGATCCTCTCCATGAAGGGGGTCATGTCCTCGGAGCTTCTGGCCATCTTAAACGGTATCGAGGAGCCGGGTCGTCTTGCCGATCTGGTGGTCTCCAACCTGCGTCTCAAGCCTCAGGAGTCACAGATTGTCCTGGAGACCTATGATCCGGTGGCCCGCCTCCACAAGGTGCTGGAGTATCTCAATAAGGAGCTTGAGGTCTCCACCATGCAGGCCAAGATTCAGTCAGAGGCCAAGGAGGAGATGGGCCGCACCCAGCGCGAGTATTACCTGCGTGAGCAGATCCAGGCCATGAAAAAAGAGTTGGGTGAGTATGATGAAAAATCCCAGGAGATTGAGGAGTTGCAGCTGCGCTTCAAGAAGGAGCGCATGCCCTCCGTTGTCAAGAAGGAGGGGGAAAAGCAGCTCAAACGTCTGGAGATGATGCACCCCGATGCCTCGGAGGCCACCACCATTCGCACCTACCTGGACTGGTTGCTTGATGTGCCGTGGCGCAAGTCCACCAAGGACCGCCTTGATCTGAAAATCGCCAAACAGGTACTGGACGAGGATCACTACGGTCTGGACAAGATCAAGGAGCGTATCCTGGAATACCTGGCGGTGCGCAAGCTCAATAAGTCCACCAAGGGTCCCATTCTCTGTTTCGTCGGCCCTCCCGGTGTCGGCAAGACCTCCCTGGGCCGCTCCATTGCCCGGGCCATGGGCCGCAAGTTTTTCCGTTTTTCATTGGGCGGTATGCGTGACGAGGCCGAGATCCGCGGTCATCGCCGTACTTATATCGGCGCCATGCCGGGCCGTATTATCCAGGGCCTGAAGACGGTGGGCTCAAACAACCCCATCTTTATGCTGGATGAGATCGACAAGGTGGGTGCCGATTATCGCGGGGATCCCTCCTCCGCCCTGCTGGAGGTCCTTGATCCGGAGCAGAATGTCGAGTTTTCCGATCATTACCTCAACATCCCCTTTGACCTCTCCAAGGTGATGTTCATCACCACGGCCAATATGAGTGACACCATTCCCGGCCCGCTTCTCGACCGCATGGAGGTGATCACCCTGGCCGGTTATACCCACGAGGAGAAGCTGGAGATTGCCAAGCGCTATCTTGTGCCGCGCCAGATCAAGGAAAACGGCATCAGCGAGAGGCATATCAAGATTGACGACGATACCCTCACCCTGATGATCAGCCACTATACGCGCGAGGCGGGTCTGCGTAATCTGGAGCGTGAGATCGGCAAGGTGTGCCGCAAGGTGGCGCGCAAGGTGGCCGAGGGCGGCAAAGGGCCCTATGCCATCTCCAAACGAACCCTGGCCAAGTATCTTGGTCCGCCCAAGATTATTCCGGAGGCGGATGTCGATAATATTGATCAGCCCGGTCTGGCCACCGGTCTGGCCTGGACCGAGGTGGGCGGTGAGATTCTCTACATCGAGGTTTCCATCCTGCCCGGCAAGGGCGGTCTCATGCTCACCGGCCAGCTGGGCGAGGTCATGAAGGAATCGGCCCAGGCCGCTCTGACGGTCTGTAAATCGATGCTCAAGAAGCATAAGCTGCCGGAGGACTATTTCGACAACCACGATATCCATATCCATGTGCCGGCCGGCGCCATTCCCAAGGATGGCCCCTCCGCCGGCATCACCATGGCCGTGGCCCTCTATTCGGCCATGTCCGGCAAAAAGGTGCCCAAGGATCTGGCCATGACCGGTGAGATCACCCTGCGCGGCCGGGTGCTGCCCATCGGCGGCCTTAAGGAAAAGGCCCTGGCCGCCCTGCGCGCCAACATTAAAAAGGTGCTCATTCCGGATCAGAACAAAAAGGATCTGGTGGAGATTCCCGAAGATCTGCGGCGGCAAATTACCTTTGTGCCGGTAAAAAACATCTCCCAGGTCTTTAACAAGGCCTTTAAGTAGCGCTGCTGATGGCCCTCTATCCCCCGGAAATTTCCCTGCAGAAATGGGGCAGGTTCATGGCCTGGCTGGTTATCCCGGCCATTGTTGTTTTCAGTCCCCTTTACTGGTTTTTTTCCTACGGCATGATTCCCGGACCAGGCCCGCAGAACGGTGATGAAGTCCGGGTTGTCATTCCGCAGGGCCAGGGGTTTCAGGGGGTCTACCGGGCCTTGGTCGACAGTGGTGTCATTGCCGAGGATGTTCGCTTCGGCCTGCTGGCCAGCTGGCGCGGTATCTCCAAAAAATTGAAGGCCGGCGAGTATGCCTTCCAGCGTCCCGTGCCGCCGTCACAGGTCCTGGACAGCCTGGTGGCCGGTTCCAGCCTGCATCATCCCCTCACCTTTCAGGAGGGGCTCACCATGCGACAGGTGGTGCGGCAGCTCAGCCGCCAGGAGTGGGGAAGTCAGCAGGAGCTTCTGGCCCTTTGCTCTGATCCCGATTTTATAGCATCCCTGGGCCTTGATGTCCCCACCCTGGAGGGCTACCTCTTTCCTGATACCTACTACTTTTCGCGCGATCAGGGTGGTCGGGCTATCTTGCGGATGATGGTCAACCGCTTTTTTGAGGTAGCCCGGGAGCTTGATCTTGTGCAGGGCTCCGGCGAGGCAGGTGACGCTGCCGCGTCCCATTCCCTGAGCCTGCATGAGATAGTCACCCTGGCCTCCATTATCGAGAAGGAGGCTGGTGTGGCGGTTGAACGGCCCATGGTGGCCCGCGTCTTTCTCAACCGCCTCGAACGTAATATGCGTCTTCAGGCCGACCCCACCGTTATCTATGGTTTGAGTGATTTTGACGGCAACCTCACCCGTCAGGATCTGCGCACACCCACCGCCTATAACACCTATCTTCTCAAGGGCCTGCCCTTTGGTCCCATTGCCAATCCCGGCCGCGATTCTCTCCAGGCTGTCCTGGAACCGGCCGACGGCGATTGGACTTACTTTGTGGGCCGCGGCGACGGCACCCACCACTTCTCCACCAATCTGACCGAGCATAACCGGGCCGTCTATGAGTTCCAGAAGAAGCGCTGAACAGCCTGTTGAAAAAGGGAGCCAGCGAGGCTGAGGCTAGGAAAAATGAGGCAAAAAAGCGTAGTTTACATGTTGTTTAGGAGCATTTCGGAGTCTCGCTCCGCTTGCTTGGCTCAAGCCGAATTTTGACGACGCATCAAGCAGAGAGCGAACGAAGCGTGATCTTCGAGCGCAGTAGTTTTTTGACGGGCTGTGAAGGGGCGCGTCTAGTGGTAGGGTTCTGTGTGGCTTATTTGGTTTTGGTGGTGATTGATACTTGTCCCTTTTTGCTCGCCCAAAAAGGAACCGAAAAAGGGCGCCCCAACAGCACTGGCCTGACGGCGCGCTCGCTGTGGCCCGGCAAAGGGGAATTGCAGAAACTCACACCATGCGGGTGTTCAAACATGTTGCGCCCAGCGGAAGTGCCCTTGAGGTGCAATCCAAATCCCTTTGCCGAACCACAACGAGCTCAGGGCTGGATGGGGAACTGTAATAAGGATGCCCTGCGGGCCCTATCGAATTTTTCGGCCCTGAAAGGATTGCGGCGACATCATGGCCAATTACGTTTTGTTAACCGAATTCCGAACGAACAAAATCCGGTGCTTTCAGCTGTTTTTGGTGGCGACTGACCAAAGTAATTAGCTGAGATGAAGAAACATTATGGACATCACAATAAAAAAAGGGCGATTGAATTGCTTCAATCGCCCTTTTTTTATTGTGATGAGGTCGGCGCTCAGCTGTTGCGGATGAATTTCACGTCGCCGTCGGCCGGCGTCATGGCTGGGTTGCCGGTGATGATAATGTCCACCTTGTAGCGCTGTTCAATCTCACAGATCTCCGAGCGTTTATGGTTGAGGAGATACTGGGCCACCTTGGTGGGCAGGTCGCAGTGGATACCGCTGATCTGGCGCTTGATGGCCGCGGTCTGGATGCGGCGCATCAGGGCCAGGGCCGTGGTCTCCACAGATTTGACCATGCCGCTGCCCTGGCAATGCTCACAGGTGATATAGTTGCCCTTCTGGATCGGCGGACCGAGACGCTGGCGGGAGATCTGCATGAGGCCGAACTTGGAGATGCGGCTCATGTCCACCTTGGCCTTGTCCTTTTTCATGGCGTTTTTCACCTGTTTCTCCACCTCGCGGATATTCTTTTTATCGCGCATATCGATGAAGTCAACGACGATGAGGCCGCCCAGGTCACGCAGGCGCAGCTGGCGCGCCATCTCGTCGGCCGCCTCCATGTTGGCCAGGAAGATGGTCTTTTCGAAATTCTTGTCCTTGGAGGTGCGGCCCGAGTTGACATCAATGGCAACCAGGGCCTCGGTGGGATTGATGACAATGGAACCACCGGACGGCAGGGGTACGGCCGGCCGATACATCTGTTCGATCTGCTCCTCCACCTGAAACTGGTTGAAAATGGGCTTGGAGCCTTTGTGGAGGCGAACCTTTGTTTTGCGCTGCCGGGCCGGAAGCAGTTCCATGAACTCGTTGATCTTGTCAAAGACCTCCTGGTTGTCCACCAGGATCTCTTCGATATCCGGGGTGAAGTGGTCACGCAGAAAGCGGGCCACCACATCCTGTTCCTTGTAGACCAGAGCCGGTGCCTTTTCGGTCTGGCCCTTTTTCTTGATCTCCTTCCACAGGTTGAGCTGGTAGCGGATGTCCTGCATAAGCGCGGTTTTGGTGACATCCTCGCTGGCCGTGCGGATGATGTAGCCGATTTCCTCGGGCAGCTTGGCGGAGTCGACAATCTCACGCAGCTTGGCGCGACGCTCCTCATTGCTGATCTGGCGGGAAATGCCGTGCGAGTCGCTGCCCGGCATCAGGACCACGTAACGGCCCGGCATGGAGAGGTAGGTGGTGATATTGGCGCCCTTGTTGCCGGTGGGTTCCTTGACCACCTCCACCAGAACCTCCTGGCCCTTGAGGAGGACCTCCTGGATGTTCAGGGATTTCCAGTGGGCGTTGCCCACGTCCTTACAGTAATATTCAGGGTGGATATCGCCAAAGGCCAGAAAGCCGTTCTTGCCGGTGCCCATGTCAACAAAGGCGGCCTGCAGGTTTGGTTCAATAGCCGTGATGATGCCCTTGTAGATGTTGCCCTTGGTCTGGGCCTGGACCACGGTCTCGACATTAAAGGATTCCACCTTGCCGTTTTCCAGCAGGGCGATGCGGCACTCCTCCGGCTCATCGGCATTGATGAGCAGCTTGTAGGAGACCTTGTCGCTGCTTTTGCTGGCCGTTGCTTTGGTCTGGCTGGGCTTGGCCGTGCTTCTGCTCCGGGTGGAGCGGCCTTTGCCGTTCTTTTTTGGGGGGGTGGGAGATGATTTTTCCTCGGAGGTCGTTTCCGGCAGCGCCTCATCGCTGCTGGTGTCGGGGCTTGCGGGCTGGGTCTTGGCAGAGGAGGCGGTCTTCTTGCGGGCCGGTCTTTTGCGGGGCCGGCGATTTTGTTTGGGTTTTTCCGTTACCTGCTGCTGCGTATCCTGCTTCGTTTCCGCGCTGTTTGTTGCTGTGCCGCTTGTCTGGGGGCTTTTTTCCTGTGGTTGTTCGTTGTTTTCTTCGGTCATCTGTTATCCTTTGGCAAAAAAGGCGGCAGTCCTTGGCATGTCACAGCATGCACGCCTGTCGCGTTTTTTTGCGTGTTTTCCGGCGCCAGCGCCCTTAAGAAAGAGCGGCGATGGCGCCATCTGTTTGATTTTATCCGACCATTACAGGGGACAGGCACCCTCGGGGTGACTCCATCCGGGTCGAATAACTGTTGGCGGCCGCCACATGGTATCATGAGTGGGGCGGCTGGTAATAAGTCTTGCCTTGGTGCTGCAGCCGCAAAACGAGCCCTTGATCGGCAAGTTCCTCCATGAGCTTTTCTGTTGTCGCAGGCTCAAGATTGAGGGCCTCGCTGATGTCCGAGGCGGTGCAGGGGCGACGTTGAAGCATCTCCAGGATCTCACCGGTGTCCGGTGTGCGCCTGGAGTCGTGTTGCCGTGTGGCAAAACTGGCAATAATTTCGACATTGCCGGGCAGCTGCCCGGCAATAGCCGTTAACTCCTCGTGGGTCAGTGGTTCGGCAAAGCTCTCCAGGGGAGGGCGAACCACGGTGTTCAGCTGGACCCGATGCGGCTTAATGCGTTTGATGGCCTCGCTGAGGGCCGTGATGTCATCGGGGTGGTCGTTCAAGTTCCTGACCAGCATGACCTCCAGCCATACCTGGCCGGAAAACTGCCGACAAAAGGTGGCCATGCCGTCAATAATCTCGGCCAGATCCACACAGCCGGCCGGCCGATCTACCTTGCGAAAGCTTTGTGGCCGGGCCGCGTCCAGAGACGGAATGACAATATCCGCCTCGGCGAGTTCCTGCCGTACATCGGCGCGGTGCATCATGGCGCCGTTGGTGAGCACGGCCACCGGTTTACCGGTTTTTTTCTTGATGTGGCGAATGATCTCACCCAGGCCGGTATGCAGAGTGGGTTCGCCCGTTGCCGTGATGGTAAAGACATCAATGGGCTTGGCCAGGTCTTCGCGGCTCAGGAGTGTGTCGATCTCCGCCAGAATATCGGCAGTGGGGGTGTACTCCTGCCGCTCACAGGTATGAATGGAGGTGTGGCCTATTTCGCAATAGACACAGTCAAAATTGCAGGTCTTGGTGGAAAGGAGATCAATGCCCTGGGAGAGGCCGAGCCGCCGGGAGTTGACCGGCCCAAAAAGATATTTCATAGGTATGGAGAAGGGCGCAGGCAGGGAGGTTGGCCGCCCAGTGTTTATCATCAAGAATAATTTACGTACATTAAAAGATTAATCTATAACAAGCTTTGTCGGTGCAGGCAAGTAAAAACGGCGTTTTGTCAGTGGGAAAGGCGGGGAAGTTTTGCTTGACACCCTGGGTGCCAGAGCGTAAATTTTGGCGTTCTTAACACAGTTGCCGGCCATGAGCGGCAGGTGTTGGTGGGGCACAGGTGGTCGACGGACCACCTGTCAGCCAGGTCGGCATGTCGCCGCAGGCGATGTCTGATTGCTTTCCGATAAATTATCTACACCATATAAAAAACCAGTTAAGGGGAAGATATGCGCAGTGATGTCGTTACCAAGGGATTGGAGAGGGCGCCCCATCGTTCTCTGTTTAAGGCCATGGGCTATACCAATGAAGAGTTAAGCAGGCCCCTGATCGGCGTCTGTCACGCCCATAATGAGATCATTCCCGGTCATATGCATCTGGATAAGATTGTCGAGGCGGTGAAGGCCGGTGTCAGGATGGCCGGCGGCACCCCTGCCTCCTTTGCCACCATCGGTGTCTGTGACGGTATTGCCATGGGGCATACCGGCATGAAATACTCCCTGGCCAGCCGTGAGCTCATTGCCGACTCGGTGGAAATCGTCGGTCGGGCCCATCCCTTTGACGCCATGGTCTTGATCCCCAACTGCGACAAGGTGGTGCCCGGTATGCTCATGGCCATGCTGAGGCTCAATATCCCGGCCATTATGGTCAGCGGCGGCCCCATGCTCACCGGCCGTCACCATGGCAAGGACGTTCATCTCGTCTCGGTCTTTGAGGGGGTCGGTCGCGTCAAGGCCAAAACCATGAGCCTGGAAGAACTGGCCGAACTGGAGGACGACGCCTGTCCCGGTTGTGGTTCCTGCGCCGGTATGTTCACCGCCAACTCCATGAATTGCCTCACCGAGGCCATTGGCCTGGGTCTGCCCGGCAACGGCACTATTCCCGCCGTCCATGCCGCCCGTATTCGTCTGGCCAAGCAGGCCGGCATGGCGGTGATGAACCTCTTTCACGAGGATATCCGGCCCCGTGATATCGCCACCCGTAAGGCCTTTGAGAATGCCATGGCCGTTGATATGGCCCTGGGCTGCTCCACCAATACCGTTCTCCATGTGCCGGCCATCGCCAAGGAGGCGGATGTCGACCTGCCGCTGGAATCCTTCAATGAGGTGTCAAAGCGGGTACCCCATATCTGCAGTCTGATCCCCGGCGGTCCCCACTCCATGGAACAGCTCTATGAGGCGGGTGGTGTCCAGGCCGTTATGCATGAACTCCTGGAGACCAAAGAAGGTCTGCATCAGGATGTCATGACCGTCACCGGTCAGATCCTGGGTAAGAATCTCAAGAAGGCCGCGGTTCGCGATCGGCAGATTATTCGCACCGTGGCTGAGCCCTATCACAAGATCGGCGGTATTGCCGTGCTCTACGGCAACCTGGCCCCGGCAGGAGCGGTGGTCAAGCAGTCGGCCGTGGCCGACGAGATGCTCACCCACAGCGGTCCGGCTCGGCTCTACGACTCCGAGGAGGAGGCCCAGAAGGCCATCCTGGGCGGTGCCATCAAGGCCGGTGATGTGGTGATTATCCGTTATTGCGGCCCCAAGGGCGGCCCCGGCATGCCGGAGATGCTCTCCCCCACCTCGGCCATTATCGGCATGGGCCTCGGCACCAGTGTCGCCCTGATCACGGACGGCCGCTTCAGCGGCGGCACCCAGGGCGCCTGTATCGGTCACGTATCGCCCGAGGCAGCGGAAGGTGGCCCCATCGCCCTTGTTGAGGAGGGGGATACCGTGGTCATTGATATTCCTGGTAATGTTCTGCGGGTGGAGGTGGATGAGGCCGAGCTTGACCGGCGCCGGCAAAAATGGCAGGCGCCGGCCCCCAAGATCACCAGCGGCTATGCGGCCCGCTATGCCCGCATGGTCACCTCGGGTGCAACCGGCGCTGTTTTGAAAGACGAGTAAAACCATGGTGGCGGCGCAGAGAGCGTCGACTTGGAGAGCGCCTTTTTTCCGGCGTTGTGGCGGCATCTCGGGGGTGGTATAGACCTGTTACGCTGTCGCGCCCCGGGCACCGCCACTTCTTGCCAGTCTGACGAGCTTCGTTTGCCTGGCGAGGACTTGCCTGATTCATCTCAAGCGGTACGATGGACTTTTTGCGAGTCCGAATTTTTATAGGCTCTCTTTTCTTCCCTTATCGATAACGGATCAACGTGTTGCCCATCATTCCCTTTGCCCGAAATATTGCAGCCGGCCTGGCTGCCTGCTTTTTTTTGTTGTGCGGCGGCCCGCTTGCGGCTGCCGACCTCCTCAATCAACCCTGGAAGGTGGAGGCCGACAAGGTCAGCCGCAGTGTCAGTGAGCAGGAGATTATCGCCGAGGGCAATGTCGTGCTGGAACGCACCGGCACCCCCGGCAAGCCCATGACCATTCTGGCCGACTGGATTCGCTATGACACGGAGGCCGGTATTGTTCAGGCCCGCGGTAATGTTAAACTGCGTTCCAACACGGAAAAGGCCGATGCCCGTGAGGCCACCATTTTCCTGAGTGATCAGACGGCCCAGTTCATCGACAGCAAGATACATTTCATTGATACCAATATCACCCTGGAAAGCAAAGAGGCCCGTCGCGATGGCGAGATGGTCTATTTCTTCCGGGACGGCGTCTTTACCTCCTGCGATTATGACGAGGAGCGCAGTCCGGCCTGGAGTCTAGCACTCAAGGAGGCGGATATCGATGTGGACGGCTTCATCTTCATGAAGCACAGCGTCTTGCGTATTAAGCGCCTGCCCGTCCTCTATCTGCCCTTCATGGCCTATCCGGGCAGGATGGAGCGCCAGACCGGCTTTCTGGATCCGGAAATTTCCGGCTCCGACCGGGGCGGCTCCGGCCTGATCACCCCCTTTTTCTGGAACCTGTCGCCCAGCTCGGATATTACCCTTTATCCCGGCTACTATGCCAAGCGCGGCCCCATAATCGGCGGGGAGTTCCGCACCATGCAGGATGAGCGTTCACGTTTTTCCGTGCAGGGTACCTTTATCGATGACCGCGTCCAGGATGATCATGACGCTGACGACCATTTATACATCCACAAGGATGATGCGGTGGCCGGGGTGGATTACCAGAAGAACGGCTATATCCCCCTGGGTGATTATTGGTATATGCCCCTCGGCGAAGACTACCAGGAGGACGGCTATCTGCGGACCCGCTCCAACCGCTACTGGGTACGCAGCAAGGCTGACTATGATTTCGGCGACAATCTCAAGCTGCTGGCTGATATTGATTTTGCCTCTGACCGTGATTTTCTCATGGAGTTTGACAACGGCATTATCGGTTCCGAGGACTCCCATGACGCCTTTCTCCGCGATTTTGATCGAGGCCTGCAGGAGGCCTCTTTGCCCTGGCGCCAGTCAAGCCTGCAGTTGGCCAAGCATTGGTCCCGGGTTTTTGTCGGTGCTGAAACGAGCTATGTTGATGATCTCAACCCCTCCACCACTCCTGATACCACGGTCATTCACACCCTGCCCCGGTTGCTTACCATCGGTTCCCTGGGGGTGCCCTTTACCAGGCTCAACCTGAACTGGCAGGGTGAATATGTCAACTATTGGCGTGAGGAAGGGGTGGGCATGCAGCGACTTGACCTGCATCCGCGTCTCACCACGCCCATTCCTTTGGGGCGCTGGCTGGAGGCCTCCATAACCGGTGGTTTTCGGCAGACCAACTATCAGGTGGAGACGTATGACGAGGCGCTGTATCTCGCCAGCGATGATAGCCACCCCAGCCGACGGGCCTGGGATGGCGAGGCGCGCCTGTCCACCACCTTTCAGCGTGATTTCGGGGTCAAGGTGGGCTCACTGCGCTGGCTCAATCACACCGTTAAGCCGCATACCTCCTTTTCCTACATTGATCCGGATAACGAAGAGCTGGTGGTGCCTGATTTCGACGCCAAGGACACCCTGCGGGCCGCAAGCGAGGTGGGCTACGGTCTGGAAAACCACTTTCTCATCGGCGGTGTGAGTGGCGACGACAAGGAGTACAGCCGTTATTTCGGTTCGTTTAAGATCAAGCACTCCTACGATTATCGCAAGGATGTTGAACCCTATGGCGATCTGCGCTTTGAGCTGGACATCTTTCCCCTCAAGGAGTTGCGCCTCAAGTATTCCACCGATGTCAGCGTCTATGGCCGCGGCGTCGTCGGCTATGATCTGCTGACTCGCTATACCAACCAGCGCGGCGATTTTCTTTCCGTGGATTACCGCTATAACCAGGGCAGCGACACCCATGAAATTAACGGCCAGGGCAAGGTCCGTTTGACGGAAACGCTTTCCGTGGCCGCAGAGATTAAAAAGTCCCTGGCCCTTGATAATGTGGTGAGTCAGTCACTGTCCGTTATCTATCAGCCGGGCTGTTGGGGAATGCAGGTTGAGCTCTCCGAAAGTGGTGATGACCGCCAGCTCACCGTCATGTTTTCCCTGGTTGCCCTGGGCCAGGCCTTTGGCTTCGGTTATGAGGATAATCTCAGTGCCGATACCAGCTTCACCACCAGCACCGGTCCCTTGGAACATGATAATTTTTAGAAGGCACCCCTCTCTAAGGGTGTCATGTCTTGATAGTTTTGCCTTGGTGCAGCGTGCTCTTGCCGGTGAAGGGTGAGATGTTATGGGTGAGGAGCAAAAAAGCTCTTGCCCGGCGGATTTTTTGATTCCCCTGACGCCCTGAAAAAATGGGCAATTAACCATGGTGGAAGGTCTTTCTGCCAAAGATCCACCTCCCTCTTTCCCTGGAGTTTCAGGTATGGATATAGATATCTTTAATGGTGATGCCGATGGCATTGCCGCTTTGCAGCAGCTGCGTCTGGCCGAACCTCGTCAATCTCTCCTGGTCTCCGGGGTGAAGCGCGATATCCGCCTGCTCGACAAGGTGGTTGCCATGGCCGAGCATCGGGGGGCGCGCCTCACCGTGCTCGATATCTCCATGGCCACCAACAGTGAGCCGCTGCAAACCCTGCTTGATGATGATTGCCGGATCTTCTACGTTGATCACCATCATCCCGGCGACATCCCGGAACATGTCGCCCTGGAGAGCCATATTGACGCGGACCCGGATATCTGCACCGGTCTCATTGTCAATCGCCTCCTTGGCCATCGCTATCCGGCCTGGGGAGTGGTGGCCGCCTTCGGCGATAACCTGCATGACGCAGCCCATCGCCTGGGCAAACAATGCGGCCTTGCCGAGCAGGCCATGGCGGTGCTGCGTGAGCTGGGTGAGCTTCTCAACTATAACGGCTACGGCAGAGAGGTGGCGGATCTCCACTTTGATCCGGTCCAGCTCTTCAAGGCGGTGCAGCCCTATGCCGATCCCCTTGAGTTTTACAGGCAGAGCGATGCCCTGGCCACCCTGCGCCAGGGATTTCATGATGACATGGGCAAGGCCCGCGCCACCCGGCCCGAGGATGAGCAGGAGAGCGGGCGTATCTATATCTTCCCCAATGAGGCCTGGGCCCGGCGTACGGCCGGTGTCTTCAGTAACGAGCGGGCCCGTGAAAAACCGGATATGGGCCATGCCCTGCTGGTGGATAACGGCCAGGGGGGCTATGTGGTGAGCGTGCGGGCGCCGCTGAACCGCAAGGAGGGCGCCGTGGAGCTCTGCAAATCCTTTCCAACGGGCGGCGGGCGTGCTGCGGCGGCCGGAATCAATGAGCTGCCCCAGGGCAGGCTGGCGGAGTTCAAGGCCGCCTTCTTTGCTGCCTTTCAGAGCTGATTTCTCCTCTGCCGGCCTTGCCTCGTCGCCATAACCGCTCTGTCGCCTCGTGCCTGCCCCAGGAGGCCGCCGGGCGGTTTTTTGCAAAAAAAACTTTGTGTCTGCCGCTACTCTATGGTTTTCTTTTAGGGTGTTGCGATGCAGCCTTCTGTTTCAGGCCCCAGGTTCCCAAGCCTTTTCTCCCCAGAGAGTTTTGTCATGCAAGTAGCTAAACAGTGTCTCATCCTGTTCCTTCTTCTTCTGTTATCCTCCTGGCCGGTCGCTGCCGCTGTGGCCAGTAAGCCCAAGGCCGCTGACCTGGTTGAGGACGGCCAGGCCATTGACCTCACCACCAAGCGTTACCAGGAGCTGTTTGCCGAGCTGCGCAGCAAGCACAACTTCAGTCGCCAGGAGCTCGATGCCATATTCGGCGGCCTGACCATCAAGCAAAGGGTTCTGGAATTAATGGACTCCCAGTGGGAGGCCAAACCCTATTTTGACTATTATCCCCGTTTTATTACGCCGGCGGTTGTTAAAGAGGGCAAGGAAAAGCTTCGGGAGCACAAGCCGCTCCTTGACCGGGTGGAAGAGAAATTTGGTGTGGACCGGCACGTGGTGGTGGCCATTTGGGCCATTGAGTCGAGGTTCGGTAAGCATACCGGCGGTTTTGACATGCTGCAGACCCTGAATACCATGTTTGACGCCTATCCGCGCCGCTCCAGCTTTTATCGCAGTCAGCTCATTCATTTTCTGCTCCTCTGTCGGGAAAATAATGTTGATCCCACCTCAGTGGCCGGTTCCTATGGCGGTGCCTTTGGCCAGACCCAGTTTATCCCGTCCAGTTTTCGCGAGTATGCCGTTGATTTCGACAAGGATGGTCGCCGCGATGTCTGGAACAGTGTTGACGATATCCTGGCCTCCATTGCCAACTATCTCAAACGGGCCGGCTGGGTACGGCAGGCACCGCTCTATGCTGAAATCGGTGCGACCCTGAAGGCCGCTGATCTGCAGAAGGCCTATGAGCAGGGACGCAAGGGACGGGTGAGCCGAGCCCGTATCGAAGCGGTCCAGGGGGTCACACTGCCGCCTTCACCGGCAGACAAGGAACTCTCCATTGTCGGCCTGGAGCTTGATGAGGAGGGCGCCATGCGCTTTGTGGCCGGTTATCCCAATTTTCACGCCATTACGGCCTGGAATCACTCAAACCGTTATGCCATGGCGGTTATCGAACTCAGTGAATTGCTGGCTGGGCTGAAATAAGGGTATCTTGAATAATTAGATATTTCGGAGTCTCGCTCCGCTCGCTTACCTGTTCGAGTTCACGAAGCATAGAAAATAAAAAGCGCGCCCTGCAAGAGGTATGGGAGCCTGCGACACTCCGGGTGCCCTTGGGGTGCAGCATATTAATGATATGTGAGCATTTTTATTTTCGTAGCGCCGAAGAAATCGGCCAAAGTGGCAATTATTCAAGATACCCATAAGACGGTCTGCTCTCCGGCAGGCGTGTGATCAGGTGCAATCCTATCGGCTGAAAATTAAAATTATCCTGGCCCTGGCCATCTTCATCGCCACCGGCATGCTGCTCATGGATATGGTGATCAGCATGACCGGCCATAAACGCCTGGTGCTGGCTGAGGTGGAGAAGGCCGAAGTCGTGGCCCAGGTCATGGCCCGTCGTCTGGAGGCGGCGCCGGCAATGTCAGACGGCCTCCATGCCGAGGTGGCCGGCCAGGCTTGGGGGCTGGGCATGGAACTGCTGGTGGTTGATGGCCGGGGAGCGGTGCGCTTTCCCGCGCCCGACCAGCTTGGTGCCGGCCCTGCCATGATCAAGGCGGCACAAGAGGCCGTGGCCACCGGGCGTATGGCAAAAGGCACTGCCGGGCCCCGCTTCGGCCCCCTGGGGCGCCGTTATGAGACGCTGCAGGTGGCAGTGCCCCTGAAAAACGAGGACGGCCTGCTGAGCGGCGCCCTGGTCCTCTCCGTCAATCTCGCCGGCCTGCATGAGCAATTCTGGGCCGATCAACGACTCTTTGCCCTCTATATTCTCTTCAACCTGGCGATCCTTACCTTTGTCGCTTATCAGCGTCTGGCCAAGCTGCTGATCAAACCCCTGCAGCGTCTGGCCAGTCGGGCCGAGGAGTATCAGGATGACGAGTCCTTTTACTTTCTTACCGATAGAAGGGGTGATGAGGTAGCGGCCCTCTCCGCCTCGCTCAACCGCATGCTGCGCCGCATCAATACGGATCGCCACAAGCTGCAGGAGATGGTGGCTGCCCTGGAAGAGGCCAACCTTTCCCTGAAAACGGCCCAGCAGGAGGTCATTCGGGCCGAGAAACTCGCCTCGGTGGGACGGCTGTCGGCCGGCATCGCCCATGAGATCGGCAATCCGGTGGGTATTGTTCTCGGCTATCTGGAGCTCTTGCAGCAGGAGGATCTGCAGCCAGGTCAGCGTCTTGACTTCATCCAGAGGGCAACCCATGAGATTAACCGGATCAGTACTATTATCCGTCAACTTCTTGATCTGTCACGCAGTGATGAGGAGGAGCAGGGTGAGGTGCATATCCATGATCTGCTCGGCGATCTCTGTGCCGGTTTGCAGGAGCAGCCCCTGCTGGCCGGTCTCTCCGTCACCCTGAAGACCGCAGCCGCCGACGACCGCGTCTATGGGGTTGCCGACAGGTTACGGCAGGTTTTTTTGAATATTATTATGAATGCCGCAGATGCGGTGCGGGACAATGGTCCTGAACGGCCGGGCCGACTGACCATAAGCACCGCGCTTGTTGAGCAGGCTGGTAAGCGACAGGGGCGGCCGGCCCTGCAGATCCGTTTTGCCGATAATGGTCCGGGGATCAGCCCGGCCAATGTGGAAACGGTTTTTGATCCCTTTTTTACCACCAAGGAGCCGGGCAAGGGCACTGGACTTGGCCTCTCTGTCAGTTATATGATTATAGAAAATGTTGGCGGCAAGATCAGTGTCGCCAGTCGACCCGGTCAGGGAAGTGTCTTCAGCGTTATTCTGCCGCTGAGCCGGGCGGCGGAAAAGCAGGAGAAGCAGAGTAGACCATGATGCAGGTGCCGAAGAAGAAAATACTCATTCTCGACGATGAGCCCAATATGCGTCACATGCTCACCATGCTGGTGGAGAAGGCCGGTTATCAGGTGAGCGCCGGCGCGGACGGGGCGGAGGGGCTGGCCCTTTTGCGGGCGCACCATTTTGACTTTATCCTCTGCGACATCAAGATGCCCACCATGGACGGCATGGAGTTCTTAAAGGCCTCCGCCGCCGACCGCGGTGAGGCCACCGTTATCATGATGTCCGCCTACGGCACCATTGACACCGCCATTGAGGCCATGAAGCTGGGGGCCTATGACTTCATCTCCAAACCCTTTAAGACCGATGAGGTGCTGTTGGCCTTGAAAAAGGCGGAGGAACGGGAGAACCTCAAACAGGAAAACCGCAGCCTCAAGCTGCAGATCAGCCAGGTCAAGGACGAGTACCGCTTCGGCACCATGCTGGCCCACTCCAAGGCCATGCGTGATGTCTTCCGTCTGGCCGCCAAGGTGGCGCGTTTCGACACCACGGTGCTCATCTCCGGCGAGTCAGGCACCGGCAAGGAACTGGTGGCGCGCGGCATTCATTATGCCTCGGCCCGGGCCGCCAACCCCCTGGTTGTGGAAAATTGTGGTTGTGTGCCGGAAAACCTGCTTGAGAGCCTCTTCTTCGGCCATGTCAAGGGTGCTTTTACCGGTGCTGATCATGACAAGAAGGGGCTTTTTGAAGAGGCGGACAGCGGGACCCTCTTTCTGGATGAGATCGGCGATCTGCCGCTGCCGCTCCAGGTCAAACTGCTGCGCGTCCTGCAGGAGGGCGAGATCAGGCCGGTGGGTGCGCCGGACATGCGGCGCGTTGATGTGCGGGTGGTGGCGGACACGGCCCGTGATCTGGGCCGCGAGGTGACAGAGGGCCGCTTTCGCCGGGATCTTTACTACCGGCTCAATGTTCTGCCCATTGTCCTGCCGCCCCTGCGCCGGCGGCCGGCCGATATCCCCCTGCTCTGTGAGCATTTCATGGCCAAGTTCCGAGACAAGATGGGGCCGGTGGCCCGCCGCATCGACAAGGAGGCCATGAAGCTGCTCCTGAAATATCCCTGGCCCGGCAATGTCAGGGAGCTGGAAAATACCATTGAGCGGGCCCTGGTTCTGGCGGCCGGCGATATTCTGGGCCCGGATGATTTTCCCATGCTCGGCCAAGAGGCTGGTCCGGGCGTCCCATCCCTCTTTGACGGCTATTCGTTGAAGGAGGCCAAGAAGTTCTGGGAAAAGAGTCTCATAGAGAAGACCCTGGCCGCCTGTCACGGCAACCGTACCCGGGCTGCCGAACTCCTTGAGGTAAGCTATCCTTCACTTCTTGCCAAGATCAAGGAGTATGGCGTCCAGGTCTGAGCCCTCAGTGGCTGTCGGGCCGGTACCAGGTCCTGATCTCGCTGTTCTCAAAGACCGCCACCTGGTTTTTGCCGTTATTCTTGGCATGATAGAGGGCCCAGTCGGCATTGCTGATCAGGGTGTCCTTGGCCTCGTCAGGTACAAACTGGGCCACGCCGAAGCTGCAGGTCAGATTGCCGATCTCCGCAAAGCGGTGTGACATGATACCGGCCCTGATCTTTTCCGCCAGCAAGGCGGCGCCCTGCAGTGTTGTTTCCGGCAGAAGCACGGCAAACTCTTCCCCTCCCCATCGGGCAAAATAGTCGCTTTGCCTGATAATGGCCTTGGTTAGGCCCCCTATCTCGATGAGGACATCGTCTCCGGCCAGGTGACCGTAGGTGTCGTTTACTGATTTGAAGTTGTCGATGTCAAAAATGATCAGGGAAAAGATCTTGCTGTGCCGATCCGCCTTTTTGACCTCGGCACTGAGGAGGTCGTTGAACATCTTACGGTTGTAACAACCGGTCAGGGTGTCGGTGGTGGCCTGCTTTTCCATGATCTGCAGGTTCTCGTCAATAACCGCCTTGGCCTCCAGCAGGGCCGTGTTGTCATAGATGATGATGCTGGCCCGCTCCTCTGAAAGGGGACTTATCACCACCTCCTGCCGCATGTGGTTAAAGGTGGATTTGGTGATCTGCTGGAGTTTGATGGGGATGATATACTTTTCCACCGATGAGCTGGTGAAGGTGGATGAGCCCAACTTCAGGGCGATTTTCACCTTGCGCTTAAGCAGATTGAAACCGGTCTCCGGAAAAAGATCAGACAGCAAGCGACCTTCTGCCTCCTGTCGGCTGATGCCGGTTTGCAGGGCCAACCAGCGATTCCAGAAGATGATCTTCAGGTCCGGATCAACGATCAAAATACCATTTTCAATGGTGTTGAGGATCGATTTCTCATCAAACATCTAGATGTTTTCCAGGTAGTTGTTCAGGGCGGTGTGTAACCAGTTAAACATCTCATCGGTGAACATGATAAAGAGTTTGCCGGCCACCTCCATGTCCTTAAAGTCCAGCACCGTACTGATAACAATAATATGTCGGTAGGACAGGGCACGCCTTTCCTGGGTGAGGGTATCGGCAAACTCTATGGAGGGCGGCGCAAAGGTCACATTGGTGCCCAGCAATTCCGCCAATTTGCCGATGCAGGAGGATCCCAGGATATTGGAGATCTCCAAGATGCTCTGCTTGAGCTCGTCGTCATCAAGTATCTCCTGGCTGCCCGGCCCTTCATCGGCAAAAATAATTCTTTGCATATTGCGGGCACTGTGCCTGTCCATGGCAAAGACCACCTCTCCCTGGAAGCGGCCCTTGAACTGTTGGGTGGTGGTATAGACATCCTGAAGATTGAAGTCTTGAAAGATAAAGGTGTCAAGCTCATCCAGGGCAACAAAGCTGATGGCCGGCACATGGAGGGTGGCAAAGTTATCAAAGAGATCGGCGATGGTGGCGGTGGCCGAACCAAAGGCGATGTTAATGAGCTCGCCAAGTACCTCCTGGAGCTCTTCCGGGAGTTCTTCCTGAATCATGGGATATCCTTATGTGACCGTGACGATTGTATGGCAAAAAAATAGTCGCTTCGGCCGATCTCTGCGTGATGGTCAATAAATAATCTTCTGAAATCTCAACGAGATGTCCCTGTTTGTTTCCGACTTTCTGATGTTGGACAAAAAACCTCTTTTCACCGATAGACACTGACAATTGCGGCGGTCCGGCTGAAAAACAGTGCGTTTAGCGATTGCGACGAGAGCCGGACCGATAGCCGCCTCCCTCACTAACGGGCCATTACGGCAAGGCAGCAAATATCTCTGCCAATCTTTTTTCGGCGATGGGTTTTGCTTCAACACTTATGGCGCCCATACCCAGCACCTTTTCCTGGGATTTTGCCTGGATATCGGCGGTGACGATATGGACCCAGGAGTTCTGGTCAAAGTCGCGAATCAATTGCAGCGCTTCAAAGCCATCCATCTCCGGCATGGTGAGGTCCAGAAAAACAATGTCGGGACGGTGTTCTTTATAGAGGGCAACGGCCTCCAGGCCGTTGGCTCCCTGGAATATTTCAGCAGACTCTTTAATGGCCGCGGGAATTCTCTTTAAAATGGTGAGCCGAGAGAGTTTGCTGTCATCGACGATGAGTATCTTCATGGGCGGTAACTCATGGATATGCTTTCAACAAAGTAATGATTTCTGGTGTTTTCAATCTTAGCAGGTAATGGTTGAAAAATGAACATGAAACCGAGCAGTACGCAATAAAATCACGCAGCTGTCCGGTCCTGTTTGACAGGGGTACGGCCCGTCTTCCCAACTCTGAAAATATCCTCTAAAAAGGGGGAGGGGATGAGAAAAAAGAACGCCTGCCGGTGACCGGATGAAAAAAGGTGATTTCCGTGGCATGCAGCATGAGCTGGTCGCCCTCCCGACCTTGCCCGTAGAGGGGATCGCCGATGATGGGGCGCCCGAGACCAAGGGGATGGGCGGCATGGACGCGTAACTGATGGGTGCGGCCGGTGATCGGGGTAAACTCCACCCGGCTCCGTTGCTCGTCGGCCCGGAGAAGACGCCATTTGGTAATACCTGTTTTGCCCTGGTGCGGGTCATAGATCTGGCGGGGCCGGTTGTCCGGATCAAGGCGGAAGGCCAGGCGGATTTCACCGCTTGTTTGGCTGACGGGCCCGGCCAGCAGCGCCATATATTTTTTGACCACCAGGCGCTCGGCAAATTGGCGGGAGAGGGCGGCATGGGCATGCCTGGTCAGGGCCAGCACCATGAGGCCGGAGGTGGCCATGTCCAGGCGATGCACGGCCGGCTGGTCGAGGCAGGGTGACACAAGGGCCTTAAGCCGATTGACCACGCAGTCCTGTTTGTCCGGGCCGCGGCCGGGCACGGCCAGGAGGCCGCCCGGCTTGTTGATGACCACAAGGTGTGGATCGTGGTGGATGATGTCAAGGTGTGGGGCAGGTGGCTTGGTCATGGCTTGAGGCCGCAAAGGAGAAAGCCGAGGATGGGTCGGCACTTGGCTGTGCAGGATGGATAGAAGACGCCGTGCCGCCTGGTTTGTGAACGGTTTTCCCGGCCCAGGAAGAATTCGCTTATACCCAGGGGTCTGAGTTCGTGGCGGGCCGCATAGTTGAGGAGCTTGGGGGCACAACAGTCACCGGTGCCGGTGGGCATGCCCCCCGGGCCGATGAAGGCCTCGGCAAGTGTGCTGGTCTGACCGCGGAAATTGGTGAGCCGGTAGAGGCCGTGCAGCCTCTTCATCAGCTGCTGCGATAAAAGCCGGCGCTCGGCCAGGAGATGGTGGCGCTGGGGGGCATCCTCGGCCAGCCGGGCGATATGGCGGCCAAGCTCTTTGATACGGGCCTCCTGCGGCTGGTTGACTTGATGCCACTGGCCAACGTCAAAGAGGGGCGGCACCCAACCTGCCACCTGCCATCTGCCGTTGTACTGGCCGGAAAAGGCGCGTAAGACACCGGTGGAGCCATCCCGGTCCTCATAGGTCAGGACGCCGAACATCTGGCCGCGGGCCGGCCCTGAGAGATGGTCAAGGACCAGTTCCGGATCAGCAGCATGGTCAGCACTTGCAAGATCTATACGGCCCTCTTTTTCTAGCCGGGCCAGCAGTTGGGCGGCATGTCGGATGCTGTCTGCCTGACCCAGGCCATGATGGCGGCCGCACCGGCGGCAGAAACCGGCGCACTCCTCCGGCGCACTCCTTGCGGCTGAGGAGGCGGCTGACGGCATGGCCACGCTATGACGGCAAAGGCTAGGCGGCATGGTCGGCAAGGGAAGATACCTGACTGGCGTTCATGTCAGGCGGCAGGGGCGGGCTGATTTGTTTGGTCGGCAAAGAGGAGGCTGATGGCCTTGCTGAGCTCTTCTACCTTGTAGGGCTTGGGGATGACCCCGCAGAAACCATACTCCTTAAAATTGGCCATAATAGGATCATTGGCATAGCCGCTGGAGGCCAGAGCCCTGATCTGCGGATCAATTTCTTTAAGGGCTGCCAATGTTTCCCTGCCCCCCATGCCTCCGGGAATGGTGAGATCCATGATGACGCCAGTGTAGGGGGTGCCCGCCTTTCTGGCCTTGTCATACCTCTCCACGGCGGCATGGCCATCCTTGACGCTGTCCGCCTGGCAGCCGAGAAAGCTGAGCATCTCGCCGAGCACCTCAAGAATGATCTCCTCGTCATCCATGAGCAGGAGTCGGCCATGCTGTGCTGTGGTCTGCAGGGTGTGCTCCTCTTCAGGGACAACGTCCTGGCTGGATGCCGGCAGGTGGATAGTGAAGGTTGTGCCGTGGTTCGGCTCCGACTCGACGCTGATATGGCCGCCATGGTTGGCGATAATGGAGTAGGTGATGGCCAGACCAAGACCGCTGCCCGTCTTTTTCTTGGAAAAATAGGGGTCGAAAATTTTGCCGATATCTTTCTTGCTGATGCCGTTACCCTGATCCTGAAAGATGATCTCGATATATTTGCCGGCCGGCAGGTTGAAGATATTGTCGTCGGCAATATCAACATTGGCGGCCTTGATGGTCAGGATGCCGCCCTCCGGCATGGCCTGGCCGGCATTAATGGCCAGATTCTGGGCCACTTGGCTGAGCTGGCCCTTGTCCGCCTCCACCGGCAACAGATTGTCCGCTAACTGATAGTGACATTTGATTTTGGAGCCGCGCAGGCTGAAGTCGGTGGCATCCTTGAGAATATCGCTAATAGTGGTGGTGGTCTTTATGGGCTCTCCACCCTTGGAGAAGGTGAGGAGCTGTTGGGTGAGATTCTGGGCAAGGAGAGAGGCCTTTTCCGTCCGTTCCAGGCGTTCGTAGGCCTTGTCCTCCGGATTGATATACATCTTGGCCAGGGAGATGTTGCCGATGATGGCCTGGAGCAGGTTGTTGAAATCATGGGCGATACCTCCGGCAAAAACCCCGACGGATTCGAGTTTGTGGGCCTTGATCAGCTCCTCTTCCATCCGTTTTTTTTCGGTGATGTCGCGGAATATGCATTGGGTATAGAGGGGGGAGCCGTTTTCAAACTTGCAGATGGCATTGCCCTCGATAATCACCTTCTTGCCGTTTTTGTCGGCAAAAACCGTGTTGATGTAATGGGTCTTTTCCTCGGTGATAACCTTGCTGAAGGTGGTCCGGCAGTGCTCCAGGCAGTCCGGTGCAATGAGGTCGAAGATGGAGAGATCTTCGACCTCCTCCTCGCTGTAGCCGAAGGTGCGGCGCCAGGAGTCGTTGACATAGAGGAGCTTGCCGTCCGGGCGGATGAGCTGGATAAGGTCGTGGGCGTTTTCAAAGAGGGTGCGGTACCTCATCTCGCTTTCGCGCAGGGCCGCCTCGTTGCGGCTTCGTTCGCTGATGTCCCGGAAGAAGCCGGTCATGCGGACGGCCTTGCCGTCCTGGAAATGGGTGGTGCACTGGCCTTCGACTATGAGCTTGCGGCCGTTCTTGGTCACGAAAACGGTTTCGTTGCGGTCAATATTGTCCCCGGAAATAAGCTGCTGGAAGATGGCCCGGCAAGAGGCCCGGCACTCTTTGTCGACAATGTCCAGGAGCTTCAGTTCCTTGAGATCGGCGTCACTGTAGCCCAGGGCGTTTTTCCAGGCCTGGTTGACATAGAGGAAGGTGCCGTCCGGCTTGACGCTGTGGATGAGTTCCCGGGCATGCTCAATCAGACACTGATATTTTTCAATATCCTCCTCCAGGGCCAAGATGGTCCGGATGCGGTTTGCCGCCTCTTTTTCCAGGAGCTGATTCTTCTTGAGCAGGTCTTGATAGCTGGGAGGAGTGGTCATAAATTATTCGCGTGCCAGAGGCAACCTTGACGGCGGCGCTGAAACTCTTTTTCTCCTGCGTCGTGGCGGCATCTCGGGTGCTTGATCGTACAATATGTACGCTGTCGCGCCCTCGACACCTCTACTCCGAGGATATCAAAGTTTTTGCTGAGCCGTCTCAAGCGGTACAATGGACTTTTTGCCGGTCCATCAACCTTGGGAAGTAAGGGAAATTTTAACGGAATATCACGAAAAACATCACACTTGACAGTGTAGATGTTCGCCCTGTTTTTTCAAGGTTTTTTTTGGGTGGCGGTTGCCTTGCCGCTGCGCCCCGCCAGGCTGGCATGGGCGGCGGTTTTCAAGGTACTGCTACGAACCGGCCTCGGCAAATTCCTGCAGGACGTCAAGAAGAAAATCGATATCTTGTTGTGCATGGGCCGCCGACACCTGCAGGCGGATCTCATCGGCGCCGCGCGGTACCACCGGGTAGCTCAGTGGCGTCACCAGTATGTTCTTGGCAAAGAGAAAGTCGGCCAGCCGGCGATTGCGGCCGGTGTCGCCGGTGACCACCGGCACAATGGGGTGGTCACTTTCGATAATCTGAAAGCCCAGCTCGATAAGCCCCTGTTCCAGGTGTCTGGTCAGGCGGCGCAGGGTGCCGAGGCGCGCCGCACCCTCAGGCCCTGCCACCAGCTCGACGCTGCAGCGGGCCGCGGCTGCCTCGGCCGGTGTGATCGGGTTGGAGTAGATATAACAGGCGGCGCTCTCGCGCAGATAACCAATCAGTTCGGCCGCACCGGTGACGTAGCCGCCGTTGACGCCAAAGGCCTTGCCCAGGGTGCCGATGACAAGATCCACCCGGCTCCGGCAAAACTCCTCGCAGCCGCGGCCGGTCGCGCCGAAGACGCCGACACCGTGCGAATCGTCGATAATGGTCAGGATGCCCTCGGCAAAGTCCTGGCCATACCTGTCGCGCAGGGAGGTGATGGCGGCCAGGGGGGCATGGTCGCCGCGCATGCTGAAAATGCCGTCACTGACAATGAGCACACGCCGCACCTGGCCCTGACATTCGGTAATACATTTTTCCAGCTCCGCCATGTCGAGATGGCCATAGATCTTTTTGACCGCCGGTGTGGCCAGGCGCAGGCCGTTAATGATCGAGTTGTGGTTGAGTTCGTCGCTGATCACCGCGGTTTCCGGCGTAATCAGTGGGGCCAGCACCCCCAGCACCGCGGCATAGGCCGAGCTGAAGATCATGGCCGCCGGCCGCTCATGGAAACGGGCCAGCTCACTCTCAAGATCGATATGGGGCTGCATGGTGCCGCTGATAAAGCGCACCGCGCCGTGGCCGACACCGTAACGGGCCACTGCCTCTTCGGCAGCCTTGGCAGGCGCAGGATGCTGGTCCAGGCCAAGATAGGAGTTGCTGTTCATGCGCAGGTAGGGGGTCTGGCCCTGGCCGGCCAGAAGAACGCGAGGGCCAAGGCCGTCTTTGCCCGGCACGATGGCGCTGATCACCCGCTCCTGCCCTTTGAGAATCCCTTGGCGGCGGTGCTCTTCAAGATCGGCGGCCAGTACCTGGTGCAGCGTGTTCATGGCGTTTTTCTCCCTGTCGTGTCCGTGGCCAGGGCGGCCAGCATATCGGTCACCATGGCGGTCAGATCGTAGTGTGGCTGCCACTCCCATTCGCGGCGGGCCACCGAGTCGTCCATGCTGTGCGGCCAGCTATCGGCAATGGCCTGGCGAACCGGATCGATGTTGTAGCTGATGGTAAAGCCGGGCACCTCTTTGTGGATGGCACGGGCCAGCTCGGCCGGCGTGAAGTTCATGGCCGTGACATTGTAGGCGTTGCGTTGCGTGAGACGATCGGCATCCGCCTCCATCAGGGAGATGGCGGCGCGGATGGCGTCCGGCATATACATCATATCCAGCCGGCTGTCTGGCCCGAGAAAGCAGCAATAGGGCTGGCCGGCCACGGCCGCATGGAAGATTTCCACGGCATAGTCGGTGGTGCCGCCGCCCGGCGCTGTCAGGGCTGAGATCAGGCCCGGAAAGCGGACGCCCCGGCAATCAACCCCGAAACGCTGGTAATAATAGGCGCAGAGTAGTTCACCGCTTAGTTTACTGATGCCGTAGATGGTGGTTGGATGCTGGAGGGTGACCTGGGGGGTGTGGTCGGGCGGCGTAGTGGGGCCAAAGGCGCCGATGGAGCTGGGAAAAAACAGGGCGCAGCCCTGCTGGCGACACACCTCCAGGACATTGAGCAGACCGCCCATGTTGACCTGCCAGGCCAGCTGCGGCTTGGCCTCGGCCACGGCCGACAGCAAAGCGGCCAGGTGATAGATGGTATCGATGTGAAAGTCGGCCACCACCTGGGCCAGGGCCGCCTGGTCGGTGACATCAAGATAGACAAAGGGGCCTGACTCTTTCATGGCCGTATTCGGCAGGCGCTTGCGGCCCGAGGCCACCACCTGATCGCCGCCATATCTGGCCCGCAGGGCCAGGGTCAGCTCCGAGCCGATCTGGCCGGTGGCCCCGGTGATAAGTATGCGTTGCATTCTGCCTCCTTGTCTTCTCCAAAGTATGCCCGGCCACAGGAGCGCCTGTCAAATCCCTTTGCCGGGATGGGTGGAGGTCAATAAACTTAAACGGAAATATCAAAGGTGGGCAAAAGGTAACCAAATTCATATTTGGATTTTTGTGAAAGATTTTTTTGTTTCTGTTTTTGTTAGGTTTTTTCACTCTCTCACCTTAGGGAGACAGCTGGTGGGGTATGAGGGAATGTTTGGGTGTTTTGTTGTTTTTTCATGAAATTGGGAGGTTGGAAATGTCTTGACTTGGGAACGCAAGTGGGCTAAAAACGATTCTGTTTATATTTTTTGTCAGGGTGTGCCGGTTTAGATGGAGCAATTCGGTTAAACGTTGGGGGGTACATGGGCTCGATTTCGCGGGGTGAATTCCGGTGGATTGCCAAGCTGTTTTACATTTTGTTCATAGTGACTTTCTGTTCGTATGGATCGGCACAGGCAGATTTTATAGCGCAGACAATTGACCAGCAGGGCAGTGTAACTGTCATGCAGGTGACAGGTGATTACTCGGCTGATCTTTCTAATGGTTCTCCTAATCCCCTCCCTCGCCAGGAAATTGCCAAAGAGTTCTATAAAACCCATGCTGATGACTATGATTTCCTGGTCATCTTTTCTAATTTCGATTTCCAGATGCCCGCCCTTGAGGCAGCGGCGTTTTATCTTGGCGTAAAAAACGACACGCACGGCATCGGGCAGGATCTTTTTGACCATTCCGGTTCTTTCGGCAGTGCGGGTAGATTGCAAGGAACTATTGATATGGGCAACGTGGCCAGCCTGGCCACTGACCCCTTATCTCCCGAATTTTCATTAACCCTTGGCCTTTTAAGCCATGAACTTTTGCACCGGTGGGCAGCACGATCTTCTTTTCAAAGATTAGATGGCGTCATCAGTTCTGATCTGTTGGGAATGGGTGGAAATCACTGGAGCTTTTTGCTTGATACAGCCGGTTCACTCCAATACGGCAATCGCTGGGTAGACAATGGTGATGGCACCTTTACATCCCTGCCTGGCCGAAAGTATTTCAGCCCGATTGATCTCTATCTCATGGGCCTGCTGGAGAAGTCCCAGGTCCCCCCCATGCTTTTGATCGACAATAAAGAAGTCGATCCGGCACAGCTTACTAAAAGCGGGGTGACAATCAGTGGGCAGGCAAGCTATGTAACAATCGATGATATCATCGCTGCTGATGGTGAACGGATACCTGGTTATACCGATTCCCAGAAGGATTTTAACATCGGCTGCATTCTGGTAACCCAGCCAGGTACCTACACGGGATCAGAGCTGCAGGGGATTAACAACCTTGCCAATGCCTGGCCTGTCTGGTTCTCTAGCCTGACGGGTGGAGTGGGTAAAATAGCACTGAATGCAGAGGCACTTGACACCTTACCGTCTAACCCAGGAATAGTGGAACCTGTGGTTGATCCACGCAGTGCACCACCGGAAGTTCAGGATGGCGTTGCCTGGCTCCAGAATCATCAGCTTGCGGATGGCTCGTGGCAAGACGCCAGCCGCACCATGGGCAGAGACACTGCCGAAGCAGTTGCCGCTCTTGCCAACTTTACCACTGCCACTACTCATGTTGCAGACGGCATCCAATGGCTCACCAATCATGAGCCGTTTCATCTTGATTTTATTGCCAGAAAAATTGAGGTTATGGCCCTTACCGGCAATGATGCTTCTGTCTGGCTCTCCGAGCTGGTTGGTCGCCAAAACCCTGATGGTGGCTGGGGTAGTCAGCGGAACTATCTCAGCAACCCTTCCGATACCGGCTTGGCACTGCGCGCCTTGTCCGGGGCCAATTTTTCAGACGAACAAACGGTTGGCAGGGCAGTTTCCTATCTTCTGGGAAATCAGCATGCAGATGGCGGTTGGGGTAATAACGACCAAGGTTCCATGGTGGAAACCACGGTCAATGTGTTGATGGCCTTTGAAAAATATCTGGATCTTTACGATGTCAGCGCAGCCCGTCAAGCTGCTGTGGACTGGTTGCTGACCAAGCAGAATGAAGATGGTGGTTTCGGCAACAGTCCCAGTACCATTTATAATACGGCTGCCGCCCTGATGGCGTTAAAAGAGCTGGGGATCAGCGGTGAGGCACCTGATAAGGCCTTGGCCTACATCCTTGAAAGACAGACCGCCACCGGTAGCTGGGCAGAAAGTCCGTATCAGACTGCCATGGCCATCGAGGCCATTTGGCACAGTACCCAAGAGCCAGACCTGGTAATCCCCAACGATGCAATAACTTTAAGCCCGGCGATCATTAGCCAGATCCCAAGCACCTTGACCCTGACTGCCAGCCTCTGGAATATTGGTTTAACTGATGTGGCGGATGTCAAGGTGGCACTCTATGCCGACGTGATAGCTGACTCTGCCAAGTTGAGCGAGCAGGTTGTCAGCATTGCCGGTCAATCTACCGTGCCCCTTAGCTTTGCCGTTGAGGTTGATGATGGCGAAGCCCATCGCTATTACCTGGTGGTGGATCCTGATGATGCGGTGGAGGAGTCCAGCGAATCAAATAACACAGTTTTAAAAACCATCTATCCCGATGCCACCTATGATTTTGAGCTTACCTCAGCTGGTCTGACAGTTTCACCCGTCACTGTTGACTTCCTTCAGGACGTGACTATTTCTGCTACAGTAAAAAACAGCGGTACTCGTAGTGCGTATAGTGTGCCTGTGCGCTACTCAGCCATTACCCCAAGCGGCCAGATTGATATTGCAACTGTAACGGTTGATGTTCCTGCCGGTTCTTCAGCTACTAAAGAGGTGACCTGGCGAGCTGACCAAGTTGGCAGCGATATGGATGTCGTGGTTTCTGTCGATCCTGATAATAGCCTCCTTGAACTTGACGAAAGTAATAACTCTGGAACAAGCAAAGTCACGGTTAATGCTGCTACAGATCCGAACTTGACGGTTAACCATCAGGATATTCTTATTACACCTAGCCCTGCCTCTCAGGGTGACAATGCTATCATCACAGCCCTCATCAAGAACCAGGGTTTTTCAACGGCCAACAATATCACCGTTGAGTTTTATGTTGGTGTGCCGGGAGTTGACGGAGTGTTACTTGGTCGCCAAGTTATTCCAAGCTTGAACGCTGCCGAGAGCACTACTGTTGGTATTGACTGGCAGAATATACCAGCACCTGGCGAAAAGGTAATTACGGTGGTGGTTGATCCTGCCAACACCATTCAGGAAATTGCTGAGGATGACAACAGTAGTTTTGTGACCTTACCCATTCTTAATTTACCTGACTTTGCCGTTCATACAGGATCTATCTCTTTTCTGCCCGCCGTGCCCAAGGATGGTGATGTGGTTACCATCAATGTTGTTGTTCAGAACCTTGGTGAGCAGGGCAGGGAAGATGTGTCAGTACATTATTATGAGGGGGAGAGTGTTATTAGCACTGAGGTTATCCCCGTTTTTGGTGGTAATAGCCAGCAAGAGCTTTCCTTCACCTACGATACCTTAAATAAGAGTGGCAGCCATCAGTTTCGTCTTGTTGTTGATGAACAAAATCTTGTTGTCGAACAGCGTGAGGATAATAACCAAGCCACTAGAATCTTAGGCGTCCAAAATGCTGATCTTTGGCTTAGTGAACGCTATATATCCCCTAACGGTGATGGCATTCAGGACAGTACCGAGTTTTTCTTCAGGCTTGAAAGTGCTCAAACTGTTCGAGTAGAGGTAGTGAACTCCAAAGGGTTCGTGAATCGCACATTTGCCGGTGGTGATCTTGAAGAAACCTTAGGCTCAACTCTGACTTGGGACGGACTCGCCGACAAAGGAACGGTTGTAGCTGATGGCGAGTATCAAATACGTGTTGTTGATGGTGGAGGATCCGTGCTGGCTGCCTTGCCGGTGACGGTGGATAATGATCGATCGCCCCTTACAGAGGCCATAGGTACCGATTATCTTTTGCAAAATAATATCACATGTGAGTTGCCTGATATTGGCTATTTGAATTGGAGTAAAACTTGGTTGTGGAATTGGACACCAGATGAAAGTGGAATTGTTTTCCTGATTAATAATTGGGATGAATTGTTGCCGGATTATCCTGCCGGTTTCTACTCCATGGGCCCAGATGGTTCGGATATTTCTCCCTACTTTCCAACCTCATGGCAGGACGACAGTATTTATAGCTATTATTACGAATTCGGGCTTGGAATGGCTTTGTCACAGTATAGTCAGAAACTTGCTTTTATTCGTACAATTTATAAAAAATCAACAAGTGCTCGAGATTATGAAGTTCAAGAGTTGTGGGCCGTAGATCGTAGTGGTGCGAATTTAACCTTGCTGGATTCATATCTTACGAATGAATCAAAAATTGAGTTTGCAGGAGACGAAGATTATATGCCTGTTGGCGCTTGGTCGCCTGACGGTTCAAAATTCGCCTATTTTATTCGTAAAAATTCTGGCTCTCGGGATGAAGCTGAAGAGGGCAAGTTGTACATTGTTAACGCAGACGGATCAGGAAAGATTGAAATACCTATAGGAGTTGTCACATATTATGCCGGATACCCCTTGAAATGGTCGCCTGATGGGAAGTTCTTAGCGTATACTGCCTTTGACCCTGATGATGATTACTTGCTTGAGCTTGGCATAGTTGACGGGGCGGATGGTTCAAAATTGGCCGTTGATAATGTGGCTAGGGGTTATGAGACATACTTTCTTTGGACCCAGGATAGCAGTTCAGTCGTTTATTTAACGAGTGCTTGGGCGGTTGGTTTGGATGACGCTGATCAAGCCTTGTTGAGCCTGAACACTGCAGGTGAACAGAAGCTGCTTTGGCAGACAGAAGATTGGGTTAGGTTTGATACTGTTGACGACTCTATATATGGACCACCTTTTACTCTGTTTGACGATAACACCATTGTAATTTCTGCCTATGACTATGATATAGGCGAGCAGCAAATCTATCTCATTGATATCCATGGGGTTGCAGAGAACAATCGGCAATATACCCAGGTTGAGAGCATGGTTATTGATGGTGGCACTGGTTATGATGAATCAAACTATTATGGCGACTGTGAAGACTATGCCGTGAGTTCAGCCAGCGGGTTGGTTGCCTATGCAGACTGTAGTGATGATACTGGATCCATTAAGGTCTGTGATAGCTTAGGGGGATGCACTAAATACGAGAATGGTCAACCACCTGCTGGTAGTGTGGGGTGGGGGTCTCCCTATGATTTACGCTGGTCAGCAGATGGCAGGAGGCTTGCGTATATAGCACAATTACCTGTGGAGGAAAATGGCCACATTGCAAATAACTTCTTAGACACAGTGGTGATTCTTGATGTAGGAAGTGGAGATAAGAAATTATTTGTTCTTGGGGTTGCAGAAAACGAACCATTTGCCGAGGCAGCTACAAGAGTTTATTACGAAAACACCCTGCAGTGGATGGGAGATAACGTCTCCGTAATGGGGAGTGATGAGAACGGAACTTTTGTTGTCGATTCAGAAAATGGTGTTCTCAATTATCTTCCCATTGAGGCCTATGATTATTATCCCGAGGAAGTTCGCCTTTCTCCTCTTGGTAATTACATTACAGTAAACTCGTATAAAGACACTGTTACACCATGTGCCAGCAGCACTAATATCTGGTCTATCAGTTCATTACTAAATCTTAAAGCCGTTCTGGCAGTCACAAAAGACAGTTCTGCTCTCTACCTGAAAGGTACTGCTGCAGATCGTAATTTCGAGAGTTTTACCCTAGAATACGCTGACCTGGATAACCCAACGCTTTGGCAGCTTATTGCTCCGCCAACTTATTCACCCCGCGTTAATGAGGATTTTACCTCTTGGGTTCCTCCCTATGAAGGCAATTTCCTGATCAGGCTGACCGTGCGCGATAAGGCCGGAAATGAAGCTTCGTCTCGGAAAAGGGTTTCTTGGGGAATGTCAGCCAGCCTGACCAATCTTTATCAAACAGAGAACATCTTTTCTCCTAATGGAGATGGTGTCAAAGACTCTGTAAATCTACATTATTCAGTCACGGAACCCATCCATCTTGAGTTCTTTATCTATGATGAAGATGGACTTCTTGTCAATTCGTATAGCAAAGATCACAGTGCTGCGGGGGTAGATTATGTTACTTGGGATGGTCGTAACTCCATTGGCCAAGTTGTTGAAGATGGTGATTATGTCATTAAGGTTTTTGATTATTCTTTTGGCTTCACCGTTGATACCAGCCCCCCTCAAGCCAGAATTGGATTTTCAGGGCTTTATTTTGCCGATTCACTTCTTAAAGCACGATTGGAAGGTCATGTAGATGATGAAAATCTTCTTGAGTGGATTGTTGAATATGGCGAGGGAATTAATCCGCAGGAGTGGCATGAATATCTAATTGGTACAGCATCCGTGCTCGGGGATGGTCTGTTTAAGGCTTTGTCGGGTGGTAGTTTAGGGTTTGCAGTGAACAAGCAGTTTCGGATTACTGCCAAAGATGAAGCAGGCAATGTTGGTATTGCCCTTACCTCTGATTTGCTTGAAGAAGCATTGTTAATTACCCGGTTTGATGAGTCGTTTTTTAGCTCTGGAAAAGATGAGCAAGGCGAGTGGCAAACTTTAGATCGTGTTTCTTTAGATAAAAATATTCCTGGCAAACATTCTTTTACAGTCAATGAGACCTATATATCTTCCCTGTCGAGTGTAAATGTCCAATATCGGATAGGACAAGAATGGATCAACGCTCCTGATTATTCGGCAGGTTTATCAGCTTTTGCAGTAATTCCCTGGGATAACTCAACACTGGCCTATAATGAAATTGAGGCCATGCGTGTAAGGGCTACAACTGAGTCTGGGCAAGAGGTTTTTTCCAATGTTTTACTTTGGGCCGCTGATCTTGAGCCGTCTGAAGAAATTTTCTATGCGGGACTTTGCTATGACGAAAGTAGTCTAGAAAAATACAAAGGCGCTGCTCTTCTGAATTTGCCAGAAGATTCAGTCCAAGTGAAATTTCAGTACAGTGATTCTTCTGAAGACGTTTGGACGGATTTCTTAGGTGTTGGTGTAGTAACTGTCCCTAATAGCATAGTATTTTATCCTTATCAGTATCTTGGTGATGATAATTACTTAATCAGAATGGTCGGTGAAAGTTTCGAAAATGAGTATTTCAGCGACAGTATAGCTTATCCTCCTACGACAAAATGTGAATCTGATGTTTCACCACCTAGCGGTGGTGGGGGTGACTCTAGTTCTAGCAGTAAACCCGCTCTTTTCCTGTCTGTCGTTCTAGCTGAGGCTGAGGGTTGCAATAATGTTGCTCCAGGTCTGGCTACAATTTCTGCCAGTCCATTATATGTTGATGCAATCTTATTCAGGTCTCTTTCTTATTACCTTGAAAATGATTCCGGCAGTCGTCTTCTGAAGACATTTGATCTGACCTCAGAGCCGTGGGGCGAGGCAGTTGTTGATACAAATTTACTTGCTGAGGGAGCTTACACAGTCAAGGCTGTTTTTGAGTATGAACAGGATAGTAATAGTGAAACCCTCACTGCCCAGAGCATCTTTTTTGTTGATCGGACTTTGCCGATAGCCCGACTCACGGGATTCTGTCCGGCCTTATTTGATGATCCAATCTCTGGCACAAAATGGTCTGGTCTCAAAATAGACGGTATTGCTGAAGATAATAAAGGAGTTAAAAGATACAGTCTCTTCTATGGGTACGGCGAAAACCCCACAAGTTGGGAGCCTGCACTTAATCATGATGGATACCAAATTACAGGTGGCAGCCGGGATGGTCTTCTCGGAGTATGGGATTATTCCAAACTGAAGTGGGACACCTATACCATTCTCATTAAAACTGTAGATCGGGCCGGGAATATTAGCTGTGACACAAAACTGTTTACCATTAATGAAACAGGCCGTCTCAATGCTTCTCTTGATACGTTTCTGTTTTCTCCAAATACAGATGGGAAAAATGATTTTCTCAATATTTCCTATGACTTTACGGAACCTGCCACAATAACAACAGAGGTCTGGAATAATGATGGGCTTGTAAGGCAGATATCCAGCTCAGAGAGCCTTGGTGCTCCGGAAACAATTGTCTGGGATGGTAAAGATGCTGCCGGTCCTGATGGTCAGCCTGTTGAGGACGGGGTTTACACTATTCGCATTCAGGCGACTGATAGCTGTGGTGCTGCTGAGCAACTCAGTTTCCAGGTCACTGTCGATAATACACCACCCGAGGTGTCGATTAGTTCTCCACAAGTTGCAGATAACCTGGCAATGCTCGTTCCCGTCGCTGGTGTTACTACAGATATTCACTTTGAACAATATATCCTTGAAGCTATTTCTGATACTGCAACAAACCAGATTTCAATCGGCTTCTCTCCTGTGTCAGAACAGCAACTTGGTAGCTGGAACATCAACGGTCTTGAAGGACAGTGGTCTTTACGGCTAGTTGCTACTGATCGCGCTGGGAACAGTAGTGAAGCCTTAGTTCCTTTTAATCTGGGTGCTAGAAATGACCTGCTTAAGGCGCTGTTGGCGGAGCCGGAAATATTTTCGCCAAATGATGATGGCAAACGTGATAGTGCTGAAATTCGTTATGAACTAGCACAGCCCAGTAATGCCAAACTGGAGATTTTTGATGAGTCGTCTACGTTGATAGAGAGCGCGGATCTAGGCGCTGTTGAACAAGGATCATATTCTTTTGTTTGGCAAGGGAATGACGGAACCACAGCTTATCCTGATGGTAATTATCAGGTTGCTCTCACTGTTTCTTTAGCCAGTGATCCGACAATATCTCAAAGGGAAGTTGTAAAAGTAACTCTGGATAACACCTTGCCGGTTATTGATATTTCCAGCCCGCAGGATCAGGTGTTTTTGCAAGATCCTCAAACGATTGAAGGAAGCTTGGGCGACGATAATATTGCCACCTACTCGCTTGTTCTAGAGGATGAAAATGGCGTTGTTTGGGAAGAGCAGGGTGCCCAGAGCCGCTTAGATTATGTCTTTACCCTTATTGGTGATCTCGTCGATGGCACCTACTCTTTAACTACGACAGTTACGGATCAAGCAGAAAATCTTAGCTCAAACACAATAGCATTTGTTGTTGATAAAACAGCACCAGGCCTACTCATTCAGTCCCCACAGAATGGTGAACTGTTTGGAGGAGTTAATGACCTCGTTCAGATTATAGGGAACCTAGAAGAGGTTAATCTTGATCATTTTGTTTTACGATATGGCGCTGGAAATGAACCATCCCTATGGACAGAGCTGGTCGCAGGTGATGTTCTGCCAAACAACGATGAATTAGCAAGCCTCACAGTTGGCAAAGATGCTGGTATTTCAGATGGGATATATACCTTGTCACTCCTTGCTATTGATAAGGCCGGCTGGGAGTCGGAAGTTCGTGTTGGCTTTGAAGTAGACAATACTCCCCCGGAGGTTACCTTCTTGGCACCGATGGCAGGTGGCTATGTCACGCAGCCGCTTGCCATTATCGGGTCAGTTTTGGATCAAAATCTTCGAGAATATTCTGTCTCGGTGTCACCTGGGGACTGCATTGATGCCTATAAGTGGCAGACGTTGGCAACTTCATACTCTGTAGTAAATAACGGTGATCTCGCCTCTTGGAAGATTTTACCCTCTGACGGTAAATATTGTTTGGACATAGAAGCAGAAGACGCCAACGATTTTGTGGCAAAACAGAAGATTGATGTCCAGGTCGACACGTTGCCTCCGGCTCCACCAGTACTTACTGGCTTAATTGAAAAACGTTTAAACGCTGCTCTGAGTTGGAGCCAAAGTGGGGAGGCTGATCTTGCAGGATATAATCTCTATAAGGACGGCAAAAGGATTAACGAAAATCTTTTGAACGCTCTTGAATACAGTGAAGTAAATCTTCCTGAAGGTGAATATGTCTATACTGTTAAAGCTGTTGATCATGCCGGTCAAGAGAGTGTTTCCTCCAATGAGATAGCTTTGCTCGTGGATGTAACCGGTCCGTCAGTGAACATTGCTTCGCCCCAGAATGATGACGTTGTCAGTGACCTGATTACCATAAAGGGTGGTGCCTATAGTAGTGGCGATTTTAAGGAATATCGGATTTATGTTGGTGTCGGTAGTAATCCTTCTGAGTGGCAGCAAATTAGAAGATCGCCTGTGCCTATACCTTATGGTGATTTGGCTAGCTGGGATACCCTCGGTCTTGCTGTCGGGCAGTACGCTATTAAGCTTGAAGCTGAGGATCTTTTAGGGAATGTCTCCAGCGCTGTTGTTGAGGTAAGTATCGACAATGAGCCTCCGTCGCCTCCTGTGTTGCTTTCTGCGACCCCTACTAATGCAGATGTTGATCTTGTCTGGCAGACAAACAGTGAAACTGATGTTGCCGGTTACCTTCTCTATCGCAATCACCAACTAGTAAACGCACCCACTGGTACAGTGGTGGATGACATGTCGCTTTACCTGATCGATGGCACAGCCATTATCGATTCAGGAGTGCCGGATGGCACCTTTGTTTATTACCTGGAGGCCATGGACAACGCCGGCAATATAAGCGGTCAGTCAAACAGTCTCGAAGTCAGCATTGATATGCGGCCACCACATGCTGAAATTGTTACTCCGCAAACGGGGCATGTCTTTGAGTATCCTTTGACTGTCAAGGCGGAGTCGATTGATTCCGATGTAGCCACCGTTCAATTCCAGTATAAGAGGGCATCAGATTCCGTTTGGCAAGACTTGCAGAAGGTATCCACAGTCCCATTTGTTATCTCTTTTGATCCTAGCGTCAAAGGCGAGCCCTATGGAGATTTTAATCTGCGGTCCATTGCCACGGATCAGGCTGGCAAGGTCGATCCTTTCCCCGAAGAAATTGTTGTCACCTATACTGATTTGACTCCACCACAACCTCCTGTCGGCTTGGCATCACTGACGCAGGGCGGTCAGGTTAATGTTGAGTGGCAGGCAAATAGTGAAACTGATTTTGCCGGCTACAATCTCTACCAGCTTATAGGTGAATCGAGGGTTAAACTGAATACTGCTCTGCTGGAAACTACAACCTTCTTGCACCAGGGTGACCAAGGACTTGATCTGGAAGATGGAACTTACGTGTATGGGCTTACCGCAGTGGATGGCCATGGTAACGAGAGTAAACTCTCTTCTCCAGTTGAAGCCCTGATTTATGCCCCCCTCCTGCAACAGTCTTATACGCCTACCCTTGAAGCACAGAGTGTACTGATTGGTACGGCGCAGCCTCAGGCACAAGTTGAACTCTGGCTTGAGAATGACCAACAAAATATTATTCTTGGAACGCCTCAAGCAAACGTTGATGGCTCTTTTACGCACCAGGTAGATCTGTTGCCAGGTGAAAACAGTTTTTTTGCTAAAGCCACTGATGTCATTGGAAATGCCAGCAAGCCATCGGAACAGATGGTCGTTGTTCTGAGTGCTTTGCCATCTATGCCTACAGGTCTTGATGTTATTGTTGATGGCTATAACGCCACAGCCACCTGGAACGCCAACTCCGAAGCCGATATCCTTGGCTATCAGTTGGTTAGAAATGACCAGGAGGTTGAGCCGACAAGTCTTGTAAGTAGTGGCGTCACACATGCCTCTGATAGTGACTGGACCTCCTCACGAGCTTTCGACGGCAGCAGTAGCAGTTATTGGGGATCAAATAATTATTCAGATGTTTTTGGGCCTGTCTGGTGGCAGTTGGATATGCCGGAACAAAAAATGGTGAATGAGGTTGCCATTGAGTGGCGTCAGAGCGGGGATACGATCTATTGCGCCAGTGACTTTGAGATCCAGGTCTGGTCTGGTTATGGCTGGGTGACCAAGGAAAAAATATCCGGTAATTCTGCTCCCCAGAACACTTTTGACTGGGACCAAGCCTACAGGACAGACAAGATAAGAATTTATATAACTGATCTTACCCCTCTAGATAACGGCTCAAAATATGTCAGTATTTTTGAGGTAAGGGTTTCAGAGGAACATGTTATCTCTTCAACATCATATTCAGATACAGGGCTTACCGATGGTGAATATCAATATCAGGTTGCCGCTATCAATGAACATGGTTTTAAAGGTCCTCTTACTCCTATATCAGAGGTGACGGTTGGTGATGTGGTTGCCCCTGAGCCGCCGATCAATCTTCTGGCTACAGTAACTGGCTCCGATGTCCAGCTAACCTGGGCAGCCAACAGCGAAGTGGATCTTGCAGGCTATAACGTATACCTGCAGAAAGAAACTGATTGGGTTAAGCTCAATACCGATCTTGTTCAAGAGGCAGCGTATCTGCATGGTGGGCTACGAAATGGTTCTTATTCCTATAGGGTAACAGCAGTAGATGGCGTTGGGAATGAGAGTCAACCTTCTCAAGTAGCTACAGCTGATATAGAAATCGCACTTCCTTTCTCATCTCCGCTTCTGGCGATTACCGCTCCGGCCGAGGGGAGTTCACTGTTCCTTACCTGGGGTGAGGTATCACTTGCTGCTGGTTATAACCTTTACCGCTCCACATCAGTGGGTGGTCCATATACGAAAACTCATACAGCTCCATTAAATGCACAATCATATAATGATAGCGGTCTTACAAATGGTATTTCGTATTACTATGTTGCTACAGCTGTTGACTCTTTGGGTAATGAGAGTGCCTACTCCAATGAGGTTATGGCCACACCCAACAAAACTCTCATCCCTGTTAAGCCTACTCTCTTGTCACCGACCACGACTGGTGTACCACTAACTGTCCAACAAGAAACGGTCAGAGTAGCCGGTTGGGCTGAGCCTTTCTCCAGTGTAGAGCTTTACTCCGGAAATCTGTCTCTCGGTCGCACATATGCCACAGGTTCAGAGTCGACAGAGGATTATAACCTTTCAGACTATGTGAGTCAGGCAACGATGTCGCCTGATGGGCACAACATGGCTTATTTGTCATGGAGTTCCTTCTATATTTACAACACCGTTACAGAAGAAGCACAATATCTCGGTCGTAATGCGGAGAGTCCGAGTTGGGCACCTGATGGCAAAAGGCTTGCCTATGTTATGTATGATTCATCTTGGGATATGCGACTGCATATATATGAAGTTGAGAATGATACATCTAGCCTCTTGATTTCTGATCAGGATGTCCAAGAGCGTTATCCCTCTTGGTCGGCAGATGGTGCAAAGATTGCTTTTGTGAGCAGCAGAAATAATAGCCAAGGTATTTGGTTGAAGGATCTAATTACGGGGGAACTCACTGAACTGGTTAGCGATGTCTATCCGAATTATATCGCTCTTGCTCCCGATGCTCGTCATCTCGTGTTCTCTCAAGGTGGCACCCTGTACCTAGTCGATCTGGTCACCAAAACAAAGACAACTATTGATGAAGCACTAAACAGCCGAGCAGACTACGGTAATACGCCATGCTGGGCGCCTGACAGTACCCTCTTGGCCTTTGCCTCTTCGCGTCAGGGTGATGTCTATATCTATGTTGTTGATATTGCTACTGGTGAGATAAACAAGCTCACTGATATTGCTAGCGAGTCATCACCTTTTGCCTGGTCTCCTGATGGTGCAAGGTTGCTCTATGTTGAACGACAAAGCGGCATGATATGGTCTGTTGATGTTGCTGAGCCGGGTGCAAGGGAGCTTGTTGCCAGTGAAGATCCATTTAGTGTGCGTTCAGTGCATTGGCCAAAGAGTGGAGAAATTTACTACGTAACAAATTACACATTAAGTAAGATTCGTCCTGCCGGGCTTTTTACCTTTGAAGATGTGCCGTTGGCAATTGGCGATAATATTTTAACTGCCATATCCACAGATTCTTCAGAAAACGTCAGTCCCTCATCCGATCCCACTACAGTAACCCTTGATGCTGGAGCTTTTACTGATTTGGTCGTTGAACCTGCAGATATATTGGTTAACCCAATTGCTCCTTTATCCGGTGACATGACTTCGATTGCTGTTGCTGTTAGAAATGAAAGTGGAGTTGTGGCTGAAAACGTTGATGTAAGCCTCTCAATGTGGGAGCCAGGTGGTCAGGTTGTTGAGCTTACTACTGTAACCGTTGACACCATTCAGCCATACAATGAGGCCCTGATTCAGGTAGCGTGGGATTCAACAGCTAAGGCTGGTGAATTCACTATCCTCGCCACTGCTGATGTGAGCGGCAAAATTCTGGAGGTCTCTGAGGTTAATAATTTTGCCTCATCATCTTTCCATGTTGCCTTGGAAGAAGGGATAGGCTTTACAATGCAGACGGATAAAGATAGCTACGCTGAAAATGAACAAGTGGCTATTGACCTCCGACTTCATAACAGTGGTATCGCTCAGGGTGTAACACTCAAGGTCGATATTGAGGATGGAAATAGTGTTCAGATTTCCTCCTTCGATGATATAAATGCTGCATTAACCTATGGAGGCGCAGAAGCATATTCATTAACCTGGAACACCGCCACCACCTATGCCGGCACCTATCAGGTGCGAGGTCAGGTGTTTGATGCTGCCGGCTCGCTGCTGCGTGAAGAGGTGGCGCCGTTTACCCTCGAGCCGAATGATTGCCTCGAGGCGGCCCTGAGCTTGGCACAAAGCAGCTTCGGCCCCCGTGAAGACGTGCGGATGACAGGTGATCTGATAAATTGCGGTTCCAACTATAATCAACCTGAGTTAAGCGTCCATTTTACCATTAACGACGGTGAAAACCCCCTTCACGATCAGTCCTATGACTTGCCCTGGTTGCTGGCCGATGGTGAGGCGCGCTTGAATGATCAGTGGAATACCGCCCTGCAGAGTCCCGGCGACTATACGGCCCAGCTGGAGGTGAGCCGTGACAATGTGATCCAGGCCGCTGCCAGTCAATCTTTTACCATTGAGCCTGTGGTGCTGCTTGCCGGATCGGTGAAGGCAGATCCGAGTGTCAGCTTCCTGGGCAGACCGGTGGGGGTTGATTATCTGGTGGCCAATAACGGTAACACCACGGCCTCTGGCCTTGAGTTTACCATTATTGTCCAGGATGCGCAGACAGGGGCCGTGGTCGCCGAGGCCAGTCATACCCTGGGTCTGGACGTCAGCGCTACGTATAATAGCCGCCTCGATATCAATGGCAGCGTCTTTAGGCTCGGTAGCTATAATGTCCTCCTGCAGGCCGAACGGGCCGGAGAGGTGACCACCCTGGCCACCGATACGTTGCTCATCAAAGACGGTACGCCTCCGGTTGTTGAACCCCTGTCGCCGCTGGCGGCGGAGGTCTATAACGGCCCACTGTCGTTTGCCGTCAACGCCACCGATAATGCCACTGGCATTAAGTCTGTCGAATACAGCCTTGATGGCATCAAATGGCTGCCGCTGCCGGCTGCCGCACCCGGCAGTAGCCGCTATACCAGGACCTGGAGTCCCACCGAGGACGATGAGGGCAACCGTAGGATACGCTTCCGGGCCACGGACGGGGCCGGCAATGTCTCGGAGCCGGTTGCCGTTGATTTTGTTGTTGAGCTGAAGACACCTTTCGAGAAGCTCGAAGGCAGTCTCTCGGTCAGTCCGAGCGTTGCCTACCAGGGCCAGGAGCTGAGGCTGCCTGTTACCATCAATAATGTCAGTAAAAAGGATCTGGCCAATATCACCGCTCGCGTCATCCTGCAAGACAAGGCTGATGACACCACGGTAGCCAGCCTTGACAAGGAAGTCTTGCTGTCGGCCCTGACCACCTACCCGGATAGCTTTACTTACTCCAGCCTGGAACTCGAGGCCAAGGGGTATCGGGCCGTACTGCAGGTGATCTCGCCGGAGGAGGGGACCCGCGACCTCGCCACTGCGACCTTCACCATCAAATCCTCCCTGGCCGTCAATAAACAGATCTCCAGGCCGACAAACCTGCTCGTCTGGCTCAATACCCGGTGCAGGCACCATCGCCATCGTCACCAACAACATCAGCAGCATGACTATGGGTTTGGTGATGACGATGATGACCATCATGTCCAGCGCAACAAAGACGAGAAGCAGCATCGCTGCACCAAGGCCTGCTTTGTCGCACCTGACTGTGATACTGACTGCCTCCGCCTCGATTTGCTGGAGGACATTCTGGAGGATGCCACCGATCACTACGCCCTCGTCTTTGATCGTGACGAGTTCCGATTAGAGCTTCGTAACCCCCTCTTTACCGATATTGTCATCCTCGGGGACCAGCACCCTTTGACCGACCATTTTGACGAGGAGCTGCGCGACAAGGTCTACTCCGGTTCCGGTTTGATCGTCTCCGGCAGGCAGTCGCATACATTCTTTGCAGGTCACGACCATGATGACATCCTCGGGGTGGATGAAAAGGGCACCATTGCCGGTCAACACGAGGTTACTATCACCACCACGACAAGCCCCATCTCTGAGGCAGACAGCTTTGCCGTTCGGGGCCAGGTTGCCAAGGTCGAGGCGGAGTCCGAGGCGACTATTGCCGCCTGGGCCAGCTACGAGATCGCCTGCCCGCCGTCAAAATGGCCATGGCCTGGCAAGGACGACGACAAGGCAAAGACAGAGCAGACCCCTGCCATTGTCCTGCACCGCTACGGCCTGGGCGAGACCATCTATTATGGTTTTGAGCTCATGGCCAACCTCGACGACGCCTCCTTTCCGCAGCTTTCCGGTCTGATAACAAGAAGCCTGGCCCATATCCATGACAGTTCCGAGGATTTGACCGGGTTTTATCCCTATCAGCTGGTCAAGGTCCAGCGGCAGGTGGAAAGCCTGAGTGATCTCTTCACCATCGAGGTGCGCGAGGAGAGTTCTGCCGAACTCCTCCTCTTTGACCCGGAAAGCAACCAGTGGCTCACGGACAACCCGTGGACCATCACCATGGATCTCGAGGCCAAGGCAACAGTTGATTTGCCCTTCTATGTCCTGCTGCCCGACCAGGCCGGTCTGTTTACCACCAGTACGGAGGTGGGCTTCTGGATAGACGAGAAATACGTCCCCTTTGCCAGCCTGCTCACCGAGTTTGATCTCAGTCATGATCGTGATCAGCTCATCGACCAGCTCCTGGCAGAGGTTGCCGGGCTGCTGGTGAGCCGCAAGGAAAGGGGGCATGTCCGGGCCATTGAGACGTATCTTGCCAAGGTGGAGGGCCGGCCGCTTTTAACCGCCGAAGATATTAATAGAAATATCCACGACATCGAGAAGGCGGTGAACGCCCTGCTCCGCATCGATAGTGCGGATATTCATCCCCTGCGTCTTGGGCTTGCAAGGCTGCTGCGCATCGAGCAGGGGCGCTTTTACTACTTCGTGCCGCCGCTTGATTATCTCACCGGGACGCTCACAGGGCCTCAACTTCCTCTGCAAAGCCGAGACACGGGCCGTTTCACCTACACCCTCACCAACGACCAGGACGTTCATTTTGACGAACTTACGGTGCGGGTGCGGCTCGTGGAGGCGGCGAGTTGTTGGCCGCTCAGGGAAGAGGAGGAGAGAGAGCTGCCGGCCGTAAGCAGTGTGGAGGGCGAATTTCTGGTGAAGACCAGGAGGGCCAAACCTGGCACCTACCAGGCCATCCTCGAGGTCGGCCTTGATGGTGGCGATTACCGGGAATTGGCCCGAACCACCTTTGAGATCATCTAGCGATTTTGCCATACGTCTTTAACGAGTTATTTCTATGAAGAGCTTTATGCCGCGTTTACATAGCCTGCCGTTTCTTTTTCTGTTGCTTCTCTCTTTATTGCAGCCGGTTACATCCCTGGCAGCAAGTTTTGACCTGGAAAAGGAGGTGCAAACCTCCCTGGGCCAGATGCTGAGGCAGACCAAGAAAATCCAGACCCGCCTTGCTGAAGGCAGGCCAATAGCACATGAGGTGTCTGCCCTTAAAAAACGGGCGGCAGCAATGGCTCGCCAGCATGAGGCTCTGCAGGAGCGCTTCCGCAGCCGCGGAGATGCGGTGAATATTCATGGCCTGAAAATATGGCAGCGCCACCATGAGGTGTTTAGCCGATATCAAGAGACCATGGAGCGCATTTTGGCGCTGATCGATCTCCTGCCTGCTGACGGTTCCGTCACTGCCGAGGAGATAAACACCCTCCACAACCTGCTCAACTCTGTTCTGCCCAGGAAAAAACAAAGAATTCTCGGCACCCTGCCGTACCGGAATCTCAATTACGGTGCAGTTGCCGCCCGCACCGAGCCAACCATTGTCCCGGCCTATAAGGGCGGCAACAAGGTGGTGGCAGAGCCTGACCTTGCCGGTTCGCCGGAGGCCCCCATCTCCCGGCCCATTGCCGAACTTGCTGAGAGTCTGCACTGGAACCCGGTGGAGATCTACCAGTGGGTCAAGGATAATATTAAGACCGAATGGTACTGGGGCTCCATGAAGGGAGCGGAGCAGACCCTGCTGCAAAAAAGCGGCAATGATGCCGATCAGGCGGCGCTGCTGGTGGCCCTGCTGCGCTCGTCCGGTTTCCCCAGCCGGTATGTGCGCGGTGTTATCGGCTTTTTCCCGGACATGGGGCGGGCCCGGCAGCTGCTGGGCATTGACAGCAATCAGGAACTGGCCGCCTTCTTTCAGAAGGCAGGCATCCCCTTTACCATTGAGACAGTGGGGGGCGAGCTGGTTATTAATATCGAGCATATCTGGGTGGAGAGCTTTATCCCCACCGCCAATTATCGCGGCGCCGTAATAGACGAACATGGTAAGGCGTGGCTGGCCTTTGATACGGCCATCAAGGCCGAGGTGTCCTACAGCAGCCTGGCCGATACCATGAGCGCCTTCAGCTTTCATGATCTTATCGCCGGCTATCTGGGTAGTAGCCGCAGCGAGAGCTTCAGCGACTACAGCCGGGCCGCCATTGTCGATTATTTGGCCAACCAGGCGCCTGAATCGACCTTTGCCGATCATCTGCTGAGCGCTACGGTGGAGCCGGAACGGTTGGAACTGCTGCCTGCCAGCCTGCAGTTCAGCCAGCTGGCCATCACCGGCGAGTACACCAGCCTGCCGGACGACCTCATTCATCAGGGCCGTTTTGTGGCCCAGTCCGCAAGCGGTGCTATCTTTTTTGACGAGAGTCTGCCGCTTCATCAGCTCTCCAACCAGTCCATTGCCCTGACCTACGAGCCGGAAACCGTGGAGGATCAGGAGGTGATCAACTCCTATGGTGGGCTCAGTAACACGCCGGCCTATCTCATCCGCCTGCGTCCTGTTCTCACTGTGAACGGTCAGCGGCTGTTCATTGGCCAGGGCGGCATGGCAGCGGGCGAGGATTTTTCCTTCAAGGTTGAACTCGTAACGCCCCACGGCCCGGAGACCGTCGAGAACCAGGTGACCTGCGGTAATCTCGTTGTCCTTGGCCTGGTTAGCCAGCAGGTGGTGATGCCCGAGGAGCTGGTCAATACCCGCAAGGGTGCCGAGCGCCTCCTCTTTGAGCAGGCCTTGAGCTATATCGAGTCCTGGAACAAGGCAGAGCAGGAGCAGACCGCCCTCCTGCAGCTCCAGCTCTCCCGCCCCATTCCATCCCTGATCACCATGGGTGGCGTGCTGGACGTCACCTATCTCTTTGATACGCCCTACAGCTATACCTGGAAGGGATTGTTTGTCGATGCCGACCTGCGTGCGGCTGAAACCGTTTCAGGCCTGGCCCTGCAGGACGGCAGCGAAACCGGCACCACCTTCATGCGCCTGGCGGCCCTGGCCGGTTCCGTGGAGGAGCATCGCGTCTTTGAGCAGGGCTTTGGGGTGGATAGCATCTCCACCGCCAAGATCTTGGGCCTGGCTGCTGAAAACGGTATGGAGATCATCACCGTCGATAGTAGCAATATGGCAACCGTGCTGCCTACCCTTAATCTGCCGACGAGCGTCCGTGAGGATATCGAAAACAGTATCGATCAGGGCTTGCTGGTACGTATCCCGGCAAATGAGTTGAGCCGCAATAGCTGGAGCGGTATCGGTTACATCAAGGAGGATCGGCTCAGTGGCGAGGCCGGCTACATGCTCGCTGGCCTGCTGGCCGGTGGCATGACTACCCCTGCGCCGGGCGACTGGTCCGATTATTTCATCCGTGATCTGCTTGCCAACCCCTTCAGCGAGGCCCCCAACACCAATCCCGACGCCGTTACCGCCTTAAAAGTCATCCACGCCAGCGACTTTCAGGAGGGCATTGTCGGTCAGCCCCTGGCCACACCGCTGCAGGTCATTGCCCTGGACAAGGACGGCCTGCCAGTGGCGGGCGTCACCGTTACCTTTTCGGTACAGGCGGGCGGCGGCGCCTTTGATGCCGGCTATGCCAGCAAAGAGGTAACCGTTCTCACGGATAGCAGTGGTATCGCCCAAGCACCTTTTTATCTCAGCAAGAGTACGTCGGAGAACCCGGCCTATCGCTGGATGACAACCGCCGTCACCCACCCTTATAATATCCAGAGCGCCACCAATACCAACAGCCCCCGAGTGGATGCCAGTATCATCGATGCCCAGACCACAAGCGGCATCATGGTTGCCAGCCCCATCACCGCGCTGGCCTTCCCGGATCAGCCGGTAAAGATGGTCAAGCTTCTCGGTGACAACCAGAGCGGCGCTCTCCTCACCTGGCTCGGACCGGTGATCGTCTCTGTGCAGGACCAGTACGACAACCCGGTGTCAAACGTCGATGTCACCTTTACTATCGCCGACCCAGTGGAACAGACGCCCTGCGCCAAGGCCAATCAGGACAGCCGTCCCGGCCTGCTGGTTTCCGTACTGGACCCCTGCATGAGCCAGGTGCCGGTCTATGGCGAATGCGGCAGCCCACAGCTGACCTTTACAAGCTCGGACCAGGGCAGCCCGGCCCAGATCATCCTGGGGGCCGTGCCCGATGCCGTCTATAAGGTAACTGCCAGCGGCGCCGGCCTGCAGCAGGTGTTTTCTGCCACCTCCCTGCCCTTTGGTAACTGTGACGACCAGAGCTTTCCGGAGCATAACCTGGTGCTTAAATCCATCTACCTGGCCGACGATAATGGCCAGACCATCAATGCCGGCCAGGTGGGCAGCTCCATCCCCCTTCAGGCCAGGATGTATTTTGCAAGCGAAGGCATGGAGGAGAGGGACGTCACCTTTAGCTGCAGCCCGGACAAGACCTGTCCGGTGGAATATGGCAACCGCACCTATAGCATCAATACCGATTTTGTCAGCGACTCGCTCACCTTCAATGGTCAGCAGGCCAGCGGCGGTGCCGGCACTGCCGGCCTCTACAGCCTGGATTACCAGGTGCCGGCTACACCGGGCAAGCACACCGTTGCCGTCCAGGGCACTGCCTCCACCTATTTTCATACCATCCCTGATGTCTGCACGAGCTGTGACGAGATAAATGAGGAGTTGTCCTTGGATGCCTCCGCCAGCCTCGAGGTCTACGCCGTTGAGGTGGTGACCGAGCCGAGCCTGGTGGTGCCTGTTGATCCGGCCGGTGTGCTGGCCTGTGACCTCCGGATTGACTATGAGATTCTGCCGGCCGACTACAGTGCCGGCAGCGCCTATGTCATTATCTCCGACGGCGAGCAGGAGCTCTTTCATATCCCTGGCGACTTACAGGGCCAGGGCTTTGTTACCCTGTCTCGCGGTTTCCCCTTTGAGATCAACAAGCAGTACAGCGCCACCGTGGTCCTCAATTATGGAGCCGGCTATTCAGAGGTTCGTTCCAGCACCATCCCCTTTGAACTCGGCCAAATAACCATCGACGCCTTGAGCCTCCAGGACGGCAAGCATGCGGTCATGCAGGGTAGTGATGAAGTCCTGCTGGCCCGCACCACGCCGGCTGGCCGCGAGGTAACCTACGAGATCGTCGCTGTCACCGAAGAGGTGGAGGCCGAGATCTTTGAGGGCAATAAGATCAAGGCCCTGCCGCACAGCAATAACGGCTACGCCACGGTCAAGGTGACGGATGCCGAGTTCCCCTGCATCTATGAGCTTGTCGATGTGCCCATCGGCTGCCAGTCCTGCGCCACCGAGGCCGGGGTCATGTGTAAGTATAACGCCAAGTTTAATAACGGCAGTATTGATGCGGTCTTTAATATCGGTGCTGCTTCCAACGGCGGTATCGCCGGCAGCCTGATCCTGCGCGCCAAGCAACCCTCCACCCTGTTGGCCCAGCCCCAGGGCCTGCGCTTCTCGTCCCTTGCCGGCGGCGAGACCGAGGTGGTGGTTGACCCGGCCAGCGGTACGGTGGCCCAGCTTATCGCTCCGGCCTCCCTGGCCGATATCCAGGTGCTCAGCCCCTTTAGCTACCAGATCAGTCTCTATCCCATTTCTGCCAAAGGCGACATGGTGGATGGCCGCTACGAGATCGACCAGGAAAGTGTGCCCATCACCAGCTGGACCATTGAGAATCCGGCCCAGTCCGACACTGATTTTGGTACCCTGCGCATCACCGAAGAGCGCGGCAAGACCTATGTCAGCGAGTATCACTGGGACGAGGCCACCAACGCCTGGACCCTGTCCCAGGGCAATGGCCAGCAGTTGGAGAGTAAGAGCGAGTCCGTCAACCTCGACGGTGACCGGGTGGTTACCCGCATCATCAGCGATAGCCAGGGTGTGGTGGCCTCAAAGACCGTTACCACCTACCATTACTTCCCCTGGGGTGAGGAGATCATCTCGAAGGTGGTTGATCCGGACGGTGCAAAACTGACCACCATCTACAGCTACTACGAGGATATCGACCAGGTCGGCAGCTACAGCCGCCTGCGCCAGGTGGTTAATGCCGACGGCTCCTGGCAGCGCAGCGAGTATGACGAGTTGGGCCGTACCATTCGTGAGATTAGCAACTGGCTCGATGCCCCTGCCACGGCCTCTGCCGGCGAGGCCCGGATGGTGAGTTACGACTACACCCCGGTTGATCCAGGTGACCAAGACGCCCCCCGTTTCCGGATGAGTCCGCGCACCACCACCGAGACCATCCTCGGCACCGTGGTCAGCAAATCCTTCAAGGCTTACATTGGTGACGGCCTGCTCTCCGATCGTCAGGAGATCAGCGAGCAGTGCACCACACCTACCTGCTCCTACGGCAGTGCAGACAACCAGCGCACCGTCACTACCTATTACCTGTCCAATAACGTTGATCCCACCACCATGCGGGTCCACCCCTCCTCGGGTAAGGTCAAATCGGTGTTGAGTGCTGATGGCCAGCTCACCAGCTATACCTATGAGACAGGCACCTTTACCACGAGCGGCACCCCGGACCAGTGGGCCTTCACTCCGGGCGATGGCTGGGACAGCAGGCAAATCGTTACCCACGGCACCCAGGCCAGCCCGGCTGGTGTGGCTGCTAAAACCACCAGGTCTATCACCATCAGCAATCGCTATAAACAAACCCTGTTTAACGAGACCCAGGTCTATACCGGCTCCGGCTATGAGCGCCTTAACTGGTCGGCCAATACCCTTGATGACCTGGGCCGCATCGCCAAGGTAGAACGCTCCGACGGCACCTACACCGAAACCGCCTGGGGCTGCTGCAATAAAGACAGTGAAACCGACAGCCAGGGTAATACCACCACCTACCAGTACGACAACCTGCGCCGCCTGGTCTCCCAGGAGCGCCAGGGTCCCAACCTAAGCGCCATTACCACCGATTATGTCTATGACGCAGCCGGCAGAAGAACCAAGCAGACGGTGACAGCCGGTGCCCTGAGCCAGACCAGCAGCTCAAGCTATGATAATGCCGGCCGCCTGCAAGATAGCATTGATGCGGCAGGTCTTGCCACCAGCCACAGCTATAGCGCTGACGGACTCACAACCATGGTGACCCGGCCAGGCGGTGCCACTGAGATCACCGAGAACTATCCGGATGGTCAAATTAGGTCTATCACCGGCACAGGCGTCATCGCCCAGTACTATACATATACAATCAACAGCAATGGCAGCCGCACCACCAAGGTCAATTCGGTTAATGAAACCTCGCCGCGCTGGCAGCAATCCACCGCTGATATGCTGGGTCGCACCATCCTGACTGAACAGCCCGGCGCCACGGCTGTGGAAAGCAGCGCCAGCTTCTACGATGATCTCGGTCGCCTGATCCGCACCACCACCACCGGCCAGCCTGATCGCCTCTACACATACGACGAGCTGGGTAACCAGATCGCCTCCGGCCTTGACCTTGATACGTCCGGTGTCCTTGAAGAGGCCTCTGCTGACCGGATCAGCGCCACCATCAGCCAATATATCAAGATCGGTAGCGACTGGTGGCAGCAGTCCACAAGCCAGGTCTTTGCCACCACGGATGATGCCTCTGCCACCACCGTGGCCAGTCAGCGCAGCCGTGTCACCGGCCTTGGTGTAAACGGCCTCATCTCCGAGGCAGTAAGCATTGATATCCACGGAAATGAGACCATCAGTCGCAGCACCCTTGAGCGGTCCAGCCGTAAGGTGACAAGTGAAGTCACCTATCCTGATTCTGCAATGCCTGCCAGCCAGGTCAGTATCGGCGGCTACCTGCAATCAACAACCAGTAAAACCGATATCACCACCACCTTTGCCTACGACGATCTGGGCCGCCGCATCAGCACCACAGATCCGCGTACCGGAAGTAATACAACCCATTACGATGACAAGGGCAGGGTGGATTATGTTGAGGACGCTGCTGGCAACCGTATCAGCTTTGCTTACGATCAAAACACCGGCCGTAAGATCAGCCAGACCAATGCCGAGCAGAAGAGTACCTATTTCAGCTATGATGAGCTGGGCCGCATTACCCATACCTGGGGCAGCGGTAGCTACCCTGTACAATACGTCTATGACGACTACGGTCAGCGTACTGAGATGCATACCTTCCGTGCTGAGAGCGGTTGGGATGCGCCCATGTGGCCTGCAACCACTGCTCCGGCAGACATCACCACCTGGCATTATGACGAGGCCAGCGGTCTGCTCCTGGCCAAGGAAGATGCCCTAGCCCAGCAGACCAACTACGCCTACATCACAGGCGGTCGTCTACTCACCAGGGCCTGGGCCCGCGCCAGCGGTAGCGTTACCACTACCTATAATTATGATCCGCAAACAGCGGAGCTGACCCTCATAGATTACGCAGATAGCACCCCGGATATTAGCTTCAGCTATGACCGCTTGGGTCGCAAGACTTCTGTGACCGACGGCTTGGGCGAGCGCACCTTCAGCTATACCCCGACCCTGCAGCTCGATAGCGAGGTGATTGTCGGCGGTGCATACGCTGCTACCCTGACCAGACAGTACGACACCCTGGTGCCGGGCCGGCCAAATGGTATCATCCTGGATAGCGACTATCAGGTGACCTATGGCTTTGATGAGCTGGGTCGTTTTGATAACCTGAGCTGGCAGCAGGGTACTCAGAGCGGTAGCAGCCAGTATGGTTATCTGGCTAACTCAAACCTCCTTGAGTCTGTCAGTAGCGAGGCAGGCGGTGTGGCTTATAGCACCAGCTACAGCTACGAGGCTAAGCGTAATCTCAAGACCGCTGTCAGCAACAAGGCAGATGCCACCACGGTCTCCGACTATCTCTACGAGTATGACGCCCTGGGCCGCCGCAAGAACGTCAAGAACAGCGGTATAGCCTTTAATGCCGAGGCCTTCTCCGCCTATGACTATAATGATCGTAACGAGCTGATCGGCTCTGAGCGGTATCTGGGTACTGATATTGCCGATACCAGTCAGCCTGTTACTGACGAGAAGAGAAGCTACCAGTACGATGCTATTGGTAACCGCGAGCTTGCCAGCCTTGGTGACGGGGTAGGGCAGCAGGATATTGATTACACTGCCAATGCTGTGAACCAGTACGAGCAGGTGACTGGTGGCTCCATTACAGATCTGAGCTATGACGAGGATGGTAATCTGGTTGGTTACAGCAAGGATGGTAAAGCGCTAACACTTGTCTTCAATGCTGAGAATAGGTTGGTTGTTGTTGAGCCGGTTACTCCAGTGACTGGAGATAGCCGCTCTGAGTTTGCCTATGACTATATGGGCCGGAGGGTCAGTAAGGTTGTTTCCGGCTGGGATGGTAGTGGCTGGCAGCTTACTGACACTGGCTATTTTGTCTATGACGGCTGGAACCTGATTGCTGAGTTGGATGAGACTGGAGTAACCGAGGCTGCTTATGTTTGGGGCCTGGATCTTTCTCAGAGTCTGCAAGGGGCCGGTGGTATTGGTGGCTTGCTTGCCAGGGTTGATGTAGCCCAGGATAAGACCCATTTCTATGCCTATGATGGTAATGGTAATGTAGGGCAGCTGGTTGAAGCTGTGGGTGGTAGCTTAGCTGCTGCTTATGAGTATGATCCTTATGGAAACGTAGTAAAGGCTGTTGGAGCGTTAGCTGAGGTTAATCCGTTTAGGTTCTCTACGAAGTATTTGGATAGCGAAGCTGGGTTCTATTACTACGGCTACAGGTATTATGTGCCTGAGTTGGGTAGGTGGTTGAGTAGGGATCCGATTGCCGAAAAAGGTGGTCTTAATCTTTATGGATTTGTGAAGAACAGACCTGTTGGACTAATTGATCCTTTAGGTAAGGCACTTTACGCAATTGATGGTACTTGGTTCGATATAGAAAAGAAGATTGGCAAAAACGACTTGGGCGAAATCTATTCAAATGTTCACGATTTTTATTTTGAGTCAACAGAGGCGCCAAAAATTTATTATGGTGGACCAGGTGCAGTTACAGGAACTGTCGGTAAATTGAGCGGCGGTGCTTGGGGGGCTGGAGCTAGTAGAACCGCTAATAAGGTTTATCAAGATGTGTGTGACGGTTTGAAAGAAAGTTGTGAAGTGAATTTGGTTGGTTGGAGCAGGGGTGCTGTAATTGCGCTCAAAGTAGCACATCTTCTCAATACCAAGGGGTGTGGTAAGCAAAAATCTGTTCCTGTGAATTTTCTTGGCCTGTATGATGCCGTTGAGATGATGCCGGGTGGTTGGCCGGGTAGTGTGCCTTCGAATGTCAAACATTTTGCTCATGCAATAAAAACCGCAAAACAACCTATATTTCCTACCCTTAAATGTGGCGGTAATGAAAAAGCATTTCCTCTGCTTAGTTCAAGAACTGCTTACCGGCTTGAGAGTGGTAATGCTGATGAACCATATTTAGTGCCGTATCAAACATTTGAGTCTGTTCATGGAGATATTGGGGCAAGAAAATATGCTACAGAAGCTCATAATTGGATGCTGTCTCAAGGTCAATTTGCAGGAGTTGATTTCTGATGTTTGTTACAAATCCATTTAAAACAGCCCTTTTGATATCAGTGCCAGTAGCAATGATTATTCTTTTCCTTTCTGCATGTTCAGTGAAAAGTTTTGCTGAACCATTATGGAAGAGTGTAGTTTGCTACAATAAATCTCCTGACAAGATAACCGTTACCTCTGTGACAGGAATTCGTGCTTACGCAAAAGGGCATGGCCCTCAAAATCTTATATTTGGTAAGCTAAAGGCCAACGGATATGCGGCAATGAAGTCTATGGGTTATCTTTATCTTAAATATCCAATAGAAATTAAGTGGGTAAATAGATTTTCGGATGATCACAGCCAAGATTTGCCAACAAATTTGGTGCAAGAGATTAGAACAATTTACGGGGTAGAAGATGGCAGAACCGAATTTAGCGAGGATATGAGTTTGATTTTAGTGTTTAACGGTGCTCAGTGGGCCGGATATTATGCTCCAAAATCAAGTTTGTTAAAAAAAGATATAAATTCAATTATTGAATCATACTCAAATTCGAGCAAGTAATTGTGCCAGGTCTTTGCTTGGTTCTAGTAATTGGGGTCAGAGTAGAATGGCGCTATATAATTGTATAATTGCATGTATAATTGGGGTCAGAGTAAAATTAAATTTGCTTGTCGAGTAAGTAAGGTAATTGGGGTCAGAGTAAAATTAAATTTGCTTGTCGAGTAAGTGAAAGAGTAGAGTTGTATGTATGGCAAGACTTCCTCGCATATCGCCGGTTGGTATTCCAGTCCATGTGATCCAGCGTGGCAATAATCGTCAGGTCTGCTTTGTCGCGGATGAGGATTACATCGCCTACGTCGGGTGGCTCAAGGAGTATTCTCAGAAGTACGGTGTTGATATCCATGCCTGGGTGCTGATGACCAACCATGTTCACCTGTTGTGCACCCCACAACGAGATGGTGCGATAAGTAAAATGATGCAGTCGTTGGGTCGCCGGTATGTTCGATATTTCAACCATGAATACAAGAGAACCGGAACCCTTTGGGAGGGGCGCTACAAGTCCTGCCTGGTCGAGGCGAGAGAGTACTTGCTTGTGCTCTATCGGTATATCGAGCTTAACCCGGTGCGGGCCGAGATGGTAAGCGATCCTGCCGATTACCGCTGGTCAAGTTATCAGGTGAACGGCCTTGGTAAAACGTCTGAGCTTTGTACTGCCCATCAGGAATTGCTTGGCCTTGATGTTAATCCAAAAAAGAGGCAGGAGCGGTATCGAGCCTTGTTTGCCAGCCATGTGGATGGTCTTCTACTTGAGGAGATACGGACAAGCAGCAATAAGGGCATGGCTGTGGGCAATGATCTGTTTAAGGAACAGATAGAACGTCTTACTGGCCGCCGTATGAGGCCCAAGAAGAGGGGAAGGCCGGTTGGTTGGCGGGAAAAAGTGAGGTGATTTAATATTACTCTGACCCTAATTAGTCCAATGAGTTCAGCAGGCGTTATTGATCGAAGCTATCAGTATGACCTTAACAGTAACATAACCGGTATAGCGGATAATCTTGCAACAGCAAAAAGCCAAACCTACGGTTACGACTCGGTAAACAGGCTGACAAGTGCTGCAGGCTCATACGGAAATCTGTCCTATGTCTACGATTCGGTTGGCAACCGCCTCACTAAAACAGAGAATGCTTTTACTGAAACACTCTCCTATATCCCGGATACAAACCAGTTGCAACAGGTGGAAGGTGAGTCACCCAGAACCTTCAGCTATGACGGCGAGGGCAACATTGTCAAAGATAATGACACGTCCCTGGTATACAGTGCCGACAACAGACTTATCAAGGTAATCGAAAATAATGCCCTCAAGGGTGACTATGTCTATAATGGCAGAGGCCAGAGGGTTAAGAAAACATCGCAGGCTGAAACGGTTATTTATCATTATGACCAAAGCGGTAACCTGATAGCTGAGACCGATAGCCAGGGAGCGCTGCGGGTAATGTACATCTACTTTGGCAGCATGAGGCTTGCCAAAGTGGAGGTGGCCTACGAGCCGGCCGATGTTGGTGATGTGGATGGCAACGGCAAGGTTGATGCAGACGATGCCCTGCTTGTTGAGCAGTATATAGTCGATTTAATCACACTTGATGCAGAGCAATCGCAACAGGCCGATGTGACCTTGGACAATCAAGTTGACGCTGCTGATGCGCTGCTTATCAAGCAGATTACCAACGCCTTAAAACCCATGCCCCTAGGTCCGGCTGTAGAAAAAGAATATTATTACCACAACGACCACCTGGGAACTTCCCTGGCCATGACAGATGCCGCAGGAACTGTGGTCTGGCGAGCTGACTACCTTCCTTTTGGGAAAATGCGAGTTGACCCTCCATCCACGGTGGTTAATAATGTTAGGTTTCCGGGCCAGTATTATGATGAGGAGACTGGGTTGCATTATAACTGGCACAGATATTATGATCCGGGGACGGGAAGGTATATGACCCCTGACCCGATTGGGCTTGCTGGCGGTGACACCAACCTTTATTCATATGTATGGCAAAACCCTATAAACTGGAGCGACCCATTAGGTTTATGGGGGGTAAAATTATCTATTTACTGGGGGTATGGCGGATCTATTACGCTCGGTAGCAACAAGGGAAAACTCTTTCTTAGAGGTGCCGTTGGTGTCGGAGCTGGTGGTGGCTTGAGTTATAATCCTAATGCCGATATCCCAAAATCAGAAGACCCATGTGAAGACGACCCATGTAAAGATAGCCCTGAAGCCTTTATTGGACCAAGCGCATGGGCAGGTGGTGGGCTTGGTCCTGCATCAGCAGGCGTGGCTGGGCATGCTGGTTTGGGTATACGTAAAGGCTGCGATGGTCGTCCTGACATTGAATATCTTGAAGATGGGGGCTTTTATGGAACTCTCAGTCCTAAAGTAGGTGGTTGGGGGGTTAAGCTAGGTGGTGGAGTTAATTTGATTGATGTTGGTGTATCTTGGTGATTCAACTATGAATAGAAGGAAAATAGAGTTTGTTTTTTATGGCAGCATTGTTGTCTTTTTCATTGAATTACTTCTAGCCAAATTGGGCTATTTGAAGGAATTTAGCGTTAATAACTGGATGCTTCTAGTTATAGCCTTGCCTCCGTTTTCAGTTAACTGTTGTCTCATTCTGTTGATATATAAGAAAATTTCTTCTGCGAAGATGTCTGGTTGGGCAAATTTATTTGCGAAGATATGTTTTGTGATTTTAACTCTGGTGACGTGCTCTGTTTGGAGCATATTTGTTTGGCAATTTCTTGTGTGACATAAACTTGCAAAATATGTGGGCATACATAACAGGAATTATTCTTGTCGGGGTAGGTATCCGCTATGTCAAATGTCAGGTTATAGGTGTTGGATTTGAAGGGCGGCCAGATTTTATTCATATTACAGGTGGTGCCGCTGTTTTAATCGGTTTTGGAATAATATTTTTGGGATTACTTATTTTGCTCAAACCGAATGTGATTGGCTTATTAATTTTCCCCATTTAACAGTGTGGATTGGGTCGAGCATAGCTAATCCTCGTAATTTTAAATAACAAAAGGAGGATGATGTTTTAAACATCATCCGCCTTTTGTTATTGTGGGAGCCCCTGGGGGCGGACGGGAGCGCGGGTTGTAGCGGAGTTGGGACAGGGGCGCAGGGCGTGGAGCCGGAGGGAACTTTACATAAGCCTTTATGTAAAGCGAGCAAGGAGTGGTTGGTGGCACCATGGTTGCCACTGCTTGTCTTTTATCTGATAGTTTGCAAGCATGATGATCGCCAAGCCACGTCGCATAATGGGCCCATTATGCGACGTGCCGCAGCGAGCGTAGTTCCCGAAGGTGGGACAACCGTAGCTCCTGGACCGACGAAGCGAAAGCCCAAGCGGGTCGGGCGGGGGATCAAATAAAGACGGGCTGCGGCGCAGGAAGCGGAAGACGCGGCAGTTTGCGGCTGCAGCCCGAGCACGTCAGCCCCTCCTCCTCATCATATATACATACGGCATCTTGAAAGATTCTCTTTCTCTCGTCATGTCTTGCCCGTTTTTTTGGCAAAAGTTGACGAATTTTTCTGCCAAAAATATCCGCAAGAAAACAATCCAAGGGGTGAAATTTAAGCCACATTTAACCGCACATTTGCAACAACTGTGCGGTGTGAGTTTGGAAAAATATACCTATAGGTGAACCAGCAGTTCATTTTTGCGAAGAAAAAGGTGATAAAAAGGCGAAACAAGGTTGCCTGACTCGAAATGCTTTGGTATTCTCCCTGTAATTAGTTTAATGCGTTGTCCTGTTTACAAAGGAGACCCTATGGCATTTGAACGATTTATCAAAACAGGCAGAAGTAGCCTTCCGAAGGTCTCTATCTGGAGTAGAGGGCAGATCGGTTTCAGTCTTGGGGCCATCAACAAGTATGACCTCGACAAGTTTAGCCACGTCGTCTTGCTTTACGACAAAGATGACGAAAAAGTCGGCTTCATGTTCACGAACAATGAACATGAGGAGGGCGCTGTAAAGCTGAGCGTGAGAAAAACTGGAGCTACGGTTGGCGCAAAACCTTTTCTCGACTACTACGAAATAGACTTTAGCGAGACAAGAAGATACGACATGAAATACGACAAGGAGCAAAATCTGTATGTCATTGACCTAAAAGAGCAGGATAGCTCCGACAAACAAACAGAATAAAAAAAAGCCCTGTGGTGCGGCAACACCATAGGGCTTTTTTAATGGGTGCGATGCTCTATCTAACCAGTCGGGAGCATCGGGGTCATTGGGGTCAGAGTAAAATTAAATTTGCTTGTCGAGTAAGTGAAAGAGTAGAGTTGTATGTATGGCAAGACTTCCTCGCATATCGCCGGTTGGTATTCC
>PKTX01000027.1 GCA_002868945.1 Desulfobulbaceae bacterium
CAACGTCATCGGCACCGACTATGATGACCTTACCCTGATCTGGTCCGGCGCCCGCTTCAAGTTCTAGGGCCGCGCCTATCATCTCTCTCCTGCCGGAGCCCCCTACTCCGGTGTTTCCCCGGCGGCATGGAATCGTTCCATGCCGCCATTTTTTTTGAGAAAAAGAAGCACAACACATCCCACCACTTTATCCGGCCGGCTAGTGGTCGTTGCTTCGGTCAGGCGGGGACACAGTGAGCCCGATATCAAAGATGCCATGGCAGGACGGGCAGATAAAGTGCCATTGCAGACAATCCTCCCGGCGGACGAACATGGAGTGAAAGCCATCCTCATAACCGCAGGTCGGACATATCTTAAACTCCTCCGCCATCTGCACTCTCATAACCTTGTCAGCCATACCGTTTCCTCCTCTGTTGAGAGATCAACCTTTCTCCATTTTGGCTCGTGCCGCAATGGAGGTGATAGTTTTGTTCAGCACTGCCCGATTCTTTATTACTCAACTTTCCGATTCATGCTATTTTGTTGATCCTGTGTGGATTAATAGTACATGGTGATTTTTCCCTCCATGCCGAAATTAGGGGGGCGGAATTCAGACGTAAGAACAGCTGATTTCCATGCTTTTCTCCTCACTCCTCACTCCTGACTCCTGACTCCTGACTCCTGAATTTTCATTGCATCACCCGTCGGAAAAGGCTTTTAACATTCGTTGAATGTCGAATAGTTCTCGCAACCCGGAAAGTTGAATTTATAGGATGAGGTGCAAGCGGCTCCTGTGTCCATGGCAGTGGCCGAGCCCTTATGGCCACTTTCAATCCCAGGTGATGCCGGTGGACGTGGTCAAACAAAGGAGGCCCGGACCGCGCCGTTGACAGAAGAGCCTTTTGCCATCATGATAGGGAGACGATCTTTGCCACTCCAGCCTTCCTGCCTTTTTCCGTCAGCCCCGGAGCATCACCTCCATGTCCCTTACCTCTGCCGCCATTCTCCTCTTTCTGGTCATGGATCCCTTTGGCAATGCCCCCACCTTTCTGCTGCTCCTTAAAAGGGTGCCCCTGAAAAAACGGCAGAAGGTTATTATCCGGGAACTGCTCATCGCCCTGGCCGTGCTCGTCTTTTTCCTCTTCAGCGGCCCCTTTGTTCTGCAGGCCCTGCATATCTCCGAACCGTCGCTGCGCATTGCCGGCGGCATTATCCTCTTTCTGGTGGCCTTGCGCATGGTCTTCGGCAATATTGAAATCTTTCCGGGCAGCGCCCCGGATGACGAGCCCTACATTGTGCCCCTGGCCATCCCCCTGATTGCCGGGCCTTCGGCCATTGCCATGGTCATGCTCCTCACCGGCCAGGAACCGGGCCGCTGGCCGGAATGGCTCACCTCTCTCCTCCTGGCCTGGGGTGCCACAAGCGCCATCCTGCTGCTCTCCAGCCATCTTGATCGTTTCTTAGGCCCCAAGGGCATGAACGCCCTGCAGCATCTCATGGGACTGATCCTCACCGCCATTGCCGTGGAAATGTTCATGCAGGGCCTGTTCAGCGCCATGGCCAGCGGCCTGACGCCGGCCATGCACCCGTAAACCAGGGCCTCCCATGACCTCCTCCACCTTTGCCCATTTCCTGCACAGCATGAAGGTCCGCAGCCGCACAGCCGATCTGGTGGTAGTGGGCAACAGCGGCGCCGATCTCGACTCCATTGCCTCTGCCCTGGTTCTGGCCTGGCATGTGACCTGTGGACGGCCCCGGAAAAGACCGGTTGCCCTTATTGCCACCCGGCGTCGCCGTCTCGGCTGGCGACCCGAGGTCGGCTTCCTCCTGAATCAAGCAGCGATCAACAGCAACGACCTGCTCTTTCTTGATGATCTTGACCTGAAGAAAATGGTAAAAGGCGGCACGGAACTGTTTCTGGTGGACCATAACCGCCTGGATCCGGACGTGGTGGACCATGACGTGGCCCAGGTTACTGGTATTATCGACCATCACCATGACAGCGGCCATCATACCGAGGCTGAGCCCAGAATTATCAAGAAGGCAGGTTCCTGCGCCACCCTGGTGGCCGACTATATCCTTGCCGATACCGGCGACATGGAGGCTGCCGCCGCCCTGCTGCTGGCCGGTGCCATTCTCCTGGATACCGTCAACCTGAGCAGCAGCACGGGGCGCACCACGGACCGTGACCGCAAGATGGCAGGGAAACTGCTGGCCCTCTGCGACCAGGAGCAAAACAGCCTCTTTGACCATCTCCAGCAGGCCGGCACCAGACTGGGCAACCTGAGCAGCGCCGAACTGCTGGCCCGTGACTACAAAGAGTGGTCCTGGCCGGCCGGCTTCTACGGCATAGCCAGCGTGCCGCTCCTGCTCCACCAGTGGCAAGAGGTCGAGCCGGACCTGGCCGCCGCAATCGCCGGCCATGCCCGGCATCACGACCTGCCGCTGCTCCTGGTCATGCTGAGCGGCGGCAGGCGCCACTTTCAGCGCCAGCTCATTATCTATTGTCGGAATGACAGGCTGCTGAACGAGCTTGTCGATTTTCTGGAGGGACAGGACCTGCGGCTCACGACCCTCGGCCCGCAACAGAGCGTGGCGGATGGTGGCCGTGTCCGCATGTTTGCCCAGGGCAAGAGCGCCATGTCACGCAAAAAGATACAGCCGCTCCTCCATGATTTTCTGAAGAAGCGCCTCACCCACCCTGCCTAGGGAAAGGGCACCTGCCGCCCTTTCCCCATCGCCGTTGTTCAAGAAAGCCGGGTCGAAAAAAGAGCCGCGAAAAGCTCTCCGGCATGGTGCACGCTTCTTGCCTTCTGCTAACATGCCTGTTATATAGACACTATCTTGATGCCGTCATGCGGATGGTGTCCCCTGCCTGGTTAGGGGCGCCTCAGATCCGAAATCGGTGCCAGGGCAGTAACGGGCGGGTAGCTCAGCTGGATAGAGTACTGGCCTCCGAAGCCAGGAGTCGCGGGTTCGAATCCCGCCTCGCCCACCATATCTGACAATAGAAGGTCCGCCGGTTTTCGCTGGCGGGCTTTTTTTGTTTGGGCTCCCGACAGGCCGACGGGCATGGTTCACTCCAGGTTGCCACGGCCGGCGCCCAGGCCCCGGGGATAGCTGCAGATGAGCACTCCCCTTTGTTTTCTGACCCGCAGGCCGCGGCTGAAGTGGAGCTGGGCGCCGCCCTGGCCTTGGCGGGCCAGGTGGAGGAACTGCTCAATATGGCGGCTGTCGGGTCGGGCCGTCATGGCAATGAGCATCATTTCCGCCACCCGTCTCTGCAGGGCCGGATGCAGGGCAAGGAGGCGACGGCCATCAATGGTTATCCGGGCCGATTGATCCGGTGGCGTACCGCTCACCCGGGCCACCTCCTGCCAGCAACGCCGGGCCTGGCGGCTGAGCAGGTCTTCTTCATCCTGCAGAATGGCGGCGTTGCGCTGCAGGGTCCGGCGCAGACCGGGATTATACCTCTCCAGAAAGGGCAGAATCTCCAGACGCACCTGATTGCGCAGAAAACGCAGGTCCGTGTTGGAGCTGTCCTGCAGAAAGGGGATATCAGCTGACTGCAGATAGGCGAGGATATCATGTTTGGCGGTGGTGAGCAGGGGCCGGACAATGCATTCTTCACGCAACAGGCGCATACCGGCCAGGCCGCCGCGGCCGGCGCCGCGCAACAGACGGATTATAACCTCTTCCGCCTGATCGTCGGCTGTATGGGCCACGGCAATCCTGGTGGCGCCCAGCCGCTTTGCCAGCCGAATAAAGGCCTCGTAGCGCAGGTCCCGGGCCATATGCTCCAGGGATTTTTTACAGCGTGCGGCCTCGGCCGCAACATCCAGCGCAACCAGCTCAAAACCGACACCAAGACGGTTGGCAGCCGCTTTGACCAAGGCCGCCTCCGCCTCTGTTTCCGCGGGCCGCAAACCATGATCCACATAGAGTGCCGTGATCTGCAGGGCAGGTTGCCAGGCCAGTCCTGCCAGGAGATGCAGCAGGGCCATGGAGTCGGGCCCGGCCGACACCCCCACGACGATCCTCTCACCAGGACACAGGAGCTCTTGGTCGCGCAGGAGCCGCTCTATTTTTTCCGCCAAAGGGTGCATACCATTCCTTTTCCGGTTTTCGTGTCTTTTTCCCTGCCGACCAGGGCTGGGGCACCAGGATTTGCATGGCCGGCGCCCATTGATATTGCATGCATATATCCAGCAGCAGGGCATGGCCGACCGGCCCCGGCATGCGGGCAACAGGGCTGAAATCAGCCTTGCCAATCTCCCGGACCAGTGCTAGTCTATTGTATTGTTTTTCTTTGACAATCCAGCTGCATGCCGGAAATGACCAAAAGAACCCCAGCCGAAACTCTACAGCAGTGGCGCAGACGCCTGCCCGCGTCGTCACCACTTACCACGCCGATGGAAAAGAGAACAAGTGCTCTTTTCACCAAGGCCCTCAACCCCTTGACAGCTCATCGCCCATGAACGTACGCAAAGCAGTTATCCCAGTGGCCGGACTCGGTACCCGTTTTCTGCCGGCCAGCAAGGCCATCCCCAAGGAGATGCTCACCATCGTCGACCGCCCCACCATCCAGTATATTGTCGAAGAGGTGGTGGCCTCGGGCATTGAACAGATCATCTTTATTACCAGTGCCGGCAAATCCGCCATTGAAAACCACTTTGACTATGACTTTGCCCTGGATCATGTCCTGCATGAAAAGAAAAAGACCAGACTGGCCGAAGAGATCAACCATATCGCCAATCTCATCGATATAGTGTCGGTGCGTCAAAAAAAGCCCATGGGCCTGGGCCATGCCATCTGGATGGCACGCAAGGTTGTCGGCGACGAACCCTTTGCCGTGCTCCTGGGCGACGACCTGGTCTTAAGCGAACAACCGTGCCTCAAGCAGATGATCAACCTCTACAACGAGGTGCAGGAGTCGGTGGTGGCCATCCAGCGCGTCAGCGAGGAAGAGACCTGCCAATATGGTATCGTCGAAGGCAGAGAGCATTCCCCGCGGGTCCACAGGGTGGAGCGCATGGTGGAAAAACCGGCGCCGGGCACCACCAGAAGCGACATGGCCATCATCGGTCGCTACATCCTCGATCCCGACATCTTTGACATCCTCGGCAAGACCACGCCCGGGCACGGCGGCGAGATCCAGCTCACCGACGCCCTGCTGGCCCTGGCCAACCGACGCGGCATGTATGCCTATGAGTTTGAAGGCACCCGTTTTGACGCCGGTGACAAGCTCGGCTACCTCAAGGCCATTCTCGCCTTTGCCCTGCGTCATCCCGATATCTGCGAAAACTTCAGCGACCATATTAAAGAAGTGGCGCAAAGCCTGTAATGGGCTGCTGACGTGGAACATCTCGTTGTAGCGGTTGCCGCCCCCCTCTTTGAGCCCCTCACCTATGCCGCCCCGGACTCCGGCCTGCCTGCCGTCGGCGTGCGTGTCCTGGTCCCCCTGGGACGACGCCGCATCACCGGCTACGTCATCGGCACCACGCCGCAGGCGACAACCGAATTCCGGGTGCGGCCCATCCTCGACGTCCTTGACCGTGAACCGCTCTTTCATGCCGGCATGGTGCCCTTTTTCCGCTGGGTCGCCGATTACTACCAGTATCCCATCGGCGAGGTGATCAAAAGCGGTCTGCCCGGCGGCCTCACCAGCCGTTTCGGCCGCCAGGCCACCCTGACCACCACCGGCAGACAGGCCCTTGCCCCCTTGCTGGCCGAACCGCCGCCCGGCACAACGGCCTGGTTTGCCGATTTGCTCAGCAACGGCACACTGTCCCGGACCGCCTGCGCCAAAATCTGGCGCGGCAAGGGCAGAAAAATTCTCCTGCAGTGGCAGGCCCGGGGCTGGCTGGAGATCAACGAGGTTCTGGACAAGGCAACCACCAAGGCCAAGACCGAGACCTGCCTCACACTCCATGAAAAAGACGCGGCCACGCCCCTGAAAAAATCAGAGGAAAAGACCCTGCAGCTTATCCGGGAAAAGATGGCCGACCAGCCCGACCTCGTCTGCCGGCGCGACATTACCAAGCTCTATACCGGCGCGGCCAAAGCCATTCGCAGCCTGGCGGAGCGCGGCATTGTCAGCCTGAGTGAGCGCCGGGTCTACCGAGATCCCTTTGGTGAGCGTCCCCCCTTTTTCCCGCGCCCGCAAGAGCTCACCGCCGAACAACAGGCCGTCCTGGAAGAGATTCTGCCGGCCGTTGCCGCCCGAAAATTTGCCCCCTTTCTGATCCACGGCGTCACCGGCTGCGGCAAGACCGAGGTCTACCTGCGCGCCGCGGAAGAGTGCCTGGCCCTGGGCCGCTCCGTGCTGGTCCTGGTACCGGAAATCGCCCTGGCCACCCAGATTGAGGGCCATTTCGTCTCCCGCTTCGGCGACCGCATCGCCCTGCTGCACAGCGGCCTGACCACAGGGGAACGCTTTGACCAGTGGCAACGGATCAGCCGCGGCCAGGCCGCCATTGTTATCGGGGCGCGCTCCGCCATCTTTGCGCCCCTGCTTGATCCGGGCCTGATCATCGTTGACGAGGAACATGACCCGGCCTATAAACAGGACGACAACCTGCGCTATAACGGCCGCGATCTGGCCGTGCTCAGGGCCCGGGAAAACAAGGCCGTGGTGCTGCTCGGCTCCGCCACCCCGGCCGTCACCAGCTACCATAATGGTCTGCACGGCAAATTCACAACCCTGACCCTGACCAGAAGGATCCATAACCGATCCCTGCCCGAGGTGGAGATCGTTGACCTCAAGAAGGTCCCCACCGTCTCGGAGCAGTCGCCGCTCTTTTCACCCAACCTGCGCCGCGCCCTGCAGGACACCTTTGCCCGGGGCGATCAGGCCCTGGTCTTTCTCAACCGGCGCGGCTTTGCCAACCTGCTGCTCTGCCAGGACTGCGGCCATTCGGTGAGCTGTCCCCACTGCGAGGTGACACTTACCCTGCACAAAAAAAGGAACCGGCTGATCTGCCACTACTGCGGCTATGAGATGCCCAGCGCCGCCCTCTGTCCCCACTGCCGGTCGCCGCATATGCGGCAGTGCGGTTTCGGCACCGAACGCATTGAGGAGGAACTGCGCACCATGGTGCCCAAGGCCACCATCGGCCGCCTGGACCGCGACACCACCAGCTCGTCGCGCCGGCAATTCATCGATATCCTGCGGGCCGTGCGCAACCGGGAAATCGACATTCTGGTGGGCACCCAGATGATCACCAAGGGCCACCACTTTCCCCATGTCACCCTGGTGGGGATCATCTGGGCCGACACCGGCCTGGCCCTGCCCGATTTCCGGGCCGCAGAACGCACCTTCCAGCTCCTCTCCCAGGTAACGGGCCGGGCCGGGCGCGGCGACAAACCGGGCAAGGTCATCATCCAGACCTTTCAACCTGATCATTATGCCGTGGTGGCGGCAAGGCAACATGACTACCACAGTTTCTACGAACGGGAAATCGACCTGCGCCACGCCCTGGACTATCCGCCCTACAGCCGCCTGATCAATATCAAGTTCTCCGGCGAAACAGACCACCAGGTGGCGGAGGCGGCCCAGGCATGCGCGGCCCAGGCCCGAAAAAACATGGTCGGTGGCGGTGTGGAGATCCTGGGCCCGGCCCCGGCACCGCTGGCCAAACTGCGCAACCGCCATCGCTGGCAGCTTCTCTTAAAGGGCAAGCAGCCGGCCAGGTTGGCCGCCCTGGCCCGCTTTCTGCGCGAAAACCCTCCAGCGCAGGTACGCGGCAACCATGTCCGCATGAGCCTTGATATCGACCCGGAAAGTATGCTCTAAACCGAAGAGGATGATGGGAACAATTCTCAACTACCCCTACTCTCTATAAGATGATAGTGGCAAAGTGCGCCTGCTTCTGCTACAACAGAAAACTGTTTATCGTTATCACCATCCGGCTATCTTGCATAATGAGATAATTTTCAATGCGCCGATAAAACGGCCAGGTAAGCGAGCCTGCGAGACTCCGAAAGGCACCTCTTGAAGATGGCCATCCTCTTACTTATCGACACCTGCACATGGCAATACGCGACATCCTGAAATATCCTCACCCCATCCTGCGCCGCAAGGCGGCACAGGTCACGGACTTTGACGACAACCTGCGAAAACTGGTGGCAGACATGGCAGAGACCATGTACGACGCCCCGGGGGTCGGTCTGGCCGCGCCGCAGATCGGTGTCTCCCTGCAACTGCTGGTCATGGACATCACCGGCAAGGATGAAGAACCGGAACTCATTGTCCTGGCCAATCCGGTGCTCTCCGAAGGTGAGGGCGCGGCCCTGGAGGAGGAGGGCTGCCTCAGCGTCGTGGACCTCACCGCCAGGGTGCAGCGCTTCACCAAAATCAGGGTGCAGGCCCAGGACATTGACGGCACATCCCTTGACTTTATTGCCGATGAGTGGTTCGCCCGGGTCATTCAGCATGAGGTGGATCACCTGAACGGCATCCTGTTCATCGACCACCTGAGCAGCCTGAAACGCGCCATGTACAAGAAGAAGCGCAAAAAACAGCTGGCCCAGGCCACGGCCTGAAGCGGTCCGACACACGGAGAACTCCCCTGACATGGCTGAAATCAACCGCATCATCTTCATGGGCACCCCGGAGTTTGCCGTGCCCAGTCTGCAGGCCATGCTCGACCATGGTGAAAATATCGTGGCCGTGGTCTGTCAACCCGATCGCCCCAAGGGCCGGGGTCGCAAGGTACAGCCGCCGCCGGTCAAGGTGGTGGCCCAGTCCCGCAACATTCCGGTGCTGCAACCCGACAAGATCCGCACCCCGGCCTATCTTGCCGAACTGGCCGCCTTTGAGGCCGATCTCTTTGTGGTGACCGCCTATGGCCGCATCCTGCCAGCCGCCCTGCTCGATCTGCCCTCTCTGGGCACCATCAATGTCCACGGTTCCCTGCTCCCCAAGTATCGTGGTGCGGCGCCGGTGCAGCGCGTCATTCTGGCAGGGGAGGAGATCACCGGCATCACCATTATGCAGATGGATGAGGGTATGGACACCGGCGATATCCTCTTGACGGACCACCTCCACATTCATCCGGATGACACCGCCGCCGACCTGGCCGTCAAAATGGCGAAACTGGGCGGCCGTCTGCTGGTGGAGGCCCTGGAGCTGCTGCGGGCCGACAACCTGCCCCCTCGCCAACAGGACGACTCCCTGGCCAGCGAGGCCCCCATGCTCAGCAAGGATGAGGCACCCATCAACTGGCAGGGCAGCGCCGCCGAGATCAGCTGTCAGATCCGCGGCCTTGACCCCTGGCCCAAGGCCCACACCTATCTGGCCGACAAATGGCTGCGGCCCTTTCGACCCGTGGTACTGGATGAGGCGTGCAGCCAAGCGCCCGGCACCCTGATCCGCATCGACCCTCAGGGTCTGGTTATTGCCACGGGCAACGGCGCCCTGCTGATCCGGGAAATCCAGTATGAAGGCAAGAAACGCATGCCTGTCGCCGACTTCTTGCGCGGCCATCCCCTGGAGCCGGGTATTACCTTTACCTCGGCCTGAAACGCCGCCCCCGAAACCAACCACCTGCGAGTCCTGCCCCTATGACCATCGCTTACCTCGACTGCTTTGCCGGAATCAGCGGCGACATGCTGCTCGCCGCCTTTATTGATGCCGGTCTTGACCTGGAGATTCTCAAGAAGAACTTCAGCCGCCTGCCCCTGGCCGGCTATGAGGTGGAGAGTCACCGGGTGAGCAGCAACGGCCTGGCCGCCACCAAGGTGGAGATCAACGTCCAGGAGGGGCAGCCGCAGCGCAGTTACCAGGATATCAAAGATCTCCTGGCCGTCAGCCATCTGGACGACGATATCAGGGCCAACGCCCTGGCCGTTTTTACCGCCCTGGCCGAGGCCGAGGCCGTTGTGCACGGCGTCGAGCCGGACAAGGTCCACTTCCACGAGGTGGGCGCGGTGGACTCCATCCTCGATATTGTCGGTGCGGCCGTGGGCTTTGCCTTCTTTGAGGTGGACAGCCTGGTCTGTTCACCGCTGCCCATGGGCCGCGGCTGGGTGGAGTGTGAGCATGGCAGGTTGCCCCTGCCGGCGCCGGCCGTTCTTGAGCTGAGCAAGGAGATGGAGGTCTACGGCGTCGAGCTGGAGCAGGAGTTGGTCACCCCCACCGGCGCCGCCATTGTCAAGGCCCTGGCCGACGGCTTCGGCCCCCTGCCCGCCCTGACGCCGAGCCACACCGGCTATGGCGCCGGCAGCCACGCCCTCAGCGACCAGCGTCCCAATATGCTGCGCCTGGTCATTGGTCGGGAGAGCGACAGCATCGAGGCCCACGAGGTGGAGGTTATTGACTGCCACCTTGATGACTGGGCCCCGGAGACCTACCCCTACCTCTGCCGGCGGTTGCTGGCGGCCAAGGCCCTGGATGTCAGCCTTATTCCCATGCAGATGAAAAAGGGGCGGCCCGGGTTTCTGCTGCGCGTCCTGGCCGACAGCGCCCATGCCCACCTGTGTAAACAACTCATCCTGGACGAGACCACGGCCATTGGCCTGCGCTTTCGCAAGGAGCGCCGCTGGACCTTGCCGCGCCGCGTGGTGGAGGTGAGCACCCGCTTCGGCCGCATGCTGGCCAAGGAGGTTGACACCCCCTCCGGCCCCCGCCTCTATCCGGAGTATGAGGAGTGCTGCCGCCTGGCCCAAGAGCAGGGCGTCGCCGTCCAGCAGATCTACCATGCCGTGCTGGCCCTGAACGACCGCTGAAAAGAACCTGCCCGACCCGTAGGCGCAAACAGAGGCCGCCACCAGCCGGAAGAACAGGCGTTTTCACAACACCGCCGAGGAAAGAAAGATGGATAAACTTGTCATGGCCATAGCCACCGGATTCTACAGCGGCTACACCCCCAAGGCCCCCGGCACGGCCGGCACCCTGGTTGCCTTTCCCGTCCACCTCCTCATTGTCATGCTGCCGGGCAACGGCTATTACCTGGCCCTGGCCGCCATCCTCGTACTGGCCATTGCCACGGCCGGCATGGCCGAGAAGATCATTGACCGCCAGGACCCCGGCATGGTGGTGATCGACGAGATCATCGGCATGCTCATCGGCCTTATTGCCGTGCCCCTCACCCTGCCCGCCCTGGCCACCGCCTTTCTCCTCTTCAGGACCTTTGACATCTGGAAGCCCTTCCCGGTCTCCTGGTTTGACAAGCACCTGCATGGCGGTACCGGCATTGTCCTTGATGATGTCATGGCCGGTATCTATACCCTGGCCTGCATGCAGGGCCTCATCTATCTCGCTGTTTTCTAGAATTCTGAATTCAGGAGTCAGGAGTCAGAAGAAAGGCCTAAAAAGCAGTCGCTCCTTCCTCCGCCCCCTTTATCCCGGCATGTTGAAAAAACGTCGCCATGCCACTGGTAATCCGCCCCCTATCAGCAAGATAGCGCCTCTCCGGAAATGGCCCTTTCGCCTGCCCGGCCGCAAAGAAAGTTTTCGGCACAGGCAGGGGCAGATACCCACCAGAATCAAACATCCCCCTGGCCAGCTTCTGAACAGCTGCGGCGCCACGCCGCCGGCAGCCCTCCTGGCCCCCTCCCTCTCCAGCAGTACAGCACGCAAAACAACTCCCTGAAAAAAGGCGATTTCATCAGGGCATTTTAGAAATTAACAATTTAATTAAACAGTCGGCACTTTTTTTGCTACTTCAAGAGTCTGTCTGCCACAAAAAAGGCGTACCGACCTGTCAATGATCGATACGCCTGCGGCGCTGTTGCGCCGTTCACTTCGCCTTTGTTTCCCCGAGGTCGGCAAAAAACCTCCCTCAACTATGCGCCGATCTTGGGGAAACTTTTTTCACATCCTGCCTACCCGGCCAGGGCCTGCCCCATCTCATCCTGCATGGCAGCGATAACGGCCAGGGGGTCAGCCGCCCTGGTGATGGGGCGCCCCACCACAACATGATCGGCACCGCCCAGCAGGGCCTTGCCGGCCGTCATGATCCGTGTCTGGTCATCACTGCCGTCCAGGATATTGGCACCGGGCCTGATGCCCGGCGTCACCAGGATCAACTTATCGCCCAGGCCATCGCGCAGACGCGGCGCCTCCAGGCCGGAACAGACCACGCCGTCACACCCCAGCTCCAGGGCCCTTTTGGCCCGAAAGTAGACAAGATCCTCAATGGACTGGGTCATACCCATGGCACGCAGGTCCTCCTCGCCGAAACTGGTGAGCACGGTGACAGCGAGGATCTTCAGGTCGCCCCGTTCCGGCAGGGCGGCTCTGATAATGGCGTCATTGCCGTGGATGGTGGCCAGTGACACGCCGTGCCGACGGATCTGGGCCACGGCCAATCTGACCGTCTCGGGAATATCAAAAAACTTCAGATCAAGCATCACCTTGTGGCCCCGGTCAACAATCCAGTCCACCACATCAAACCAGCCGGCCAGAAAGAGCTGCAGCCCCACCTTGTAATAGCCGATTCTGCTCTCGGTCTTCTTGACCCACTCCTTGGCCATCTCCGGCTTGTCCACATCCAGGGCCAGGATAATCCGTTCATTTAAGGGAATATTTTTTGCCATTTTCCGACTCTACCTTGTTATTATGACGAGAATTGAATAAGTGGTGGAGAGAAATTCGTGCCTATTCAGCAGCCGCGCCACCGCCACTCCTGCAAACTTCTACCATCAGAAATGGTACACCGCAATTCAAATGAAAGGAATACCGTATGGGGACATTGCTTCGACCTGACAGTTACGCCAGACATACCCTGGAGCGCTATACCGGCTCCTCGGTCAAGGATTTCCGCTCCAACATTCTCCTGTGTAATTTCAATCGCTATATTGACAGCTTTGCCCAGCATACCGGCAACGAGATCCAGACCGGTTATTGGGACGTGGTCCACGACGAGGCGCGCGACGTCAGTATCATCAACCATGGCGTCGGCTCGCCCTCAGCCGGCATTATCATGCATTGCCTCTCCTACCTCGACAACATCAACTCCGTGCTCATGCTCGGCATGTGCGGCGGCATAGAGGACAACTGTGAGATCGGCGACCTCATCGTGCCCACGGCCAGTATCCGTGACGAGGGCACCAGCCGCCACTATCTGCCCCAGGACGTCCCGGCCATCCCCTGCGTGGAGCTGAGCCGCATCTCCGAACAGGTGGTGACCAAGTCCACCGGCAAGCGGCCGCGCTCCGGCATCATGCTGACCACCGATTACCGCATGTGGGAGTTTGACCAGGAGTTCATCGACTACATCTTTAAACATCGCATCATTGCCGTTGACATGGAGATCGCCACCCTCTTTTCCGTGGGCTATGCCCTGGGGGTGCCCACCGGCGCCCTGATGCTGGTCTCAGACCTGCCCCTGCGCAAGGGCGGTATCAAGAGCAAGGCCAGCGCCCAGGAGATCTTCAGCGTCTACACCAATGAACACCTGAAGATGGGGGTGCGGATCTGTGAGGAGATCAACCACCAGAAAGAGACCTTTGACAGTGCCAACTATAATCCCCCCTGTGCCACCTAGCGTCTGCGCATATCTGCGGAGACCCCAACATCATGAGATGTATTGACTTTCACACCCATATCTTTCCCGACCACCTGGCGGCAACCACCATACCGGCCCTGGCAGCGGCCGGTAATGTGAAACCGGCCGCCGACGGTACTGCCGCCGGTCTCCTCGCCTCCATGGAGCGCGCCGCTGTCACGGCCTCGGTGGTCTGTTCCATTGCCACCAGACCGGCCCAGTTTCAGGCCATCCTCGACTGGTCAAAGAGGATTCGCTCCGAACGTCTCATCCCCTTTGTCTCCCTGCATCCTGCCTCCAAAGAGCTGGAGAGGGAGATCGACCTGATCAGGGAGGCGGGCTTCAAGGGTATTAAGCTGCACCCCTACTACCAGGACTTTTACCTGGAGGAGAAACGGGTGCGCCACCTCTTGAGAGTGGCGGCCGACGCCGACCTTATTGTCGTGCTGCACAGCGGTTACGACATCGGCTTTCCTGAACAGGAACGTGCCAATCCCGCCCAGATCAGGGCGCTCATTGAAAGTATTCCCCACCTCAAACTGGTGGCGGCCCATCTTGGTTCCTGGCAACAGTGGCATGCGGTGGAAGAATCCCTGGTGGGTCGCGATCTCTATCTCGACATTGCCTATGCCCTGGAGTTTCTGGAACCGGCGCAGGCCCGCCGCATTCTCTGCGAACACCGGCCCGACCGCTTGCTCTTCGGCACCGACTCGCCCTGGGCCGATCAGGCCGAGGTCAAGAAATTATTACTGGAACTGGACCTGGACACGAACCTGACCCAGGCAATCCTCGGCCAGAACGCCACCCGGCTTTTGGGTGAAGGGGAAGAAGCGAGAGGTGAGGGGTGAGGCGGAAGAGCCCCTGCCTCCTACTCTCCTTCTGAATCCTGAATCCTGAATTCTGATTTCTGAATTCTGATTTCAAAAAAAATCACATCTCAAAGACAACATTACCGCCGACCCGGAAAAAGCCGGTGCGCAGATTGTACATCATGGAGTTGCCGAAGACCTCAAAGTCCTGACTGGTGATGTGGACAGGGGTGGCGGTTTTGGCCACCTTGTAATGGGTGAAGTAGCGCAGGGCATCGGTGCTGAGGCGATGCGTGCCGTCACTGCTGATCACAATGACGTCGTCGACGATGGTGATCAGCTTCTTATCCGTGGCAAAGAGGGCCTCCCCGCCGCTGACCTCAGTGGCCTTGCCGAACTCATCATAGATGCGGCAATCAACGCCGCTGAAGTGGTAGTCGGAGCTGTCCGAATCGCCGGTGGCCACGGAATCGGCGGCAAGCTCAATCTCCAGTGTGTCGCCGGTGGACTGGGACATGCTGACCTTATAAAGGTGCAGAACACGGTCATCATCCCTGGACTTTTGTTCCTGCAGGACCACCGTGCTCTGCCGCGGCGCCAGAAAGCCGGCCACGGGCGGCTGCCACAGGGGGTAGCTCACCAGGGCAAGCAGGGGCACAATCCACACCTTATTGCGGGAGAAGTTCATCCTAGCTGCGCTCCATATAGTCGCCAAGCAGCTCACGGTATTTCCCCTTGGCCTCTACAATAAGCTCGCATACCTCGCGTACCGCCCCCTGGCCGCCGTTAAAGCGCGAGGTAAAATCCACCACCTCCTTGACCTCGGTGACGGCATCAGCGACAGTAACGGCCAAACCAACCCGGCCCAGCAGGGCCAGATCAAGCCAATCGTCACCCATGTAGGCCACCTGGTCGGCCTGCAGATCCAGTTCGGCAATGAGGCCGACAAAGGCCTCCACCTTGTTGCGGCGCCCCTGGAAGAGATGCTCGATCTTCAGGTCCTGACAGCGCCGCTCCAGGGCCCGGGAGGTGCGGGCCGTGATAATACCCACCTCAACCCCGACCTTGCGCAACAGGGTGAGACCAAAGCCGTCCCTGACATGAAAGGTCTTCAATTCAATGCCCTCATCGCTGTAGGTGATGGAGCCGTCGGTGAGCACACCGTCCACATCAAGCAGCAGCAGCTTGATCCCGGCGGCCTTGGCCAGGCAATTCTTCCAGGCATAGCCGCGCGTCGCGGCGCTGCGGGCTGCCGCCTTGTCGCGCAGGGCCTGGGTAAAGGCGCAGTCACCGGCATAGGGCCCATCAGTGGGGAGCGGGCAGTTTTCATCAGCCATTGACCACCTCATGAATCTGCTGCAGGGTGCGTAAGAGGGACTCCACCTCGCCCAGAGGCATGGAGTTGGGGCCGTCGCAGAGGGCCTTGTCCGGCTGCGGATGAATCTCCATGAAGAGACCGTCAATACCGGCCGCCACCGCGGCCCGGGTCAGGGGTGGAATAAACTGGCGCTGACCGCCGGAACTGCCGCCGGCACCGCCGGGCAGCTGCACCGAATGGGTGGCGTCATAGATCACCGGACAACCCAGGGACCGCATCACCGGCAAGGCCCGCATATCCACCACCAGGTTGTTATAGCCATACATGATGCCGCGCTCGGTGAGCATGATCTGCCCGTTGCCGCTGTCGCGCACCTTGCTGACGACATTTTCCATATCCCAGGGCGACAGGAACTGGCCCTTTTTGATACTGAGGGGCTTGCCGGTGCGGGCCGCCGCCACCAGCAGATCGGTCTGTCGGCAGAGAAAGGCGGGAATCTGGATAACATCAAGCACCTCGGCGGCGGCAGCGGCTTGACCCGGTTCATGGATATCGGAAATAACCGGCACCTGGTACTCCTCCCTGACGCGCGCCAACAGCTCCAGGCCCCGTTTCAGGCCCGGCCCCCGAAAGGATGTCAGAGAGGTACGGTTGGCCTTGTCAAAGGAGGCCTTGAAGATATACGGCATGCCCAGCCGGCCGGTGATCTCCTTCAGGCCGGCCACGGTCTCCAGGACCACCTCCTCGGACTCGATAACGCAGGGACCGGCCATGAGGATGAGAGGACGGCCCGGTCCCACCTTTATTTTCTCGGCAATAGTGACTTCCATAGATGACTCGCTGCCCCTTTACGGGGCTCTATTAAAAATTCAACTTTCTGAGTTGGATAACTACTCGATATGAAAAGCCTTATAACCCGTTTCAAACTTGTACTTCCACGAGAATGCAGAATTCAGGAGTCAGCGGCCCACGTCGCCTGCGGCGGCGATTTATCATTGAGTAACTTTTTATCAAATTGTTGCCAAAAAGAGCGCCCGAAACAGCAGAATGTGAAAAACGCAATTTCAACCAGTTACGATAAAGTTACTTGGAAGGAAATAGAAGAAAAGCTTAAAAAGCATCGGAAAGCTCTATTAAAAACAAAAAAGGCACAGAGAAGAATCCGCCGCCGTGCCTTGTGCCATGACTCGGCACCCCAACCTTGATGCCATCCCCCACCCTTTTCTCCTGCGTCAGGCGGGATCTCAGGTGCTTGAACGTCCCAATGCGCCGCAAGCCGGGGTGCTGGATAGCTGCCAAAAAGCCGTACGGATATCTTGAATAATTAGATACCCTTATTCCTTGGCCTGCTTCAGGGAGGCCTTGACAAACTCGCGGAACAGGGGATGCGCATTCATCGGCTTTGACTTAAACTCCGGATGGAACTGACAGCCGAGGAACCAGGGGTGCTCCTTCAATTCGACGATCTCCACGAGATTATTGTCCCGGGAGGTGCCGCTCACCACCAGCCCCGCCTTTTCAAGGTCGTCACGAAAGCGGGGGTTAAACTCAAAACGGTGCCGATGCCGCTCATCAATATCCGTTTCGCCATAGGCCTGCAGGGCAAAGGTCTTGTCCTGCAAAACACAGGGATAACTGCCCAGCCGCAGGGTGCCGCCCATGTCGGAATCCTCGTCGCGGATGTGGGTCTGACCGGTACGCGGGTCATACCACTCCTTCATCAGATAGATAACATTATGGGTGGTGGCTTTGGTGAACTCGTTGGAATTGGCATCCTTCATGCCGGCCACGTTGCGGGCAAACTCCACCACGGCCAGCTGCATGCCGAGACAGATGCCGAAAAAGGGGACCTTGTTCTCCCGGGCGTAGGTAATGGCGGCAATCTTACCCTCAATGCCGCGCTGGCCAAAGCCGCCGGGCACCAGAATACCGTGACAGCCGGCCAGTCTGGCCGCCACATCGCCGCCCTCCAGCTCTTCGGAGTTGATATATCTGAGATTCACATGGGCGTCATTGGCCACGCCGCCATGGATAAGGGCCTCGTTCAGGCTCTTGTAGGCCTCAACCAGATCAACATATTTGCCGATAATGCCGATGGTCACCTTGTGCTTGGGATTTTTGACCTTATCGACCAGCTCGCGCCAGGGGGCAATGCGCGGCGCCCTTGTCCAGACATTGAGTTGCTCAAGGATGAGCTCATCCAGACGCTCTTCATGGAAACAGAGGGGTACCTCATAGATACTGTCGACATCCTTGGCCGTGATAACCGCCTCGGTGGGCACATTACAAAAGAGGGATATCTTTTTCTTGAGGCCGATATCCAGGTCCACGGCTGTCCGGCACAGCAGGATATCCGGCTGAATACCGATGGCCCGCAGCTCCTTGACCGAATGCTGGGTGGGCTTGGTCTTCACCTCGCCGGCCGTGGACAGGTAAGGCACCCAGGTGACATGGATGAACACCGACTGCTCCCAGCCCACATCAAGGCGAAACTGGCGAATGGCCTCCAGAAAGGGAAGCCCCTCGATATCGCCGATGGTGCCGCCGATCTCGACAATGGCCACATCCGCGTCACCCTCCAGGCTGTGAATGGCGGTTTTGATCTCGTCGGTGATATGGGGAATAACCTGGACCGTGCCGCCCAGATATTCGCCGCGCCGCTCCTTGGAAATAACGGAGTGATAGATGCGCCCCGAGGTAAAGTTGTTCTTCTGGCTCAGCTTGGCGTTGGTGTAGCGCTCGTAATGGCCGAGATCAAGGTCGGTTTCCGCCCCGTCATCGGTGACGAAAACCTCACCATGCTGAAAGGGGTTCATGGTGCCGGGATCAACATTGATATAGGGATCAAGCTTCTGAATGGTGATGGTCAGGCCGCGGCTTTCCAGCAGAGCACCGATGGCGGCGGCAGCCAGGCCCTTGCCCAGAGAGGAAAGAACACCGCCGGTAATAAAAATAAACTTTGTGGTTTTTTTTGGTTTTTCCATGAAATTATGTGGGGATGTAATTTAGTGGGTATCTTGAATACATAGATATTTTGTTTTCGTAGCCACGAAAAAATCGGGCAAAACAGCAAGTATTAAAGATGGCCTCGTGTCTGTCCGGAAACAGGTCATTTCAGAGTCTCGCAGGCTCGCTTACCTGTTCAAGATCAAGGAATGCAAAAATATAAGCACACCCTGTAAAGAAGTCCCCTGGAGTGCAGGCATATATGCGACATGCCGAGCATTATTTTTTGAGCATGCCAAGGTAAGCGAGCTCACGAGACTCCGGGAAATCGGCCCGGTAAGCGAGTTTACGAGACTCCGAGAGGGCCATTTCCGGACAGGCGCAATGTAAAGAAAAAGGACACAGGAGGCAGAGGAGGCGTAAAGACTCCGGTGACACCGGCGTTCATTGGCTTGGGGCGAAAACATTCCTGCCAGGCTGTGATAATGCGCCCTACTATATCGCAAGCATCTTTTCTTTTCCAGCCATTTTCCCTTTTTCCGGCGTATAGTCCGGTTCCCCGCCACTGGCACCTTGCATGCCGATCTTTCCCGCAAAGAAAGCGGCGCCACCGGGGCGACAACAGACCGTAAATAGAAGCCATGGGCGCCGCCATCTCCTTGCAATGCGCGGCGAACTTGGGTATTTTGTAGCCGCCACGCAGCACAGCTTGCCCACGTCTACGGCACTGCCCAGGCAACTGCAACAATGAACGACTACGTTTTTTCACAGGGCTGCAGACGCCGGCCCACCGCTCCGCACCATACGAGGCTACGGAAAAGGCCATTGCCACCCCTGAAAATTATGCTCAAACACCTCTTACTTTCCGCCTCGCTTCTCCTCCTCTTTGTAACGGGCTGCTCCCGGGACAAAGAGGAAGAGCAAGAAGCACCGCCGCCAGCGGCTGCCGAGAGCCAGCCGCAACCCAGCAGCTTCACCTGTCAGGATTGTCACCCTCACCAGCTTGATGAGCATCATGCCCTGGCCTGCACCGCCTGTCATGGCGGCCAAGACGTCAGCGCCTCGGCCGAGGAGGCCCACACCGATCTGGTGAGCCGCCCGGCCCACCCTGACTTCATGACCACAAGTTGCGGCCCCTGCCATGCCGAACAGGTGAGCGGCAGCCACGTCTCCCTGCACTTTACCAACGCCAACGAGGTCAACACGCTGCGCCGCGCCTTCGGTGCCGAGCATGACCTGGAACGGGCCGACGATATTCCGGTCACCGAAACGCCGACCACGCCCCTGGAACTGCTGGACGACCTGCTGCGCCGCCGCTGTCTGCGCTGTCACATCAGCTATGACGGCGACAACTACGCAGAGACCCTGCGCGGCGTGGGCTGTGCCGCCTGCCATCTGGAGTATAGCGGCGGCAGCCTGCAGAGCCACGCCTTTGTGCGCCGCACCCCGGACCAGCAATGCCTCCATTGCCACAACAGCAACTTTGTCGGTGCCGACTATTATGGTCGCTTCGAGCATGACTTCCATTGGGATTACCGGACCCCCTACCAGCCTGACGGCCGTGAGGCGCCCCGTCCCTACGGTGTTGAATACCGCCAACTTGCCCGTGACGTGCATCAGGAGGCGGGCCTGGCCTGTATCGACTGTCATCCGGGCAGCGGCCTGATGTCCGCCACTCCGCAGACCATCTCCTGCAAGGAGTGCCATGCCTTTGCCGCCTCCGCCACCAGCCGTCCGGCCCTGGCCGAGGTGGACGGTGCCGTTCTTTTCACCACACCGACGCGCTCCTACCCGGTGCCGCAGATGCGCCATGCCGCCCACCAACAGTATGGCGACAAGGCCACCTGTACGGCCTGCCACGCCCAGTGGACCTTTGGCGATACAGGCACCCATCTCTTCCGTCAGGATGCGGAGCTTTACGACGACTGGGAGGCCCTCAATATCCAGGGCTCCTATGAGGTGGAAAGGGAAATCGAGGCCAATCTCTACGAAGAGGGCTATCCCTACCCCTTCATGTCGGACAAACTGACAGGCAAGGGCTATTTCGGCCTCTGGCACAAGGGGTTTGAGCTGCGTCGCTGGGAGTTTCCCCTGATATGCCGGGATGAGCAGGAGAGATTGACCACCTGCCGTCCCATTCTGGACCTGCACCTCACCTGGGTCAACAGCGACGAAGAAGTGATCTTTGACAATGCCGAGCCGGCGCGGGCCCCTGCCCATGGCCTGCTGCCCTATACGCCGCACACAATCGGCAAGGCAGGCGCCTTTTTCAAAAATCGGCTGCAGAGCAACTCCCGGCTCCTTGAACAGCCCCTTTATCTGGAGAAAGGACCAGGATTAAACCCAGCCATGGAGGAAAGCCCTTGAGAGATACAACCATTATCCTGCTGCTGGTCCTGCTGCTGAGCGGCTGCGCCACGCGGGACAGGGCCATCACCACGCCGGCCAAAAAACAGGTGGCCACCCCCGGCAGATACGAAACCACGCAGAGCAAGGTGCCGCCGACCCAACGCCCCTATGTCATCAAGGGCAAGACCTACTATCCGCTGCCCTACGCCGAGGGTTTCGAGCAGCGCGGCATTGCCTCCTGGTACGGCAAGCCCTTTCACGGCAGAAAGACCTCAAACGGCGAGACCTACAACATGTACAGCCGCACCGCCGCCCACAAAACCCTGCCCATGAACACACCGGTGCTGGTCAAGAATCTCGATAACGGTCGGGAGATGGTGGTGCGTATCAATGACCGCGGCCCCTTTGTCCGGGGCCGCGTTATCGACATGAGTTACACCGGCGCCAAGGAGCTCGGCATGATCGACAAGGGCACGGCCCGGGTGTACATCAGCGCCCTGGGTGAGGCGGTGACCGTCCAGGAGGAGGGGCAAAAGGTCAAGCGCTTCCTGCCCCATGAGGATTTCAGCCGCGGCAACTTCTATGTGCAGATCGGCTCCTTTACCAACCGGGATAATGCCCTGCGCCTTCGCACAAAGATGGAGAACCAGGGCCACCAGGTGGCTGTCCAGGTCTATGACCGGGGTGACGCCCTCTTCCACCGGGTGCGGATCAAGGCAGGCCTTGAACTGTCCAGGGCCGAAGAGGTGCTCGAGGATTTCACGGAAATGGGCTACAGCGGCGCCTTTATTATCGCCCAGTAGCACTGCCCTTCAAGGCTTTTTTAACGGCCTCGCCCAGCTGCACCATGCTGTAGGGTTTGCGGATAAACTCACCGGCGCCGAGGCGCTGGGCCTCCCTGACATTGCTGTTTTCCGAAAAACCGCTGGCAATGACAGCCTTCTGGCCGGGATGGCGCCGGACCATGGCCGCATAGGTCTGGCAGCCATCCATGCCGGAGCCCATAATCATATCCAGCACCACAAGATCAACGGCCTGCTCGGCCAGATAGTCCAGGGCCTCCTCACCTGAGGCCACGGCATGGCATTGATAGTTGAGATGATCGAGAAAACGGCAGGCAATGTCGCGCTGGTTGGCCTGATCATCCACCACCAGGATTTTTTCACGCCGCCCCTGCAACTCCTCAACAGAGGCCTCCTGTTCCTCCACCGTTGCCTCCTCATGACTGGCCGGAAAGAAAAGGCTAAAGGTCGTACCGTGATCGCCGCTGATCACGCTGACGCGGCCATTATGATCCTGCATGGTGTTCCAGACCACGGCCAGGCCCAGACCGGTACCGCTGCGGCCCATCTCCTTTTTGGTATAAAAGGGTTCAAAGATATGCTCCAGATCCGCCTCGGCAATGCCGGGGCCACTGTCACTCACCCGCAGCACGGCATAGTCGCCGGCAGGCAGTCCCTGTTGCTCGGCCTCCTGCTCGGTGATGGTCACATTGGCGGTGGCAATGGTGATCACCCCCGGACCGACCAGGGCCTCAAAACCGTTGGTTATCAGGTTCATCAAGCATTTCTTCACATGCACTGCGGAACAGGAGATAGTGACCAGGTCGGGCGCCAGCTCCGTGACACAGGAGACCAGGCCATGGGCCGCCGCCACGCTCAGATGTTCGGGTGACTGCAGATATTCGTCAATGAGGCTGTTGAGATTGGCGGTTGTCTTGACACAGGCAACGCCGCGGGCCACGGTGAGCAGATCCGCCACCACGGCGGCGGCCTGCTTGCCCGACTGCTGGATCATCTCAATGGCGGGTCGCACCTCACTCTCCTCGGGCAGTTGCAGGAGGAGGAGATCCGGATAGCTGACCACGCCGGAGAGGATATTGTTGAGATCATGGGCCACGCCGCCGGCCAGCATGCCGAGGGCCTCCATTTTGCGGGCCTTTGTCCGGCGCTCTCTGAGTTCCTTTTTCTCCTGCTCGACACGGCGCTGCTCGGTCTTGTCATTCAAGGTAATGACCATCCTGTCGTCAAGCAGGGTGTAGGCAAACTCCACCTCCTTGACGGAACCGTCCTTGCAGACCACACCGCGCTGCGCCATGGGGCCGGAATGCTTGGCACTACGCAGCTCCTCCAGGCGGTGTGTCCACCTGTCGTGAATGGCCTGCCTGGTGGCATCCTCGGGATAGGCCCTGGCAAACCAGGCATCAATGGTGGGAATATCGGCCGTGGTGTAGCCGTAATCCGCCACAAACTTTTCATTGAGAAATTCAACGGCACCGCTTTCCACATTGACCATGGCAATGGGCAGGTGGGCATCGTTGATAAAACGACTGAAAAGCTTTTGACCCTCGGCCACCTTTTTCTCGGTCTCCTCCCTTTTGCGCTCCTCCTCAAGACGCAGACGGGCCCGGAACAGAAAAAAGGCGTAAAGGGTAAGCAGTCCCACAAAGAGGAGAAAAAGGAGAATCCACCAGCGGCCGAACTGCCGGATAGAGGCCAGGGCCTGCTGTTCCGGGCTGGCCACGGCTATGGCCCAGCCGTTGTGGGGCAACTGCACCTTATGAAAGACGGCATGGGTCCGCAGGCGCCGCGTTTTGCCGTCCTGCCTGTAGTCCTGGGAATAGACAAGATGGCCGTCGCCGGCCTTCAGCACCTCCCCGGCCATGGCGGCCACCTGCGAACAGTGTGATTGTTCGGATCCGTCGTCCTTCAGATGATGTGGTGCCGAACAGTAAATCTCGCTGCCCTGCTCATCAAAAAGCCACACCGAACCCTGGGTGCCGACGGTAATATTGGCCAGATATTTGCCGGCCACCACCTCAAAGGGCAGCAGAACGCTCAAGGAACCGGCAAAGACACCCTGGTCAAAGATCGGCACGGCATAGGCCACCGCCTTATAGCCCTGTACGGACATAAACAGGGAACTGACCACCGGCTCGCGGCTTTCGGCAAGCAGGCGATTATGCTCCTGGCCGGAGACGTCCCTGCCGATAACCCCCTCCTGCAGAGGAGCACTGTAAAGAATACGGCCATCGGCATCGACGCGGCTGACAGCACTGATGGTCCGGGTATTGGCCTGATAAAATTCGTCCAGGAGCTGCTTGCCCCTCTCATCAAGGCGAATGATCCCCTGATAGTGGGCCACGGACTCTATCAATTTTTCGTGAAAAAGGAAGAACTCCTCGATACCATGGGCGGCCTGTCGGACCAGGAGGGCCTGCTGCGCATTGAGATTGGCAACGGTGTTGCGCCGCACCATTTTGTAGGGCAGATAAAAAAACCAGCCGGCAAGGGCACCCAGAAGGGCAAGAACGACCAAGGACCGCAACAACTGCGGCAAATTGTAATCCAGCTTTTTCAATACGTACTCTCCCCCAAGATTACCCTGAAATTACGCTCAAATTTCTCCATTGTAATGAAGAACCCCAACAAATGCCAAAACTAAATCGGGGTCAGGCTTGACATTTTGACTTTCGCACTGATACACAAAAGGTATGGCCCGTAAACCGCGTATCCACTACCATGGCGCTGCTTATCACGTTATTCTGCGGGGTAACGGCGGCCAGGACATCTTTTTCAGCAAAGCCGACCGGAGCCGTTTTTATTTTCTTCTCCAGGAGGGTGTGGAGAAATACGGCCATCGGATCCATGGTCATTGCCTGATGACAAACCACGTCCACCTGGTCATCCAGGTGAGCGAGGTGCCGCTGTCACGCATCATGCATAATATCGGCTTCCGCTACACCAACTACCTGAACCGACGCTTGCGCAGAAAGGGCCACATCTTCCAGGGCCGCTACAAGGCCTTACTGGTTGATGCCGACAGTTACCTGCTGGAACTGATTCGTTATATCCACTGTAACCCGGTGCGGGCTCGACTTGTCCAATCGCCCGAGCATTATCCGTGGAGCAGCCACCGCACCTACCTGGGGCGGGATGATGTTGGCTGGCTTACCACCGATCTGGTCCTTTCGCAATTTGCCGCGCAGCAAAAAAGAGCCCGATCGCGCTACGCTGATTTCGTTACCCAGGGGATTGATGAAAAACACCGGGTCGAGTTTCATCAAGGCTCCTATCAAGGCCGCATCCTGGGGGATGACCACTTTGGGGAAAAAAGCCTGGCCAGGGCGGCGGAACCACTGCAACGGCCGCTGCGCCTCGAACAGATTGTTAAAGCGGTCTGCGACGTTTACGGCATCAGCACCGACCTTCTGCGTGAACCCGGCAAACGACAACCAGGTGCCAAGGCCAGGGCTGTGGCCGCCTACCTGATCCAGAATGCCGATAACCTCACCCTGTCGGAGCTGGCGCACTATGTAGGCCGGGATCTTGCCGGCCTGAGCCGTGCCGCCGGCAGGCTCCCCCATCGTCTTACCAGGGATGCGGGCCTGGCGCGCAAACTTGCCACCATCCAACAACAACTTGAGCAAATGTCAAAATGTCAAGCCTGACCCCCAAGCTAAATCAGGTGGACCTTACCTTTTTGCTGCTGCGTGTCTTCAGCCTGGTGGGCGGTATTGCCTGGCTGCTCCTGGTGCCGCTTCCCCCCCGGGAGGAGGCCATCCTCATCAAGGCCCTGATCGCCTTCGCCGTTTACAGCAGCCTCTGCTATGCGATCATCTTTCTCCGACCGGCCACCCTGCGCAAGGTCTACCTGGGCTCACTCTTTCTCGACCTCATCTTTCTGAGCAGCCTGGTGCACACGGAGACCAGTTTTGCCAACAGCTTCTTCCTGGGCTACTACCTGCTTATCTGCCTGCACACCATCTACTTCGGCCTGGGCTTCGGCTTGCTGGTCGCCACCCTTTCCGCCATCTGCTACCTGGGCATTGTCATGCCCTTGCTGCCCACCATTGCCTGGACCGACCTGGCCATGCGCATCGGCTTTTTCTATCTGATCATGGTACCGGTTGGTTTACTCTCGGAAAAGGTGAAGCGCGACAAGGAAAAGGTGGAACACTTCAACCACACCCTGGCCGTCAAGGTGGTACAGCGCACCGAAAAGATCAGCAACCTCCTGGACCGGGAGCGCTATCTCCGGGAAATCCTTGATACGGTGGCCCATATCAACAAACTGCTCATCACCGTCCCCAATATCACCGCCCTGCTGGAAAGCTCCTGCGCCCGCTTTGTCCGGCATGGCCATTACGGTTTCAGCTGGATCGGCCTTCTGCAGGCAAACAAGGTCCGCACCATCTACACCTCGGAGCCGGACACCACCACCCTGGCAAAGCCGCCCTTTATCGTTGACGACACAAACCACGCCTTCTACCCCACGACTGCGGCCCGGGCCATCCGCGACAACCGCATGGTGCTGGCCGACAAAAGCAGGGCGGAGCAAAATCCGACCCTGTGGCGCGACCCGACCACCATTGAAGGCCATCAGGCGGTGATCAGCCTGCCCCTGCGCCCCAATCAGGCCGCCGAGCCCTTTGGTGTCCTGACCATCTATACATGGCGCAAGGAGGGCTTTGAGCCGGAAGAAAAAGAGATGCTCGACGAGCTGGCAGGCGACATCGGCTTTGCCATCGAATCCTTCAGACACAAGGAATCCGTGGCCAAGCTCACCGCCGAACGCACCGCCAATTATGAAGAGACCATTTTTTCCTTTGTCGACATGATCGAACAGCGCGACACCTATACCGCGGGTCACACCGAGCGCGTCGCCCACTACTGCCAACTTATTGCCAGGGAAATGGGTCTCCCCTTTGCCCAGGTCAAGACCCTCTACAAGGCCGCCACCCTGCACGATATCGGCAAAATCGCCACGCCCGACTCGGTGCTGCTGAAGCCCGGCAACCTCACCAAGCTGGACTATGACCTCATCAAGATCCATCCCTTTGCCGGCTATGAGATGCTCTCCAACATCGCCATGTACAAAGACCTGGCCGCCATCATCCTGCACCACCATGAACGACACGACGGCACAGGTTATCCGGACGGCCTCAAGGGAGACGATATCCCCCTGCTTTCCCGCATCCTCTCCGTGGGCGACGCCTTTGACGCCATTACCACCAACCGTATCTACAAGGCAAGAAAGGAGATACCCGAGGCCCTGGCCGAACTAGCCGCCATGAGCGGCAGCCAGTTTCATCCCGATGTTGTCACGGCAGCGGTCAAGGTCCTGGCCGATGTCAGCATCTCCAACAGTATCAACCAGCTGCCCAAATCAAAGTTGGAGAGAAAGAGATTCTCCTACTTCTTCAACGACAAGCTCACCGGCCTCTATAACGAGGACTATCTGAAGATCACCCTCAACAACCTTGATCTCAACCAATACACCTGCCTCAACATGATCCATATGCAGAATGTGCCGGAGTACAACAAGAAACACGGCTGGGACAGGGGCAACCAGCTTTTCAGAGAGTTTGCCGCCGAGTTGCAGGCCACCTTTCCCCATGCCCTGGCCTTCCGGGCCTACGGCAATGACTTTGCCCTTATCTCCACGGAGCACATGGAGGTGGAGGCCCCGACACTAAACGCCTTTGCCGCTATTCTCGACACGGAAATCACCGTTGAGGTCAGCCACATTGATCTGTCCGCGGAAAAGTCCTACAGCATCGACAAGCTGGAGAAGCTTGAGATCCTGGCGGTTGACGCCGAAGACGCCGCTTGGAACACAAGCCATGCCAGCCACTATTGAGGGGCAAGGGGCAAGACCCGTCATTACGAGCGGCGCGAAGTAATCCAGAGGCCTTAAACTGCGCCGCCCCGCCTCCCCTTGCACCATGCACCATGCACCATGCCCCTTGAGCCTTGAACCTCCCCCCCCCTCAGCGAGCGCTGTGATCTTGCAACGGGCTGATAAGGTGGCAGGCAAACATGGTCAGAGCCAGGACCAGGATGCCGATCAGGAAAAAAGACCAGTGCAGCCCGAAAAAATCAGTGCTGAAGCCGGCACCCAGGGCGCCGCTGAACACACCGGCGCTCATGGCCAGGTTAAAGACACCCATCATGTTACCCTGGCCGTAAAGCCGGCCTTCCTCGGTGGCCAGCGCTCCCAGCGTGGGCCAGATCAAGGCCTCCCCACACCCCAGAATGGCAAACAAGATAAGCAGGGTGGAAAAACTGCCTGCCAGAGGCACCAGACACATCACGGTACTGATCACCAGGGCACCCAGACGCAGCAGCAGGACCTTGTCAAAACGGTCCGCCAGGCGGCCGCAGGGAAACTGCAACACGGCATTGACCAGGGTGCGGACCGTGATCACCACGCCGATCTGCAAGGCACTGGCGGCAAAGAGGCTATGCATGAGCAGGGGCAGAAAGGCCATGGTGGGCACCATGATGATCATGGTGGAGAGCCGGGCGAGCAGAATCCCCACGGTACGGCGGCTGGCCAGCATGATGCGCAGGGATTTATAGACACCGATATTGCGCACCGGTTTTGTGCTCGGTGTCGGGGCCACGGCCGGGATCTGCACCAGCACCAGAAACCAGGCCAGCATGCTCAAGGCGGCCATGGCATAAAAGGCCGAGGCCATACCCCAGAGATCGGTGAACAGGCCGCCCAGTAAAGGCCCCCCGCCAATGCCGGTAAAGATGGCGATATTGAGCAAGCCCATGTAGCGCCCCTCGCTGCCCACCTGGGCATGATCGCCGACATAGGCCATGGCCACCGGTACGATCATGGCCGACCCCACGCCGTGCAGACAGCGGATCAGAAGCAGCGCCCCCATGGAGGAGGCAGCTGGCAGCAGATACCCCACCAGGGCAAAGATGGCCAGGCCGCCCAGCAAAAAGCCCTTGCGACCCCAGCGGTCGGAGAGATTGCCCACCACCGGCTGACAGATGCCCCGGGCCAGGGAAAAGGCGGCAATGATAAAGCCCAGGGCCAGACCACCGGCCCCGAGACTCTCGGCAAAGACCGGCATCACCGGTACAATGATACCGATGCCCAGCAGCGCGATAAAGACGGAAAGCAGTAAGGTGATGAGCAGCTGTCGTGGCATGGTGGGATAAGCGGTGAAGTGTGACAAAGACAAAATGGCCTCTGACCGACAAACATACCACCGATCCGCCCCATGTCATCAGAAAATATACAGGCACTGCTGCGGAATAGGTTGTGAAAACAACCTGTTATCTGTTAGAAATTCAAGAATTGCCGTGCTGCCCGGCAACATGGTTCAAGGACCACCGGCCGGGCCGTGGGGCGGCCACATATCAACAGGCAACAGCAAAAAAACGCTGGACCGTACTCTTGGCGAAAAGGGGCAAATGCTGCGCACGGATTGCCCGGAAGAAATGCGGACCGATTCATGGGGGAGAAACAATGAAAAAAAGCATCATCTTTTTTATACTGCTGCCGAGCTTGACTCTCTTGCCGGGCTGCATGGCAGGCAAAGAGCCGGCCGGCAACAAACCTGGCAAGCAACACAATGAAATCATTAAAAAACAAGGCCACCTGCAGAACCTGGGCAACGGCACCTGTCTGGATCTGTCCACCGGCAAGACCTGGCAGTTGCAAAGGTCACGGCGGGTGACGTCCCTGGCCGAGGCCGAGCACTATACCAAGACCCTCAGGCTGGCCGGCCACGAGGACTGGCGCCTGCCTACCCTGGCCGAACTTTATGAACTCTTTCTGCTCTACGACAGCAGAAAACAGGGCAACTGCCCCATGACCTTTGAGGGCAACTACTGGTCCGCGGATGTGGACAAAAAAGGCCGAGTAGGGGCATGGGAGCTGGACGGCGACTGCCGGCCGGAACGAGAGTATATCCCCAAGAAAAGCGGTTACATACGGGCGGTACGTCCATAACAGGTGAAGCGTGGCTCCGGATGCGCTGCGCGTCTCGCCTCATTGTCTTCCCAGGCCCTCACCCGGCCTTCGGCCACCCTCTCCCCCCTGGGAGTGGAGCGGGTTGAGGCCAAAATCGGCTCGGCCAAATCAATACCGTTCAATGGCCCTCAGAAGGGCCAAACATCCCCCCTCTCAGTACCTGGATCATCGTACCTCTTGAGGGTTTCGAGCCACTCCTCCTTGCCTCTCTTGATGTCTGCTTTCATGTCGACCAGATCTTCGCCGCTGATGCTGCCTATCTCCTGCATAAAGGTATAGAACCGCTTGAGACTGGCGATATAATCTTTTATTGAGGTGACAGAGGCCCACATCGCCTTTCTGATAAACCAGGAGCCGAGGAAGTAATCTATGCTGCCGACACCCTCCTCCGGCGGCAAGGGCTCTTCATAGAGAAGAAAGTCATTGATATAGAAATCGATATTATCGACGTGTTTCCCGATAGTCTTTGCCGATAGATTCTTTGCAGCCAGGTGATCAGCAAACCTGCGAAGAAGTTCGCTGTTTTCGTTTCGTAACTGTTCGAGCAGCTCCTCCCATTGCTCATCATCAATCTCTTCTTCATACTCCGCGTACTGAGGGGGAGATTCACCTTTCTTCTTGGTAATTATGGGATAGTCATGCTCCGGGAATATATCCACTATCTTTTCCACGGTCACTTCATGCAGCCAGTCATCACCAAAATCAAAGAGGTATTCAAACTTGTCTTTCACCTTCAGCCCCAGGTCGGAGAGGGCTGTTTTCGATGCATCACCAACTGTTTTCAGAAACCCTGCCATGCCGTCGTCGACAGCAGAGGGGTGTGTATATTCTGGTGCCTGGGCAAAGCGGCTCCTGCTTTTACTGCCCGGCTTTGTCATGAAAAAGGAATAGAGATGAGGATCGTAACGATCAAAGGCCGCAAAGATTATTTCATGCAATGTATCAAGGGACTGACTGGCAAGAATCTCTATGCGGCGCCAGGTTCTTTTGTCGTGCGACAGGGCAACTTTCAAGACGTACAACTGCTTTTGTGGCATGTATCAGGCTCCTCTCTCGTGCCAAAGGGTCACATGGAATTCTCAATTCGTAAAAAATAAGCGCCCAAAGGGATCGCTTGCAATAGCTTTCCCTTTTTATCGAATAGCGCAATGTTTTTTTGCCTGATAGCGACAAAGTTCGGAAGTTCCGGCCACGTCCTGCGGCAGGGAACGTGCAATGGCGGCACAGGGCCTTGAAGGACTCCACCCTGCTGGTGCGGGTTACTCGCCACGCCGCCCTGGCGAGCAGAATTGCCACCATCCCCAGCGCCTTGAGCAAATGTCAAAATGTCAAGCCTGACCCCACGCCCGCAAGATCTTGACAGCATACCCCCAGAGGAGCTATTCTTTAACCTGTTAATAGGTCTTTTCAAGAAAAAGGGGGTGCCATGGAAAGCAAATTCTCGGAAGATATTGTGCCGATCAGTGACCTCAAGGTAAATCCTGCGAAGATTGTCCGCCAGGTGCAGGAGGTTCATCGTCCTGTGGTGGTCACCAGCAGGGGGCGGGGGGTTGCGGTTGTCCAATCGTTACTGGATTATGAAGAGGCTCGCGAGCAGCAAGCCTTTATGAAGGCGATAGTCAAAGGAATGGTGGACCTTGAGGAAGGCCGGGAATTCAGCCTTACCGAGATGAAGAAAAAGCTGACAATCACAAAGTAATGGCTCCGCAATATTCCATTACCTTTGCCCAGTCCGCCCTTGATGACCTGCAGGATGTGCTTGACTACTACCGTCAACTGCAAGCTCCCCGCATTGGTGAACAACTGGTTGCCAAAATAATTACAGATATTGAACTGCTGACCGACCAACCTGATATGGGACGGATGGTGCCGGAGTTTGAGCTCGATTATCTCCGCGAGCTTATCAGGCCTCCGTTCAGGATCGTCTACCGCCGAGATCAAAACAAAATACGCATTGTCAGAGTTTGGCGCAGTGAGCGGCTTCTTAGTATGCCCGAGTAAAGGCAAATTAATTTTATCCTGACCCATTTGCTACGCTTGTCAGAATGTGCAATATGCATTTTTTGCATATTGCTTTCCCCCCGCCACCTCCCCTCCTTAAAAACATAGGTCCCATGCCGGAATCCGACAGAGTCATCCCGACCAGACACCCCCCATCCCACAACGCCTTGAGCCAATGTCAAAATGTCAAGCCTGACCCACGCCCTTACAGTTTTGATCGACTCGAAACTCGCCAGGGGTTTTATTCTCCCCCCGAACCGAGTTGAGCAGGATTTTATGGATCTCACGGATAAGCGCCAGGCGAATGGGATACTCCCGCAAATGTTCCGCCGCCTGAAAAAGCGCCAGCCGGTAGTTTGATATTTCCTGAATATCCTTGTACTTTTCCCCTTCTTTGATCAACCCCGCTTCCTGTTCCAATACCTCATCAACGGTGGCCTGGGTTCCCTCGATTCTGGAAGAAAGCACGGCCTCTCGGGTTGTCAATGGTGACAGCATTACCGCCGGATTAGGAATGCCCTGCAACAATCCATCATAGTGGGCAAGCTCGGCATTGGCATCACCCACCAGCCCAAAGAGCATTTGGTAGTCCAGATTTTGCATTTCTAAGCTGCCTGTGCGGCAGTGAACTGAGGCAAGGCCGGTTTACATGGAGCGTAAGTTTTCTAAGCTGCCTGTGCGGCAGTGAACACGTATTGCCAATAGTCTGGTCTCCGTCATCATTTCTAAGCTGCCTGTGCGGCAGTGAACTCACTCGCCCTGCTCAGTCCGTGCCTTGACCATTTCTAAGCTGCCTGTGCGGCAGTGAACTGGTGACGCCGGATGGTGCCAGGGTGGTGGAGATTTCTAAGCTGCCTGTGCGGCAGTGAACTACTACGCCCTGGATTATGTCTTCCATCTTTTTTTCTAAGCTGCCTGTGCGGCAGTGAACAGTCTGGGCCGTGTAGATATTGTTTTTCTTCATTTCTAAGCTGCCTGTGCGGCAGTGAACTGAATTATGTCTACCGTTCTCGCGATATCAAATTTCTAAGCTGCCTGTGCGGCAGTGAACGCCGTGGTGGAGGAGTTGTGTAACATTCTGGATTTCTAAGCTGCCTGTGCGGCAGTGAACATGTTTTAGCCACATAGTATGTTGATCCTGCATTTCTAAGCTGCCTGTGCGGCAGTGAACGCGACAGTGCAGAAACCGAAATTGCTTGATCATTTCTAAGCTGCCTGTGCGGCAGTGAACGTTGACGTGGGAGTCAAAGAGTTCTTCCGCCATTTCTAAGCTGCCTGTGCGGCAGTGAACGTCTCAGCAAGAAACCGGTGCCGCTGCTGACATTTCTAAGCTGCCTGTGCGGCAGTGAACCACAAAGGGTGAAGAGAGTCGTTTTCCACAGATTTCTAAGCTGCCTGTGCGGCAGTGAACGGGTGTAGAGACTAAAACCAAGTACACCGTGGATTTCTAAGCTGCCTGTGCGGCAGTGAACATAAAGGTATCTTTGGCATGCTGGATCGTCGGTTTCTAAGCTGCCTGTGCGGCAGTGAACTTATCTTACAATTACCAAACTCTCCTTTATATTTTCTAAGCTGCCTGTGCGGCAGTGAACGATATGCCGGACTCCTGTAGACTCATCCCTCGTTTCTAAGCTGCCTGTGCGGCAGTGAACTTGAATACTTCTTCGCTTTATCACTTAATCTCTTTCTAAGCTGCCTGTGCGGCAGTGAACACACGCCCCGCATTGGGCTGAAAGAGCCTCGGTTTTCTAAGCTGCCTGTGCGGCAGTGAACGCCAGCACTGGCTCATCGGCTGTCTGCTCTATTTTCTAAGCTGCCTGTGCGGCAGTGAACGATATCTACTTTGTCCAGATGCCTGGCCTCAATTTCTAAGCTGCCTGTGCGGCAGTGAACTTATAGAGCGCATCAATATTTTTATTTATCGATTTCTAAGCTGCCTGTGCGGCAGTGAACGTGGAAGAGCAGAAGTTGGTAAACGAAAAGCGTTTCTAAGCTGCCTGTGCGGCAGTGAACCAAGGTCTTTACCGTTTTTTCGATGTTCACTCTTTCTAAGCTGCCTGTGCGGCAGTGAACGAGGTGGAGAAAGAGGTGGCTGTCGGTTTTAATTTCTAAGCTGCCTGTGCGGCAGTGAACCCTCTCCTTGTCCGTGTCCTTCCACAGCCCCATTTCTAAGCTGCCTGTGCGGCAGTGAACGTGACCACCTGGCAGCGCAAGCTGCGCGCCGCTTTCTAAGCTGCCTGTGCGGCAGTGAACATATTGCAAGACCGGGTGTGCAAGCAGGTTCATTTCTAAGCTGCCTGTGCGGCAGTGAACTACCCATACCCTGTTTTTGCTGACCAACTCTTTTTCTAAGCTGCCTGTGCGGCAGTGAACGCCGTGGAACTCGTTGGTACCGGCTTTTCTCAATTTCTAAGCTGCCTGTGCGGCAGTGAACTACCTGGCCCAGCGGCCGAAAAGCTTTTCCCATTTCTAAGCTGCCTGTGCGGCAGTGAACTTATTTCCCACTCTATCGCCTCTTTTTTTGTCGTTTCTAAGCTGCCTGTGCGGCAGTGAACGTATTCTCCATCCTGGCAAACTCCATCATCGGTTTCTAAGCTGCCTGTGCGGCAGTGAACATGTTTTTAACTGTTACAAGAGCTATGTTTCATTTCTAAGCTGCCTGTGCGGCAGTGAACTAAATCTAAAATAAGATGTTCAAGGCACAAAATTTCTAAGCTGCCTGTGCGGCAGTGAACACACGTTGTATGGCCCCCTGCCTATCCAATTTTTTCTAAGCTGCCTGTGCGGCAGTGAACGATCGAGGCGCCGTTGTGATTGTCCTGGCCAATTTCTAAGCTGCCTGTGCGGCAGTGAACGGTCATATAGATTTTTTGAGAGGAATATAATCTTTCTAAGCTGCCTGTGCGGCAGTGAACAGACAATCCACATAGTAGAAAACTACACCCATTTTCTAAGCTGCCTGTGCGGCAGTGAACAATCAACATTAACCCTTACCTGCTCTTGATAATTTCTAAGCTGCCTGTGCGGCAGTGAACGGTATCGTGCCGCAGCAGGATGCACGCCTTGCTTTCTAAGCTGCCTGTGCGGCAGTGAACTGGTGTTTAGTGGTCATGCTTGGTCTCCTGGTTTTCTAAGCTGCCTGTGCGGCAGTGAACTTGTTGGTGTTGGTCTTCTGCTTCTTTTTGTGTTTCTAAGCTGCCTGTGCGGCAGTGAACGATGACAATTCCGCGGCGGTCATAGAGGTTAATTTCTAAGCTGCCTGTGCGGCAGTGAACTTGCCCGTTGGGCCTCCACCCATCGTCATGAATTTCTAAGCTGCCTGTGCGGCAGTGAACAAAAGGCCACCGGAACGGCAGACGGATGATGATTTCTAAGCTGCCTGTGCGGCAGTGAACGACGGCCAGCACCTGGTCGCGGCTCATGTTGCTTTCTAAGCTGCCTGTGCGGCAGTGAACAGGTTGTCTTCTTTTTATGCCTTAATTGTGGATTTCTAAGCTGCCTGTGCGGCAGTGAACGTACCCCGCTGCATGCCGTGTTGTCGCTCGATTTTCTAAGCTGCCTGTGCGGCAGTGAACGGGGCGGCTCAACACCTCCGGCAACCGGGGCTTTTCTAAGCTGCCTGTGCGGCAGTGAACGGCCCAACCCCGGAACTCTGCGCCCTCGACAATTTCTAAGCTGCCTGTGCGGCAGTGAACTCATGCCGGACCTTGACCACCAGCGAATCCGATTTCTAAGCTGCCTGTGCGGCAGTGAACTTCATGGGAAAACGAGCAGTGCGGGATCAAGACTTTCTAAGCTGCCTGTGCGGCAGTGAACCCCTGCCATAGAGGACGTCATCGACCTGTTGTTTTCTAAGCTGCCTGTGCGGCAGTGAACTTTGAGCCATGGTGGTGCCTCCTTGAAAGATTTTTCTAAGCTGCCTGTGCGGCAGTGAACGACAGAGCTCTGCGAGGGAGCGTTTTTTTTCATTTCTAAGCTGCCTGTGCGGCAGTGAACTTCGCTGGCCACGGCCAGGCGGACCTTGTCGATTTCTAAGCTGCCTGTGCGGCAGTGAACGCAGCGGCCCAAGCGCAACCCGCCAGGGTGTTTTTCTAAGCTGCCTGTGCGGCAGTGAACGAGAGTTACCGGGTGGTTACCAAGGGCCGTAATTTCTAAGCTGCCTGTGCGGCAGTGAACACTCAAAGAGCGCCTGCGCCAGTGCCGGCCAGTTTCTAAGCTGCCTGTGCGGCAGTGAACACCTGCTTTTCCTTTGCGGCTATCCGTATTGTTTTCTAAGCTGCCTGTGCGGCAGTGAACAATAGTAAGCCGACCCATAAAATTCACCAATCTTTCTAAGCTGCCTGTGCGGCAGTGAACCATCATTGTTGGTGCCATATCCATACGTAAAATTTCTAAGCTGCCTGTGCGGCAGTGAACATTTGCATATCGCCGCCCTGTTTTCTCTTGGTTTTCTAAGCTGCCTGTGCGGCAGTGAACTGAGGAATTTATAGCTAAACAAGGCATAAGGATTTCTAAGCTGCCTGTGCGGCAGTGAACGTTTGTAAACTGCGGAGATGTTGTTATCGTCCATTTCTAAGCTGCCTGTGCGGCAGTGAACTGAAAGAAGCACATTTGTTAAATCAACCAAAATTTCTAAGCTGCCTGTGCGGCAGTGAACTTCCATAGAAGAGGCAATTGAGGATATCAGGGTTTCTAAGCTGCCTGTGCGGCAGTGAACGGCCAGTGGCAGCGCACCCATGGCGGCAAAGTTTTCTAAGCTGCCTGTGCGGCAGTGAACCTACAACTAAATTCCCAAAAAAAATGGATACTCAACAACATGTATCCATTTACTAAATTTTACCATCGCGGAACAACATCATCGTAACCATTTGTTATAAAAAGACAAATTTATGCCCAAAAAATATTGGTATTTTTTGGGGTCACGAGGTCAGCAGATTCACAATCAATCGAATCAGCAAATCTTTCTGACTTGCTTGACTGCTTGCTACAAGTAAGGTTAAGGCAACCATGCCGTCAGGTGCCAAGAGGGGCGAGTGGTTACCATGCTGCAAAAACAGGAGAAACAAAAACGAGCCAATCCGCTTATTGCCATCAACAAAAGGATGATCCTTGATGACAAAGTACAAAAGGTGGGCAGCTTTTTCCTCAAGGGAGAGATACAGCTCCTGGCCGCCGAAAGTCTGCTGGATAGCACCGAGGATACCCGCCAGGCCGTCACCCCGCTCCTGGCCAAAGATGTCCGTGGCCTCGCCCTTGACCTGCAGCTTTTTTTTCAGGGCACCAATGGCCTGGCGCACCTGCTCAAGGGAAAACACCGAACCTGGCCCCTTTTTCTTGCCTGATCCAGGCAGGGAATCCTCGTCATACTGCCAGAGAAGATTCCAGGTGCGGGCATAAGAGGTAACAATATTGAGCACGGCCCGCTCTTCATCGGTGACCAAGTCCTGCGTCTCCAAGGTTCGGGCCAGCAGGGCCAGGGTCTGCCGCGCCTCGGCCACACCCTTTTCCGCCAAGCGCTTTTGATTCAGAGTGTAGCCCTTGACCAGATGATCTTTCAGTACCGAGGTGGCCCAGATGCGAAATTGGGTGCCGCGCTGGGATTTGACCCGGTAGCCTACAGAAATGATGACATCGAGGTTGTAGTAATTGACCTGATAGCTCTTGCCGTCTTCGGCAGTTGTCCGGAATTTCCGGACAACTGCCTGCTCTTCCAGTTCACCCTCTTTGAACACGTTGCGGATATGCTCGGAAATGGTCCGCTTATTACGTTCAAACAAATCCACCATCTGGGCCTGAGAAAGCCACACTGTCTCGTCCCGCAGATGCACCTCCACCACTGCTCCAACATCATCCTCATATAAAATGATTTCGCCTTTATCAAAGGTCATGTTTTCTTCCTAAAATACCGGCACGGTACTTGACGAACTGAGGCCATAGGTACTGAATCTTCCGGATTGAATCTGTTCAGCCTGAACAGATTCAATCATTAGTCGATACCTTTTGTCAGAACTTAAACTCTTGCACCAGATAAAAGGCACATTGCCCATTTGCTCCTTTCTGCCATTTAACAGCTGCATGGCTTGCGCTACAGTAATCCCTTGCCGCTTAGCCTTCCTTCTTGCCAACCGGGCATTGCTGCTCTTGGGTTGCAAACGCCTGAATAGAGCATAATCGCATTTTGCCGGTACATCCCGGATACTTGTCAGATGCACATAATCAGAAAATCGATGTAACCATTTGCCAAGATCCAACCTTCCAAAATGCGCCTTATCGTCAGCAAACAACCTGAGTTTACTGCCAAGTTGAAACTTACTAGCATCATAGCCTGGAAAGGCTACACCAATGGAGACCTGTCCCTCTGCATCCTGCATTTCAACCAGGGATAAATGTACCTGGCTATATATCTTTTCCCAGAGAAAATAGAGTGGGACATCGAGAGCAGGGAGCAGAGTTACCTCAATATAAAATTTCATCACTCCCCTCCCTAGTTGCCGCCTTCTCCAAAAACACCACCTCGGACTAACACTGCCATGACATAATGTTCTTCATTTTTATCCTCTAACTTTTCGCCACGGGCAAAGCGATCAAACAGAGTGTAAAAATCAGCCTTTGCTTTTGGTGTTCGATACGCTTTGCCAAGGTTGGTAACGGCTCCGTATGGTTCGACAGCAATAGGACCGATTTTAATCTCTTCATAATCTGGATACCAGGTATCAATGGTACGCAGAGCATTACCGATCTTTTGCGAATGTATGCCAGCCACCCCATCAATATCGTAAAGGATTTTGCTTTTTTTGCTTTTGCTGTTCCCCTTATCAAGCACCAGCTCTTCGCTTGGATAAACATCTTGTGCCATACCAATCAGGGCAAAAGCCTCGACGCCGAGCAAAAGAAAATCCATTTCGCCACTTAAGGCCTTGGCTATTTCTGCAGCTAACTGGCCAGTAGCAGCTGCGCCAGAAAACTCTCGAATACTCATTTCAGCGGCATCAAAAACCCATTCTTGACCAGAATCGCCAGTTAATACCTTAACCCGAACATCAATCTTTTCCGCACCAACCCGGTTACGCCAGAGAAAACGGCCATTAGCAATATTTTCAGCATAGCGATGAGCCAGTTCTGTAAATTTTTCTTCCTGGATATATTGTTCTGCGGCCCTGGTATAACTCTCATTAAAAGCCTGGTTATTACAGGCTGATGGGTGCTGTACTCCACTTAAAATCTTCAGGGTAAAAGAAAGCTTTAATGTGTCTTGCTCCATTGCCAGTCCACAGCTATCCACCCGTTGCAAATTTGGTTTTTCAACTTCCGCATCCAATTTCAGTGGGTCATCTTTAATAGCCTTTTTTAGGCGGTTTGAAATCGTACCACGCACGGATTTTTCCTGTAATTTTAAAGGGGTTACCTTTTCAAGCCGTTCATCCCAGGTGGTGCCGTACATAAATCCGTCAGAGGGGACGAGTTTCTTTTCAAAGGCCAATACAGATGCGGTATTTTCTTTTTTTGCCATGATTGTTCTCCTTATTGCTTTCAGATCACGAAAGTTAATTAACTGGTTGTTTTTGGCGGCAGAGATAAAGATTATGATCCATATCCGTTTCATAGCACCAAAGCATATTGTACAAATCCTCAATACGATAAGGCATGATGAACTCGCCTAGCGTTACCACGGATTCGGCAAAACAATGGGGCGTTTCCGGATCGCGTTGGTTTTTGACTTGTCCCAAAGGGCTGATTCCATGGAATCCTGTGGCAATGGGCACAAGCCATCCCTTCTCGCGGCGCTTGCTTTCCCAATTAACCTCGCCGTACTCATCCTCTGTGGCGGTGTGGTGAACGGCCAAATGGTCAAGCAAGGCATCAAGCCCGTCCAAGCCGTCTTGCATGGCTTTTATCATCAGATCACGTCGTTCAATGAGACAGAAACCGGGCATTAATCGGCGCAACAATTGCCGCCGGCTCTTTTCATCATCAACGGGTATGATTTCAACAGGGTTTGCCGACAAAATATCCCCGCCTGCCATTTTCAGTCGGCCCTGAACAAGTTGATTGATACTCTCCTCAAACCGATCAAGGCCAAGCCCTAAACCTTCGCACTCAATGACAAGAGAGACGGTGAGATGACAACGCGCCTCCTCAACAAAGGGCGGTCGCTCGGCATTGTACGGATCACCTTTCTGTGTTTTAGGAATCAAGGGATTGCCGGTGCCTATAATGGAGTAAACAAAGTCACCATCGCCCCGGTGGGTCTGTAAATCCATCTTATGACAGACTACGCCCACACTTTTAAAGCGGACATAATCAAACTCGGTGGCAGCCAATTTCCTCTCCAATGCATGGACAGCGCCAAGCCATCCTGTCATGGCCGGGAAACCAATGGTGTACGGACTGGACAGACCATTGGCATTTTGAATCTTGAGGCGGGGAACAAGGAGCATTTTCATCGCAGAGCCTCCTCACACTCGGCAATCATCTTCTTGATATGGGGGAGCTCGTCATCCCCAAGGGAGATATCTGATTGCGGTTGGAGTTTTCTGTAGGATCTGACAAACCAGCGGGCTAGATCTTTTTGGATCTCTTCAAACCATTGTGGCTCTTTCTCCCTGGTTTCAAGATAGACCTGATCCAGCCATATCTTGTGATGACGAGGCAGGTTCACATAATTTTCCGATGCAGACCAGCCTGACTCCAAACTACGCATGGTCCAGAGCCGGTCTGCCACCTGATAGATGATGGCCCGAATCAACCAATCCCGCTTGTTGCGAACATGGATATTATTGCGGTCCAAAGCCAACTGGTCATGGAACTTTTGGAAATCATCTTTAAAGAATCGCAGCCACAGGGAATCACTAAAAAAGTCACGCCGAGGCGGCTGAATTTTACGATCCGCCAAAACAGGCGGACAGGATGGTAATAGATAGGCCGCCCCGCCATGCTGATTATTGAGCACACTGATATTTTGCGGCTTGGTGCCTCCGTAACCAATAACACTCAAGCCAAACAGCTCAGAAAAACCAGCTTCATGAAAGCTCCTACTTTTTTTGGCCTCTCGTGCTTCTTTCGTAGTTTCAGAAAAATGGAGGGCCCGAATACGATCTTTCATTTGAAACATCAGGCTGGAAGGAGTCAGGACAGAAAGGAGGTGATACTCTCGCTCAGCCACAGGGAAAAAGACCTGTTTAACCTTGCTTGAGGTGGAAATGGTTGTCTCATCGCTCTGCTTTATCGCCAGTAATTCCTGCCGTATTTCATCATAAGCCACGGGACAATCCGCAAATTGCTCCTTGCTGGCGGGAGTAGCTTTTTCCACATGCGTAAGTACGGTGGCACCGTCAGCCATTTCCAAACTGAGGAACTTGTAAACATCAAGGGCCGCGGCATTGCCCAACACATCAAGCTCTGCCTCCACATTTCCGCTTCGTAAAAATCCGTCGGCTTGCCTTGGTCCCGTCGCAATTATTGACGATACCTTTGCGCTGGGATGGCTAAATTTGCCAGGATGACTCACCATTGAAAGCTGTTTTGCCCGGCGGGCAGCATCGGGAAGCCACCCAGTCAAGGAAAAATCTTTTGCTGCCTGCTCCTCAAGGCTCAGTTTTTCCTCATCTGTTGTTTCGCTTTTGATTTTTTTCTTGAGCCATGCCTGTTTTCGCTCCTCAAGAAAAGTAGATATTGCTGGATCGAGCATCTATTTCCCTCCATTTCGACTCACTGCCATTGACAACACATAAAACGCATCATTTCACAACCGAACACCTAACAGTAGCATTAGGCCGCAGACAAGTAAACACCATAATAAGTTTATTTTTATAAAATTGTTCTTTTTCGTTGACACGATTCCATCCAACCGCTTTACAATCAAGCACTGCCGCACAGGCAGCTTAGAAAATAATCAGTTTATTTTTTATCTTCACTGCCGCACAGGCAGCTTACTCTTTTCGCAAGCCCAACTGGCTCGCATAGACAAAAGGCCTACCACTCTCAGCGCCATAGGTGGGCAAACAGATCTCGCCATACACCAGCGCTGCTTTTTGCAAATCCGGCTCGGGTAGAGCCTGCAATAACGTCTCATAATCCCGATACAGCCAAAGACGCCCCCGTGACCTTGGGAGCAGTTCTTCATCCCACCTAATCTCATAAATCTCTTCAATGGGAACCGGTCTGCCGAACCGATCTTTTTCCACAAAACGATACCGTCCCTCTTCCGGCATGAGAAAAACTGGTAATTGAGAGGCCCCCTCCCTGAAACGTACCAGTACTTGGGGCAAGCCGGTTAACCACCAGCAACTGCCGAGCCAGCCCTGCATGTCTTTTGCGCCTTTTTTGCTGTAATTGGTTAAAAGTTGATGGATGACTTCATGTTCCAGGTCAGCCAAATTCGTTTTAGGATTGAGTAACTTTTTTTTAACGATACGAGGGGCCGCATCAAGGCGCTTATCAATCTTTTCACCGGCAAGAAGTTCTTGCAGATCATGGGAATTAAGGGGATGCATTTCCGATTCATACCCCGGGCGCTGGAAGGCTCTCTTCTTTCCCTGTAACCCTTTCAAATTATACTGAAGCAGGGCGATATTCGGAGCCTGGATATCTTTGTCCAACTCCTGATGGCGAAGAATTCTGCCAGCTAACTGAATAAAGGAACGGTAGGATGAGGGCTCCACCACCGCCCAATCAAAATCATGGTCACGCCCCACTTCTTCAACCGGTGTAGCCACCAGGATAAAAATGATATGCTTTGCCGGACTTGTCTCAAGATGCTCCCTGATTACCGGATGGTCGAACGACTTTTGAAAACCGTCTTTACTCTTTAACACCTGATCAAGATGACGCTCCTGTTCATGGCGCATCAACAGAATCTGTTGGCTATGATAGGCCATGGTGCGGATATCTATATCCTTGCCCAGCTCAAGCTCAAGAAGAAACCTAGTCAAATCAACACAGGGGGAAATATTAGCCACCCTGACCAAACCGAAACTCACCTGCTTACCACTTTTTTCATCACAACTATGGTGAAGTTTATGGTTGGCCTGGATCGCTTGCCAGATCACCTTGTTGAAATAGTCCCGACAGCTTTCCTCATCATGCCCCTCTTGGGGCTCACAAGGCCAGATTATTCCTTTTCGTTTAACAATCTCCTTTTGCAGTTTTTTAAGTCTGCGCTCAGTAAAGGTTTGGTGGGCTTGACCATAGTCTGCAACCGGATCTGCACTATCAAGGTTCATTGTCGAAACTTTGGTACCAAACTCATCTATCCAACCACAACCTATCCTAGTGCTAAGCTGGCGGCTGCGGGCAAATAGTTGGTAGCCATCCTGATAGACATTAAAAAAGCCGATAGCCAGGTCGGGAGGAATAGTTGCTGAAGAAATCATAACCTTGCGCCCCAGCATCCCGGCCAGGTGGATCAACCGCCCTATGGCAATGAGATCCGTGCCGTCAAAATCATCAATTTCATCAATAACCAGATCAGACGACATGAGTCGCAGTTGCGGCAGAATAAAACGACCGGACCGTTTGGTTTCGGTGGCCCCCATGAGATGATCGATGGTGCAGCTTAATACAGGGGCATGGAGAAATTTAAGGCTTTTCTCATCCCGCAAAACCGTTGCCAGGTGCTGGTCAGGAACAACTCCTTGAAAATGCAGTTCGTTATCCAGCAGCCCCTGCTCCGACTCACTGGCAAGACCTTCGATCTCTGACTCTTTTTTGCTTTGCTGGGCGGCTCGATGAAGATCACTCACTGGCTTGGAACCAATAAGCACGGCGACTTCATCATCGCCAAGATTGATTCGCTGACGATACTCGTCCCCGGTCTGCAAGGTTAAGGTACGCAGCCCAAGGGCCAGAATATAACGCAGACTTTGACGCTCAGGGGATAAGGCCCGCATAATCTTGGCATTGGCAAAGGTTTTTCCTTTCCCGGTGCTGGCCATGTTAACAGCAAAGAAGCCAAACTGTCTCTTATCAAGCCCCTTATCTTCTTCATCACGCCATGCTGCGATTTTTGCCACAGCTTTATCCTGCCAGATAAACCTTTTATCTGAACTTTTGCTCTGGAGAACTTTTACATCAGTAACCTGGGCCAGCTCCTGGCGATTTCCCTCAAAAACAGGCAGCAATCTGGAATTGTGGACGGCCTGCTTTGCCACCCGAACAAGATGTTCCACCAGTTTGTGTTTTTTCTTAATGGTGCCGGGATAGGTGTTGGCAAAGAGGTTTAATTCATCATGCCATTTGGGATCAGGCTCAGGCTGAGAAGAATGGTAATGATCGGCCAGCATGAGAGCCAGGCGACAATGCTGCATAACCAAGCGCCAGCTCCCATCTGCAAAAGCCTGTTCCAGTAAATCAAGATGGTTATTGAGTTTTGCTGCTTGCGTTTTGGCGTAATTGAGCCACTTCTTGGAATCACAGGGCAGGCCACCTGGGTATTCAAAACATCGCTCTAATTTAATATCAAAATCGTGAGATTGATTTTCATATCCCCATTTGGGCTCCAGTTCTTTGAAAAGCAGCCGAAAATCGCTTACAGAAGTATCACCATATTTTTTGGCATCTTCCCAAGCCAAAACAGGCAGGCGGTGATGACTGACGATGAGCCAAGCAATGAGTGCGGCGGCATCAGGGAGTTTGCCAAGCACATGATAGTTTTTGAACGTTTTCTGCTTATCTGTTAAGAGCTTGATGATTGTTTTCGACGATATTTCACCCTGGGCAAGCCTTCCCAGCCATTGCTCGTCTGATTCTGCCCCCACAAAAATCTCAAGAAATACAACCGAGAGCCACTCATGGCGCACCGGGTCAGCAATATTCTTCGCCTTTTGGCCAAGTTTCCACTGAAAAAACTCAGAAGCCTTGGCCCAGTCATGAAACAACCCTGCCAAGGCAACAAGGCTTTTAATAAGCGGCAAGTATCGCCAGTTATTTTCCCACTGACTAACAAGTAGATCCTTTTCCGTATAATTCACCGGCACGACGCCTTCTTCATTAAACTTGTTTCTGTTGCCTACCACCCACACCAATTCCGTCCGGCTGCGGCTCCGAAGCCAGTGACAGGAAACCGCGGTATTCTTACTGGCGCTTCCGCGCAGAAGTTTTTTTACAGCATCCAAACCCTCACGGGTGATTACGGTTTGCCAGGTCCTGGAACCGATACGATTGGCAAAGGCATCCAGCACCCGGCGCGTTTTCGTCAGGGACTTCTTCTCGCATTGTGAAACAAAGGTGACCATCATAGCGCAGCACCTTCCAGGCAAACCTGTTTGACAGTGTTAAACATAAAATCCAAGGCCTTATGCTTGGTGAAATTGAGCAGGCATTGCTGGCGAAACTCCTGCTCGGTTGCCTTCTCACCGGCGCAGATAAAGGCCCAGGGCAGAATGAGCGCATCTTTTATGAGATCTGCCACATCAAAAACCAAGGCGCCGCGTCTGGTCTTGCCGTGCATCACCGCAAAACCGTGTGGGATTCCCAACACCCAAAGAGTGGTGGCGGCCAGACCATAGGCCAGATAATTACCATGGTTCAAGAAGGCATTGGCATCATCCACCCGGTCGTAATCGCGAACAAAGTCTTGTTGCTTGGTGCGGTTGGCAGCAATTTTGTAGAGCGTTTTAGTAAGTCTGGCCTCGGTGGTGAGCAGATCCATCACAGTAGGACAATACTCAATTTTGTCTGTGAAATCCGCCAAGGCATTACCAATATCAGAATCATCAACAAAGAATCCTTCCGCCCGGAGTTCTCGGTCCTTGCTCCAAGCATCCTGCAAATAGGAAACGCGTAACTGTTGAAACCGCTTCGCCACAGCCAAACGTTTTTCCTGGTCAAACCAAAATGACAACCAATTTTGAATGTATTCTGTGGGCCGATATTCGCTTTGCGGAGTCAACCATTCCACCTCGGTGGCAGCCATGAGCGGCGTGCCGCCGCCTCCACAGAATCCCACTAACACTCCGGCAGAAACAAGCATCCGCATAGCTGCCTGGGTAATGGATGTGCCTGTACCCAGTAAAAGGCAGGTGGTATTAGCGATTGGGATATTCCAATACTGCTTTTTGTCCCTATCTTCGGACAAATACAACACTCGGCCATCCTTCTGCATGACCCGGCATTTTTCCAGATAATAGATATTGGCACGTTTTGAGTGAAGGATTGCTTTCAGATCGGTTGGTGGCAGATCTTGCACTTGCTTATTTCTCCTTATCCCGACTATTTTCCAAAAACGAGGCCACTGCGACGCGGTCAGCTAGCAACCAAAAGGGCAATGGAGTTGCCGCGCCTCCTACAATCAAGACATTATCTCTTGATCCACCTCAATCATATTCACCCCTTTGGCGATCAGAACAATGTGCGGGTTAGAGGGCACACTACCACCAGCCCCTAACAGCAACAAGGGGCTTTTCTGTTTTTCTCTCTTGTTATCAGATACGTAAAGCCTTTCTTTATGCGGCCGGCCAGGCTGCCTGTGGCCGGCATGGGGCCGGGTGCTGATTCGGCTGTGTCATGGCGCCGGAGCAGCGGCAGGTGCCTGCTTCCGAGATTCGGCCTTGTGGCCTGGACACAAGCCTGGTGCCAGGTCTGATAGGCGGACCAGTGCGGGCCGCAGGTCAGGGGCCTGGTCCAGACATGGGTGCGGGGTGTGTTTGGGGCAGCCTGGCTGTGGACGGCCATGGCATGGGTGAAAAAGGCAAAGAGATCGAGCAGGTCCCGGGCCAGATTGTCCAGGCAGCAGAGAAGAAGGCGGCGACCCTCCTCATAACAAGCGGCCAGGGGTTGACCGGCGAGCTGGTGACGCAGGTGGATGAGGCGGTTGACCTCCTGCTCCACACCAATGACAGCAACCATGGTGCGGCGCTGATCCGGCCTTCTGCACGGGGCCAGGATGGTGGCGGAAAAGCGACGCAGCCGACCGGGCAGACGATCGGCACTCTCCTGCAACCAGCGCTGCCAAAGGCGGAGGGCGGCCAGGCCGTCTTGTACCACCGGGCCGTGTGGCCGGACTTGGCTGCGCAGGGCGCAGCTCAGTTTATCGTGCAGCCGCCTGAACTCCTGGTTGACGACAAAGTAGTGCGGGGCAATGGTCCGGGAATTTTCGGTCTGAATGGCAGGCATGGCGAGGTCCTCCTTGATGTTCATCTTTACTTTTTAAAGAGGAGGATAGCGCAGCTGGTAGGACAAATAGCGTCCGAGGTGTCTTTTTTTTTAGATTTAACTTGCCGAATTGAGATAACTATTTGATATGGGCGGAGTTAAAAGCCTTTTCAGGCGTGTGCTTCACCGAGAATTCAGGAGTGAGGAATGAAGAGTGAGGAGTCAGGGGTGAGGAGTCAGGGGTGGGGGCGTTGAGGTTGTTGAAACGCACTTCGACAGGCTCAGGGCACGCCATAGCGAAGATCATGGCACGTCATTGCGAGCAGCGCGACGCAATCCAGAGGATTTGCTGCTGCACCTGCCCCCGCCTCCCCGTGCACCTTGAACCTTGAACCTTGAACCTTGAACCTTGAACCTTACTCCTGCGGGGACATTTCCGGCAACAAATCTACATTTTTTGATACGATAAACCCGGGGAGGGAATTATTTATCAGCCCGTTGAAAGACTTACCGCGCCTGCCGTTACGACTGACCGCTGCCACGGTCAGAAGTGTCGTGGAACACGACGTCTACTTTAAACTTGCGGCCCGACCGCCTGTCTGAGTACAACGTTGCAACAACGTCGATCACGACAACAAAGGACCACCGCCATGTTCTCAAAGGATTTTATCTACTCCATTCGCTTCCGTCTGCTGGCCAGCCTCTTTATCCTCCTCGGCCTCTCCATCTCCATTTCCATGTATGGTATCTGGTCCTTTGAACAGCCTCGCTACAAGGGCCTTGCCCAGCAGGAGGCAATGCAGGCAGGACATACCATTGAAAAGGCCCTGCGCAACGCCATGCTGATGAACAACTGGGAGGGCATCCAGCAATCGATTGCCGAGATCCAGGCCATTGTCAAACCCTCGGTAATCAGCATTATCTCCGACAAGGGTGAAATCACGGTCTCCAGCGACGACTCCCTGGTGGGCAAAAAGTTTGACCGCTATTCGGAACCGAACTGCATGGTCTGCCATACCAGCGCCGGCACACCACCGCAGCGCAACTCGATATTTCTTGAGACAGAGGCAGGACCGGTGTTGCGCAATGTTATTGCTATCGCCAATGCCCCGGAGTGTTATGGCTGCCACTCCCCTGCCCTGAAAAACTGTGGCATTCTGCTCTATGACGTCATGTTTGCCGACTCCGTCAAGATGCTCCGCACCGTCTTACTGCGGATGGCGGCAACCGGTCTGATCTCCTTTGTTTTTCTAATCCTCATCCTCTTTTTTATCATCCATCGCTATGTGCATCGCCCCCTCCATCAGCTGATGGATGGTTTTGTCCATGTGGGCAGCGGCGACTTCAACTACTGGGTGGAAGTGGATACCAGGGGGGAATTTCAGGAGATGGCGGATCAGTTCAATGTAATGAGCCGGGCCATCCAGCGCTCCTTTGTGGAAATCAGGGCTAAGAACTGGGAGATAGCCGGGCTCTACACCTTTGCCCAGCAGCTGAGCCAGGCCATTGAATGGAACAAGCTGCGCCGTATTATCACCGACCTCCTCCATGAAACCTTTTCCAGCCGCTACGTGGTGGTCTGGCTGGCCCAGGAAAAACAGGACCGGATTGTCCATGAGGTTTCCTGGCGACAGGCCGAGGACCGGCGCTATTACCATAGCGAGTATCCCTTATGGGTGGAGGCCGTGGAGCTGCCCTGCGGCGTTGTGCCGGAGTGGAATCAGTGGCAGAAGGGGGAAATCACCAGCCCCTGCTTCACCAACAATGACACCAGGGCCTTCCTGCCCCTGACTTCAAAAAACATCTCCCTGGGCCTGGTCTGTCTGCAGCGCCAGGCAGACGAACCTTTCAACAGCGCCGAAAAGAAGCTCCTGATTGCCGTGAGTGAACAACTTGGCATTGCCCTGGCCAATGCCAGACTTTACCGCATGGCCATTACCGACGGCCTCACCGGCCTTTACACCCGGCGCTACTGCGAAACCACCATGCGTAAATTCCTGGAGAGCCCGGAAGAGGAGCGCCGGCCAAGCTTCACTGTCCTGATGCTTGATATCGACAAGTTCAAACTGGTCAATGACACGCATGGACACCTGGTCGGTGATGAGGTGCTGGTGCAGCTTGCCGGTCTCATCCGCACGACTATCCGCCAGGATGATGTGGCCTGCCGTTACGGCGGCGAGGAGTTTATCGTGCTGATCCCCGGTTCCCTGGATGTGGGCAAAACAAGCGCCCTGCGCCTGCGCCGCGTCATAGAGGACCATCTCTTTTTATGCAACGATGCCCCACCGCTGCGCAACACCATCAGCATCGGCGTGGCCAATTTCCCCCTGCACGGCCGCAACGGCGACGAGGTGGTCCGGGCCGCTGACCAGGCCCTTTATGAGGCAAAAGAACAGGGCCGCAATCGGGTGGTTTGCTTCGGCGATGAACCCGCCCCCTCTGCCCCGGACGCCTGACCGGAGGATAAGGGGAGGTGAGAGTTGAGAGGGGTGTCATTGCGAGCAGCGCCAAGCAATCCAGAGGGTTTTGCTGCCCCGCCCCCCCCTTGCACCTTACACCTTGCCCCTTGCCCCTTGCACCTTGGACCTTGGACCTCAGAAGTGGATAAAGAGGCGGGCAAAGAGCTGGTCGGCCTGGCTGCCGAATTCGTCCCGGCTGGTGCCGTGGTAGATGAGGGCGCCGAGCTGGACGGTTATCTCGTCGGCGGCGCTGTAGTGTAGGCTCGGGGCGATGAAGCTGCTCTGGTCATCAAGGTTAAGCACCCCCAGGAGCCGGCCGCTCCACAGCATGGAAAACTGGTAGGAGAGCTGCAGGGCACCGTAGTCGATCTTGCTGTCGTCGTTGTACTTATACTCGCCAAGCAGGGTCAGGGAGTTGACCCAGCCATACTCGGCGCCCACCAGAAACTCGGTGAAGCGTTCATGGGCCCGGCGGTCATAAAAACTGCCGCCCTCGCTGCGCACCTCAATGCCGGTGGCAGCGATCTCGCCCTGCATCTCCCAGCCGATCACATCACGGTCTTCATCGTCGTCATGCACCGCCACCAGAGCCACATCCGCCACCTCCAGATAACCCTTGAGGCGGGCCGCCAGCCTGCCCTTGGCAGCGGTGAGGTCAAGATTGGCCAGGGCGCTCACCGCATACTCGTAATGGATGGCCTCGGTGCCGCGCCGCTCAGCCGTCTCCCTGGCCTGAAAGTCGATGGGATCAAAGACATCCACCGGATTCCAGACCCGGCCGACGCCAAAGGGGACGCGCTGGCGGCCCACGGTCCAGAAGTGGGTGGCGCCCCGGTATTGCAGGTAGCCGCGATGGATCAGACTCTTGTTGCGCAGGGAGGCGGGCTGTTCGGAATAGTATGTCTCATTATCGACAATGAGCTTGGCCGAGAAAGCGGCATGCTTGACGTGGCTGAGGGAAAGGTCCACCCGGAAGCGGTTATAGTCGGCCCAATGATGCGTGTCGTCGTAACTGACGATATTGGTATTTTCCAGGGCCAGGTCCGGCGTGATGCCGAAAAGGGCTGTTGCCAGGATGCTAGTCAAGATGCTCATTGGCAACAACCTTACCGTCCCTGAGGACAATGGAATGTTTGGCCTTGGAGATCACCAGGGGATCATGGGAAGAAAAGATGATGGTGATGCCCTCCTCCTCATTGAGCTGCTGCATCATGTCCATGAGGTTGGCGGCGCTCTTGGAGTCCAGGTTGGCGGTGGGCTCATCCGCCAGGATAAGCTTGGGCTTGCCGGCCACGGCCCGGGCCACGGCCACCCGCTGCTGCTGGCCGCCGCTGAGCTGGTTGGGCAGCTTATCCAGCAACTCAGCTATCTCAAGCTTGGCAGCCACCTCTTGGCTGCGCCGGTCGCAGGCGGCCGCGCTATGGCCCTGCAGACGCATGACATACTCGATATTCTCGCGGGCCGTCAGCACCGGGATGAGGTTATAGGCCTGAAAGACAAAGCCGATATGATCGCGACGCAGGGCGGAGAGACGCTTCTCACCCAGATCGGTGACCTGGATGCCGTCCAAGAGCACCGTGCCGCTGCTGGCGCTGTCCAAGCCGCCGATGATATTGAGCAGGGTGGTCTTGCCGCTGCCGGAAGGCCCGGATAACACGGCGAACTCACCACGGCGAATAGCCAGATCAATATCGGACAAGGCCCGCACCTCGACATTCTGGTGGGGTGAAAATATCTTGCCTACCCGGCGTATCTCCAAGAATGAAGTATCCATCTGATCACATATTCCTTTTTGAAAGGCAGGTTCAAGGGGCAAGGTTAAAGGACTGAGGACTGAGGGCTGAGAGCTGCGCCTTAGTCCTTAGTCCTTAGTCCTTGGTCCTTGCCACTTGAACCTTGCCCCTCAAATCCTGTTAATGGCCTGCATGGGCCTGGCCTTCCTCAGGATGCGCAGGGGCAGCAGTACACTGAGCAGGGTGGCGCCGCTGACCGCGGCCAGGGCTGTGCCGAAATAGCCGGGCCGGATCAGGGCGTAGGTAACGGTGTCCATGCCAAAGGCGTCCAGGCCGGCGCTGAACATGGTCAGGTCCAGGCCATACCTGTAAAAATAAAAAAGGGTCAGGCCGCCCAGCAGGCTGCCGACCAGATAGCCGCTCAGGCCCAGGATAAAGGATTCGGCAAAGACCATGAAACGGATCTCGGCAAAGGTGGTGCCGATGGCCAGCATGATACCGAACTCCCGCAACCTCTCCAGCACGGAAACCAGCATGACCCCGAAGATGCCCAGACCGGCGACGCAAAAGACGAGCAGACTGGTGATGAGATTGAAGATGGCCATCATCTCCCGGCCCTGCATCAAGGCCGGATAGAGCTCATCCCAACTGCGTACGTCCAGATTCCCCAGCTCGGCCTGCAACTTCTGCCTGACAGCCATGACCTCCTGGCGGTCATGGAGCAGAATGCTTATCTGACTGACCCCCTCCGGCACCATGAGCATGTCGCGGCCCCTGGCCAGGTCAATATAGACGGCGCTCTCATCCAGGGCCATATTATTGGTCTTGAGGATGCCGCTGACGCGCAGGGCCAGGGCCGCCACCTCATTGCTGCTGTTCTGGGCCGACAGGACAATCTTGTCCCCCACCTTGAGCTTCATCTTGTCGGCCAGACGAAAGCCCACCAGGGCGCCGCGCCCCTTTTCTCCGAAGTCATAGTCGCCCTCGACAAGGTAGGAGGCCAACCGACCATGACGATCCTCGGCCGCCAGATCCACGGCCATGAGTGTGGCATTGCGCGAGTAATGGGCCGTGGCAATGAGGCCGTCCTGGCGCAGACGCAGGACATGGCTTTTGACCCGCGCGTCCCGGTGGAGCAGGGTGGAGATCTCGGCACCATTGTCGATCAGGTGGTGCAGGCCCGGATCAAGACGGAAGCCCTGGCCGTAGATGGAAATGTCGCCGCTGTCGCTGCGGATGGCGTTATCAATAACCTGCTCGGTCATGCCGTCGTAGAGGCCCTCCATGGCCAGCAGGCCCCAGAGGCTCATGGCGATCATGACGATGACCAGCAGGGAACGGGCCAGGCGACGCTGCAATGAGGCCAGGGCGATGCGCAACAGGACGTTAAACATGGTGAATCGCCTCAATGGGTTTGACCCGATTGGCCTTGATAATGGGATAGAGGGTGGAGAGCACGGCCAGCACAAACATCATTGCCATGTCGCGCAGGATGATAAGCGGCGCAAAGGTGGTGGGCATGCTCGACGCTGCCAGACCGTACTGCTTAAAGACCTCCTCCGACATGGCCAGGGTGATGGGATGAAGGTGAAAATACCAGGCCAGGCCGGCGCCGATCATACCGCCCAGCACCACGCCGGCCAGGGCCAGCAGCGCGCTCTCGGCCACCAGCATCTGCAGGATCTGGCCGGGCCGGGTGCCCACGGCGCGCAACACGCCGATCTCCCGCATGCGGGCAAAGACGGTGAGCCAGGTATAGATGAGCACCACAAAAAAGATGACGACAAAGATCACCGCCAGGGTCAGGTAGCCGAAAATGGAGTCCACCAGCATGGCCTGCACCAGTCCCTCCATGGTGGTGCGCCAGCTCTCGGCCACATAGTGCCGGCCCAGGCGCTCATTGAGGGCGGCCGTCACCTGATCGGCGGCATGGGGATCTTCCGGCTGGACAATGAAGTGGGTGGCATAGTTGGTCGCCGCCATCACCCCATCAAAATAATCCTTGCCCACAAAGGCGGCCGTGGCGTCAAAGTCAAAGAGGCCGGTGCGAAAGATACCGACCACCTCCAGGTTGTCGGCGGCAAAGGAATAGTCGGCACCAGTGCCGACAAAGGCTAGTTCATCACCCACCTCCACCTGCAGGCGACGGGCCAGCTCATAGCCCAGGTAGAGCTGATTGCCGTCACCGTCCTCCGGATAACGGCCGGTGGTGCGCGACGAGGCCAGACGCGACAAACGGCGCTCCGCCGCAAAGTCAATACCGCTCAACATGCCGCCCACCGCCTTTTCATCAGCGGCAAAGAGGACAAAGGTCTCAAAGCGGGGGGCAGCCGCGGCAATGCCGGGGGTAGCGGCCACGGCCCGGGCCACGGCCTCCACATCAAAGATGAGGTTATCCAGACTCGGTTTGGCGCGGAAGTCAGGATGGGTGATCTGGATATAGCCGGGGTAGATCTCCACGGCGTTGCTGAGCATCTTGTCGTGGGAACCGTCCATGAAGGCTGTGGCAAAGACCAGCATGGCCGTGGTGAGGCTGAGCAGCAGGATGGTCACCAGGCTGCGGACGGCATAGGCCCGGATATTGCGCAGGGCAAAATGGATAAAGATCATGGCATGCTTCCAGACGTTTGCCCGCAGAAAACTTTTCTCGGTTCACCAGAGGATACCGTTACCATCCCTTTGCTCCTTGCTCCCGCGTCACTGCGAGGCCCGAAGAGACGCGGCAGTCCAGGGAAAGCAGGCTCAAGCTGCAAGATACAAGTGCAAGGGGAGCGCAGCAGCAGAATCCTCTGGATTGCTTGGCGCTGCTCGCAATGACACCCCTCTCAACTCTCACCTCTTACCTCTCAACTCTCACCTCCCCTTGTCAGCCGGGCGGCTCCTGCGCACAGGGAGCAACAGCAGCAGGCTCAGGCTCCGGAGGACGTCAGCTAGAAAAACGCTTCAGGGCCCGTTTGCTGAAATAGGCCTCGTCAATCTCCTCGTCAAAAACGGCCTGATCAATAATGACCTCGGTCTGGTGACCGGCCTTATCCGGGGACTGAGGCAGCATCAGCCAGCGGCTGGGATAGAAACGCTCGCCATAGCGCCGCACCTCAAGATACTCCAGGATGCGCACCAGATTGTCTTCCTCATCATAGTAGCGCACCGTGGTGGGCAGATAATGGTCGCGGGAGACATGCATGCGGATGCGGCTCCAGACCACCGGTGCCTCTTCCCGGGCATGGAGATCGACCAGATAGCCCGTCTCATCCTCACCCTGCAACTCGGCCAGGTAATCCTCGCTGATGGAGCTTTCCCGCACCAGATCATCGTTGGTAAAATCACTGCCCATCCAGCTTTGCAGCATCATGGAGGCCGGAATCTTGATGGTCTTTTCAATACGCGGCACATACTGCCACATGGCATTATCGATCTTGAGAAAGGTAATACCTTTATCCTTGCCCGGATAGGTGATCCTGATAAAACTCTTTTCCGTACCGACGGACCAGCTCTCCATCTTCATGGTGCGCTTGCTGCGTTTGGTCTGCACCACCATGGTCAGTTGCAGAAAGGCGCTCTCACCGTTGAGGTTATCCTCCACCCGCCTGATGATATCCTCGCCGCTTTCTGCCCGCACCAGGGTCGGCGCCAGACAGAGACAATACAGCAACAACAGCCGGAGTGCTGTCCGGCACCCTCTTCTCAATGGTGGGGCTGTGTCGTGCATGGCTGTCTCTCCACTCTCGTTCTGGGTATCGGCCCCGGCAAGAGGCCTGGATGGTTTTTTATCGCGGCTCATGAGTATCCTGGTAGGTATCTTGCGTAATTAGATACCAATAACGTCTGCGGCCAAAAAGGCCGCCGGCAGAATGTGAGGGGTGCCCCAGAGCAGCCGGGCGCAGAAAAAGCACGGCTCTTACCGGCCGGGCACGACCGCTCACCAGATCAGGAACAGGCGCCGCAGCAGCGGCAAAGGGCCATTAGCGGGCTGTTAGCGGCCCTGATAGAGAAGGCCGTCCGCCACCTGATCGGCCGCCATCTTGCCGGCCAGGCTCTCCACCAGGTGCAGGGCAAATTCCATGGCCGTGCCCGGCCCCTTGCTGGTGATGATCGTGCCATCCTGCACCACCGTTGCCTCACTGCGGCGGCCGGCCGAGGTGAGTTTCTCCGCCAGGCCGGGGTAGATGGTGGCCTCCTTGCCGCTCAACAGACCCGCCTTTTCCAGGACCAGCGGTGCCGCACAGATGGCGCTGACAATGCTGCCCTGCTCGGCATGGTTGCGTAACAGGGCCGCCACCTCGGCAGAGGCAAGCAGGTTATTGGTGCCGCCCATGCCGCCCGGCAATATCACCGCATCAAAGAGGCGTTCTGTCACATGGGCCAGCTGCGTATCCGCCACCACCGAAATGGCGTGGGCCCCCTTGACCGGGTTATCGGCCAGGGCAGCAGCGGTAATGTCAATATTGGCGCGCCGCAGCACATCGATAATGGTCACGGCCTCGGTCTCTTCAAAACCCTCTGCCAGTAGAATAAGCGCTGTTTTCATGAATCTTCCCTCGCAAAATGCACGTTTTTCTTAGGTCTCCTGGTGCAATACTCAAAATTAAAGACAGGTTCAAAGGACAAGGAGCAAGGTGCAAGGGGTGTCATTGCGAGCAGCGCGAAGCAATCCAGGGGATACTTGCACCTTGTCCCTTGAGCCTTGAGCCTTGGACCTTGAACCTGTCTTTAGCCTTGAACCTGACCAACCCCGCAATGGTCATAAAAAAACCCCATGGGAGTAAGTGTACTCACACGGGGTTGATTCCGGCAACAGCAAAAAGGGCCGGCGCTGGGGGCCGCTCTTAATGCTTAAAGGAACGCTGACCGGTATACTTCATGGCCACCTGGGGGTTGGCCTCGTTACAGGCCTGAATGGTCTCAAAGTCACGCATTGAGCCACCGGCCTGCAGGATGGAGGTCACACCCTGCTGGATACCGACATCGGCACCGTCGCGGTAGGGGAAGAAGGCATCGGAGATCATGCAGGAACCCGGCAGGCCGGCCCGATCCTCGCTGGTCTTGGCGTCAATGGCCTCCTTGTCGGCCTTGTCACGCTTGCCCTGCAGGGTCTCCAGGGCCATCTCGGCATAGGAGATGCCATACTTGTCAAAACAGAGGATATCGGCATACTTGATGTAGGCCTTGTGAACAGCGATTTCCGCCACGCCGACGCGGTCCTGCTCACCGGTACCGATACCGACGGTAACACCATTCTTCACATAGATCACCGAGTTGGAGGTGACGCCATGCTCCACGGCACAGCCAAAGAGCATGTCATCGATCTCGGCGGCAGTGGGCTGACGCTCGCAGCGATACTCCTGGCCCTTATAGGTGGTGACGGCATCCTTGAGATCGGCCGGGGTGCGGATGGAGTTGACCGCCGACTGCTGGGCAATGATGCCGCCGTCAATGAGGCTCTTGAAATCGACAAAGCGATACTTCTCAAATTCGGCCAGCCGGTCGATGCGCGGCATCTTGATAACGCGCAGGTTCTTACGCTGGGCCAGGATCTCCAGGGTGCCATCCTCAAAGTCAGGGGCGCAAACCACCTCAAGGTAATTCTTGCTCATCAGCTCGGCGGTGGCCTTGTCCACTGCCTTGCTCATGATCACCGCGCCACCAAAGGCGGCAATGCGATCGGCCCGGTTCGCCTTGTTGTAGGCATCGGCCAGGGAGTCGCTCACCGCGCAGCCACAGGGATTGTTGTGCTTGAGGATAACGGCGGCGGGTCGGTCCACCATATACTTGATGATGTTGAGCCCGTTATCAATATCGGTGAGGTTGATCTTGCCGGGGTGCTTGCCCACCTGCAGCATGTCCTCCACGGATATACCGCTGACCAGGCCGTTGCCCGGCTCGATAAATTTACAGTCACCAAGCACCAGATTGCCGTTGACCAGCTCGTAGAGAGCGGCTTCCTGGTCGGGATTTTCACCGTAACGGATACCGCGCTCATCAACGCTGCCGTCCTCCATTTTGATCTTCCAGGTCCGTTTCCGGTAGACCAGCTTCTGGTCGCCAAAGGAAATGGTCATCTCCATGGGAAAGGAATCACCCAGGATATTGGTGTACATTTTCTTCAAATCTTGTGACATGTTGAACCTCTCAAGGTCTATATTTACGGGTAATTATTGCAGAGGAAGCCGGCAGATCCGCAGGAGGCAAGCACCCATTCCCAGGCTCAGCTGACACCTTTTTTGGTCAAAAAGGGGCCGAAAGCCTTATCTGTTTGCAGAATATGCTTATTGAGCCAGTCCTGAAGAAAACGGGCCACCTCGATACTGCGCTTGACATCGCTGGACTCAAACTCCTTTTGCAGCTCCAGGACCTTGTCGGTGAGTCTGGCATGGATCTGCTTATGATCGACATAATCCGGATAATCGTACTTCTCCATCAGCCTCTCTTCGCTGCTGAAGTGGTACCCTGTATAGTCGATGAGCTGCTGCAGGATATTGCCGAGGACATCGCGTCCCTTGCCGTTGGCCAGGGCCTGATGCAGCTCATTGATCATGGCCACCAGCTTCTTATGCTGGTCATCGATTTCCCGAATACCGACACTGTACTCATCCTTCCACGTAAAAAACGACATCTCCACCCCCCCTGCGATCGAACAGCATCATCTGTGAATTATCTCAACAAAAACAAAAAGTTATCACCAAGCAGCAGACAAAACATCTGAAAAACTTACCATTGAACCGCAAAAAATTAAAAGCTTTTTTGAAAGGTGCTGTCCCAATCCTTGCGCACCGGATCATGGCCTTTGGCCTCGATGCTGGCACACACCTCGGCCAGGCTGCGGTGGTCGCCCACGGCAAACTGTTCTCCTTCAAGATCCGGGTGGGCATAACCGCCCGGCGCCGTACTGCTGCCGGCCGAGTAGCGCGTCGGCCCCAGGCCGATCATGCCGTTGCGATAGCGCTCCTCCTCACGGGTGGAGAGCAGCAGGCCCACATCAGGATCAAAGATGCGCAGGGCAAAGAGCAGCTGGCTCAGGTCATGTTCCGTGGTGATCACCAGGGGTTGAAAATCCCCTTCGGCCGGCCGCAGCCTGGGGAAGGAGACGGTGAGCGCCGTGCGCCAGTAATTCTTGCGCAACCAGGCCAGGTGCAGGCCCAGGGCCAGCCCCTCGCAACGCCAGTCGGCCAGGCCCAGCAGGGCGCCGATTCCTACCTCGCGCATACCCGCCTCAGCCACCCGGGCCGGGGTCTGCAAGCGATAGTCGTAGTCACACTTCTTGCCGCTCAGATGAACCTGGTCATAAATGCGCCGGTCATAGGTCTCCTGATAGATGGCAACACCGGTAATACCGGCCTTGAAGAGGCGCCGATACTCCTCGGTGCTCATGGGCTGCACCTCAATGGTGATGGCGGCGAAACGATCCCGGGTGCGCTCGGCCAGCTCCTCCAGATAGTCGACGCCCAGCTTGGCCGAGGCCTCGCCGGCCACCAGCAGAATATGGTTGAAGCCGCGGCCATGCAGGATATCCATCTCGGCCTCGGCCTCGGCCATGCTCAACAGACGGCGCTCGATCTTGTTATCGGCGGAAAAGCCGCAGTAGGCGCAGCGATTGGTGCAGAAGCTGGAAAGGTAGACCGGGGCATAGAGCTGGATCACCCGTCCGAAACGGCGGGCGGTGATCTCCGCGGACCGGCGGGCCAGATCAGGCAACATATGGGCGGCAACCGGCGACAGCAGGGCGGCTAGCCCCTGGATGCCGGGATGCTCACTGAGCAGGGCCTGCTGCACATCCGCCTCGGTACAGGCGGCAATGCGCTCGGCCAGTTGGGGAAAATCAGGAATGGATAGCATGGGTTAAAAGCAGAATACAGGAGTCAGAATTCTGAAATCAGGAGAGAGGCTGCCCTCCTCCATGTTTTGTTGCCGCATTCTGTATTCTGAATCCTCAATTCTGAATTCTTTTCTTATCGTAAAAAATCAAGCCCTACCTCGGGAGATGAGGCGGCTGCTTGCCTGTCTTGCATACCCAGGCCTGACTCATAGGCGGTACGGCCCGCCTCCACGGCCTGGGCAAAGGCCCGGGCCATGCGCACCGGATCGCCGGCCACGGCAATGGCGGTGTTGACCAGAACCGCATCCGCCCCCATTTCCATGGCAGCGGCGGCATGGGAGGGGGCGCCGAGTCCGGCATCCACCACCACCGGGACCCGGGCCTGTTCAATGATAATTTCCACCTGAAAACGGGTGAGGATACCCTGGTTGGTGCCGATGGGAGAGCCCAGGGGCATGACCGCGGCAGCGCCCACGTCCTGGAGACGCAGGGCCAGGATGGGATCGGCATTGATATAGGGCAGCACGACAAAACCATCCTTGACCAGCAGTTCGGTGGCCTTGAGGGTTTCCACCGGATCGGGCAGCAGAGTGCGGGGATCCGGGGTCACCTCCAGCTTGAGCCAGTTGGTGCGGCCCACGGCCCGGGCCAGGTTGGCCAGGCGGATGGCCTCTTCGGCATCGCGGGCCCCGGAGGTGTTGGGCAAAAACCAGTAGGTATGCCGATCCAGGTTGGCCATGATGTCATCTTCGGGATTATTGAGATCGACGCGGCGCAGGGCAACGGTGATCATCTCGGCGCCGGAGGCGGCCAGGGCCTCCTTCATCACCTGGGACGAGGCAAATTTACCGGTGCCGCCGAAAAGACGGGAGCGAAAGGTTTTATCAGCTATTTTCAACATCTGACTTTTTTTCCGTTGTCTCAAGAATCAGCCGACCCACCATGCCGATGTGGGGGTGATCGCCTTGAGATGAGCAGGCCCAGGCGCGGCCGGGGCATTTTTATATTTTTGCAAATGGAGACCGTGCTGAGAAAATCAACCGCCGCCGACAAAACGAATGAGCTCCAGGTTCTGGCCCTCGGCCAGCACCGTGCCTTCATAGTCGTTCCGTTTGACGACCTGTTTGTCACACTCCACCACCACCGTGTCCGGATCAAGCTGCAATTGCAGCAAGAGCTGGTGCAGGGTGCAGCCCTCCGGCACCTTTTGCTCCTTACCGTTACAGATAATTACCATATTTTTGCCCTACCTGCTTGTCTCATCTTCTTTGGGGAAAAATGCGGGCTACACCGGTCGGCCGGCCCTTTGCATGAGAATACGCAACACCTGATTGGCCTGATGATGGGCGGCGATGCCCACCCTGGGGGCCATGAGGCCCTGGCCCGGTCTGGCCTCGGACTCGTTGTCGCCGACAATACAGACGGAAGGCCGATGACAGAGAGTGGTGATCCGGTTGTTATCGGCCAAACCAGCCACTCCCGAGGCCCCTACATACCCCATGCTTTTCATGTCCGTCAAGGCCAACCTGAAGGCAATGGCCTTCATGACCGGGTCATCAAAGCACTCCACCAACACATCAACATCGGCAAAGATACGGGGAATGGTGGCGGCGCTTAAGCGGCAGTCGTGCAGGGTCAGTTCAACATAGGGATTCATGCGGTGCAGGTTTGCGGCCAGGGCCTCTGTTTTCTTCATGCCGATCTGGTCGACAAAAAACTGCTGGCGATTGAGATTGGTGGGATCGACAATATCATAATCGGCCAGGACCAGACGACCGATGCCGACCCGCACCAGGGCGCCGGCCACCACTGAGCCCAGACCACCGAGCCCCATGATGCCCACCACGGCCCGGCCAAAGACCTGCTGGACACCGGGGGTATGGCGCAGGTAGAGGAGGCGTTCCAGCTCGGCGCGGCCGACCTGCCCTCCCTTGCGCAGACACCAGCAACTGTCGCCCTCCTGCAACTCATAAGTCCCGGCAACCTGACAGCCATCAACGATAAAGAGATCGCACCCGCTGAAACGGCGGGCAATATCCGCCATGACAGTGCCCGGTGCCACCTCCTGTTCCTCTTCATGAACCTTGATCCGCATAAATATCAAGCCCGCCGTGGTGTCCCGTTACATGATGCATGCCTTGCCACCACTAATCTGTTGATTTTTATTCCTTTTTCTCCGATGATAGGAGCGGCGGGCCAATGCACGGCAACATACCGCAGCCCCTGAAAAAGCAGACCACTCCCCGGAAAACATACCTGGTCACCATAAAAATCTCCAGCCCTTGCCTCTATTTTATCGATGACGCCCCGCACCCTGCCGTCCCCTGACATGCTCACCTGCCTTGCTGTTCGGCTCGTCACCTGCCTCTGCCTCCTCCTCGGCCTGCCGGGCACGCCATCGGCAGCAGAAACGCTGGAGGTGGTCGAGGGCGTGGAAAAGTATGCGGTTGGTCGGCACCTGCACTTTCTGGAGGACAAGGGTGGCAGCGTGGCCCTGGCCGATATCCTCGGCGCCGAAAAACAGGCCCAATTCCAGGTCTCGACAACGACCATGCCCGGTTTCGGCTTCACCAACAGCGCCATGTGGGGCAAACTGACCATCAAAAACAGCCTGGCCCGCCCCATTCACTACTTCCTGGTCATCGATTATCCCCCCCTGGATCACCTTGACTTCTACATGCCGGACGCCAACGGCTATCGGGTCATCAAGACCGGCGACCAGCGTCCCTTTGCCAGCCGCCCGGTCAATGCCCGCAACTATGTCTTCCCCATCACCATCGAGGCCGGCCAGCAGGCCACCTACTACCTGCGCTGCCAGACCAAGGGCTCCCTCAACATCCCCATCAGCCTGGAGTCGGCCACCTCCTTTGCCCAGGAGACGGCCCTCACCCAGATCATTCTCGGCATCTATTACGGCATCCTGCTGGTGATGACGGTCTACATCTCCTTTCTCTACATTACGCTCAGGGATATCATCTACGGCTACTATGTCCTGTTCACCATTTCCTTTCTCGGCTTTCAGCTCAGCCTGAACGGCACCGGTTTCCAATATCTGTGGCCACAGGCCATCTGGTGGAACAATATCACCGTGCCCTTCTTCATCTTCTCAAGCTATACCAGCGCCCTGCTCTTCACCACCACCATCCTTGACACCCAAAAACATATCCCCGGCCACCATCGGCTCTTAAAGGCCCTGGTACCATTCGGTTGCCTGGGCATGCTGGTCAGCCTGATAGCCGACTACTCGCTGTCCATCAAACTAGCCACCCTCTCCTGCCTCACCCTGCCGGTTATGATTATCGCCGGTTTTCGCGTCATGCTCAAGGGCTATCGGCCCGCCTATTACTATGCCCTGGCCTGGACCATTTCCCTGCTGGCAATCACCCTCTATTCGCTGAAGACCTTCGGCCTGGTCCCCAACACCTTCATCGTCAACTGGTCCACCCAGATCGGCACCTCCTGGGAGGTGATGATCCTGGCCCTGGCCGTGGCTGATCGCTTTTACCTGATGGAAAAGGAAAAGAAGGATGCCCTGGCCGACTATGCCGAGCGCTTGCAGGAGGCCAACATCAACCTGGCCGAGCTCAACACCGAACTTGAGGAAAGAATCCAGTCCCGCACCAAGGAGCTCAAGAAATCAAACGACCTGCTGACCAGCGAGGCGCGGGAAAGGAAGATCGCCGAACAGGAGGCCCGCACGGCCAACCAGGCCAAATCGGACTTTCTGGCCAACATGAGCCATGAAATCCGCACGCCCATGAATGCCATTATCGGCATGAGCGTCCTGGCCCTGCAACAACCACTGACCAAGCGCCTGCAAGGCTATCTGCAGACCATCAACAGGGCCGGTCGCTCGCTGATGCGAATCATCGACGACATGCTCGATTTTTCCAAGATAGAGGCAGGCAAGCTGGAGTTTGAACAGGTCCCCTTCAACCTGCAGGAGATCCTCGACAACCAGATCAACATCTTTCAGGCCAGGGTGCGGCAAAAAGGTATTGAACTGGTGGTCTATGCCGACGCGGATGTTCCCAGGGCATTGATCGGCGACCCCCTGCGTCTGGAACAGGTCCTGCTCAACCTGCTCAGCAACGCCATCAAATTCACCGACCAGGGCGAGGTCATCCTTCATGCCTCCTGCAGCGCTCATGAGGATGGCCGGGCCCAGCTACGCTTTACCGTGAGCGACACCGGCATCGGTCTCTCAAGGCAACAGATCAGCCAACTCTTTACCGCCTTTCATCAGGCGGACACCTCCATCACCAGAAAGTATGGCGGTACCGGTCTCGGCCTGGCCATCAGCCATGAACTGGCCACCAGAATGGGCGGCACCATTGAGGTGGAGAGCCGGGAGGGCCACGGCTCCACCTTTACATTCACGGGGCGCTTCCGGACAGGAGCGCATGCCGCTCCCTCCGTCCTCCCCCTTGCCGAATCCGCGGGCCACGGCACAACCATGCTGATCTGCCAGCCCAACACGGCCTGTGGCCTGGCCCGGCAAGAGATCCTGGAGGAATGCGGCCTTAGGGTGCTCAGCACCAGCGATCCGGAGAGCCTTGCCGCCATCTGCACCGGCAAAGAGGGTCGTGAAATTGCCATGCTCCTCATCGACCCGGGCAGCGCTGACGAACTCTGTCTGCAGAGTCTGGCCCACCTCCGGACGCAGAAGATCAGCTGCCCCATAGCCATGCTGCTCAAGGAAGAGCAGGCGGAGCTGCGCCATCAGGCGACAGAGCTGGGCGTCAACTCTTTCCTGAACAAGCCGTGCAAGCAGGAGGAGCTGGTAGAGTGCGTGGGCCACTGCCTTGGTCTCATCGGAAAAAAGAGCACCGGCCGCCGGACTGACCTGCTGCTGCCCGACTTTCATAACGCCAAAATCCTGGTGGCCGAGGACAACCATATCAACCAGCAGGTTATTGCCGCGATCCTGCATAATGCCGGCTGCCGGGTTATCCCGGCGGAGAACGGCAGCGAGGCCCTGGAGATTCTCAGCACAGACGATGATATCACCTGCATCCTCATGGATCTGCAGATGCCCGACATGGACGGCCTGCAGGCCAGCCGCCTGATCAGAGAGCATTACAAAGACCGCCACATCACCATTATTGCCCTGACCGCCCACTCCTTTGCCGCTGATCAAAAAAAATGCATGGAGGCGGGCATGGACGCCTACATCGCCAAACCGGTGGACCAGGACCTTCTCTACCAGACCATGGCTCACTACCTTGACCATGATCTGGTCCAGCATCCCATGCACACCGCCACCGAGGAGGAGTCAGGAGCGGTGCTGCCGGATGAGCTGCCCGGCTTTGATCAGACCGCCGGCCTGAAACGCCTGGCAGGCACTCCCGACCTCTATCTTCAGCTTCTGCACGATTTCGGCCATGACTTCCGGACAACCTGTCAACAACTTGATGGGTTGTTGGCAAGCAGAGATTTCCAGCAGGCCCAGCAACTGGTCCATGCCGTTAAGGGCGTTGCCGCCAATCTTTCGGCCCTTGACCTGGAGGATTGTGCCCACGACCTTGCAGAGCAACTGGCCTGCAACAAAATGCCGGATCCGCATGTGGTGCAACGCTTCAACACGGCCCTGGACCGCTGCCTGCACTCCATCGCCGCCCTGCCCGAGCGCCAACCAGCCGCCGCACCGGCGCCCAACCTGCATCCCGGCCCACCCATCAATGCCAGCGCCGCATTGGAGCGGGCCCGGGAGCTTAAAAAAATGGTCAGTATCAATGACCTGGATGCACAAGGCGCCATTGCCGGCCTGATTGAGCAACTGGGCCACCTGCAAAGCCTGGCCCCCCTGCTCCACAAAATCAGGGGCCACCTGGAGGTTTTCGACTTTGACAACGCCCGTCTCCTGGTGGAGCCGCTCCTGGAAAAAGTAGCTGCCATCCGGCAGCAGAACCGCTCCTGACAACCTCCCTGCTTCCAGCCATGCAGGCTGCGCCAGCTACTTGATCTTCCCCCTTATCCATGGTAAAAGAGCCTGCTAATACTACCTACAACTGGCGATTTCTGCGCAGGAACTGATGGTTCCTCCCCCTATCAGCCGGCTTTACGTGCGGTCACTACCTCAAAACAGGTAGATATACGGAGCAGCTCGCCCCAATCACCACTAAGGAGGACAACGTGGCCAAGGCCGATTCACAAAAATTATGGCTCTCCGGAAACGAGGCCATTGCCAGGGCTGCCTGGGAGGCCGGTGTCACCGTGGCCTCAGCTTATCCCGGCACGCCTTCCACCGAGATTCTGGAAAACCTCGTCAAATATAATGATGTCTACACCGAATGGGCCCCCAATGAAAAGGTCGCCCTGGAGGTTGGCCTGGGCGCCTCCTTTGCCGGTGCCCGGGTGCTGGTCACCATGAAGCATGTCGGCCTCAATGTGGCCGCCGACCCGCTTTTTACCGCCTCATACACTGGTTGCCGCGGCGGCCTGGTCATCGTCAATGCCGACGACCCGGAGATGCACAGCTCCCAGAACGAACAGGACAATCGCAACTACGCCTTTGCCGCCAAGCTGCCCATGCTGGAGCCTTCCGACCCGGCCGAGGCTCTGACCATGCTCAAGGAGGCCTTTGAGCTCTCTGAAAAGTATGACACACCGGTGCTCTTCCGGACCACCACCCGCCTGGCCCATGTCAAGGGAATGGTGACCGTGGCTGATCGGTGCCTGGGCCCGGTGGAGGTCAAAGTGGACAAGAACCCGGCCAAGTTTGTCATGCTGCCGGCCAATGCCCGGGCCAGGAGACAGGTCATGGTGGGCCGTCACCAGGAACTGCTGAAGTTCAGCGAGGCCTATGCGGGCAATCGCATTGAAAAGGGCGACAAGACCCTGGGTATTATCACCGGCGGCGTCGCCTATCTCCATGCCCGGGAGGCCATGCCCAACGCCTCCTTTCTCAAGCTGGCCACCTCCTGGCCGCTGCCCGAGCAAAAGATCCGCGACTTTGCCGCCTCGGTGGACGAGGTGATCATCGTTGAGGAACTTGACCCCTTTTATGAGACGCACATCAAGGCCATGGGCATTGCCTGCACCGGCAAGGAGAAGATCCCGGCCACCGGCGAGCTCAATGCCGCCATCGTCAAGAAAGCGCTGACCGGCGAAGGGCCGGAGCTGATGGCACCGGTGGAGATGCCCATGCGGCCGCCCAACATGTGTCCCGGCTGTCCGCACCGCGCCACCTTTCATGCCCTCTCCAAGCTTGACGTCTTTGTTTCCGGCGATATCGGCTGCTACACCCTGGGCTTTCTGCCTCCCCTTTCCGCCATGGATTCCTGTGTCTGCATGGGTGCCAGTATCGGCGTGGCCCACGGTCTCACCAAGGCCATGGGTGGCGACCAGTATAAAAAGACGGTGGCCGTCATCGGCGATTCCACCTTCCTGCACACCGGTATCAACTCCCTGGCCAACATGGTCTACAACAAGAGCCATGCCACGGTGCTCATCCTCGACAACCGCATCACCGCCATGACCGGCCAGCAACAGAACCCGGCCTCGGGCGAGACCCTGATGGGCGAAGCGGCCCACGCCATTGACCTGGAACAGCTCTGCCGGGCCGTGGGGGTCGAGCATGTCCGGACCGTCAATCCCCACAACCTCCGCGATACCCGCACGGTGCTCAAGGAAGAGCTTGAGCGCGACGCCACCAGCGTTGTCATCTGTCGGGCGCCCTGCGTGCTCATCCCGGAGATGCGCAGGAAGAAGGTTACCCCTTTGACCATCTCCCTGGACCAATGCACCGGTTGTCAGGCCTGCGTCCGCCTCGGTTGCCCGGCCATCAGCTGGCGGCCCCTCAGCCAGACTGAAGCCAAGGAGCTGGGCAAACCGGCCAAACAGAAGGGCTATACCGTCATCAGTGCCGAGATGTGTAACGGCTGCGGCCAGTGTCAACAGCTCTGCAAGTTCGAAGCGATCAGCGAAGTGGAGGAAGGATAATGAAACCAAGCGGCAATATATTGTTCTCCGGTGTGGGCGGACAGGGTATACTCCTGGCCAGCGAGATCACCGCCTACGCCCTGCTGGCCACCGGTCTGGATGCCAAGAAGAGTGAGGTGCACGGCATGGCCCAGCGCGGCGGCTCGGTGGTGGCCCACCTTCGCTATGGCGACACGGTCTACTCGCCCCTCATTGATCCGGGCTGTGCCGATTTTGTGGTGGCCTTTGAGACCATGGAGGCGGTCCGCTATCTGCCCTTTATGCATAAGGAGACCAAGGTGGTAGTCAACACCCACAAGATCGCGCCACCGGCCGTGGCCACCGGCAAGGCCACCTATCCGGACGACATCCTCACGGAACTGGCCAGGCAGGATATCGCCACCTTCAAGGTGGACGGCTTTGACATTGCCCGCAGCGTCGGTGAGATCAGGGCCGCCAACCTGGCCCTGGTGGGTGCCCTCTCCTCCTTCCTGCCCGTGTCTGAAGAGGTTTTCCTGGAGGTCATGCAGGAGAGGCTGCCCCGCAAACTGGATGAAAATATCGCCGCCTTTCAGAAGGGCCGGGCGATCACCTCTGCCTAAAAGATAAGAATAGAAGGAGGTAAAGAAGATAGAGAAGTTAAAGGAGTTAAAGAATGGTTAATGGTTATGGAGCATAACCTCTCTCATCTTTACCTTCTTTACTTCTTGAACTCCTTTACCTTCCAGGACAAAAAAATGATCTATAACGAAGAATACGAAACCATGCCTCGACAGGCCCTGGAGGCCCTGCAACTCCAGAGACTGCAGAAACAGGTGGCCCGTGTTTATGCCACGGTGCCCTATTACGCCGGCAAGATGGATGAGGCGGGTGTCAAACCCGAAGATATCAAGACCCTGGCGGATATCAACAAGCTGCCCTTTACCACCAAAGAGGATCTGCGCAAGAACTATCCCTTCGGACTCTTCACCGTGCCCATGGATCAGGTGGTGCGCATCCACGCCTCCTCCGGCACCACCGGCCAACCGACTGTGGTGGGCTACACCAGGAAGGACATCAAGATCTGGGCCGAGCTCATGGCCCGCTGTCTCAGCGCGGCCGGGGCCGGCAGCCGGGACACCATCCATAATGCCTACGGCTACGGCCTCTTTACCGGCGGCTTGGGCGCCCACTACGGCGCCGAGGAACTCGGCGCCACCGTGGTACCCATCTCCGGCGGCAACTCCAAGCGCCAGATCATGCTGATGAAGGACTTCAAGTCCACTGTCCTGCTCTGTACCCCCTCCTATGCCCTCAATCTGGCCGACACCATGGCTGACATGGGCATCGATCCCAAAGACCTGCTGCTCAAGGTCGGGGTCTTCGGCGCCGAACCCTGGAGCGAAAACATGCGCGAGGAGATCCAGCGCAAACTGGGGATCAAGGCCATTGACATCTACGGTCTCAGCGAGATCATCGGCCCGGGTGTGGCCATTGAATGTTTTGAGGAGCAAAAGGGCCTGCATGTCATGGAGGATCACTTCCTGCCGGAGATCGTCCACCCCGACACCTTCGAGCCCCTGCCCCTCGGAGAGAAGGGCGAGCTGGTCTTCACCACCCTGACCAAGGAAGCCTTTCCGGTTATCCGCTATCGCACCAAGGATTTTTCCCGCATCATCACGGAGAGTTGCTCATGCGGCCGCAGCTTCCACCGCATGGAAAAGGTCACCGGCCGCTCCGACGACATGATGATCATCCGCGGCGTCAATGTCTTCCCGTCGCAGATCGAACATGTGCTGATGGCGGTTGAGGGTGTTGAACCCCATTACATGATCATTGTCGATCGGCAAGGCTCCCTTGACACCCTGGAGGTACAGGTGGAGGTCAGCGAATCGATCTTCTCCGACGAGATCAAGCAGCTGGAAAACCTCGGCAAACGCATCCAAACGGAAATCAAGGACCTGCTCGGTGTCACCTGCAAGGTGAGTCTGGTGGAACCGAAGACCATCCAGCGGAGCGAGGGCAAGGCCCAACGCGTTATCGACAAACGTAAGATTTGACGGACTCGGCAAAAGCCGATTTTGCCGAGCCCACAGGGGCAACAAGTGCTCTTCTTTCATCCTGTTCCAGGACTGCCGTAACGGCGCGGCAATGAAAATTAGAAGTTGAGAAATCAACAATAAATAGGTAGAGATAGCACTTTATGATCCACACAACATTGAGGCGTTTATGAAAGTCGAACAGATTGCGATTTTTCTGGAAAACAAGACCGGCCGCATGGCTGAGATAACAGCCATTCTCGCCCAAAACGGCATTAATATCAGGGCCATGTCCCTGGCAGACACTGCCGATTTCGGTATCCTGCGCCTCATTGTCAATGATACGGGCAAGGCCAGGTCCATTCTCAAGGAGAATGGTTTCACGGTGGGCACCACCGATGTCCTGGTGGTGGAGGTGAGTGATAAACCAGGCGGTCTGGCCAAGGTTCTGCAGATTATCAAAGAGGGCAACCTCAACATAGAATATATGTATGCCTTTACCCAGAAGAGCGGCGAAACCGGTCTGATCATCTTTCGTTTCGACGAGATTGAGCGGGCCATCGACCTGCTGGCCGAGGCAGACATCAGGATCCTGTCCGGCGAAGAGGTCTACGCCATCTAGACATCATGTATCGACCTGTCCAACCTCGAAGACGTGGGTTATTCTAGAGGTTGGATACCCTTAAAACAGAGCCATAATCGAGGAGGACAGGTCGA
>PKTX01000039.1 GCA_002868945.1 Desulfobulbaceae bacterium
AAGCGCAGGCATATATTTGATATTCCGAGCATTATTTTTTGAGCATGACGCCGAGATCGGGCCGGTAAGCGAGTTTACGAGACTCCGAGAGGGCCATTTATGGACAGGCACTAACAAGGCCTGCCGATTGTGATGATCGGCAGGCCTTTTCTCTGTAAAGGCGCCCAAGGCGGCAAGCAGCTTTGTCGTTTTCTGATTTCTAATGGGTATCTTGAATAATTAGATATTTCGGAGTCTCGCTCCGCTCGCTTGCCGGCCCGATCTCGGCGTCATGCCCAGAAAATAATCTGATTCCTGGACCGGCACTCACAATCAATCGGTGGGCGGGATGTGGACAATGAGCATGGGTTTGCGGCAGTTCTGGCTGACCGCGTCGGCCAGGGAGCCGAAGATCATGCGGTGAAAGGAGCTGCGCCGCGGGGCGCCCATCACCACGAGGTCGTGGGAATCCGCCTCCTGGTAAATGGTCTCCAGGCGCGACTCGGTGTTGACCACCTTGCACTTGAAGCCCTGCTTGGTCTTGATCTCGTGCTGGCTGAGCCAGGCCTCCAGCTCCTTTTCCTTCTTTTCAACATCCTGCACCGGCTGGTCATAGGGCAGGAGATGGAGCAGGGTGATGGCGTGTTCTCCCACCTTGGAGAGGGCCTTGACCACTGAGCTCACCTCGTCGAGCTGGTCCAGGGAGACCAGGGGCACCAGGATGCGTTCCGTGTGCAGGACCCCGTAAAAACGTACGACAATAACCGGACAGACGGCAATTTCGGCCACCTGCTCAACCACCTTCTGAAAGCCCTGGATAGTACCCTCGATGGGATAGCCGATGATCAGGCCCTTGGTGGGGTTGCGAACCACGGTCAGCGCCAGGGCCTGGGCCACATCATTGTCGCGCACCACTTTTTTGAGGAGGGGATAGCCCATGGCGCGCACCTCTTCCTCCTCCCTGGCAAAGAGGGCATTATCGTCCTTGCGGGGTATGTCCGGCGACAGGACCCGTACCGCCATGGGATCGGCGCCAAGGTGGTGGGCAAAGATGGTGGCCAGTCGGGCCAGGCCGGTGACCGTGGCATGATGGGCGGCGCCGAACATCACCACGCCCTCTCGTTTTGGCGGCGGTGTAAGCTTCTGCCAGGTCCAGGGCAACATGGTGATGCCGGCCGTGGAACGCAGTTTTTCGGTATACTGTTTGGTTGATAAGCCCTCGGAACCGGGTAATGGTGTGCCACTGATCTCCCTGGCGCACACCTCCCCTGCCTTTACCAGGGCAAAACGGGTAAGCAAGGGACCGAAGAGTTCGGAGAGTACCACGCCGGTGAGCACGGCCGGGATGATAATGGCGGCCAGTTCAGCCAGGGCGGGATTGGCGGAGACCAGAAAGATCAGACCGATGGCCACACCGGCTTGCGGAGCCAGGGCAAAGCCGAGATAGCGTTGTACGGCCTTTGGTGAGCGGGCCGCCACGGCGCCGATGCGGGCGCCGATGATCTTGCCGCCCAGGCGGCTGACGAAGTAGCAGATGCCGATAAGGCCGGCAGCTCCCAGGGTGGCGATGTGGAGCTGGGAGCCGGCCAGGGTAAAGAAGAGGAGATAGATGGGCGGCTCAAAGTCGTGCAGGGCGCGAAAGAGACGAACATCGCGTTTGTCGCGGTTGATCAGGGTGGCACCGGCCGCCATGCCGGCCAGCAACGGCGACAGGCCGAGCAGGCGGGCGGATTCGCCGCAGAGCAGCAGCAGGGCCAGCCCGGCGGAGAGCATCTCGCCGCGTTGTTTGAGTCTGTGCAGGACAAAGTCGATCAGCAGGCCGGTAACCACGCCTAGTGTCAAGGCCAGCAGGATTTCCCGGGCGCTGAGCAGGACGGTGGCGACAAAGGAGCCGCCGCTGCTGGCCAGCAGATTGCCGGCCGCGGCCATGGCCACGCCAAAGGCCATGATGGCCAGACTGTTATTGATGGCCACCACGGCGAGCAGGCTGGAGGTGAGCGGCCCGCGGGCCTCCAGCTCCCGCACCACATGCAGGGTGCTGGCCGGTGCCGTGGCCACGGCCACGGCAGCCAGGAGAAGAGCCAGGGCGAGAAGTTGCGATGTCCCCCAGAAGGCGTCCCCCCCTTTGCTGATCATGGTTACTAGAAAAGCAGTCACCGCAACAACAAGAAAGGTGGTCACGGTTTCGGCCAGGGAGATATAGCCCACGGTGCGGGCCACCTTTTTAACCTCCTTGAACTCGATATGTTCGCCAATGCCAAAGGCGATGAGCATCAGGGCTATTTCGGTAAAATGGCTGAGTTGCCGGCTCACCAGATCTTCGGAAATGAGACTGAAACCGGAAGGCCCCAGGAGCAGTCCGGCCAGGATATAGCAGGTAACAGCGGGCAGCTTGAGCTTCTTGCCCAGGTAAGAGATGGTGAGGCCCACGGCCAGCAGGACGGCCAGGGCAAGGGTGACGTGTTCCATGGCCGCTATCATAGCATTCGCCGGTCTCCTTGTCGAAAGCGAAGTAGGAGGCGGTTGGTTGTTTTTTTGTCGCGCTTTATAAGGTGGGCCGGACAACGGATTTTTGTTATAGGTCAATGTGCTATGTCTACAGGCTATCTTGAATAATTGCTTTTTCGTCCAATCTCCCGGAGTCTCGCGAGCTCGCTTACCTCGTTATGCTCAAAAGATAATGCTCGGAGGTAAGCGAA
>PKTX01000008.1 GCA_002868945.1 Desulfobulbaceae bacterium
CGTGGCCCAGGAGCCTCCCTTGAGGATGTAGAGGTCATCTTTCCTGCGGTTGTCGTACAATGATGAAGTCCACTCAAAGACATTGCCGAGCATATCCAAAAGTCCATAGGGGCTGAGCGACTCTCTGCCAAACAGGGTGACCGGGGTTGTCATGCCGTGCTGGCTATTCTCCAGGTTGGCCAGGGGCAGAAAGTCGTTGCCCCAGGGAAAGAGCAAGCCCTTCGGGCCGCGCGCCGCCGCCTCCCATTCATCCTCTGTGGGCAGGCGTTTGCCGGCCCAGGCGGCAAACGCCAGGGCATCCCGACGGCTGACCTGCACCACCGGGTGATGACCTCTGTTTTGTGAGGAGCTGCCCGGCCCTTCCGGGTGGCGCCAGTTGGCCCCCTGCACCCGTTGGCTGATAACCCCCTTATTGATGGCCAGGGTGTGGCGACCTGTCTTGGACAGCAGGCCTTCCTGCAGGCGACCGGTGGTGACCAGGCCGTGACCGTGGCGTTCGGCATCGGTTTCGTAGCCGGTCTCTCGCACAAAAAAATCAAAGAGGTCATTGGTGATGGGCAGCTGGCCGATATAGTATGTCGCCAATTTTACCTTGCCGGCGGCACGGTCTGTGCGGCGCCGCTTGGCACCACCCACCGGATAGATGCCGGCAGGTATCTTGATGAATTTCGGCATAAAGCGTTCCAGAATCTGCTGTACATAGGCATCGTTTTGCTCCTGGAGCACTTCCGGCATATGAGCCAGGGCCTCGTCCGCTTCGATATAGTGTGAGAGGTCCAGGGAGCGGCTCAGCGGGGCAGGGGTATCCGCCGCTTCCTCCCCTGTTGCCGTCTGTTGATCAGGGGCGGGGCTGCCATGCTGCCGGTCTGTCGGCTCCTCTGTTTCGATAATATCCAGGTCATCATCAAGGACCTCAAAGGAGTCCCAGTCATCCTCGGCAGCATCATCTGTCTGCCACTCTTGCGTGGGGAGATCATCCTGGCCTGCTTCATCAGCGGCCACCTCCTGGATCTCATCCTCCTCCAGGAGTTCGACATCCTCCAGCTCGCCGGCCGGGCCGGTGCCGTCCCGCTCTGCCTCGCCACCTGTTTCCGCATCAGGCTGCTGGTGGGCAAGCTCCTCTGCATCGATAATATCCAGGTCATCATCAAGGACCTCCAAGGAGTCCCAGTCATCCTCGGCAGCATCATCTGTCTGCCACTCTTGCGTGGGGAGATCACTCTGGCCTGCTTCATCAGCCGCCGGCGCCTCATCAGCGGCCACCTCCTGGATCTCATCCTCCTCCAGTAGTTCGACATCCTCCAGCTCGCCGGCCGGGCCGCTGTCGTCCCGCTCTGCCTCGCCACCTGTTTCCGCATCAGGCTGCCGGTGGGCAAGCTCCTCTGCATCGATAATATCCAGGTCATCATCAAGGATCTCAAAGGAGTCCCAGTCATCCTCGGCAGCATCATCTGTCTGCCATTCTTGCGTGGGGAGATCATCCTGGCCTGCTTCATCAGCCGCCGGCGCCTCATCAGCGGCCACCTCCTGGATCTCATCCTCCTCCAGGAGTTCGACATCCTCCAGCTCGCCGGCCGGGCCGGTGCCGTCCCGCTCTGCCTCGCCACCTNGGCCGCTGTCGTCCCGCTCTGCCTCGCCACCTGTTTCCGCATCAGGCTGCCGGTGGGCAAGCTCCTCTGCATCGATAATATCCAGGTCATCATCAAGGACCTCAAAGGAGTCCCAGTCATCCTCGGCATCATCATCTGTCTGCAATTCTTGCGTGGGGAGATCACTCTGGCCTGCTTCATCAGCCTCCGGCGCCTCATCAGCGGCCACCTCCTGGATCTCATCCTCCTCCAGGAGCTCGACATCCTCCAGCTCGCCGGCCGGGCCGCTGTCGTCCCGCTCTGCCTCGCCACCTGTTTCCGCATCGGACAGCTGGTGGGCAAGCTCCTCTGCATCGATGATGTCAAGGTCATCATCAAGGACCTCAAAGGAGTCCCAATCATCCTCGGCGCTCAGAGGCGTATCGCCGTCCCCTTCATGAGGCTCGCCATTGCTTTTTTCTTCGGTGGGGGATACAGGTGGGACTGATTCCTCCTCCGGAGCGCTTTCCTCGTCGACAAATTCAATAATGGTGTCATCGTCAACCTCAAACTCCTCAACCGGTCCTTCCTCTGCCGTTTCCGGTGGAGACGGCCGGCTGTCCGCTGCTTCCTCTGTTGCCAGATCGGCCAGCTTGGAGAGGGTTTGCCGGGCCGAGTCCAGTTCTTCGAGGATTTTAACGGCATCATCCTGCCCGGAGGTGGCGGCCAGTTCGCTCAGAAGTTGTTTCAGGGTGGCCAGGGTGTCCACCAGGGAGTGGCCGTCCTCGCCGCTTAGGGCAAGTTTGTCAAGGAGCTGGTTCTTTTTTTCCTCGGCAATGATAAAGACATTGTCGCGGCTGATGATAATGCCTTCGGGATTGGTACCGTCTTTTATCCCTTGCTTGAGACTCTTGTTCAGGCTTGATTTGAGACTGCTGAGGTTCTTGCGTTTGGCCTTTACCTCATCGGCGCTGGCCGGATCCCAGAGCTCCTGGATCAACTCCAGGGGATCAATGGCAGTGACCCTCTCCAGGCTCTGTTCATCAGCAAGGCGGTCACGAATAGCCTTGAGCAGTTTGCCCTTCAGGGTTGCTTCATTGATGTTGAGATTGTCTATGGCCTCGGCTATGCCGGCCAGGGTGATCAGGGCCATGGAAACTCGTTAGGTGGGAGGTTTTTTGCCCAAAGGGCTCTTTGTCAAGGTATCGGTCAAAAGGGGTTTATAGATAAAAGATACCTGATTTTCTTGGTGATTTGTTTGATTTCGTTGTTCTCTACCACTAGACTGAAAGAATCGTGCATAATGGCCTTTTTGACAAGCGCTGTAACAGGAGCATTGCCTTTTTCGCGTAGATGTCGAGAAGGAGTATGGCGCACCGGCGGCTTTCTGCCGTCATGATTAATCTGAGAATGCATCGCTGCAACAAGACTCCACGAAGGAACGGCAAGGACGGCCATGGGGAAAATATTTATACTGGTTGAAAGAGAGGAAAAAAAGCAGACCCTGGCGGCCGCTTTGTCGGACACTGCCGAGGTGCTGGTTGTTCCCGCTGTGGCTGCCGTGGTTGAGGCAAAAAATGTAGACTATCTGGCCCGGGGCGAGGAGGGCTTTTTGTTTAAACCGGCAGTCGAAAGTCGTCAGACCTTGAAGACTTTGCTGCAGGCCGGTACACCCCGCATTTATCTGGCCTTTGATAGCAGCGTCATGGGAGAGTACAGCAGCTGGCTGTGGACCGGCATGGTGGATCAACTCTCCAAAGGCGCACTCCACTGCCGTCGTCTTCATCTTGCCTCATTGGAGGAGTCGGGTTTTACCAAGGCCAAGGCCCTTGTGGAGCCCATTGATTCAGCCCGATGCGCTTGTCTCTATTTTGAGGAGGCCTTTCAGGGCTGCCTGGCCGGTCACCTCGGCCGGTTGCTGGGCACCCGTGTGGGACCGGGCGGCATTCCGCTGACCATGCAGACCATTGCCGTCTTGACCCTGCTTGCCGAGCGAGATCAGGAGGTCAGGAGCCATGCCGGCACCCCTAAATGGCAGGTGGAACTCTCACTGCAGGCCGATGGTCCTGCCTTCCCGGCCCGGTTGCAGGAGGTATTCGGGGTCTGTTGTGACGGCAATCTGGACCACCGCCAACAGGCCAAGGAGGTGGCAGCCGATTTGGCTGATCAGGTTTTTCAGGTGGTGGCGCGTCAGGAGAATGACCTGGAGATTGCCGCGCCGCAGCCCTATGATCTCCATGGGCTTATTCTGGATGCCTTCAGGTATTGTCGCATTCCCTTTGGTGAGGCCATGCGGGCGGCCAGAGACCTTTTCGACGGCCTGGAGATTGACGGCCGGCCTCAGCCCCTCATCTCTTCCCTCTACCCCCTTGCCGGCGACAAGATGGAGCCCTTGCTGGCTGCCGTGGCCAACCAGGTGGGCACGGCCTTTGGCGAACAGGTTCTGGTGCGTCGCACTCCGGCCGGGCATGCTATTCTGCCCTTGCAACCGGCCAAGGCTGCCGCCGATATAGCGGGGCTCTCAGGCGCGGCCCGACAGATTTACGATCTGGTCCGGCAGCGCGCCTTGGCCAGCCAGATGGTCCCTGCCCGAGGCACAGAGATCGTCATCCGCCTTGCCACGCAGAAATATCAGCTGCAGAGCCAGTTTCGGGTGATTGACGAGCCCGGCTTCTTGCAGATCTACAGCCATGGCTATGATAATCTGCTCATTGACAAGGGTGCCGAGGTCCCCCAAGAGGAGCAGCAGGCCCGGGTGGCCCAGGTGGTGCCTCTGCAGCGCTCCGGCCTGGTGCCGGAACTCTATCTGTTGCCCGGTCTCTTTGAGGATCTGGCCGAGCTTGGTGTCGGCGGCCGGGAAGAGCTTATTGTCCTTTTGGGTCGGCTATGTGAGAGCGGTTATATTATGGCCCGGGGAGACGGCTCCCTGCAATGTGACACGAACCTCTTTAAGGTGGTCAATACCTTGAACAGGGCCTTCCCGGCTATGCAGGGTATGAATTTTCTTGTCTACTATGGGCAAACCATTGATGAGGTGGCCACGGGGCGCAAACGTTTTCAGATGGCCCTCAAACAGTTTGATCAAAACCTGGGTATTCAGGGCAAGCCGCTGGTCAAGCCCAAGATGCCCACCACCCTGCCCAAGCGTCTCAAGAAATCAAAAAGTATTATCAAGGGGGAGGAGAAAGGCCAGGCACCGCCAAAGGCATCTGCCGGCCGGTCGGCTGCGGTGCTCAGCGATTTTGATCAGCAGCCGCCTCGACAGCAGAGCCGGCAGGACCGGTCTGCTGTCGAGCCGGCGGAGCCCCTTGCCGAACCTGCTGAACAAGGCTTTGAGGAACAGGACGACGATCGCCAGCCGGTTTCTGCCGACATGGAGGAGGTAGCGGTTCAGGCGCCGGCAGGGGAAGAAGAACCGCTCTCAGGCCCTGAGGCGGAGAGCGGCGAGCAACCGGTCTCCGGGTCGGCGGCTGGAGAGCTTCAGACCGGGCAACAGGCCGATGAGCCGCCCGAGGCGGCGCCCATACCGGCTGACAGTGACCAGGGCGAGTCGGGCCAGCCAGAGAGGGGGGGCGAGGCTGAGGTCTTTCAGACGGCTGATACGACCATGAACACGCCACCGGTCCAGGAGTCTTCCGCTGCTGTCGAGCATGTCGCAAAGCCGCCACCTTTTGCGGAGACGGGACATCAGGCTGGGGGGGAGGTGGCCACCAAGCCGTGCCCGCAATGCGGGCGGCCCATGGTGTACCGGCAGGATCGTTTTGGTGGTTACTGGGCCTGTACCGGCGTACCGGCCTGTCGGCATACCCAGAATGCCGGGGCGGAGCAGAATGAGGCCGGCGACAGTTGTCCTCTCTGTCATGAGGGGCAACTGCTGATCAAGCGGACGCCCACCGGCAAGGACATGTATGTCTGCGCGCGGCCGGAGTGTGAATTCATGGCCTGGTCAAAACCCCATGCCGTTCATTGTCCGCTCTGCACCTCTGTTTTTCTGGTTGAGCAGAAAAGGGCGGATGGCAGCGTGATGCTCACCTGTCCCAAGGCGGGCTGCAATTATGCGCGCGATATGAATGGCAGCAGTGATCAGGAGGCGCCTGTTGCAAAGAAAAAGGTGCTGGTGCGGCGTGGCAAGAAGGCTAGTGGTGGCGGCGCCAAGCGCAAGGTGGTGGTGCGGCGCCGTAAGAAATAGAATGTAACTTTCTGAGTTGAGATAACTATTCGATATTATCAGCCCGTTGAAAAACTACTACGCTCGAAGGTCTCTCTTCGTGCGCTATCTGCTGATGCGTCGTCAAAATTCGGCTTGAGCTAAGCGAGCGGAGCGAGACTCCGAAATGCTCCTAAAGCCCATGTAAACAGGACCCCAAGGCTACGCGGAGTGTGGCAGGCTCCCTTACCTCCTGCGGGCGCGCATTTTTTCGCCTCATTTTTCCTTGCCTCAGCTGCGCTCGCTACCGTTTTTCAACGGGCTGTTATGTTAGCCGTGGATCTTCTTGAGCAGCCAGGCCATGTTCTCGCCCAGATTGCGCATGGTGGCCATGCCCTCCTGGTCATCCTTGACTTCGCCGGGCTTCAGTCCTACTCCCATGTTCCAGTAACTGGCACTGGGGATGATCATCTCAGAGATGGTGAAGAGGTGGTTCATGGTATCAAAGGCATTGATGGAACCGGCCCGACGCATGGCCACCACGGCCGCGCCAACCTTGCGCTTGAAGAGGGAGCCGTTCACGCGGCTGACATAGCCGGCCCGGTCGATGAGGGCCTTGATTTCAGTGGAGACCGAGGCGAAATAGGTGGGTGAGCCGAGAATAATACCATCTGCTTCAATCATTTTGGCAATATATTCGTTCATCGGGTCGTTATTGTTGGCGCAGCGCTGGTTTTTCTCCTTCAGGCATTTCATGCAGGCCATACAGCCTTGCAGAGGCTGACCGCCCAGCTGGATGGTCTCGGTTTCAATGCCTGCCTTTTCCAGTTCGTCAAGGACCGTCCGGATGAGGACGGAAGTGTTACCTGTCTTGCGGGGACTACCGTTGAATGCGATGACTTTCATGCGACGCTCCTGTGGGGTTTACGTTTTCAGTTCAACTTTTATTAAAAAAGAATTCAGGATTCAGAATTCAGGAATCAGAAAACAGCAGAAAAGCCTGAAATCAGTTGCTCTGTATCCCGCCATTTTGGGGAAACATTCTTGTGGGTGTCTTGAATAATTAGATTTTTCGTTCAAGATCAAGGCATGCGAAAAAAATAAGCGCGTCCTGCAAGAGGTAAGGGAGCCTGCGACACTCCGGGTACCCTTGGGGTGCAGGCATATATTTGATATCGGAGTCTCCACTTCGTGTCGCTTACCTCCGAGCATTATTTTTTGAGCATAACGAGGTAAGCGAGCTCGCGAGACTCCGGGAGATTGGACGAAAAAGCAATTATTCAAGATAGCCTTATGTTCCCAAAAGGGGTTAAAGGGCCTCCAGCACATAGAGGTTGCCAGCAATCCAGCTATCTTTTTCGCGGCGGAGATTGGCACCGGCACTGTCCAGCACGGCGAAGTGTTCCTCGGCCGCCAGTTCGTCAATGTATTTCCTGCTGTGACCATAACGGCCGGTGCTCTTGATCTGATAGTCTGCCTCGGCCAGTTCCGTTGAAAAGAGGAAAAGGGTGCCCGGCCGGCTGTGCTGCCGTACCAGCCGAAAGATTTCCCGGAGATCGCCTATGTAGACAAAGACATCGGCGGCCAGTACCAGGTCATAGATGTCCCGGCTCTCTCTGAGGAAAGAGTGAATATCCGTCTCGTGCAGGTGGTGGTAGATCTCTTTTTCTGCTGCCAGGGCAAGCATCTTGGTTGACAGGTCGAGTCCGATCAGGGTGTCGGTCAGATCACAAAAGGCCTGGCCCGAGAGGCCGGTGCCGCAGCCCATGTCGAGGCAGCGCCTGAAACAATGCGTGCCGGTCGGCACCATTTGGCGCAGGCGGCTGGGCGTGGTGTAGCCCAGCCTGTCAACCAGGCTCTGGTCATAATGGTCGGAAAAACTGTCAAAAACCTCTCTGATGTATGTGGCCGGCGCGCTGCTGGTACTGTGGCCGCGCAAGGCGGCCAGCATGTGGGCGGCCATGGCGGCATTGTGGTCCAGTTCAAGCAAGCGCTCATAGGCAATCATGGCCTTGGCTTCCTGCCCCTGGCGGTGATAGAGGTAGGCCAGGTTATTGATGGCCGGGCCATGGTCGGCCTGGCGTTTCACCACCTCTTCCAGGCTGTGGACGGCCCTGGCGCTCTCCCCCATATCCATATACAGGACACCGATATTATAGAGGAGATCGGCATCATCTGGACTCAGCGTCAATGCCTTGTTGTAGGTAGCCAGGGCCTTGTCGAAGCGGCCCTGTTTTTTTAAGGTAAGACCCAGGTTGAAGAGGGTGTCGGTGTCGTGCGGATTGAGAGCGGCCGCCGCTTCATAGGATGCAGCCGCCGGCTCAAGATTGCCCTGTGCAAAGTGGATCACCCCCAGGTTGTAGTGGGCCGAGGCCAGGCCCGGGGCCAGGCTGATGCTCTTGCGAAACCACTCGGCTGCCGCATCGAGCAGGTCCAGTTCAAAGTAAAGGAGGGCCTGGAGGTAGCAGAGCTGGGCATTATGGGGATCCTGGGCCAGCAGGCGCTGGTAGCCGTCGGCCGCCTCGGCATAGGCACCCTGCTCGTGCCAGGTACGACTCTCTCTGAAAAGTTCCATGTCCATCATTTGATTGTTGCCATATAGCTGCGTAACTGGCCGGCCAGCTCAGGACTGTCGATCAGCAGGCTCAGTTCGTGGTTAAAGGCCAGGGCCGAATGGGTTATGTTGTGACTGCCGACAAAGCAGAAACGCTCGTCGATAATGACCATTTTGTTGTGGGTGATGCGCTGCTTTGAGTCAAAGCGGACCTTGATATCGTGGCTCTGCAGCATCTCCGCCACCTTGCTGTTTTCCCTGTTTATCGAGTCGCTGTAACTCGATTTTTCCAGGACAAGCTCGATCTGTACGCCGCGGCGGCTGGCTCGGCCCAGCTCCTTGAGGAGCAGGGCCGGTTTGTTGCGGGGCGAGTCCGTGATCTTGAATAGAAACATGGTCATGTCGATACGCTCGCCGGCGGCCCTGATATAATTGAGCAGCGTTGGAAAGTACTCTTGGTCGGCCAGCACCATGGCCTGGCCTGGATGCAGGCGGGACGTGGCCACCGGGGGCAGGCTGGAGAGCTCCTGCCCGCGTGGTGTGTTGCTGTCAAGGGCGGCGGCAAGGGCAGGGGGGCGGCCAGGACTGAGGCAGAGCAACAGCAGGATGAGAAGGGGGCAGAGGATACAACAATGCCATATCCGGCCTCCGACGCCCCCTTTTTCCTCAACTTTTGGGGTTGGTTCATGTCTCGGCATTTCGTTTTTTGCAACCTTTCTCGTTTGTTTCAACGGTGGAGTGCTTGAGGTGGGAGGTCCGAGGCATCAGGGGAATCAAAAAAAACCGCTGCACGAGAGCTTTTTTGTTCCTGCTAACGCCTCATCCTCCGCTGACCCCAAAAAAAAACGGTGCTGGCCAAATTTGTTACGCCATTACGGTGTGATAAGGCAACTGGAGAAAGTTGAGGAGGGGCCTTTACTTGGCGGGCCACCACTCCGGCTCCAGGCGGGAGATGACGTTAAAGCCGCCGCCCAGTACCAGGGTGTTGCCTATGCCCATGGCGTCGAGAAAGACCTGAATTTCGTAGGAACGGGTACCTGCATCACAGATGATGATCAGGGTCTTGTCCGTGGGCAGTTCCCTGTAGTTGGCGCGCACCGAGTCATAAACCATCTCCAGCCAGGTCTCGCCATACTTCTCCTTAAAGGGTTTGACCTCGCTGGGGTGGCGGATGTCCAGGGCCCGCCAGTCGGGTTGGCTGCTGAAGTCATCCATCCAGGCCATGAAGTCGGGGATGGAGACGTTGCGCTGCCGGTTCATCTGCATGTTGTCGGCCACGTTGGCGGCGGTGTTTAAGGCATCAAGGGCCGTGGCAAAGGGTGGTGCATAGGCCATCTCGCAGAGGCTGAAATCGTCAATGGTGCCTTTCTTGGCAATGAGGGCCGCGGCTGCATCAATCCTGGCCAGGACTGCGTCGTTCATGGGGCCGAAGCCCTGGACACCGAGGACGCGCCTGGTGCGGCGATCAAAGACGAGCTGCAGGGGGATTTTGGCCTCGGTTGGAAAGAAATGGGCCCGATCGGAGGGGGCGGTGATGGCGGCATCGGCATCAAAACCGGCGGCCCGGGCCGACTCCAGGGAGAGGCCGGTGGCGCCGATGCAGCGTTCAAAGGCCTTCATGATAAAGGAGCCCATGGCGCCCGGATAGGTGGTGGCAATACCGGCAAGGTTGTCGCCGACAATGCGGCCCTCGCGGTTGGCCAGGGAACCGAGAGGCGCCATGAATTTCTGGCCGGAAACCATATGGGTGATCTCAATGCAGTCACCGGCGGCGTAGATATTGGGGTCCGAGGTCTGCAGCCGGTCGTTGACGACAATGCCAAAGGGCGAGACGATCAGACCGGCATCACTGGCCAGCTGGCTGCGGGGCCGCACGCCGGTGGCCATGATGACGATGTCGGTCTCAATGGTGCGCTTGGGGGTGACCACCTTGCAGGCCCGGCCGTTTTCATCGGCAACGATCTCGGAGGCGCCTTCCCCGGTGTGGATTTGCACTCCCATGGCGCTCATATGCTTCTCCAGCATGGTGGCAAACCAGGGATCAACAATGCGGGGCAGGAGCTGGGGCATGAATTCCACCACCGAGGTCTCCACCCCCCACAGATCGGTAAAGGCCTCGGCCATCTCCAGACCGATGGCGCCGCCGCCGATAACCACTGCCTTGCCCACCTTGCCGGTGGCGAGGCGGCCCTTGATGTCAATGGCCTTGTGCAGGTCGCTGATGGTGTAGACCCCGTCCAGGTCGGCGCCGGGAATGGGCAGGACAAAGGGTTGGGAGCCGGTGGCAATGACCAGTTTGTCGTAGGGGACGGCATCCTTGTCGCCGCTTTGCACATGTTCCACGGCCACGGTCTTTTCCTGACGGTTGATGGCCACGGCCCTGGTCAGGGTGCGGACAGTGACACCCTTGGCGCGCAGAAAAAAATCTTCATTCCTGGTCATGTGGAAACTGGTCTTGCGCAACTCGTCTTCATCGGAGACATCCCCGGAGACATAATAGGGAATGCCGCAGCCGCCGTACGAAATGAGGCTGTCCTGGTCAATAATGGTGATTTCCGCATCCGGCATGAGCCGTTTGGCATGACAGGCTGTTTTTGGTCCGGCGGCAACACCGCCGATAATGACTATTTTCTCTCCCATGTTTCTCTCCCTCCCAGGCTATAAAAAAAAATTAGAAAACTTGGCAAAACTAGGGTAGTGGACAAGCCCCGTGCCGCTATGCTGTCCGGCTGTCGGACACGGCCGGTTGCCCGGAGATTGTCGCGCCCGCCCACATTATCGCGATACGGTGGGCCTGTCAATGTTGGGCTGGAAGAATATTAGCAAATACTTAAGTTCTCCCTTGACAGGGTGCAGGCGGAGGGCGTATATGTGAGCATATGCACAAAACAAGGTGTTGGCAAGAGGCAAGGAGGGGCCAGATACTATTCAAGATACATTAACTCTTTGAAAAACGACCGGAGGAACGTAAAATGGATCACAACGACCTGTATGTCACGGAAACGGACAAAACGCCTGCAGCCTTTGCCAGGGACTTTGAGGCGGTTTGTAACAAGTATGACTTTATCGTTAATAACAGCCAGACCATGGATATGGCCAAGACGTTTACAGCCCATGGCGCGGAGGTGGGCCCTGATTTTGATCTGCACATGATCCAGGTCTGTAAACCGAGCAAGGCGGGCAAGAGTCTGACCGCCAATCCGGAACGCTCCATCCTCATGCCCAAGTTCGTCATGGCCTTCAGCAAGGATGGCAAAACGCAGATCCGCTATATGAGTTATGGCGAGGCCGATATCCGCGCCATGGTAGATGACGATGTCTTCCCCGGTTCTCTGGCCGAGACCTTTGCCAAGATCCGTGCCATGATTGATGAGGCCAGATAGTACCTCTCCGGAAAGCCACCGGATCAGAAAGGTCGGCAGGGCCGGGACTGCGGCTCGGCATGCCGGCTTCTTGGTGCCTGTCCAGAAACGGCCCTCTTGGAGTCTCGTAAACTCGCTTACCGGCCCGATCTCCCGGAGTCTCGCAGGCTCGCTTACCTTGTCATGCGAAAAAATAATGCTCGGAGGTAAGCGAAACGAAGTGGAGACTCCGAGAGAGCATATATGCCTGCACTCCAAGGGTGCTTCTTGCAGGGCGCGCTTATTTTTTCGCACCCCTTGATCTCGAACAGGTAAGCGAGCCTGCGACACTCCGAAATTACCTGTTTCAGGACAGGCACTTCTTTGGCTTCTGGATCCTTGAAATTCCGACCCTTTGGTGAGCCCATGTGGAACCTGCTGATAAAGATTAATAAAAACCTGATTGTTGCCATCCCCACCATGATGGTGGCCGGCTTTTTCTTCGGTGCCTATGTGGATGCGGATCAGGTCCGCAAGCTGAAGAGCCTGATTGTCCCCCTCACCTTTCTCATGGTCTACCCCATGATGGTGACCCTCAATATCAAGCACCTGCAACAGGGCCTCAATTTCAAGCTGCAAGGTTTGACCCAGGTCATAAATTTCGGGGTGATCCCCTTTATCGCCTATGGTCTGGGGATCTGGTTCTTCCCGGACCAGCCTTACATGGCCCTGGGGCTTCTGCTTGCCTCCCTGCTGCCCACAAGCGGCATGACCATCTCCTGGACCGGTTTTGCCAAGGGCAATATGGGGGCGGCCATCAATATGACGGTGATCGGCCTTACCCTGGGCTCCCTGGCCACCCCTTTTTATGTCAAGGCCCTGTTGGGCGCCAAGGTTGATGTCAACGTCATGCTGGTGATCAAGCAGATTGTCGTGATCGTTTTTATCCCCATGGCGCTGGGCTATGTCACCAGGGCATCACTGCTCAAGAAGTACACCATGGCGGAGTTTAAGGCCAAGATAGCGCCGCGCTTTCCGGCCCTGTCCACCGTGGGAGTTCTTGGTGTTGTGTTTGTGGCCATGGCTCTGAAGGCCAAGACCGTCATGGCTGATCCGGCCTTGCTTGGTGTTATTTTTGTGCCTCTGCTTATCATTTACGTGGCTAATTTCAGCCTGTCGACCATCATCGGCAAGATCTTTTTTAAACGTGGTGATGCCATTGCCCTGGTCTACGGCACTGTCATGCGTAACCTCTCCATTGCCCTGGCCATCGCCATCAATGCCTTTGGCGAAGCCGGGGCCAATGCCGCCCTGGTCATCGCCCTTTCCTATATCATCCAGGTGCAGTCCGCGGCCTGGTATGTAAAACTGACGGATACCATTTTCGGTCCGCCGCCGCACGGAGCTTAATCGATAAACGAGGTGTAACTGATGCAAAAAATGAAACTGGCTGTACCCAGCAATAATCCGGGCGGCTTGAGCGCCTCCCGTTCCGACCATTTCGGTCATTGTGACCTCTTTACCCTGCTTGAGCTGGAGGATGGCCGGGTGGCCGGCGCTGATTGTTTCGACAATATCGCCCACGCCGCCGGGGGCTGCATGGTGCCGGTCAAAGTTCTGGCCGAGCAAGGCGTGCAAGCCATCATTGTCGGCGGCATGGGCGCCAGACCCCTGGCAGGTTTTGCCGAGGTGGGGATTCAGGTCTACTTCGCTCACCAGCAGCAATATCCCACGGTACAGGATGTTGCCGATGCCTTTGTGGCCGGCAATCTGCCGGTCATGCAGCCCGGCCAGGCCTGCAAGGGCAGCGGCAATTGCCACCATTGATGACGGCGCCAAAGGTCGTCACCTGAGTGGTTGCGGCACATCCTGAAAAAAGCGGATCCACGCGCCGACCGAAGGACTATGGGGTATCTTGAATAATTGCCATTTTGGCCGATTTCATCGTCGCTACAAAAATAAAAATGCTCACATGTCATTAATATGCTGCACCCCAAGGGCACCCGGAGTGTCGCAGGCTCCCTTACCTCTTTCAGGGCGCGCTTTTTATTTTCTATGCTTCTTGAACTCGAACAGGTAAGCGAGCGGAGCGAGACTCCGAAATATCTCATTATTCAAGACACCCTATGGTCAACTGTCGGTCAAGATAAGGGCCTCGCCATGCACTATGGCTGAGGCCGTTTTTTTGCGGGCCGAGGTCAGAATCCTTTGCACCGTGCCACGCGACACCCCCATCAGCCGGCCGGCCTGTTCCTGGGTATGGCCTTCCACATCACAGAGGCGTAAGGCCTCCACCTCATCATCGAAGAGATTGGTCTTGGTGAGCTCATCCATGGGAATCTGGGTGGGCTTAAAGGCCTTGCCGGCAAACGTTCCCTTGCAACAGCGCTTTTTTTTTGGTCTGGGCATGGTGGATTTCAGGGGGGCAGAGGGAAGGGGAGAGGGTTGATTGTCAATCTGGCCAGGAAGAAGTGGCAACAGGGGTGGAGTGGTCACTTTGTGCGAACGCTCCGTTGAATGGGGAGATCACCCTGGCAGGCTATCACACGGCATAATAAATAACGGAAAGAAAGTTTTATTAAAACAGAAAAGCCGCCTTGCTTCAGCCTGTTAGTGGGAGAATTTCGCTCCTAGTATAATGGTAAAAACCTGAATATACGAAATATTTTACAAGGTATAAGTGACTGCTTAAACTGTAAGATTTTGGTTGACAAAAAAAGGAGCGGGAGATAAGTTCACAAAACTGAATTTCTATTCAGAAATAGTTTTTTCTCATCGGCAGGGGTTTTTGGTGCCATGTGTGCGTCAAGATTCGTAACGGTGAATAAGAGGTATAAGCTTTTTATATTCAAAGATCCTTAAGGAGGAAACGAGAAAATGCCAAAGCATGATACGCCCTTAATGGACGAGCTCGAGAGTGGTCCTTGGCCATCGTTTGTAACTGACCTCAAGCGTCAGGCGGAGACCAAGCCGGAATGTTGGGATATTCTGGGCCAAATGGAGCTGTCCTTCAAAGACAGAATTACCCACTGGAAACACGGCGGTATCGTTGGTGTATTCGGTTACGGTGGTGGTATTGTTGGTCGTTATTCCGACTCCCCCAAGCAGTTTCCCGGGGTTGCCCACTTTCACACCGTCCGTATTAACCAGCCTTCCAGTAAGTTCTACAGCACTGCCAAGCTGCGTGCCATTTGTGATCTCTGGGAGAAGTATGGTTCCGGTATGACCAATATGCACGGCTCCACCGGTGACATGATTCTTCTCGGTACCCGTACCGAAAACCTCGAGCCTCTGTTTTATGATCTGACCCATGATCTGAACCAGGATCTCGGTGGTTCCGGCTCCAACCTGCGTACCCCGGCCTGCTGTCTCGGTACTGCCCGTTGCGAGTGGGCTTGCTATGATACGGCTTCCATCTGTCATCATCTGACCATGCATTATCAGGATGAGATTCATCGTCCTGCCTTCCCCTACAAGTTCAAGTTCAAGTTTTCCGGTTGTCCGAACGACTGCGTTGCTTCCATTGCCCGTTCCGACTTCTCCGTCATCGGTACCTGGAAAGATGATATCCGCATCGATCAGGCCGCGGTTCAGGGCTACATCAAGGGCGAGTACAAGCCCAACGGCGGTGCCCGCACCGAGTCCAAGGCCTTTGACATGGAGGCCGATGTTCTGGCTCTCTGCCCCACCAAGTGCATGCGCATGAAGGGCGACGAACTGCAGATTGACAACAGCAACTGTACCCGCTGTATGCATTGCATCAACATGATGCCGCGCGCTCTGCGGCCCGGCAAACAGCAGGGTGCTACCATCCTCTGCGGTGCCAAGGCCCCCATTCTTTATGGTGCGCAGCTGGCCACCATGATCATCCCCTTTATCGAGATCAATCCCGACAACGAGTACGAAGAGGTTATCGAGGTTATCGAGACCATCTGGGATTGGTGGATGGAGAATGGTAAGAACCGCGAGCGCCTTGGTGAGACCATGCAGCGTGTCGGTCTGCCCACCTTCCTGAAAGTTATGGATGTGACCCCGATTCCTCAGCATATTAAGATCCCGCGTGAAAACCCCTATGTCTTCTGGTCCGACGAAGAGGTTCCGGGTGGTTTTGAGCGTGATATCAGGGAATTCCGTAAGCGCCACGCCCAATAATCAGAGCCTGATTAACCGGTAAAGCGAACATTAAATAAAATTCATTCTATATATAGAAGGAGGTTTATTATGGGTTACGATCCAGCAAATCCGATGGCGGACAGAATTACCGATATCGGTCCCCCACATTTTGAACAATTCTATCCCCAGGTTATCAAAGAGAACAAGGGGAAGTGGCTCTATCATGAGATCCTGCAGCCCGGTGTTTTGGTGCATGTCTCTGAAACCGGCGCCGAGTGCTACACCGTACGTGTCGGCTCCGCCCGTCTGATCTCCATTGAACAGATTCGCGAGCTGTGTGATATCGCTGATGCCCATTGCGATGGTTGTCTGCGTTTCACCACCCGTAACAACGTAGAGTTCATGGTTGATTCCAAGGACAAGGTCCAGCCCCTGCTGGACGATCTGGCCAGCCGCGGTAATAAGTTCCCCGTAGGTGGTACCGGCGCCTGTGTCTCCAACTGTGTACATACCCAGGGTTGGATTCACTGTCATACTCCGGCCACTGACGCCTCTGGTGTTGTCAAGGCGGTTATGGATGAGATCTTTGACCATTTCGTCAACATGGACCTGCCTGCCAAGGTGAAACTGGCCCTGGCCTGCTGTCTGAATATGTGTGGTGCCGTACATTGCTCCGACATTGCCATCCTCGGCGTGCATCGTAAGCCGCCGATGATTGATCATGATGCCATTACCGGTCTTTGTGAGTTGCCCCTGGCCATTGCCTCCTGTCCTCTTGGTGCCGTTAAGCCTGCCAAGGCCACCAATGCAAAGGGAGAGGAAGTCAAGTCGGTAACCGTTAACAATGACCGTTGTATGTTCTGCGGTAACTGCTACACCATGTGTCCGGCCATGCCTCTTGCTGATCCTGATGGTGACGGTATTGCTATTCTGGTTGGTGGTAAGGTGTCCAATGCCAAGTCAAACCCCACCTTCTCCAAGATGGTAATCCCCTTCCTGCCCAACACACCGCCACGCTGGCCTGAGACGGTTGAGGCCATCAAGAATATTCTTGAGGTGTATGCCAAGGACGCCAATCAGTACGAGCGTATCGGCGAGTGGGCTGAGCGTATCGGTTGGGAGATGTTCTTTGAAACGACGGGTATTCCGTTTACCATGAAGTCCATTGATGACTATCGTCTGGCTTATGATACCTGGAGAACCACCACCAACTTCAAGTTCACCAGCCACTGCAAGTAATTTGATTTAGAATTATAAGCAGATGAATGCGGATAGCTGGCTGGTCCGGTTATCCGCATTTTTCGTTATTATAAGTCACCTTCAACGTTTATGGAGAATCGCCATGGCAATGTCAAAAGAAGAGCTTAAAGCCGCCATCCTTGAAAAGGCTGCGAAGGCCCCCAAGCCACAGTTGTACGTAAAGGATTTCTATAAGTGCGATCCTGATTCAAAGCCGCGTGCTATCAAGAATGCCGCCAATGAGCTGGTTAAGGAAGAGAAGCTTGGTTTCTGGTCTTCCGGCTCCACGACCATGTACGGTCTGCCTGAGCGCCTCAAGAAAGAGGATTCTCTCGGCAACGACTAAAGGGTCGTCTTGGTTTTATCTCTATAGAACCACAAAAAAGCCCCGATACTCATGAGTGAGTATCGGGGCTTTTTTGTGGTTGGTTATCTTGTGGGGGGCAGGGGCAAAGGTCGGCCAACCGTTAATCGCCAAAGGGGATGGGCTTGGTGTCTCCCGGCTCAGCGGTGCCGCATGAGCCTCTTCCGAAATAGGTCATTTCGAAGTCTCGCAGGTTCACCTACCTGTTCGAGATGAAGGAGTGCAAAAAAATAAGCACGCCCTGCAAGAGATGGACTTGGCTTGCAGGGCATCTATGCGATATCGGAGTCTCCACTTCGTTTCGCTTACCTCCGAGCATTATTTTTTGAGCATGAAGCGGGTAAGCGAGCTCGCCCGTCTCCGGGAGATCGGCCGCCAGGGTTATTTTCGGGACAGGCACTCGCTAAGAACGGCAATCCCTTTTAGGGGTGCCGATCATCATGCCCGGTCAAGAATCATGCTCGTGGCTCTTGGCGAATTTCGGCGGCCTTGTTCTCATACTCGGTCGCCTCTTCCGCATGTTTGAAATTGCGATGGGTCTTGGCGATCATCTGGTAGCAATCAGCCGCCTTTTCCTTGTCGCCGAGGCTCACGAAAATGGTCGCCATGGTCTCCAGGGTCTCGACAACACCCTTGGGGTCGCGGTTGCCGCTGTACTCATCAAAGATATCCCAATAGAGGTCAAGGGCATCTTCATGCCGTTCCATTTTCAGGTAAAGGGCGGCCTTCTTTCTTTCAAGGGTGAAGAGAGAGTAGCGGTCGAAATCAGTGGAGCAGATCTCATAGGCCCGGTCATAAAAGGCAAAGGCCTTGTCATAATCGCCCCGTTCGACGCAGAGATCGCCGAGCTTGTCCGAGGCATTGGCAACGCCATGCTGATCGCCTTCCTCTTCCCATCCCATCAAGGCATTGTGAAAGGCGTTGGCTGCCATGGCCAGATCCTGGTTGTCCAGATAACGCATGCCCTCCTCATAATCAAGGCGGGCCTGGCTCTTTTCCTCTTCGTTTTGCTGTTCTGCCTGCGGATTGGTGGGTATAACCTTCATGCTGCTTTCAGTCATAATATCTTCCTGCATAATTCGGTGTTTAACTCTTTTCAGGTTGTTGTCGTGTGGGTGCTAGAGCTGGGCGTTGCCCAGGGTCATGGGGGCCGGTTTGTTCTTTTCCGACATTTCGGCCATGTGGGTCAAGGCTTCGCGGGCCAGGGTACCAACCGTGGTCTCCTGCGCCTTACCCTCTTCATAGATGGTAAGTGGGGCCGGATCATCTACAAGTTTTTCAATGTCGCTCTTTACCTCAACGGCATTGATCCGGCCGAAGAGACGCACGGCATTGCCACGGGTCAAGGGATCTTCATGCTGGACAAAGTCAAAAACGGCATAGACCGGCGTTTGTCTGATCACCTCGGGGCTGTCCTTGGCGATGGTGGCCAGGGCCCACAGGACCAGGGGGCGGCTGGAATCAACGCCGCGATACATGAGAAGATGCCTGGCAAAGGCGCCATAGAGGTCGGCGCGCGCCGCAATTATAGAGCCGATGGTCTCAATCAACCCCCAATGGGTGGAGGCGGAATCAGTGCATGATTCATACATGCGATGCAGGACATCGCTGACCATGCCCGGTTTACGGGTGGATACGCGACGGCACACCTGGCCCATGATGTGGGCGGTATGGTAGCGTTCCGCCTCGTTAGGCGAGTAGAGGAGGCGCTGCATAAAGCGCAGGGTCCTGCTGTCATCAAAGGTGGCGCGCACCAGGGCGTCGATATCGTCCTCGGCCACCCAGGTGGAGACCTGCTCTTTCTTGACCCGCTGTTTTTTGCGCTTGGGATCGGGAGCAGGCTCCAGCTCTGGTACAACAAAAGAGCCGATGGCAATGGATTTAACCTTGGCGGCGTGCTTCTCCTTGTGATCCTTGAGCTTGCCTGAAAGGGTGGCAATGTCCTTGGTCAGCCGTATGAAGTAGAGGACGCCGCCGATTCTGCGCCCTTCGTGCTCACGCGATTCATAGACGTAATGGCTCTGTTCGTCATAGTTGTCGATCCGGTTTGAAAGATAGTCGACATCCGCCTCCAGTTCCCAGGCCAGGTCCGGATTGTCGTCGCAGGCCGCCACCATGCATTCCACCATGGCCGCGCCGACATTAAAGCCGGTGGGTTCGGAGACGTAAACCGCACCGCATTGGCACTCGCCCAGGAGAAACTCATCCATCTTTCTGGCAATCGGTTCCCGGGGGCGGCCGACCTCCTGGCCGCAGAAGGGGCACCAGGGGCGTGTTTTGATAAGTGGTCCTTTACTCATGGGAATCTCTTATATTTTGTTGCAGCGTGTCAAGGTATCATCGCCTTCGGTCACTATCAGGCGATTGGTCTCCATGCATTCTCGGAAGGGCGGCAGCAGACTGTGGAAGCCTTGGTCAGTGCAGACCAAGACACAGGCTGGGTGCGCCTGCCATGCTGATGCACGAAAAAGAGCCGGGCACGAGATGCCCTACAGTTTTTCGGCCAGAACCTTCTTGAACATGGGCTCCACCTGGTAGCCGAGCTCTTCCGCCTTTTTCAGGGATTTTTCGGCGGCCTGATACTCCTCGTTGTAGAAGAGGGCAACAGCGAGGTTGTTGTGGGCCATGGGGAAGTCTGGATCATGTTCCACCCCCTTTTTAGCAGCATCAAGGGCCTCGGCAAAGTCGCCGGCGCCGATCTTGGCAGCCGCCAGGTTAATCCAGGCAAAGGCCAGTTTGGGGTCATTGATGGTGGCCTTGGTGTAGGAATCAATGGCCTTGTCGTTCTCGCCGCGTTGCTGGTGGATAAGGCCGATATTGCAATGGGCCTGGGCCGGATTTACCGCCAGAGTAACCGCTTTTTTGTTGGCCTCCAGGGACTCATCGAGTTTGCCCTGTTCGAAATAGATGGCACCCAGGTTGATAAGGGCCTCGGCCGAGGCATCGTCGATCTCCAGGCATCTTTTCAGTTCATTGATGGCGTCACTGGTGCGACCGGCCTTGTGATAGACCATGGCCAGATGGTGGTGGGCCACGAAATTATTGGGGAGCTCTTTGATTTTTTCTTCCAGTTCAGCAATAACCTGGTTCAGGTCAGCAGGGCGCTGTGTGTCGTCGGACATGGGAAACCTCTTGAAATAATGAAAAGTGAAAACGGTTTGTTAACCGGTATAATTATGATTTTGAAACCGTTACACTAAGCATGGATTATAAAATTGCAAGGGGTTAAATATCTACCATATCGGCTCTTTGTTCGCTTAGAAAAAAATAGAGGCACGTCGGCACAACAGGCGGCAGTCGGGGCGCTCGGGTCGTCTGTTGTCTGCAGCCCGGCCTGTCCGGACCGAGGTTTTTTGAAAAATGTCAAGGAGCGGCAGAGCATCATAGGCATGGTGGCAATTCCATGGTAAGCAGAGCGAAGATCTTTTATCAGGACGGGTGCCTGTCGTGGTGCAGCCCGGGCCATTATCAGGAGAAGGAGTGAGAATGAAGGGGATTATTGTCGCCGGCCTCGGCGGCGGTTCTGGCAAGAGTGTGGTGGCCGTGGGTCTGGTGGCCCATTATGCCGGACAGGGCAAGGTGGTATTACCCTTTAAAAAGGGGCCGGATTATATCGATGCCGGGTGGCTTTCCCTGGCGGCGGGCCACTCCTGTTTTAATCTGGACCCCTATCTCATGGAACGGGATGATTTGCTCACCTCCTTTCGGGCCCGGGCAGTCCAGGGGGACACTATTATTGTCGAGGGCAACCGGGGGCTCTATGACGGGGTTGATGCCCATGGCGGCTACTCCACTGCCGAACTGGCCAAACTCCTGGACATGCCGGTGCTGCTGGTGGTGGATTGCACCAAAACCACCCGTACTGTGGCGGCCCTGGTTCTGGGCTGTAAAAATCTTGATCCGCAGGTGAAGATCGGCGGTGTGGTTTTAAATCGTATCGGCAGTGCCCGGCATGAAGCAATCGTCCGTGAGGCGGTGGAGACCTATGCCGGTCTGCCGGTGGTCGGCGCCTTTCGCCGCGCCAAAAAGGATATTTTCCCCATGCGTCACCTTGGGGTGACGCCCTTCCAGGAGTATGACGGCGCTGCCGAGGCCATTGCCGAACTGGCCCGGACCGCGGCCACGAGTCTCGACATGGCGGCGGTTGACAGGCTTATGGTTTCTCTTGATTTTCATGGTCAGGAGCAGCCGCGGCCGCCCCGGCCGGTGCGCCCTGCGGTCAAGGTGGGAGTGTTGCGCGACGCCGCCTTTCAGTTTTATTATCCGGAAAATCTGCGGGCCCTGGAGGCCGAGGGGGCAGAGGTGGTGGAGATCGACTCCTTGCAGGCCGCCGCCCTGCCTCCTGAGCTAGATGCCCTCTATATCGGCGGCGGCTTTCCGGAGACAAGCGCCTCTCTGCTGGCTGCCAACACGGGGTTCCGGGCCGGCGTCAAAGCGGCCGCCGAGGCTGGTCTGCCCATCTATGCCGAGTGCGGTGGTCTCATCTATCTGGGCGAGTCGATCCGCCTGGCCCATGAGGATTTCCCCCTGGTGGGCGTTTTTCCGGTCCGTTTTAGTCTGGAGAAAAGACCGCAGGCCCATGGCTATACCATTCTTCGGGCCCTGCCCAACAACCCCTTTTACCGGGACGGCACGTTGATCAAGGGGCATGAGTTCCGTTACAGCCGGGTTGCCGCCTGGTCCGGTCAACCGGACAGCCTGTCCCTGGAGATGGAGAGGGGAGTCGGTTTTATGGAAGGCAGGGACGGTCTGGTCTATAAAAATGTCTTGGCCCTCTACAGCCATATTCATGCCGTGGCCACCAGGGAATGGGCCCCGGCCCTGGTGGCAAAGGCCAGGGAATTTGCCGCTCAGCAGGGCGACAGTCGGCACTTGTTGGCGTGAAGCCCGAATTCCAGAGTTGTTTTATCATACCGTAACAGCCCCTTGAAAAACGTAGCGCGCGTAGCTGAGGCAAGGGAAAATGACGCGAAAAATGCGCGTCCGCAGGAGGTAAGGGAGCCTGCGACACTCTGAGTAGCCTTGGGGTGCAGCTTGCAGTGCCTGATGATCTTCCGGGGCATTGCCAGGATGAGCCTGGACCAGTCAAGGGCCGTGGCGGGGGGAGGTGGCGGCACTGAAAGGACAACAGCGCCGGAAGACTCGCAGAGGAGGCAAGGGGCCTTGTTAAATGCCGGTCCGGCAAGGGAAAAAGCTTGCATGCCTGCCATGCCGTTGTTATGTAATTCGGGCGAAAGACCGGTTTTTTGGGGCTGATTATGGGGGCGGCAAAAAAGTACGTCTTGGCGCCGGACAGCGGCCATGATCACGCCATGATCAGGTGATCAGCCGTGCTGTCCGGCCACCGAGGCGGGAAAAGCAGGAGTGCACGGAGAGAGTTATGAAACAGGAAACCCAGGAAAAGAAGATTACCGCCAAACTGATAGATGGCACCGTGATCAGGGGGGTTGTCAACCTGAACAGTGACACCGCCCCCATGGACAGGGTCAGCGATTTGATGATCAAGGGCACCAACCCCTTTATCGTCATCTATGGCACCACGGTGGGTGTTAAAAAAAATCAGGTCTTTATCGTCAACAAGCATCACATCGTCTGGGCCTCTCCAGTGGAGGAGGAGGGTGACTACCAGCCCTAAAAGGTGCTGTTGACAAAAGAGCAATTACTCAAGATGGCCAAAAGATGGGGCTGTTTTTCCGGCAAGGAGAGCGCATGGGAATGACGCCCCTGTGGTTTCTGCCACACTTCCCGTCTGGTGATGTCACTGTTCCCCGCACCGCCCGCCGGGCGGCGCTTCCGTTCCTGCAAGAAATTCCCTGGCCAGGTAATCTATGGATCCTCTCTGGATAACAGTTGCTTTTTTCTGCGGTTTCGCGGCCCGACGCCTCGGTCTTCCGCCCCTGGTGGGTTTTCTGGTGGCCGGCTTTGTCCTCAACGCCTTGGGCTTCGAGGGAGGCTCCACTCTGCAACTGGTGGCTGATCTGGGTGTGACATTACTTCTTTTCACCATTGGTCTCAAACTGAAGGTCAAGGATCTGCTGGCCCCGGAGGTGTGGGCCGGCACCTCCCTGCATATGGTGGCCACCATCTTACTCTTCTCAGGCCTGCTTATCGGTCTGGTTGCCGGCGGGGTCGGGCTGTTCGGCGATCCGGGGTTGGCCGGCAGTGTGCTGATCTGTTTTGCCCTTAGTTTTTCCAGCACCGTGTTTGCCGTCAAGACTTTGGAGAGCCGCGGCGAGATGTCTGCCGTGCATGGCCGCGTCGCAGTGGGTATTCTCATTATGCAGGACGTGCTGGCGGTTCTTTTTCTCACCGTCTCCACCGGTAAGCTTCCCTCACCCTGGGCCGTGGCTGTGCTGGCCGCCCTTTTTCTGCTTAAACCCGCGATCTATCGCATTATGGATCATTGCGATCATGGTGAATTAACCATTCTCTACGGCTTTTTTCTGGCCCTGGTGGTGGGAGCGGCTAGTTTTGAGGCCGTGGCCATGAAGGCGGATCTCGGCGCCCTGCTCATCGGCATCCTGGTGGCTGACCACCCGAAATCCAAGGAACTAGCGAAAAGCCTGTTAGGCTTTAAGGAGATTTTCCTGGTGGGCTTTTTCCTCAGTATCGGTCTGGGGGGCATGCCCGATTGGCAAACCGTGGGCCAAGCCGCGGTGCTCAGTCTGCTGGTGCCCATCAAGGTGGTTCTATTTTTTGTCCTCCTCTGTTGGTTTGGGCTGCGGGCCCGTTCCGCCCTGCTCGCCTCTTTTAATCTGGCCAACTATAGCGAGTTCGGTCTGATCGTCGGTGCAGTGGCAGTGGCCAATGGCTGGCTTGATGCGCAGTGGTTGACGGTTTTTGCTCTGGCTCTGTCCGTGACCTTTATCCTGGCTGCCCCCCTAAACAGCAGGGCCACGGCCATCTACCAGAGTTTCCATGGTTTTTTTGTCCGTTTTGAAAAAGATGGCAGCCCTGCGCATGATCTGCCTGTGCCCCTGCATGCCAATGTTGCGGTTCTGGGTATGGGCCGTATCGGCACTGGCGCCTATGATTTGATGCGTCAACGCTGTGATGTCAAGGTGGTGGGGGTCGATTTTAACAACGAATCGGTGCAGGCCCATCAGGCCGCCGGTCGTAATGTTATTTCAGGAGATGCGTCTGATCCTGATTTCTGGGATATGCTCAAGAGAAGCGGCGGTTTCCGGGAACTGGACATGGTCCTGCTTGCCATGCCCAAACACCGCGCCAACCTCTTTGCCATTGAACAGCTCGTCAAGGCCGAATTCCGAGGCAATATTGCTGCCATTGCCATGTTTGACGATCAGCGCTTGCAGCTGCTGGAGGCCGGCGCCCATGCCGCCTACAATATCTATGGTGAGGCCGGCGCCGGTTTTGCCGAGCATGTCTATGAGACGGCTCGCCTGAACGGCACACTGCCCGTCTCCTGCCGGTTGCCCAACGAGACGGGGGCTCCTGAGTAGGGGTGAGAGGGGCTCTTCCCTGACCTCGTCCTTGAGTCGCCCATTGGTGGCGCCAATGACACGCACATCAACATGGTACTCCCTGTCCGCCCCACCGGCCGACCTGGCCGTCCTGCAGGATGCGCAGCAGTTTGACCTAGGAGCCTGTCGGACTTAGACATAAATCTACTGCAAATTCGAAAAATCGGTCCATATTCCCATGGCTTTTCGTTAAATAGCTCTGCTATTCGCCTCAAATCCATGAAAATCTGGCCTCGATTTCTTGAATTTTCGCTACGATTCTCTAAGTCCGACAGGCTCCTAGCAGTTCCATGGGCAATCGATTTCACCAAGAAAGAGGGTGCCGCCTTCGGCCCCGGCAAAGAGACCGGCGCGGGGCTACTGGTCGCAGACGTGGCCGGCTGAGGCGTCCTTTTCGTGGGTGTAGGTCATGTCAGGCACTATGCCCGGCATTAATTCGCCGCACCTGCGCATGTGCTGCGCGGTGGGGTCGGTTGCCATCTCTTGGCCAAAGGTGACGGCCTTCTGCTGGGCCTCCTGACGTTTACCCTGGGCACAGAGGGACTTGATCTCGGCATCCAGTCGCTGTGTCCGGGCCTGCAGGGTCTCCATGGCCGCTTCATCAATATTTTCCAGGCAGCTTTCCATCTGCAGCATCCTGTTGTGCATGGCGGCATCCGGCATGCCTGGATAATTCTGGGCCTGGACGGTCATCGGTAGCAGTAGGGCGACAAGAACGGTTATTCTCAGCATGGCTCATCTCCTAAGGTAGGTGGTGGGTGTTCCAGGGTGCGGTGGCTGTTGATATTATGCATGGCCTTTTGGGTCGATATCGGCGGCGTGTGCAAAAAAATATCGGCGTGGCGCTTTTGTTTCAGAGATGCGTCATTGCCATGTCGGCCCATGGTTGTTGCCTGTTGTCTGGGCCTGACTCGATTGGGCAAACGTTTGATTTCCGCAGCTCAACTTCCTGACTACTTTTCTTTGATCTTCGCCTCAGGCACTCGATTCGTTCTCCTTTACTCTCCAAGAAACGGCCTGGTTCCCGAGAGGCCCTGCTTACCTTTTACACCCTCACCAACCTGTTTTCATAGATAATTGTGCCTTGCGTTGCGGGGGAGCCCGCCATGGTCTGCGCAGAGGCCGGGCCGGCCATGTTACCAAAGGGGAACCGTCTGCCCGCGGCATAGGTTACCCTTTGGTGACATGGTGAGAAGATTGCCTCATATATCTTTGGAATAACGGCTTTAAGAGATTTGGCACATCTTTTGCTGATAGACCAGGAGAGGAGAAAAGATCCATTGACATTTACTGGTTTTGCTGTCGAAAATTGAACCATTGGTTTTTGACAGCGCCTAACCTATGAAGAAAGGAGGTGTTCCTATGCTCAACCCCAAGAGGAAGAGGATCGGCATGTATGGTCTGGCCATCCTCGGAGCCGCGATTGTCGTGGCGATTTTTATGATGCTGGGACCACCCGGTCTCCTGGCAAAATCGGAGACCCCCGATTTTTGCGCCGGCTGTCACGTCATGGAGGCCGAGTATCAGGCCTGGTCTCATTCCGGCGGGCATAGCCGCCAGAAATGCGTGGAGTGCCATTTGCCCAATAACAATGTGGCGGCGCACTATGTCTGGAAGAGCATCGACGGCATGAAGGATACCTGGGCCTTTTATTCCGGGCGGGTGCCGGAACGAATCGTCATCAGCGAACATGGCGAGGGCGTGGTGCAGGCCAACTGCATCAGGTGCCATGAGGCCACGGTTGATCATATCAACCAGGACCGTCTCTGCTGGCAGTGCCATCGTCGCATCAGCCATCGCGGCACCGGTGCTATCCTAACCCTGTAAACCAATGAAGCTACTACGTATGGAGGAGAAGAATATGAAGAAGATCGTATTGCCCATGGCCCTGTTGGCCGCAGGCGGACTGCTGTTGACCGGCTGCAACCCCCCGGAAAAGGTGGAGGCGGTGAAGCCGGTGAAGATTGCCGACGGTGAAATTGACCCGGGCGAATGGGGCAAGGCCTATCCTGTCCATTACGACCTCTGGAAAATGACGGAGGAACCCACCGAACCCGGCAAGAGCAAGTACAAAAAAGGCTTTGACGCCGACAATATTACCTATGACAAGCTCTCCGAATTTCCCTATATGGCCCTGCTCTTTAATGGCTGGGGCTTTGGTGTGGAGTATAATGAGCCGCGCGGCCATGCCTACATGCTCAAGGACCAGCTGGAGATTGATCCTTCCCGGATCGGTGCCGGCGGTGTCTGTCTCACCTGTAAGACGCCCTATGCCCCGAAGTTTGAAAAGGAGATGGGTTACGACTATTACAGCAAGCCCTGGGCCGAAGTACACGGCATGATCCCGAAGGAACATCAGGAGCTGGGCGTGGCCTGTATTGATTGCCACGACAACAAGGACATGTCCCTGGCCCTGTCGCGCGAGTTCACTCTGGGCAAGGCCCTGGATGTCATGCAGGTGGATCGCGAGAAGCTCTCTCATCAGGAGATGCGCAGTCTGGTGTGTGCCCAGTGTCATGTGACCTACAATATTGAGAAGGATGCCAAAAATAAATCCGCTGGTATCTACTTCCCCTGGCAGGGCAGCAGCTGGGGCAATATTTCGGTGGAGAATATCATCAAGCAGATCCGTTCCGACAAGTCCGTGGGTGAATGGACCCAGACCGTCACCGGTTACAAGATGCCCTTCATGCGCCATCCCGAGTTTGAGCTCTTCTCGCGTGACAGCGTCCACTGGATGGCCGGTGTCTCCTGTGCCGATTGCCATATGCCCTACACCAAAGTGGGCAGCAACAAGGTCTCGGACCATCGGGTCACCAGCCCGCTCAAGAATGATATGAAGGCCTGTCAGCAGTGTCATTCCGAAACGCCGGAGTGGTTGCGCAAGCAGGTCTTTGCCATTCAGGATCGTACCGTCTCCATGATGATCCGTTCCGGGTACGCTACTGCCGCCGTGGCCAAGCTTATCGAAAGGGTTCATGAGCTGCAGGCAGCCGGAACGGCCATTGATCAGGGGCTTTATGCAAAGGCCAAGGACTTCTATATGGAGGCCTTTTTCCGCAGCCTTTATATTGGCGCCGAAAACTCGGTGGGCTTCCATAACCCCACCGAGGCCATGCGTATCCTCGGCGACTCCACCGCCTTTGCCATGAAGGCCGAGGGGCTACTGCGGCAGGCCTTGACCAAGGCGGGTGAAGACGTTCCTGAGACCGTCAACCTGGAGCTTGATAAATACCTCAATGAGCGGGGCAAGAAAAATCTCAACTATCAGGAGGGCGTCGAGTTCACCGACCCCTTTGGTGTCCAGGACCGCCTGGTTGATGTGCAGTTAAACAGCAGCAAGTAAAAGCTCTACTGCATAACCAGCAGTAGTGTACCCTGTCCGGCTTGGTAGAAGCTGGACAGGGTTTTTTTATGCGCAAAAAACAGGAGAGGATCGGCTCCGGCGCGGGCGCGCCTCCGGCGGCCCAGGCAGGATTTCTGTTAGGTTTTTCTGGTGAGGGATCCTCTTATTCGTTATCATACTGATGAAAGAAGCGTATGCCTCTGTGCTGTTGACATGATCTTGTGTGGCAGGATTCGCCGCACTCAAGGGTAGAGATATAAATGTATTCCGTTATTTTCCACAAATTGTCTGGCCGGCTGGAGACAGTGTCGCCACGTGTCAAGATCTGTGTTGCCCTGGGTGTTGTCGGCCTGGTCATGTTGCTCTGGCCGCCGGCCAGCCCGGCCGTGACCACGCAAGAGGTGACCAGCCCGGCAGGGGCACGCCTGGTCCGCGTTGGCCTGTACGAAAACAGGCCAAAGATATTTACAGCGGAAAAGGGTCGTGCCGCCGGTATTTTTGTCGGCATTCTTGATGAGATTGCCCGGCGGCAGGGCTGGCAGGTGGTTTATGAGCCGTGCACCTGGTCGGAGTGCCTGGCTGAACTGGAGGCAGGCCGCCTTGATCTGATGCCGGATGTTGCTTTTTCGCAGAAGCGGGCCGCGCGCTTTGATTTCCATCAGGAAAAGGTTCTTGAAAGCTGGTCCCAGGTCTACAGTCACGGCAAAAAGCCGCTGATGAGTCTGGCGGATCTGGCGGGTCGCCGTATTGCCCTGCTTGACGATTCCATCCAGCAAGCAGCCCTTGAAGAGATGATGAACGGCCTGGGCTACGAGATAACCATTGTTGGGGCCAACTCCTACGAACAGGCCTTTACCCTGGCAGCCAGCGGCACAGTTGATGCGGTGGTCGCCAATCATCTGTTCGGCAATTATTATTATCAGGAGTATGGCCTGCAAAGAACGGCCATTGTCTTCAATCCCGTCTCCCTCTATTTCGCCACCACCCGTGGCGCCAACGCCGATCTGCTCGCGGCTGTTGACCTCCATCTGCGGGCCATGAAAGCTGAATCGGGTTCAACCTATTACCGGGAACTTGCCGGCTGGCTGACACCTCCACCCACCGAGATCGTGCCGCCTTATCTCGTCTGGCTGATGGCCGGCATCGGCGGCCTGCTCGGTCTGGCGCTGGTGCTGATTTGGTTGCTGCGCCGTCAGGTGGGGCGCCGGACTCGCCATCTGCTTGAGGCCAACGAGACCTTACGGGAAAGTGAGGAGAAGTTCCGCAGCCTGTTTCAGGACCATGCTGCCGTGAAGCTGATCATTGATCCGGCCGGTGGCGCCATTGTCGAGGCCAACAGGGCGGCCGCCTCTTTTTACGGCTGGTCGCCGGAGGAGCTGCAAGGCCAGCGGTTGCAGGAAATTGACACACAGCCGACCGCTGAACTCAAGGAGCTCATGGCCGGCCAGCGCACCTGTTGCGAATGTCGCCATCGCCTGGCGGACGGGTCTGCCAGGGATGTGGAGGTTTTCGGCAGCACCATTGACATCAGGGGCAAAATCCTACTCCACTGCATCATCCATGACATCACCGAGCAGCGTAAACTGGAGGAGCAGTTGCGCCAGGCCCAGAAGATGGAGGCCGTGGGCCGCTTGGCCGGCGGCGTGGCCCACGATTACAATAATATCCTCAGTGTGATCATCGGCTATACCGAGCTTGCCTTGCAGGAACAAGGCGTGCCGGAGCCGCTGCCCGCGTACCTGCAGGAGATATACGCTGCCGCCGGACGTTCCCGGGACATTACCCGGCAATTACTCGCCTTTGCCCGCAAGGAGGCAATCGAGCCGCAGATCCTTGATGTAAACTCCACGGTGGAAGGACTGCTCACTATCCTGCAGCGTCTGGTCGGCGAGGATATAGAGCTGATCTGGCGGCCGACACCAGGTGTGGCGCCGGTGTTGGCGGATCCGGCCCAGATCGACCAGATCCTGGCCAACCTCTGCGTCAATGCCCGGGACGCCATCACTGATGTGGGAAAAGTCATCATCGAAACAGGCAGTGCCACCTTTGACGAGGCCTACTGTGGCGAACATGTCGGCTTTGTGCCCGGTGATTTTGTCATGCTGGCCATCAGCGACACCGGCAGCGGCATGGACCGGCAGACGCAGAATATGGTTTTCGAGCCCTTTTTTACCACCAAAGGCATCGGCCATGGTACCGGCCTGGGGCTGGCCACGGTCTTTGGTATCGTTAAACAGAATAACGGTTTCATCAATGTCTACAGTGAGCCGGGGCACGGCACCACCTTCAGGCTTTATCTGCCCGCTCAGGTTGGCGTTGTTCCGGAAAAATCAAGAGAGATACGAACGCCGGTGCAAAGCGGCAACGGCGAAAGGCTGCTGGTGGTGGAGGATGAGACGGCTATTCTCGGACTGGTGGAGAGAATTCTCCGTCGGCTCAACTACCTGGTTGTGCCGGCCACAAGCCCTTCCGAGGCCTTTGCGGCGGCTGACCAGTACGGCGACGACATTGCCCTGGTAATCACCGATGTGGTCATGCCGGAGATGAACGGCCGGCAGTTGGCGGATGAGCTGCAAAAGAGCTGGCCCAAGATGAAGTGCTTGTACATGTCAGGCTATACCACCGACGTTATTGCCCATCGGGGCGTCATCGACAAGGGGCTTTATTTCATCCAGAAGCCGTTTACGGTGAGCGATCTGGCCGGCAAGGTGCGCGCCATTCTTGACGGCTGATTCGCCTTGTTCGCACTCCTTAGATGGCAGCATGTAGGCGTGCGAAGCGAGACTCCGAAAAATCTACCTGTTCAAGATACCCGGATGCCTGCGGCAAGGCTTATGAGGAAGTCAGGGCTCGTGTGCGGCAAAAAACCTGCGGCGACGTCTTCATTTCAGCCGCTCTTTCGGCCCGCGCAACGCAGCCCCGAATCACCCTTGCCCCTGGTCTCTTGAGCCTTGATCCTCTGCTAATGGACGGGTTGGCTGCCGATTACCTTGGCGTGGATCATCGCCTTGGTGGCATCGTCCACTTCTTTTTCCCAGTGGATGAACTGTTCCTTGACCCGGACAAAGGCGCCATTGTCTTCCTTGCAGCGCTCACAGATAGACTCGGCCTTGTCGCGATACATGATGACCTTGGAGGCGGGCTCGCCCTTGTCGTCCACTGCCGCCATTTTCCGGCAACCACACTCCATGCGAACCACAACGACGCCAACTGCATCCGGACTGCCTTCCATGATGCCGGCAATCATGGCCAGCTCGTTTTTCATGGTGAGCTGCTGATCTTCCTTGTTGTCACTCTTCTGGCGTTGCATTTTACGTTTCAGGCTCATCTGACACCGTCTGAAAATGTTTTTTGGGGATTGGCGCGAGGATGCGGACCGCAAGGATCAGCTCCCCTTAAAAAGAAACGAACAAAAGGTATATGATTGTGGTCTACAGGTCAACTGCTAAGCAGTGCGGCAGGATGTTTTTGCCGGCCTCGTCCTCCTGCCGCGGCGCAGATAAATGCGCCTGAAAAAGCGCTCAGTCGGCAAGAGGCAGGAGCCAACATTCTTGTTGACAAAAGGGTGGCTTTGCTTTATCTCGTTTTTATTGATTTTTCTTGGAATTTATTTTTCATGAAAGAGTTAAAAAAACGCCCTGAAGCGGTGATTATTTGATGGGCATAAGGTCCATTAACTTTTTTCTCTTATTTTAGGAGGTTCTATTATGTGGCAGATTGATATTGATGTTGATAAATGCACCGGTGACGAGGAGTGTGTAAACGCATGCCCTGCTTCTGTTCTTGAGATGCAAGACGGTCATGCCGTTGCCGCCGAGCCGGATGAGTGTCTGGGCTGCGAGACCTGTGTTGAGGTTTGCCCCGAAGGCGCCATCACCGTAACTGAGGTTTAATCCCGGTTATTGGCCCCAGGAAACTGGACACACGATGAGGCCTGTTCCCGATTGGGAGCAGGCCTTATTTGATTGGGCTCCGGAAAGGGCGGCGCGGGTTGCGGCGGCGGCAGCCTGACGAGCTGGAAGACACCTGGTTTTACAGGAGATAAAGCTTGTGGATGTGGCAAAGCGACTGGCGATAAAAGTGGACTCTCGGGTCTTGTTGGGCCTGGCGGCCTTGATCTGGTTACTGGTCGGCATGAGCTTGATCATCAAGGGTGGTCAGATTCTGGCCTGGCAGCCTCTCTGGCTGTTGTCGGCCCTTGCTGTCGGGCTGCTCAAAGCCTTCTTGTTGCTTGATCGGCTTGCCCGGCGTAATGTCCTGCGGCTGCATGCCTATAAAACCCCCATCTTTATCGGTCGTCTCTTTGCGGCACGCACCTGGATTATAATAGCGGTGATGATTGTCCTGGGGCGCCTCTTGCGTCTGCCCGGCGTCGCACCGCAGCTTTCCGGTTTTTTCTCCCTGGCCGTGGGTCTGGCCCTGGTTGTGGCCAGCCGTCTTTTGTGGCAGGGTTGGTTTGAAGGGCCGCCGCGGCCATGATGAATGTTGCACGGATAGACCGCCGCGCCTTTTGCCGGAACTATCAAGCCATCCAGGCCAGGGTGGACGGCCATGCCCAGGTGATGGCGGTGATCAAGGCGGACGGTTATGGCCATGGCATGGTGGAGCTGGCCCGCAGCCTGCAGGAGGTAGGCGCCGGCCACTTCGGTATTGCCACGGTGGAGCAGGGGGTTGTCCTGCGCCGGGCCGGCATCACCGGCAGGCTGGTTGTCTTTCTGGGCGGCGACGTCTCTGAGGTAAAGACCATGCAGGTCCATGGCCTGGAGCCTGCCCTGTTTGATGTAGAGCAGTTTCGCCAGTTTGCCGCGGCCGCCGCCACCCTGCCGGAGCCGTTACCGGTCCATCTCAAGGTGGATTGCGGCATGGGGCGGCTTGGCTTTCAGCCTCGGGATGTCGACTCCTGGTGCCAAAAAATTGTGGCGGCGCCGGGTCTGCAGCTGGTGGGGCTCATGAGTCATTTTCCGGCGGCTGATTTTGATGCGCAGCTCACCAGGAGCCACAACAGGGTTTTTGGTCGATGTCTGGAAAAGTTACGGGCCCAAGGCCTCAGGGTGGAGGCCCATATCGCCAATTCGGCCGCAACACTGCGGGGCGCAGAGTTCCATTGGGACCTGGTGCGCCCCGGTCTGGCCCTCTACGGTTGCTATCCCTCGGTTGATCCAGATTGGCGGCAGACGCCCCTGGAGCCGGTGATGAGCGTCGTTTCCACCATTGTCCAGGTGGAGGATGCCCCGGTCGACAAGGGCATCAGCTACGGCCATATTGACAAGACCAGGCGGCCAAGTCGCCTGGCGGTGCTGCCCATGGGCTATGCCGACGGCCTGTCGCGCCACCTCTCCGGCGGCGTCGGAGAGGTGCTGATCCACGGCTGCCGGGCACCGATCATGGGGCGCGTCTGCATGAACGTTACCGTGGTGGATGTTACGGATATTCCGGCGGCGCGGCGCGGCGATGAGGTTGTCGTTATGGGCTGCCAGGGTGAGGAGTGTATCAGTGCCGACGACATTGCCGGACAAATGGGCACCATCAGCTACGAGGTCCTCTGCCTGTTTGGCAACAGCCTGCCACGGCTATATATTAATTAAGCCTTTCTCCGCAGGCGGCCTCCTCCTGCCGGGATTCGGACTTTTATTTGAGTTGTTGAGAAGATGATAAAATCAGAGTTGAAAGAGTGGCTCGACACCTGTTTTGCCAAAGGCGTTGAGCAGGGGTTGTGGTCAGAGGCAGCGGCCGGCGACTTTGTCGTGGAAGAGCCCAAGCATGATAATCAGGGCGACTATGCCACCAACGCCGCCATGGTCATTGCCGGCAAAGAGAAAAAGGCCACCGGCAACAAGGTGAATCCGCGCGCCGTGGCCGAGCAGTTGGCGGCGCTGCTTGCAGGCAATGAGGTGCTGCTCGGCAAGGTGGAGATTGCCGGCCCCGGCTTTATCAATTTCTTTCTCAACGATGATGTCTGGGGCCGGGTGGTGCCGGCGGTCCATGCCGAAGGGGATCTCTTTGGCCTGGCCCCCCGCAAGAACGGCCGCCGGGTGCTGGTGGAGTTTGTCAGCGCCAATCCCACCGGGCCGCTCTCCATCGGCCATGGTCGGCAGGCCGTTCTTGGTGATGCCATTGCCCGTCTCCTGGCCGCAGTGGGCTACGAGGTGGATCGTGAGTATTATTACAATGATGCCGGTCGTCAGATGCGGGTCTTGGGCGCCTCCACCCGGGCCCGTTACCTGGAGCTTCTCGGTCTGCCCTTTACCTTTCCCGAGGACGGCTACCAGGGCGACTATATCCGCGATATCGCCCAAGGCATGCTTGATGAGATCGGTGATACCTATAAGGATGAGGAGGATGTCGAGGTCTTCAAGCAGGCCGCGGAAAAGGCGGTCTTTGCCAATATCAACGCCACCCTGAAGAGGATGGGTATCGTCTTTGACTCCTATTATAATGAACACGACCTCTATGATCAGGGACTGATCGACAACGTGGTGGCCCAGCTGCGCGACAAGGGTCTGGTCTACGAAAAAGATGACGCCACCTGGTTTAAGACCAGTGAATTCGGCCAGGAGCAGGATCGGGTTATTATCAAGTCAAGCGGTGAGCCCACCTATCGTCTGCCTGATATCGCCTATCACCGCGAAAAGTTCAGACGCGGCTATGACTGGCTGGTGGATGTCTTTGGCTCCGATCACATTGCCACAGTGCCCGATGTCATGGCCGGTGTCGAGGCCCTGGGCTACGACAAGTCCAAGGTCACCGTGATTCTGCACCAGTTTGTCACCCTGATGCGCGACGGCAAACAGGTGAAGATGTCCACCCGGAAGGCCACCTTTGTCACCATTGACGAGCTCATCGACGAGGTGGGTATTGATGTGGTGCGCTTCTTTTTCCTGATGCGCAAGGCAGACAGCCAGCTGGAGTTTGACCTGGACCTGGCCGCCAAGGAGGGCAAGGAGAACCCGGTTTTTTATGTGCAGTACGGTCATGCCCGCATCTCTTCCATTCTCGGCAAGTGCACGGAAAAGGGGGTTGAGCTGGGGAGTCTGGCGGAGACCGATCTGGGCCTGTTGCGCTTGCCGGAGGAGCTCAAGATAATGAAGACCATGGCCGCCTTTCCGGCCCTGGTCAAGGAAGCGGCCCAGGACCTGGCCCCGCACCGTCTTGTCCCCTACCTGCAGGAGCTGGCCGGACTCTTCCATCGCTACTACCATGATCACCGTATTGTTGATGCGGACCAGCAGGAGCTGTCCAAGGCCCGTCTCTGGCTGGTGGCCGCCCTGGCCCTTGTCCTGCGCAACGGTCTACAGCTTATTGGTGTTTCCGCCCCGCAATCCATGTGACGGGTGAGATAGAGGAACGACCAGCAAAAGCCGATCAATGAGCTTGTCGGGCTTTCCCTTGCTATGATCGGTGCAGTTTGACAGGCTCCGAGGAAAAATGGCCAAGAAACGCAGCTCCCGGAAAAAAAAATTCACCATCCGTTTTGAACTCGGTCTGGGTGGCCTTGTCGGCCTCTTTACCATCTGCTTCTGTATCTTTTTGTGGATGTTTCTCTTGGGGGTCTGGGCCGGTCAGACGGTCCTGCTGCCCTCGGGTCGGGATGATACCAGCAAGGCCATCAGCCGTTTTTCCGCAAAAATCTGGTCCCAGGCCCGCAAGGCTGCGCCCTCCGCCCAACCGGATCCCGACGCCAGCGCTGACGGGCCCCGGCTGGCGCCACAGGGGGAGAGTGACGAGGAACCATCCTACTTCAGCCTGCAGGTGGCTGCCTATGCCGACGAAGAGAATGCCCGCCAGGAGGTTCTTGACTGGCAGGCCCGTGGCGAAGAGGCCTTTTTCCGGCGCCCCCGTGAAGGTTCCTCTCTTTACCGTGTTTTTGTGGGGCGTTATGATACCCTGGCCGCGGCCAATGACAAGGTGGATGAGCTGGAAGAGGCGGACAGTTTGCAGGCCTTTATTACCCTGCTGCCCGTGGGAGATGGGCAGTAAGCCAGTCTCTGTTTTGTCCGGAACCGGCCCTCTCGGAGTCTCGTGAAATCGCTTAGCGGCCCGATCTCCCGGGGTATTGCGAGTTGGCATACCTCGCTATGCTCAAAAAATAATGCTTGGCGGTAAGCGAAACGAAGCGGAGACTCCGATATCGTATATGCCCGTGCTTATTTTTTCGCATTCTGGACAGAGACAGGCAAAGCGGCCGGCTGGGGATTTTTTGTTAATTTTTGACAAGGGATGACAAGGACCATGATACGCAAGGCGACCATGGCGGATGTGAAGGGTATATATGGTCTGCTCCACCATTTTGCCGACAAGGGCTTGTTGCTGGGGCGTTCCTACAGTTCGCTCTACGACCAGCTTCGAGATTTTCAGGTGGCCCTGGCCGATGACGGCGTCACCATGATCGGAACCGGCGCCCTGCACATCAGCTGGGAGAATCTGGCCGAGATCCGTTCGCTGGCTGTTGTTGAAGAGGCCCAAGGCCGGGGCGTGGGCCGCAACCTGGTGGAGACCTGTCTGCATGAGGCCCGGTCTTTCGGCATCAACCGCGTCTTTACCCTTACCTATCAGCCCCGTTTTTTTGAACGCCTCGGTTTCCATGCCATTGACAAGGGGGAGTTGCCCCACAAGGTTTGGAGTGACTGTGTGCATTGCCCCAAGTTTCCCGACTGCAACGAGGAGGCCATGGTCTGGCAGGGCTAACAGCCCGTTGAAAAAGGTAGCGAGCGCAGCTGAGGCTAGGGAAAATGAGGTGAAAAAATGCGCGCCCGGAGGAGGTAAGGGAGCCTGCGACACTCCGAGTACCCTTGGGGTCCTGTTTACATGGGGTTTAGGAGCATTTCGGCGTCTCGCTCCGCTCGCTTAGCTCAAGCCGAATTTTGACGCAGCAGCAGATAGCGAACGAAGAGAGACCTTCGAGCGCAGTAGTTTTTCAACGGGCTGCTAAGGGCGTTCCTGGTTGCCTGAAAGGGCGGATGAAGAATGACGGAGGTCTGTGGTAGCTGATAAAAGAGAAATTTCAGCCGGGGGTGCAAAGGCAATGAAGCAAATCGGCACGTTGCGATAAACCTTTGTTGTTTTGCGGGATTAAAGGGTTTTCGAACGGACACTAAAAAGAAAGTCAGAGGGCATTGTTGGTGAAGGACATGGTTCACCGCGATCAACCCCGGCTTTTCTGACGTTTTCATAACCAGGAGTATATATGTTAGGCAAGGCGCTAACCAAGGTATTCGGCAGTAAGAACGAGAGGGTGTTGAAGGCCCTGAAGCCCATTGTTGAAAGAATCAATTCCCTGGAACCGAGCATACAGGCCCTGTCGGATGACGAACTGGTCGGTAAGACGGCCGAGTTCCGCCAGCGCTTGGCCGCCGGCGAAAGTCTTGATGATCTTCTGCCCGAGGCCTTTGCCGTGGTGCGCGAGGCCTCGGTGCGGGTCACCGGCATGCGCCATTTTGATGTCCAGCTCATGGGCGGTATTGTCCTGCATCAGGGCAAGATTGCAGAGATGAAAACCGGTGAGGGAAAGACCCTGGCCGCTACCATGCCGGTCTATCTCAATGCCCTGGCCGGTAAGGGCGTGCACGTGGTCACGGTCAACGATTATCTGGCCAAGCGTGATGCCACGGAGATGGGTGAGATCTACAGCTTCCTGGGGCTTACCACCGGCCGGATCCTGCACGATCTTGACGATCAGGAGCGCAAGGCCGCCTATGGCTGCGATATCACCTACGGCACCAATAACGAGTTCGGCTTTGATTATCTGCGCGACAACATGAAGTTCAGTCCGGATGATTTTTGCCAGCGCGACTATTTTTTTGCCATTGTCGATGAGGTGGACTCCATCCTCATTGATGAGGCGAGAACCCCGCTCATTATCTCCGGCCCGGCCGAGATGGCGGTGGAGCAGTATGAGACGGTGAACCGTTTCATGCCTCAATTTGAAAAGGATGTCCACTATACGGTGGATGAAAAGTCCCGCACCCTGGCCCTTACCGAGGAAGGCGTTGCCCTTGGGGAAAAACTGCTTGATGTGGATAATCTTTATGATCCCGGCAGTATAGAGGCCCTCCATCATCTGACCCAGGCCCTGAAGGCCCATGCCCTCTTCACCCGGGACGTCGATTATCTGGTGCGCGACGGCCAGGTGATGATTGTCGATGAGTTTACCGGTCGCGTCATGCCGGGCCGCCGTTATAGCGAGGGTCTGCACCAGGCCCTGGAGGCCAAGGAAGGCGTCAAGATCGAGCAGGAAAACCAGACCCTGGCCTCGGTCACCTTTCAGAACTTCTTTCGCATGTATGACAAGCTGGCCGGTATGACCGGTACGGCCGACACCGAGGCGGCGGAGTTCAAGAAGATCTATGACCTTGATGTGGTCATTGTGCCCTCGCATCGTCCCATGATCCGCGAGGATTTCGCGGATGTCATCTACAAGAACGCCAAGGCAAAGTTCCGCGCCATTGTCCGTGAGATCAAGGCGCTCCATGAAAAAGGCCAGCCCGTGCTGGTGGGCACCATCAACATCGAGATCTCCGAGCTGATCTCCAGGATGCTGACCAAGGAAAAGATCCCCCATTCGGTGCTTAATGCCAAGCACCATGAGAAGGAGGCCGAGATTATTGCCGAGGCCGGTCAGCGGGGCCGGGTGACCATTGCCACCAACATGGCGGGCCGCGGTACGGATATCAAACTGGGAGAGGGGGTCGTGGAGGTGGGCGGCCTGCACATCCTTGGCACCAGCCGCCATGAGTCGCGGCGCATCGACAATCAGCTGCGTGGTCGTTCCGGCCGCCAGGGTGATCCGGGCTCATCGCGTTTTTACCTCTCCCTGGAGGATGATCTGCTGCGTATCTTCGGCTCGGACCGCATTTCCGGCATCATGGAGAGACTGGGCATGGAGGATGATGAGCCCATTGAGCATTCCATGATCTCCAAGGCCATTGAGAATGCCCAGCGTAAGGTGGAGGGCCATAACTTTGATATCCGCAAGCATCTCCTTGAGTATGATGATGTTATGAACCTGCAGCGCAAGGTGATTTACAAGCAGCGCCGGGAGGTGTTGAGCAGTGATGATGTCAAGGAGATCATCAAGGATATGATCCATGACCTGGTGGAGGAGGTCAGTTTCAACAGCTGCCAGGATAAGATTCCTTCCGAAGACTGGGAGTGGCCCTCCATCGAAGAACAGGTGATGACCACCTTTGGCCTGCCCCTGGAGTGGGATGCCAAGGACCGGGTTGATCTCACCCCGGAGGCCTTTGAGGATCAGCTGCTGACCATGGTCACGGAGGCCTATGCCGCCAAGGAGCAGGAGCTGGGGCCGGAACAGATGCGCTTTCTGGAGAGAATGGTGCTGCTTAAGATGGTGGATGATCGCTGGAAGGATCATCTCCTCAATATGGATCATCTGCGGCAGGGTATCGGCCTGCGCGGCTATGGCCAGAAGAATCCTCTCGATGAGTATAAACGGGAGGGTTTTGATATGTTCAACGACATGATCGATACGGTGAAGCGCCAGACCGTCTCCACCCTGTTGCGTATTCAGCTGGCCCCAGATAATGACATGGTGGAGCTTGAGGCCCGTGAGCGAGCCAGACAGGAGGAGCAGCTGGCCTTGAGTCGGGCCGCTGCGGCTGAAAAACAGCAGCCCAGTCAGCGCCATGGCGACAAGGTGGGGCGGAATTCCCCCTGTCCCTGCGGCAGCGGCAAGAAGTATAAGCGCTGTTGCGGCCGGCAGAAATAAGAGAGAAGTTTAGGAGGTAAAGAAGTTAAAGGAATAAGGAAGAACCACCCCCTCTTCTCTACCTTCTTTACTTTTTTTGTATTCCTTCAACCGATGGCTCGAATGGCATGAGTAACGAAAAACAAGAGGCAGTTTCCCTCGACGACCCTGTTGAACTGGTGGTGCCCGGCTTTCAGGCCGCGGCTGTCAAGGCCGGCATCCGTGGCAAGGATCGCCTGGATATGGGCCTGATCTTTTCGGAGAAGCCGGCGGCAGTGGCCGGTGTCTTTACCACCTCCCAGGTCAAGGCGGCGCCGGTGCTCCTGGATATGGAGCATCTCAAAAAGGGGAGCGCCCGGGCCATTCTGGTCAACTCCGGCGTGGCCAATGCCTGCTCCGGGGCGCAGGGCATGGCCCTGGCCAGGGGCACGGCCGCATTGGTGGCCGAGGCCCTGAAGATTGAGGCCACCGAGGTGCAGGTCTGCTCCACCGGTGTTATCGGTGAGCAGCTTGATCCGGCCTGGTTTGAAAGGGGCATACCGGCCCTGGTGGCGGAGTTGCGGCAAGATGGTTTCGCAGACGTGGCCCGGGCCATGATGACCACCGATACCGTGCCCAAGGTGGAAAAGGTCAACTTTGAGATCAATGGTCACGAGGTGACTATCCTCGGCCTGGCCAAGGGCTCGGGCATGATCATGCCCAATATGGCCACCATGCTCTCTTTCATCATGACCGACGCCGCCATTGCTTCCGACGTTTTGCAGGATATGTTGAAAAAGGCGACGGATCAATCCTTTAACGTCGTGACGGTGGATGGTGATACCTCCACCAACGATACGGTGTTGCTCCTGGCCAACGGCGTCGCCGCTCATGAGACCATTGTCTCCATGGCCGCGCCGGAGGCGCACCTCTTTCAGGAGGCCCTGGAGCGCCTTACCAGAAACCTGGCCCTGAAGATCGTTGCCGACGGCGAGGGTGCCACCAAGTTGATCACGGTTCGCGTCCAGGGGGCGGCCAGCCGTGCTGATGCCGAGCAGATTGCCCGCACCATCGCCAATTCGCCCCTCTTTAAGACGGCCTGTTACGGCGAGGATGCCAACTGGGGCCGGATCTTTGCAGCGGCCGGCCGGGCCGGCATTGCTTTTGATCAGGGTGCGGTGGACATCTTCTTTGACCAGGTGCAGATGGTGGCGGCCGGTCTGGGCCTCTTTGCCAATGAAGAGGCGGCCACCGAGGTTCTCAGGCAGGAGGATTTCGTGGTCACGGTGGATCTGCATGCCGGCAAGGAGAGCTGCGAGATCTACACCTGTGACCTCAGCCACGATTATGTCTCCATTAATGGTGACTACCGCAGTTAGGTGAGGGGTGACCTAGTACTCTGTAAAACTTAAGGCTATCTTGAATAATTGTTTTTTCGTCCAATCTCCCGGAGTCTCGCGAGCTCGCTTACCTCGTTATGCTCAAAAAATAATGCTCGGAGGTAAGCGAAACGAAGTGGAGACTCCGATATCAAATATATGCCTGCGCTTATTTTTTTCGCATGCCTTGATCTTGAACGAAAAATCTAATTATTCAAGACACCCTTAAATTTACGTGTATAATTTCAATATTGCATACGAACCACAAAGACACGAAGGCACAAAGAAAAACATAAAAACAAGAAGATCTTTGTGCCTTTGTGGTTAAAGGCAGTTATTGCCACGTTGGATGATATGGTAGGACGTTTAATTTTGCCCCCAATTACTACATGCGCCGTTAATTTTACTTGACGTGGTATCAATAAGCGATATCATATTCATATGAATGCAAGCCACCGGAAAACCTTGAAAGCCGTGTTCGCCGATCCGGTAAACGGCAATATAGAGTGGCGAAAAATAGAAGCGTTGTTAAAGGCATCGGGCTGTGGAATAATCGAGGGTGGCGGTTCCCGCGTAGCTGTTGTTTTCGGAGACATGAAGGCTACCTTCCACCGCCCGCATCCGGGCAAGGAGGCCCTGAGGTACCGGGTGAACGCGGTCCGCGACTTCCTTAAAGCCATCGGAGTAAAACCATGAAGAATGCCCTATCTCATAAAGGCTACACCGCCAGAGTCGAATTCGATTCCGAGGACCATATCTTTTTCGGCCGCATCGTCGGCATCAGGGATATCGTCACTTTCCACGGCGAAACCGTCAACGAACTGGAATCCTCTTTCAAGGAGGCGGTCGATCACTACCTCGAAACCTGCGCCGAACTCGGCAAAAAACCGAACAAACCCTATTCCGGCACCCTTACCCTGCGTCTCAACCCCGAAATCCATGCCGAGATCGCCACCGCCGCCGCCGTAGGCGGCAAAAGCATCAATAAATGGGTCGCGGATACGCTTGACAAGGCGGTTCACTCTCAGTGAGTTCAGTTTGGCGCGTAAATTACATCGAATTTTAAGCGCTCCTCGCAAGCCTTGTCTAGTCACCTAACAACTACAATCCCTCCCGGCTCCTCTCGGTTTTTATTAACCACGAACCACACAAAATACACGAAATAGTTGCATAAATATACAAAACTTTAAGTGATACACTGCACTAGCAGCCCGGTGCCTTGTCTTTTTGCCCTTCTTTGTAATCTCGCCCGTGAGCAGGCGGCATTTCCCCTTGTCGCCTCGCCGGCGCCATGGTTCTTCGTGGGCGGCCGTTCTCCTTTCTCTCTTTCCTCGCCAGGCCCGTGGCGTGCCCTGCCACAAGAGTGCTTTCTTGTCTTCCAATACATTGTTCAGTATACTTTGAGGATGGTCCTACCGGTGCCGTTGGTTGTGCCGCTATCTGTTGTTTCCGGGTAGACACTCAAAAGTGTTGAAACAAATTGACGTGTACTGGGCATGTTGTGTGCGGGGGAGAGTCACTCATGAACAGAATTGCAAGCGCCTTGTGGCGGACGGCATTGCCGGCAGTGCTCTTTGGGGCGCTCTTCTGGGTAAGCGGGGTGGCGGCGGCTGATGGCGCCACGGCAGAGAGCGGCAAAACCTATGTCTTTCACACGGCATATCAAACACCCATCAGGGAAATCCTGGAGAGCCGCATCCAGGAGGCCTTTGCCAGGTTGCACCTCAAGGCGGAGCTCCGCTATACCCCTTCGAGCCAGCGGGCCTTGATGCTGGCAAATCAGGAGGGGGATGGCGATGCCGGCCGGGTAACGGATATCAAGGAGATAGCCCCGGCCCATACCGCCAACCTTATTCTGGTGCCGACCCCCATCATGGTCATGGAGCTTGCGGTATATAGCAAGAATTTCTCCTTTCCCGTCACCGGCTGGCACTCCCTGCAAAAATACCACAACGGCGCCCGCCTCGGCGCCAAGATTCTTGAAGAAAATATTCCCGGCAGGACAACCTTCTTGCCCACCACGGTGCAGTTGGTTCGCATGCTTGAGGCTGGCCGCATTGATACCATGGTGGAATGGAAGCGCATGGCCGACCATGCCATTCGCAGCCTGGGGCTTGCCGACATCAGGCAACTGACGCCGCTCTTGAAGGTCCAGCCCTTTCATCTCTGTCTGCACAAGAGACATGCGGATCTTGTGCCGCGGCTAGATGAGGTGATCAGTCGTATGGACGAGGAGGGCCTCCTGGACGCGGCACAGCAGGAGTTTGTCTTCTACACCGGCGTGCAGTCACCGGTGCGAGAGATCCTTGCCGGGCGTTTGCAGGAGGCCTTTAGCCGGGCTGGAAATTTTCGGCTGCGGCTGGTCTATACCGGCTCGGCCCAGCGTTCCTTGCTCATGGCCAATGAAGAGGGGGACGGTGATGCGGCTCGTGTCCCTGATATCAAGGAGATCGCCCCGGAGGTCACCGCCGATCTGCTGCAGATCCCGGAGTCGATTAATCAAATCAGATTTTTTGTCTATACGGCGGGGGAGGAGTTTGCCGTCAATGGTTATGAGTCTCTTGCCCATTTGCGCAACGGCTTTCGGCTCGGTGCCAAGATTCTCGAAAAAAATATTCCCGGCCGCCGCACCATATTGCCGGAATCGGAGCGCCTCTTCCGGATGCTGAACGACGGCAGGCTCGATACGGTGATCGAGTGGGATTTGATTTCCGATGCCCTGATCAAGCGGCATAACTATAGCATGGTACGGAAGTTGACCCCGCCCCTGATAAACCTGCCGACCTATGCCCTCATTCACAGAAAGCATGAGGAGCTGATCCCCGCACTCGTCAAGGCGCTGCAGGAGATGAAGAGTGACGGCACATTTGCCCGGATAGAAGAGGAGGTACGCGGTGGATTGGAAAGCGCCCCGTAGGAGTCTGTCGGACTTAGACATAAACCTACTGCAAATTCGAGAAAACGGCCCATATTCCCATGGCTTTTCGTTAAATAGCTCTGCTATTCGCCTCAAATCCATGTAAATCTGGCCTTGATTTCTCGAATTTTCGCTACGATTCTCTAAGTTCGACAGACTCCTCGTGCAGTGTATCACTTAAAGATTTGTATATTTATGCAACTATGCCTTTAACCACAAAGGCACGAAGAGCTTCTTGTTTTTATGTTTTCTTTGTGCCTTCGTGTCTTTGTGGTTCGTATGCAATATCGAAACTCTACACGTAAATTTAAGTTTTACGGAGTACTAGGATGGTAGAAAGATATGCCTAAAAGTATCAGACGCGACCTGAGCCTGCGCATCGGCCTGGTGATTTTCCTGGTCAGCCTGGTTATCGGCGTCGCTTATTACAGCTATGCCGTGGCACAACACCAGAAAACATTCAGGAAATTCGTCGAGCAGCAAACAGACCATATCGCCGAGACCTTCACCCTGCAGCTCTGGCTCTTTGATCTCCAGACCACCCGTCAGCTCTGCCAGATCTTTTCAGAAGACCCCTCGCTGGTTGGCCTGCTGCTCCTTGACCAGAACGGCGAGGTTGTTTTTCAGAAAGAGGTGGTCGGTTCCTGGCCGCATCCCCTGAAGGTGCGCCGGCAACTGCGCTATGGCGGAGAAAAACTCGTTGGTCACCTTGAAATAGTGTATGCCAACACCAACTGGCAGATGCAGCGCAAGAATATATTGCTGGTGGGCCTGTTCATGGCGGCAGGAACCATATTCGGCTCCCTGCTCTTTATCAATATCCTCCTGAGACGACACCTTGCCAAACCCCTGGAGAATCTGCGCGCCGATATGGCCCTGCTGGCCCGCGGTGATTTTCAGCACTCCGCTCTCGTGGGCCAGAAGGCGGAGATTCAAGGCATTATTGATGCCTTTAACCGTTTGACCAGCAGTCTGCAGGAGCGCGATCACGCCTTACGGGAAGCCAACAGCATCATCAACCGCAGTCCGGCCGTGGCCTTTCTCTGGAAAAACCAAGAGAACTGGCCGGTGGAATTTGTCTCGGAAAATGTCGTCAATCTTGCCGGATATTCCAGGCAGGAGTTTGTTGACGGCAGAATCTGCTATGGTGATCTGATTTACCAGGAGGACAGGGCCAGGGTCGCCCGGGAGGTGGCCGAGGCCAGCATGGAGCCCGATCTTAGCACCTTTCCCCATAAGCTCTACCGCATCGTGACGAAAAAGGGGGCAGTGAAGTGGGTTAAGGATCAAAGTTATATCCGTCGTGATAACCAAGGTCTTATCAGCCATTACGAAGGCATTGTCCTTGATGTCACCGAAGAGGTGGAGCTGGAGGAACGCTTGCAACAGGCCCAGAAAATGGAGGCGGTGGGCACCCTGGCCGGCGGTATTGCCCATGATTTTAATAATATTCTCACGGTGATCCTGGGTTACAGTGAGTTGGCCAGGGATGATACCCCGGCCGGATCGGATATTGCCCGGGAGTTGGATCAGGTTATTGAGGCGGGCAATCGGGCCAAGGAGTTGGTCAAGCAGATCCTCGCCTTCAGCCGGCAGGCCAGGGTTGAACGGATCCCCCTGCAGCTTCAGTCTCTGATCAAGGAGGCACTGAAGATGTTGCGTTCCTCCATCCCGACAACCATTGAGATCACCGATGAGATCGACTCGCGATGCGGGCCGGTTCTGGTGGATCCGACCCAGGTGCACCAGGTATTAATGAACCTCTGTACCAATGCCGCCCATGCCATGGAAAAGAGCGGGGGAGTACTCAGGGTTGCCCTGCGCTCGGCTGTTGTCGACAGGGAGAATTGCCCGCCCACCGTAGATCTTGAACCTGGAGAGTATACCGTGCTTGCCGTCTCCGATACCGGCACCGGTATTGCTCCGGAGGTGTTGCCCAAGATTTTCAACCCCTATTTCACCACCAAGACAGTGGACAAGGGCACCGGTATGGGGCTTGCCATTACCCATGGTATTGTCGCTGATTATGGTGGTGCAATCAGTGTTGATAGTCAGGTTGGACACGGCACGACCTTTCAAGTCTATTTGCCGGTTGCCCGGCAGGAGCAGTTGCCTGCCGCTGAAGATGGGGGAGAGCTGCCCGTGGGGCGCGAGCGTATCCTTTTTGTGGATGACGAGGAGTTGCTGGCCGAGATGGGCGGAGAGATGCTGGCCCGGCTTGGCTATAACGTGACGACGCGTCGCAGCAGTCTTGCCGCCCTGGCCACCTTTCAGGAGAGACCGACTGACTTTGATCTTGTCATTACGGATCAAACCATGCCCGATATGACGGGCCTGGACCTGGCCCGCCGGCTGCTGCGGATACGGCCGGATATTCCCATTATCCTCTGCACCGGTTACAGTAATCTGGTTGACGAGAAAAAGGCCAAATCGTGCGGTGTCAAGGAGTTTGCCCTCAAACCGCTTACCAAGAGCATGGTTGCCAAACTCGTTCGCAAGGTGCTCGGTGAGGCGCGGCAGGCGTAGGATTCCTTTCAGGCCTAACGGTTGAATTTCTCCTCGCAGGAGAGGCGCAGCTCGGCGTCGGCGGCGGCCAGGACCTGGCGGGCCTGCCTGACATACTCACTGATCTGGGCCACCAGCTCGTCCGGGCCGGAAAATTTCTTCTCGTCGCGCAGAAAACGCAGCAGGTTGACCTTGATCGGCTTGCCGTAGATGTCCTCGTTAAAGTCAAAGATAAAGGTTTCCACCGTGATGCAGGGGGCATTGTCACCGTCTGCGGCAAAGGTGGGGTTGACGCCGATATTGAGGACACCGCCATAGCATTTGCCGCCATATACCACCTGGCTGACATAAACGCCGTGCCGGGGACAGAGATCCTCGCCGGAGATATGCAGATTGGCGGTGGGAAAGCCCAGCTCGGCAGCGCCGCGCTGCTTGCCCATCTGCACCTCGCCGCGGATCTGGTAATAGCGGCCCAGGAGCCTGCGCACCGCCCGCATGTTACCCTCCTTCACCAACCGTCTGATCTCGCTACTGGAGGCGATAACGTCACCGACATGGTAGGGTTCCACCACGGTGACCGGAAAGCCCTTGAGTCGCCCCTGCTCCCTGAGAAAGTCGGTGTCGCCCTCCCTGCCCTTGCCGAAGCAGTAGTCATAACCAACCACCAGCTCCTGCATGCCGATTTTTTTCAGCAGGATTTCATCGACAAAGCGGGCTGCCGGGGTGGTGGCGAACTGTTTGGTAAAGGGAATGATGATCAGCACGTCAATGCCGGCATGCTCGATGAGTTCTCTCTTCTGGTCGCAGGTGGAGATCAGCTTGATGCCGGCCTCCGGCCGTACCACCTGCAAGGGATGGGGGTTGAAGGTGATGGCCACACTGGTGCCCTGGTTCCTGTAGGCTCGGCTCACCACCTCGCTGAAGAGGTACTGATGGCCGAGGTGGACACCATCAAAGTTGCCGATGGTGACATGCGGTTTCGTGAAGGGCTCGGTGATGTCGTCAAGGTCTGTATAGATTTCCATAATGCTCTTTTATCCGATATTCGTCCGGGGCACAATATCCGGTTCGGCGCAAGGACGGCTGTCATGCAGGCAGCAGGTCGCCATTATATTGTGCTTGGCCTTCTATTGCACCATGCAATTGGCCAAATGTAACTATCCGGCAAAGGGCAAAAAACTTGAAAAACCCCGGACTGTAACTGTTCGGATGTGCCTCGGGTTTGGACAAGCAGGCCGATGAGCTGGAGCCTCTCTCCGTGCGGAGGCCTGAACGTGCAAAGATGGGGTGCAGCTGGATAGTGCCTATCCAGAAATGGCCCTCTCGGAGTCTCGTAAACTCGCTTACCGGCCCGATCTCGGCGTCATGCTCAAAAAATAATGCTCGGAGGTAAGCGAAACGAAGTGNCATATATGCCTGCACCCCAAGGGCACTTCTTTCAGGGCGCGCTTATTTTTCTCGCAGTCCTTGATCTCGAACGAAATGACCTATTTCTGGACAGACACTGGATAGGTACGGCCAAATAAAATCCGGCGACAAAAACCTTGACAAGGAGGGGCGAAAGTCGGTACATTCGCTCCATTCAACCTGATGGCCTTGGCCGTTGGGTTGAGAAAGGTTGTACTCACAAGCGGAGTACCCCCTTTTTGGGATGCCGAAGTGGTGGAATTGGTAGACACGCTAGGTTCAGGGTCTAGTGGGCGTACGCCCGTGGAAGTTCGAGTCTTCTCTTCGGCACCAGTCTTCATAACATTGTCATAGAGAACAATGTTTCTTATATGGCCTTTTTTCATGCACACTCTCCGGAGTTGTCTGGAAAAAGGCTATTTTTTTGCGATCCAGCCCGCTCCTGCCTCTTCCCTGTCTTTTTGGTGTACGGTAGGTTGCGGCTTGCTCTGTGCTAATGATTATCACTTGAAATTTATATGTCGAGGCCGGTTGTCGACCTACCATGCGCCAGTTAAAATATACAAATTGTTTCCTGGTATCAATCATTGGGCTTTACCTTCTGTTGACCATAATTTTCTGGCTCAAGGAGCAGGAGGAAAGAAATCTGCTGAGCAGCCAGAAAATGGAACGCCTGGAGGGTGAATATCTGGTGGCCCTGAACGGCTACCGGATACTGGCCGATTTTGTTTTTGATCACCTGATCAATACCCCCGCTGTTTTGGAAATCATGGCGGCCGCCCATGATAATCCCCAGGATCGATCGGCCTTGCGGCGCCGACTCTTGCGCGATCTTTCCCCTTTTTACGGGCAACTTGCCACCCTGCACTTCCGGCAGCTCCATTTTCACCTGGCGGACAGCCGCAGTTTCCTGCGCTTTCATCGGCCGGAAAAATTCGGCGACTCTCTGGTGGGTATCAGGGAAACGGTGGTGGCCGCCAATAGGGACAAGCAACGGATCAGGGCCTTTGAGGAGGGGCGTATTATCAACGGCTACCGTTTTGTCTATCCGCTCTTTCAAGACGAGCGGCATGTGGGCTCGGTTGAGATCAGTATCAGTTTCGCCGCCCTGATTGCCGAACTCTCCCGGCTCTTCGGCAAGCATTATCATTTTCTCCTGGCCAGGGAGGTGGTGGAGGAAAAGGTTTTTGTCGATGAACGCCGCAACTACAGCCCCAGTCTGCTGTCGCCCCGGCTCTTTCATGACCGGGAGGTTCAGGCCGATACCCTGGCGGGTACGGTTATGATCTCCGCCGAGAAGGCGCAGCAGTTGACCGGCAAGGTGGCGCGCCGTTTTGCCGCCGAGATTGCCGATTGGCAACCGGTGGTCCTTGTGGAAAGGGAGGATGCCATGGCCTATGTCGTCTGTCTCCTGCCCATCACCAATTTCAAGGGGGAGTCGGTGGCCTACCTCATCTCCTTTGAAGGGGACAGGGCTTCAGGCATCTTTGTCGGCAAGTTTGCCCTGATTTTTGTCCTTCTCACCCTGCTCTTTGCCGGCTTGCTGGCCTTTTTTCTGCACCTGGACCGAACCGGTCGCCGCCTTGAGACATTGTCCGCCACCGATTTTCTCACCGGTATTTATAATCGGGGCAAGGGCTATGAGGTTCTCTGCCGGGAACACCAACGGGCCCTGCGCTATGGGAGCCGTTATTGCCTGATCATGTTTGATATCGATCATTTCAAGAGGATCAATGACAGCCATGGTCATCCGGTTGGTGACGATGTCCTGCGCCAGGTGGCAAAGCTGGTCAGGGGGGTCTCAAGAAAGAGCGATACCTTCTGCCGCTGGGGCGGCGAGGAGTTTCTCCTGTTGCTGCCGGAGACCTCCCTGGAAAAGGCCGTGCTCCTGGCCGACAAGATTCGTTGTCTCATTCACCAGTCGAGCTTTGACGGCGTCGCCCCGGTCACCATATCCCTGGGGGTCACGGAGTGCGTCGGCAATACCGTGCCGGTGGATGATGTCCTGTGGCGGGTGGATCAGGCCCTTTACCAGGCCAAGCAGAGCGGTCGCAATCGCGTCTGTCACCTGGCGGCGCCCACCACTGACAAGGGACAGGCCGCAGAGGGGGCCATGGCGCTCCCCGGCGCCGGCCGGCATGGGAAGGTCTAAAAAAAATAAGCAGAAAAAAACACCTGGGACGCTATTTGTCCGACCTCCTTGGCTATGCTGGTCATATACTTAAATCGTCAGCCAAGGAGGACGTTATGATCAGAAACATCACGGTTTATCTCGACACCCAGCAGTCCCACTTCCATGAGAGTATCCGCTGCGGTTTTATTGTGGCAGAGGATGATCGGGGTGAGGAAACCTTCCACAACGACGTGCTGGACAGCTCGGAGTATCACGCCATCGGCGAACTTGTCGATGATATTGTCGGCATCTTCAAAGTCCAGCGCCGGCGCGTGCTGGTGGCGGCCTGACAAGGGTGTGAGCTGAGGGGCTTTTTTGTGAGGCGGTTCGGGGATCTGCCGGCTATGGGTCGGTCTCAGTCGTCCTCTTTGCTGTCCGGGACGCAGAAGGGCCACTCCTTTTCCAGGGTGGCGACAAGCTTCAGGGCATCCTTGAACTGAAAGTTGTCCACCTGGTGGCAGAGTCTCTCCAGTCGCTCGTCGCCATAATGGGCCGGCAGCTTGGCCCGGAGGCTGGTCAAGGTCTCCGGCGCCCTGTAACTGTTGTGGCGGAGCTGCTCGACCAGATCGGCAAACAAGCCGGCTGCTTCGGGGCAGGGGGTGTTGTGCTTTTCGCTCTGCGAGGCCGCCGGCTCGGCTACTCTTTCCTCGATTTCATCAATGGCGGCGAACAGCTCCTCAAGGCTCGTGTCAAACAAGGCAAAGGCTGCGGCAAAGTCACCGCCCTTTTCAATGACCTGCTGGAGATCCCTGGCTGCCCCGGCCACCTGTATGGCGCTCAGGTTGGCGGCGGCACCGGCAATGGTATGGGCCAGGCGGCGGGCCTGGTCCGTATCGCCCTCATCGTATGCCGCATGCAGGCGGATGGCCACATCCCGGTAATTTTCGGCAAAGAGGCCCAGCAGGGTGACCAGCAAAGGGACCTTGTTGTCCAGGCGCCTGAGGGCCCCGTTGATATCAATGGCCTGTTGTCGGCAGGCGGTCAGCTTTTTGCGCTCCTCGCTTTCGTCATCCGAGCTGGTGGTTGGCGCGGCTGCGGTGCTCAACCCCTGGATATGGCGAGCCAAAGTGGCAAAGAGGTGCTCCCGGTCAATGGGCTTACTGACGTAATCATCCATGCCGGCGGCCAGACATTTGTCACGATCCTCGCTAAAGGCCTGGGCGGTCATGGCAATAATGGGGATCCTTATCCGGCGCCCCTTTTCCAGTTCTCTGATTTGCCTGGTCGCCTCATAGCCGTCCAGGCCGGGCATCTGTATATCCATGAGGATAGCGGCAAAGCCAGGTCTGTTGCCGAGCAGGCTTTTTTGCACGGCATCAACCGCCTGGCGGCCGTTGGTGACCGCCTCAACCTCGAAACCGGCCTTGGTGAGTATGGTAACCGCCATCTCCCAGTTGATCGGATTGTCTTCGGCCAGCAGCAATCTGTGACCGGCGATTTCAGACCTAGATACAGGGGCTGGCGCGGTCGGCCGGCCCGCCTCCCGGCTCTCCAGGTCCAGTGCCTCAAGGATGGCCTTTGCCAGGAGCGGCGCGGTCACGGGTTTGCTGACCACGGCATTGACAAGACCCTTGGCCTCCCGGGCAAATTCCTGCGGATTCCAGCCGCTGAGGAGGATGATGGGCAGGTGGCCGTAGCGCTCATCCTCTCTGATGCGCCGACTGGTTTCAATGCCATCCATCTCCGGCATCTGCCAGTCAATGAGCAGCAGGGTAAAGGGATCATCCAGCGGCGCCTCGGCCAGGGCGGCCAGGGCGGCCCGGCCGCTGTTGACCACGGTGGGGCGCAGGGAGAAAAAACGGAGCACATCGGCGGTAACCTGGCCGACACTGTCGTGGTCATCAGCCACCAGTACCTTGGCATTGTGGAGTGTGGCCGGCAGGGCGAGTACCTTGGCCGAGGTGTTCTGTGGTATGCGGCAGGGGACGGTAAAGGAAAAGGTGCTGCCCTTGCCAGGCTCGCTCTCCACCTCCAGGTGGCCGCCCATCAGTTCCACCAGCTGTTTACAGATGGTAAGTCCCAGACCGGTGCCGCCATATTTGCGGCTGATGCTGGAGTCCGCCTGTTGGAAAGGTGAAAAGAGTTCGCTGATCTTTTCGCGGCTGATGCCGATGCCGCTGTCCTTGACGGCAAATTGCAGGGTGGCACCGTGGCTGGTATCAGCCACCTTTCTGATGCTGATCATGATTTCACCCTGTTCGGTAAACTTCAAGGCATTGCCGATCAGGTTAATGAGCACCTGGCTGAGGCGCATGTCGTCGGCAATGAGATCGTGCGGCACCTCCCTGTCGATCTCAAAGAGCAGCTCCAGGTCCTTTTCCCAGACCCTGGTGTTGAACAGGCCGGCAAGATTGTCAATGAGGGTGTTGATGCTGAAGGAGCGCGGCGCCAGGCTCAGCTTGCCCGCCTCGATCTTCGAGTAGTCGAGAATGTCGTTGATGATGGAGAGCAGGGAGCTGCCGGCCTGATGGATCTTGCTGAAATAGTTTTTGGCCTCGGGTGGCATCTGCATATCCAGGCCCAGCTCGGACAGGCCAATGACCGCGTTGAGCGGTGTCCTGATTTCGTGGCTCATGTTGGCGACAAAATTACTCTTGGCGCGGTTGGCCTTTTCCGCCTCTTCCTTGGCTGCTTTCAGGTTGTCGAGGGTCTCTTTTTCGCGGGTAATGTCCTCCTTGATGGCGACGAAATGGCTGATTTCCCCGTCCTTGTCACGCAGCGGCGAAATCGAAGCCCGTTCCCAGTAGAGTGCACCGTTCTTACGACGATTGGCAAACTCGCCATGCCATTCCTTGCCGGCCTTGATGTGCTCCCACATCTCCTGGTAATGTTCCGGAGATTGCTCACCCGATTTGAGGATGCGGGGATTGGCGCCCAGGGCCTCCTCCTTGCTGTACTGGCTGACCTCGCAGAACTTGGGGTTGACATACTCGATGGTGCCCTTTTTGTCGGTGATGATAATGGAGACAGGGCTCTGTTCCACGGCCAGCGACAGTTTGCGCAGATGTTCTTCCGCCTCCTTGCGGGCGCTGATGTCGCGCAGCAGGGCCACCCCCTGCCACTGGCTGTTGATCCGTACCGCGGTAAGGGAGAGTTCCACCGGGAATTCCTCGCCGTTTTTGCGTAAGCCCCTGACCTCGCGTGTCCTGCCGACAAAGTCGCCGCGACCCGTTTTGCTGAACAGCGGAAAGTTCTCCTTGAAACGGTGGCGATAGGAGGCCGGCACGATGAGGTCATGCACCTGGCTACCCATGACCTCGGCAGCCTTGTAACCGAAGATCTTTTCAGCCGACGGATTCCAGAAGGAGATGCGGCCGAGGTGGTCCATCATGACAATGGCCTCATAGGACGAGTTGGCAATGGCGGCATTCTTGGTGATCTCGCTCTCTTTCTCCAGACGGTTTTTACTGATAAGCCGGCAGCCGAAGGCCAGGATGACCAGGAGGATGGCGATGAGCAGATAGGCGTATTCGATGTTTTCGTGAAAGATCTCCTTTTGCCGGGTCGAGGAGAGCTGCGAGACCAGCAGCCAGCGCATGGTGTCGAGATCTGCCTCGGGCGTGCTGAGATTATCCCTATCCATACTGTTGTAAAGGAGGTCGGCCTTGTGACGTCTGGGGTAGACGCTTTTAAAGATATAGAGCCCCCTGTCGTCTCTGTGGATGCCGTCGGCCTGCTCCTGCATGGCCTGCCATGCTGCCTGGTGTCTGCCGGCAAACAGGCCGGCATTACCATACATGAAGCCCCACTGGTCAGCTGCATCGGGCGCCTGGAGGTAATCGCCGTCCTGGTTGAGCAGGAGAAAATCAGCAGGGGAGTGGGCCGTGACCTTGCGCAGGTTGGCCAGCATGTGTTCGGCCAGGTAGTTTATGACAAGGTAGCCCTGCTGGCGACCGTGGCTGTCCCGGAGCAGGGCGACCAGGCGGATCATCGGCTTGCGGGGCAGGGAAATCCGCTTATGTTCGACGTTGAGATCAAGGGGGGAGATGTAGACATCGTTGGCGGCCAGGCGCTTGGCCTCCTGCAGGTAGTAGCGATTGCCTTTGGCTTGAAGCTCGGCGCGCGGCACTATGTGGCTTCTGTCATCTCTCCTGTTGACTCGGCTGATCTCCATGCCGTCAATGTCCATGAGACGTACCTGGTCGTAAAAGCGGGCGGCATTGCTCACCGCCAGCAGGGTCTGGTCAATCTGGTGGAGATCGGCTGTGGCGGGATCGGCGGCATAATCGACAATACCGGGGGCCTTGCCGAGATACTCGATGTCGCGCAGGATGGTCTGGATATCGCGAAAAATCGTGGAGGAGGCGATTGCCAGGGTGGCCTCCTCCTTGTGGATGTGCTGGCGGATATGGAGTTCGATATCATGGCGGATGAGAAGAAAGGCAATGGTGATAAGGAGCAGGGCCAGGGGCACAAAGAGGCGCAAAAAGTGTTTGAGCAGGGAGAGGCCGGTCAGGCTGGCAGGCTCTGTTGCTGCGGGCAGCAGTGAAGGGGTCTCTCTGGGACTGGTCTGCGGCACGGTTAATCCCTATGTTGGTCGCCGATGGCCTGGAACTGCCGTTCCAGGATCAGGAAGGCGGCGCAGATGGCCGGATCAAAATGAGAACCTTCTCCCCGGCGGATAATGGCCACGGCCTTGTCGTGGCTGAAGGCCTCCTTGTAGACCCGTTTGCTGATCAGGGCGTCATAGACATCGGCCAGGGCCATGAGACGGGCTGACAGGGGGATTTCCACGCCTTGCAGGCCTTGGGGATAGCCGGAACCGTCCCATTTCTCATGGTGGCAGTAGGCGATTTCCTTGGCATAGCTTAAAAAGGTGTTTTGGGTGTCGGCGCCCAGCACCTGTTCGGCGGCAACCAGGGCATCGCGGCCATAGGTGGTGTGTTTTTTCATCTCCTCAAACTCCTCGGCCGTTAATTTGCCCGGTTTCAGGAGGATGCTGTCCGGCACCCCCACCTTGCCGATGTCGTGCAGGGGGGCGGATTTGTCGAGCAGATCAATGATTTCATCGTTGAATTGGTCGGCAAACTCTGTGGTGCCGGCCAGATGTTCGGCCAGGCTGCGCACATATTTTCTGGTGCGGGTGATGTGGGCGCCTGTTTCATTGTCCCGGGTCTCGGCCAGGACGGCCAGGCCATGGATGGTGGCGTCGCGGGCCAGGAGTACCTCTCTGGTGCGGAGCTCGACAAGCTCTTCCAGGTGGCGTGTCTGGTCATAGAGGGCCAGGTGGGTGCGGACCCGGGCCCGGACCAGGGGAGGACTCACCGGTTTGGAGATATAATCCACCGCCCCCAGTTCAAAGCCTTTTTTCTCGGAAGTGACATCGGACTTGGCAGTGACGAAGATAACCGGGATATGGCGGGTGACGGAGTTTTCCTTCAGATGGCGGCAGACAGTGTAGCCGTCCATGCCCGGCATCATCACGTCAAGGAGGATGAGGTCGGGCAGGGGCTGCTGCCCGGCAAGGCGCAGGGCGTCTTGGCCGTTGGTGGCGACAATGAGCTCGTATTGATCGGCCAGGGCATCACCGAGGATGGTGATGTTCAGGGGGGTGTCGTCAACAATGAGGAGTCGCTGGGTACCGGTGGGGCTCATTGGGCAGATGTTTCCTGTGACATTGAGATGCGCCGGCGCGTGTCAGCCGGGCAAGGTGCAATTTTTTTCTCCACCGGTTATTGTGCAGTAATTTAAGGTTTTAATAAAGAGATAATTTGATTACTTACTTCGGGTTGCCGCTCCGGGGCAGGCGCTTGCTTTCCTGGTGACCATCCGGGAGGCCGGGCGGGCGCCGAGGGGCTTTGTGGTCGGAAATTTGTCAAGGAGGGCGCTGTGACAATACGGATTTTGGTGGTTGATGACGACCCCGGAGTGCGCAAGGCCCTGAGCCGCGTCTTGCAGGGTGAGTCCTGGCAGGTCCAGACTGCGGCCGGCGGTCGAGAGGCCTTGGCTGTTTTGCAGGAGGGGTCGATGGATATCGTCATCTCCGACCAGAGAATGCCGGGCATGTCCGGTCTGGAGTTCCTGACCGCCGTCAGTCGCCGGTACCCTGACACCATGCGCATTCTTCTCACCGGCCATGGCGATGCCAATCTGGTTCTGCAGGCCATTGCCGACGGCGCCATCTATCGATTTCTGACAAAACCGTGGGACAATGACGAGCTGCTCACGGTAATCCGACATGCCCGGCAGGCACAAAAAAAGAAGGAAGGCAGCGACATTGTTATGATCTCAACAAGAAGGGAGAAGAGATGACACAGGCACGATTTGATGAGGCCGCGGCCAGCTGGGACGAGAAACCGCGGCGGCGGCAGCTGGCGGCAGCCATTGTCACGGCGATGCGCCGTGTTCTCCCCCTGTCTCGGGAGATGACAGCCCTGGAAATCGGCTGCGGCACCGGCCTGGTTACCTGTGATCTGGCCCCGCTGCTTAAAAGGATAGTGGCCACCGATACCTCGGCCGGCATGCTGGCCGTGCTGGCTGAAAAAACAGCAGCCCTGGGCTTGGAAAATGTCGAGCCGCGTCGCCATGACCTGATTGGTGACGGCGATCTGCCGGAGGGCACCTTTGACCTGATTTACAGTGCCATGACCCTGCACCACATTGAGGACACCCGGGCCCTGCTGGCCGCCTGTGGGCGCCATCTCAAGCCGGGCGCGCCCCTGGCCCTGGCCGACCTGGACAAGGAGGATGGCTCCTTCCATGACGATATGACCGGTGTGGCGCATTGCGGTTTTGATCAGGGACGGCTTGCCGAACTGGTGGTTGCCAGCGGTTTTCAGGCCCCCCGTTTTGTCACGGCGTATAGTATCACAAAAGAGGACGCCGCCGGTCGCAGCAGCGACTTTCCCGTTTTTCTGATGTACACCATCCGCTCTTAGCCCAATTTGCCGGCAGCGCGCAGTTTTTTCAAGCTTTTTGCCGTGCCGGCATCAGCTTGCAAGATGCGAGGCTCAAGGTGCAAGGGGCAAAAGGGTAGAGACGAGGTGGCTGGTGCAGACCTGTCAGGCGCCCTCGATTTTGGCGCGGTACCAGGCAATCTGATGGTCGCGCGCCTTTTTCATGTCAAGAAAGTAGATGTCCGCCGGAAAGAGGAGTTCGGCCGTGCCTGAGTCAAAGATGCGCTTCACCTCATACTCGTCATGGGCCACGTCCCGTTTATACATGTAGTCCAGATAGCTCTTGTTGGTGTGGACAATAAACTCCACCCGCATGCCGCCCATGCGGGCGAAGAACTTCAGCATCCTGGTGCCGACAGAGCTGCCGATATTCTTGTTACGATAGTCGACTCCGGATGTCAGCGAGTCGGAGATATCCTCCAGAACCATGAAGGAGTGGGCGGCAATGGCACTCTTGGTCAGGTGGCTCTGGAAGAGCTTCACATCGGTGAGATTATCCAACACCCCCATGAGCCCCAGCTCATCGTCAACCGCCACGGCCGGGTTTTCCTCACCCTTGCGCAGCAGCTTGAGAACCTTGGTCTCCGGCGCTTTTTTGCGGATGGAGACATAGATGGGTATTTCCCGGCCCTGGGCCTTGAAGCGTCGCCTTTTGAGCAGAGTGAGCTTCTCTCCCGGCTGGAGGCGTACCTTTTCGCCCTGGTCTCTGCTGAGCAGCTGGTAATCGAGACAGGAGAAGTCGGCGGCATGGTGGCGGCTGTGCAGGTAGACAAGTTCAAGGTCGCCGATCTTGGTGCCGGGCAGCCAGACATGCCTGTTAAGAAAGTGGAGAAAGTCGGCGAACTTTGCCTCAATATCCGTTTCCCGTTCACGTTGGTCAATGTAACCGGCCAGGTTCATGAGCAGCAGCTTGCGCTTGGCCTCAAAGCGGGCCTTCTGGTGATAAGAATCATCAAAGACGATGAGCAGGAGATCCACCGGGCTGGACAGGGCGTCCACCTCGTTGGTCATTTCGATATGTGAGGCATACCTGTTCAATACCTTGCTTTTAAGGTAGCGGATGACGCTGTCCGCCGTGCGCGAGTAGCTGGCCACCGTGGCGACAATCTCCCGCTCATTGCCGTGGATGCCGAACATGTTGCCGATCAGGCCGTAGGCCCGGCGGCTTACCAGGTGGCGCCGTTCTTCATCATCGATAAGCTCCTTGATCTCGGCAAAGGAGCGGACATCAAGGAGTTCAAAGACCTGGTTGCGCAGTACTCTGAACTTGGTGAGCTCGTTGTTCTTTTGCAGGAGTTTGACCATGCTCCTGCCGGCCGCGGAAAAGGTGCGGTCCGGCATGGGCTCGGCCAGGGTGGCAAAGGCGCCATGCTGGTCGAGCAGGGAAAACATCGTATCAGGGGAATGTGGCATAGGGTTGATCCGTTGGTGAGATGTGCTTCGTTTTGAGGGGTTGATATGCTCTTTAGCCAGAAGTATGCCATGGGCAGACGCAGAGCTGTTTTTTCGTTTGGCGCGCGGCCGGCCGGGGCCTCACCATGCTCGAGCTGATCCGGCCGTTTTTACAATAATGTAGGGGGAGTCGGGTTTTTGTGCCGTTTTTGTGATCGTCGTCTCAGCGGCGCAGCTCGTTTTTGACGGCTCGACCGAGCTGGGCCAGGCTGTACGGTTTTTTGATGTAGCTGCCCGCTCCCAGGGCCAGGGTTTCCTTGACCTCGTCACTCAGCGAAAAACCACTGGCAATAATGGCCTTCTGGCCCGGATGCAGAGCGCAGATGCGCTGGTAGGTCTCCTTGCCGTTGATGCCGGGATCCATGATCATGTCAAGGACCAGCAGGTCGGCGCTGTTGTCTGTCATATAGTGCACCGCCTCCTCGCCCGAGGCAGCTACCTGCACCTGGTAGCCCAGAGAGGAGAGGATATTGCCGCAGATCAGGCGCTGCTGTTTATCATCGTCAACCACGAGGATGCGTTGGCCCTGGCCCTGTAGATCAGCCATGTTCTCCGGCATGACGCCGGAGGTGATTTCTTCCTCGCAGATCGGCAGGTAGAGCGTAAAGCAGGTACCGGCCGGCGAACTTTCCGTTGTAACAACACCGCCATGATCACGCATGGTGTTCCATACCACGGTGAGGCCGAGGCCGGTGCCGCTGCGCCCCATGTGCTTCTTGGTGAAAAAGGGTTCGAATATTTTTGACAGATCCGCAGGAATGATGCCGGGCCCGGTATCGCAAATGGTGATCACCGCATAATCACCTGGAACGATGTCATGTTCAATGGCAAAAAAATTCTCAAGGCGTTCGGCCCGGCTGCTTATGGTGATGGTGCCCTGGTCGGCGATGGCCTCGGCGGCGTTGTTGACCAGATTGGTGATAACCTTCATGATATGGACGCTGGAGCAACGGATGTTCTTCAGGTCGGGAGCCAGGTCGGTGACCAGAGTGACATGGGGATGGCGGCGGCACAGTTCCAGGTATTCGGGGGATTGTTGATAGGCGGTGATAAAGGTGTTGGGATTGGCGACTTCCGTGGTCTTGGCCACACCGCGGGCCACGGTGAGCAGGTCGGCCACCACGGCCGCCGCCCGACTGCCCGACTCCTTGATAATCTCCAGGGGATTGCGCAGGGGGCTGTCTGGGGGCAGCTGCATGAGGAGAAGCTCCGGGTAGCTGACAATGCCGGAGAGGATATTGTTGAGGTCATGGGCCACGCCGCCGGCCATCAGGCCGATGGCCTCCATCTTTTGGGCCCGGTGCAGCTTGTTCTCCATGGCGATCTGCTTGTCCTGGGCCTTCTTGAGTTCCTGCAGGTCGATATCAATGCAGTAGAGTTCGGGTTTGCCGTCCCGGCTGTGGGTCAGGGCGTGGCTGGAAAAGACATGGACCGGCTCTCCCTCTTTGTTGCGCAGGGTAACTTCGGAGGCGGGGATGGGAATGTTGAGGTCAAACCAGCCGGTAATGGCGTCGATCACCCGGTCGCGCATCTCGGCCGGGATGATCAGCTCCTCCAGCTGTCTGCCCATGGCCTCCTTGCTGCTGTAGCCGTAGAGCAGTTCGCTGCCCCTGTTCCACAGCGTCACCCGTCTGTTCATGTCATACCCCTGCACGGCAATTTTGGGCAGATCGTGGACCAGGAAACGAAAGCGCTGCTCACTGGTGCGCAGGGCGGTTTCGGTTTTTTTGCGCTGTTTTATTTCGTCGAGGAGGACTCCCATCACCTTGTTGAAGTAAAAGTAGATGACAAAGAGAGTGATGGTCAGCATGAGCAGGCTGAAGGTAATGGCCCTGGCAAGATAGGTCTTTTTGCCGGCAATGGCAGCGCTGATGTCCTGCAGGACCAGAACACCGCCGATCTCCCGGTTGCGGAAGTCCTTGAAGATGGGCCGGGTGTGGAGGATATAGCTTTTGTCACCCAGGCTGAGGCGTTGGGAAGACTTGTCCAGTCGCAGGCTGTCCGGCAACTGGCGAAATATTTCCTTGTCCCGGCAGACCACTTGAAAGGTGCCGTGGGTCCGGACCTGGCTGAGATCAAACAGCAAGGATTTTTTCAGCTCACCCGCGCTAAAGAAAAGCGTGACCTGCAGGCCCTGGATCTTTTCGAGGAGATCCAGGGCTTGATGGGCAAGAATGCCGAACTCCAGGGCGCCCACATAGGTACCTTCATGAAAAATCGGTTCCACGACGCGGTAAAAGGCGCCAGAGCGGCCCACCTCAAAGCCGGCAGTCGATGCGGAACTCTTGTGAACGGCAGTAACCAAGGGACGGATCTTGGTGAGATCGTCGCCGTAGAACTCCGGTTTGTGCATGCGCAGCAGGGTACGGCCGTCCGGCAGGTGGAAGTGCATGACCTTGAAAAACTTGTTTTCGTTCTGCAGGGCCCTATATCGGGGCAGGGCCGCCTCGTGGAGGGCCTGCCGGTCACGGGCCGCAAAGGCCTCGATGATCTGCGGGCTGGTGTTGATCAGATTTTTGATGCGTTGCTGATAGGGTTTGAAGGAAAAGGCCTCCATGGTGGTGATGGTGGATTGCAGCTCAGTTTCCGCCGCCCTGATCTGCGTCTCCAGGGTTTGGGCGTGTTGGCTGCTGCCCTGCCAGAGCAGGGCCACCACCAGCATGGCAATGATAATGCTGACAATGAGAGTGGCTTGCTGCTTTTCGTTCATTGCCTTTCCGGGTCAGGGGGGCGAGAGACGGATCTTTGCATGAACCGAGAGGTGAGAGACCTGGGAGTGGTTGACAGCCTGTTGAGCAGGGTGAGGTCTTTCTGAGAGTATCCAAGAAGGCACCTCTCTTGTCAAGGGAGGTGTGGTTGAGGCCATCTCGGAATGATCAGATCAGTGCAAGCCACTTCCGCAGGGAAATAATGGCCTGACTGCTGCGAAAGGCGGCCTTGTCGCGTTTGGCGATGCGGGAGCGTCGTCGCCTGTTGGTCGGTGCGGCGAGCGCTTGTGGCTGGCTGGCCCGGAAGGCCTTTTTGTCAAAGGGGGGAAAGAGGCTGTAGTTGACGTTGGAGGGTTGAAAGTGTTTGCCGAGCGGTTCGGTGAGGTGGCGGATCAGGGCGCCATGGGCCGTGTCGGGCGGCGGCACGGCGACAGTCAATCCCCGGCTGAGGCGGGCGGCGTTGAGCCCGGCCAGAAGGCCCATGGCGGTGGACTCCACATAGCCCTCCACGCCGCTGAGCTGGCCGGCCAGCAGGATGTGGGGATGGCGGCTGAGCTGCAGGGAGGGCAGCAGCACCTTGGGGGCGCAGACAAAGGTGTTGCGGTGAATGGAGCCGAGACGGACAAAGTCGGCCTGCTCCATGCCGGGAATAAGGCTGAAGACCTGGCGCTGGGCCGGATAGGTGAGTTTGGTCTGAAAGCCCACCATGTTGTAATGGCTGCCGGCCCGGTCTTCCATGCGCAGCTGCACCACGGCATAGGGGTCGCGGCCGGTGCGCGGATCAGGCAGCCCCACCGGTTTCATGGGGCCGAAGCGCAGGGTGTCGACGCCGCGTTCCAGCATGATTTCAATGGGCAGGCAGCCCTCAAAGTAGTGCTGTTTTTCAAAGCTCTTCAGGGGGACCTTGTCGGCCGCGGCCAGGGCCGTGATAAAACGCTGGTACTCCTCCTTGCTGAAGGGACAGTTGAGATAGTCGCCCGGACCGTCGTCATAGCGGGAGGCCTGGTAGATAACGGCGCGGTTGAGGGATTCGGCCGTGACAATGGGGGCAATGGCGTCGTAGAAGGCCAGATGCTCGCTGCCGGTGAGCCGGGCCAGGTCGGCGGCCAGGTCACTGGCGGTCAAGGGACCGGTGGCCAGGATGGTGAGACCGGCAGCGGGCAGCTCTTTGACCTGGCGGCGAATGATCTCGATATTCGGTTGATCGGCCACGGCAGCGGTAACCGCGGCGGCAAAGCGGTGGCGATCCACGGCCAAGGCCTTGCCGGCCGGCACACTGGTGTCGTCGGCCACGGCCATGAGCAGGGACCCCATGAGGCGCATCTCCTCCTTGAGCAGGCCCACGGCCGAGACGGGGTCATTGGAGCGAAAGGAGTTGGAACAGACCAGTTCGGCCAGGTCCGGTGATTCGTGGGCCGGGCTGTAGTGTTCGGGCTTCATGTCAAAGAGGGTGACACGGATGCCGCGTTTGGCGGCCTGCCAAGCCGCCTCGCAGCCGGCCAGGCCGCCGCCAATGATGGTAATGGAGGGGCTGGTCATGGGTACAATGCCTTGAAATCACAAAGGCACAGAGGACACAAAGAAAAAATCTCCGTGTCTTTGTGCCTTTGTGTTGATAAAAAAAACCGCGATCTGAAGAGATAGAATCTTTAGATTCCCAGTTGCTCTTTGATCCCGTCAACCACGGCATCGCTGGAGGTGCCGGTGATGGATTTCAGCAGACCCTCTTTTTCGTAGAAACCGGCCACAGGCGCGGTTTTCTCGTTATAGGTGTCGAGGCGATGGGCAATGGCCTCTTCGGTCTCATCGGCCCGTTGTACCACCGGGCTGCCGCACTTGTCACAGATGCCCTCTTTCTTGGGGGGCATGCTCTTGATGTTGTAGATGGCCTGGCACTCCGAGTTTTCGCAGGTGCGGCGGGTACAGAGGCGGTCAAAGATGACGTCGCGCGGCACATCAATGTCAACCACCATGTCGAGCTTGATACCCAGTTTGTCGAGCAGCTCTTTTAAGGCCTCGGCATGGGGAATGGTGCGCGGAAAGCCGTCAAGGAGGAAGCCGTTTTTACAGTCATCCTCCTGGAGACGATTCTCCATGATACCCATGATCAGGCTGTCCGGCACCAGGTCGCCGCGATCCATGTAGCCTTTGGCCTCTTTGCCGAGCTCGGTGCCCGCCTGTACGGCGCCGCGCAGGATGTCGCCGGTGGAGATCTGGACGGAGCCGTCTATTTTGGTGAGCATCTTGGCCACAGTGCCTTTACCGGCGCCGGGGGCGCCTAAAAGAATAAGTTTCATGGGGATATCCTCCAATATCTATGATGAAATTGCCTGAAGGTCATCTTGGATAATTGCTCTTTATGCGAGATGCCCTTACGTTCCTGGGTTATTCCGGCCTGGCCGGAGAAGGCCGAGAATATAACAGAAAAAAAGAAAAGTGGCAAAGAAAGAGTGGGCCGAACGCCGGCAAGCAAAAAAGAGGAGCGCTCAGTCCAGTCAAGGGGCAAAAGAGAAGGTGCATTTAAGGGTATCTTGAATAATTAGAAATTTTGTTCGAGTTTGAGAAGCATAGAGAATAAAAACCGCAGCATATCGAGTATATGTGAGGAGTTTTATTTTCGTGGCGACGAAAAAATCGGGCAAAATAGCAATTATTCAAGATGGCCCTGAGGCACACGACGCAAGGGGTGAGGTGGGGAGGTGGCCTGGCCTGTGAAGGGACACAGGGGCAACGTCGCCATGCTGGCTGGACAGGCACTATCTGGCCAGTGGCGAGTCCATGGCAACAGGACAAAAAAAAGCCGATGCTTGGGAGGAGCATCGGCTTTTTCCACCTTCTTTTGAAGGAAGGTGAGGAGAGAAAAAATGAAGAAAGGAGTGAATGCATTTTTTATGCAGTATTAAATAGTATGACCTGCCTCCTGTTAAAGAGTTCCACCTTTTTCGGCATGGCCGTAAAAACTTTTTTTGTCGTGTTGACCTTTGGTTCAGCGGCCCTTGAGGCTCAGGGTCAAGGGCTGAGGGGGGATGTCGAAAGGCAGAGTGGCGGATAGATGTTCGGGCAGTGCAAAAAAAAAGCCGATGCCTGGGAGGGGGCATCGGCTTTTTCCACCCCAGAGGAGGGGTGAGGAGGAGAGAAAAAAATGAAGAAAGGAGTGAATGCATTTTTTATGCAGTCTTATGTAGATTGACCCGGCCTGTCGGGAAGTGTTCCAGGAATTTTATTTTTTTTCATCAGGCCGGACCTGCCGGGGCGCGGTTCTCCATACTGTTGTCAAGAGTTTCCCTGATAATCCGCGCCAGGTCTTCCAGTTCAAGGGGTTTCTGGATGTAGCGGTTGATCCCCGCATTTCGGGCCTTGTCTTTAAAGACCATTTCACCATAGCCGCTGCAGAGGATGATCGGTATGTCGGGCCGAACTTCCCTGACCTTTTCGCTGAGCTGCAGGCCGGTGAGGTGGGGCATGGACATGTCGGTGAGGATAAGGTCATAGTCGGCCGGATGGTCAACAAAGTGGTGCCAGGCCTGTTTGCCGTCCGCAAAGCTTGTCACATGATAGCCGTATGTTTGCAGAACCTCGGTGACAAGCTCGCTGATGCTCTCTTCATCTTCCACCAGCAGCAGGTGTTCCGTGCCGCCGCGTATCACCTGGGGGGACTGAGGGGGGGCGGCAACCGGCTCTTCTTCAACCATGGGCAGGTAAACATGGAAGGTCGTCCCGTGCCCCGGTTCACTGTAGACGGTGATGTAGCCGTGGTGCGCGGTGACAATACCGTGGACCACGGCCAGGCCGAGTCCGGTGCCTTTGCCCATCTCTTTGGTGGTGAAGTAGGGTTCAAAGATCTTGGCCTTTGTTTCAGCGTTCATGCCGCAGCCCGTATCACTCACCTCAAGCCGGATATACTTGCCCGGCTTGATTCGTGGCTCGGCAATGATCTCCTTGTCGCTGATGGTAACCTCATTGAGGAAGATGCCCAGGATGCCGCCGGTCTCCAGCATGGCCTGATAGGCGTTGGTGGCCAGGTTCATGATGATCTGCTGGATCTGACCGGGATCGGCCAGGATGTTGCCCGGCGTGCTGATGTCCTGGCGCAGTTCAATGGATGAGGGGATTGAGGAACGCAGGAGCTTCACGGTTTCTCTGACCAGGTGGGTGATGTGAATGGACCTCTGGTCCTTGTCGGTTTGGCGACTGAAGGTCAGGATCTGTTTTATCAGATCCTTGGCCCGTTGGGCGGCGTTTTTCACCTGGTGGAGATCCTTGATCACCTTTTCCTTGTCATCGACCTTGAGCAGGGCCAGCTGGGTATAGCCGGAGATTGCCGTGAGAATGTTGTTGAAGTCATGGGCAATGCCGCCTGCCAGGGTGCCGATGGCCTCCATCTTCTGCGATTGACGGAGCCTGTTTTCAAGCTCCCTCTGTTCCGTAATATCCTTGGCAATGTGGACGATGTGGCTGAATTCGCCGCGCTCATCCGGTACCGGCGAGGTGGTTATCAAAAATTTCTTGCCGAGATTCTCGTGGTATATCTCGGCCGAATGGACCTGGCAGTTGTCGATGGTGGCAATGCCCGGACAGTTCTCGCAGGCCTCGGATCTGTTGTTGAACACCTCGTAGCAGAATTTGCCGGCTAAGGTGCCGGGCTCGGCCGCCAGCACGGTGTGGGCGGCTTGGTTGGCCTTGATGATGCGGAGGCCTGAGTCCATGATGCTGACAATATCGCCGATGGCGTTAAAGGTCCTTTCCCACTCTTTTTTGCTTTTGGTCAGTTCGTTTTCCGTCAGCTTTCGTTCGTCGATCTCCCGGGTGAGGCGGGCCACCGTTTTTTTCAGACTGGCCCGGGATTGTTCAAGCTTGCCGATTAATTTCCCAAAGCTGAGGTAGAGGACGAGCAGGGCCAGGGCCAACAATGAGCCGGAGAAGATAAGGGAGCGTACTATATACTCTTGCCTGGCTGCCAGGGCATGGCTGATGTCCTGCATCACCACAATGCCGCCCAGTGTGGCGCCCTGGTGGTCGGTGAAGATCGGCAGGGTATGGATAAGATAGGACGTCTCGGCAATGGTGAGGCGCTGATTGTCACGGCTCAGCTCGAGATTGCGGGGCAGGGCGTTGTAGAGGGGCTCGTCGTGCGTGTTCAGGGTATATTTGCCAAAGGTGAGAAATTGGTGTTCCGGCACCGCCGCCTTGATCACCTTTTGCCACTTTTCAGTAAGGTAGAAGGTGGTGAGGGGGTCGGAGATCCGCTCTTGGATGGACTCCATGATGGCGTGCACCTTGATGCCAAGCTCCACGGCGCCGACATAGGCGCACTGGTAAAAGATTGGCTGGATGATACGATAAAAGGCGCCATAGATGCCGATTTCGTAACAATTTAAGGGGGTCTTGTCCGCATGGACCTTCTGCACCGCCGGTCTGATATGGCGCAGGTCGTCCCCGAATTTCTCCGGGTTGTGCATACGCAGAAAGGAACGGCCATCCGGCAGATGGAAGTGCATGACATAGAGGTGTTTATTCTCCCGTTGCAGGGCCTGGTAAAGGGGGAGGACAAGGCCATAAAGGCCGGCGCGATCCCGGTCGTGGAGGGTCTGCGGAATGCCGTTATGTGTGGCGACAAGGGTGGCCAACCGTTCCTGGTAGGGGGTCAGCGAATAGCGGCTGATGTCGCTGATCACGGCATTTATAGCCTGTTCCCGGGTCAGGATGATTTGCTCTATGGTGTTGCTGTGCAGCATGATGCCTTCATGGAAAAAGGCTGCCGCCAGGGTGAGGACCACCACGCAGACCACGGCCATTGCCTTGTTTTTTTCGCTCTTTGGGAAAAGGTCAGAAAGGCGCATGTCGTGGCGTAATATCGTTGTTGTTGTGAGTGGTCATACCGTGCGTCTTGCGGGTGACGGCTGAGACGAAATAGTTGCCGAGGCCTGTGTCAGGTGCAAAACATCAAGGGTGTTTCATTATTCAATGATACCCTTAAGCTTTTCTTCTGACTCCTGAATCCTGACTTCTCGCAGTATTTGCCCAACACCCCTTTTGCTTCAGGCCAGGTGTTTTTCATTCTTTGTCGGCTCTCCTGGCTTCCGTCGACTTTTAACAGCATACTCGAACTTCCTTTGTCCAGGTCAAGAATTACTTTTCCGGCAGGTCAGGGGATAGCGCTATACGCGCCGCCTCTTCTATAGTTATTTCCTATTTGATTTATCGGGCTATCTTGGTATTTTGCCGACAAGTTAAGCGCTTTCTTAAGAACCAGGCGCGTCTTTACCATGAAAAAAAAGAGTGCCGAAAAGAGCCTTATCTGTCTGCTCTTTCGTCTGAAAAGGTGTGCCCCGGGCAGCGGCCCAGTGAGCCCCAGGCGCTCTTGTCGGCGGAATAAACCCATATCAGGAGAATGAACCATGCTCGAAGTAAGTCAAGCGGCCTTGACAAATGTCAAGGAGTATCTGCGTCAGCAAAAAATCGATTCACCCATTCGCGTCACCATGATCTCCGGTGGATGTGCCGGTTCCAGCCTGAGTCTGGCCCTGGACGAGGCCACGGACCAGGACCACGTCTTTAGCCATGGGGGGATTGGCTTTGTGGTGGATAAGTCCCTGTTGGCGTCCTGTGGGCGGATCAAGGTGGATTTTATTGAAAAGAAAGAGGGCGGTTGCGGCTGCGGCGGCAGTGGCGGTTTCAGCGTTACCAGTGAAAAACCTCTGAGCAGCGGCGCCTGCGGCTGTTCCTGTGATTCGGGATCCTGCGCCTGATCGGGGCGCCGTGCCACCGAGCTACGAAAATTCAGGAGTTAGGTGTTGGGAGTCAGAAGAAAAGCTTGCACGTCAGTGGTTTTGACTAAGGAATCAAGAGATTTTAAGGATGAGGAAAATATCATGAAGAAAATAACCCTTACGGCCCTCGCCTTTCTGGCGATGCTTAACGTTGCCGCTCTGTTTGACAGCTTCAACTATCTGGAGCCGGAGCAGTTCAAGGAGTGGCTGCAAAGCTCCAAGCCGCTGATCATAGTTGATATCCAGGTGGCGGATGACTTTGCCGTCCATCATTTTGTCGGTTCCATGGAGACCAATGCCTATCCGGTCAAGAGCGATGCAGACCGAGCCAAGCTCGACCAGGCCGTGCATGCCTTTCAGGAAGTCGGCCATGACGTGGTGGTGGTCTGCCCCCGGGGCGGCGGTGGCGCCAAGCGCTGCTACTCCTACCTGAAAAGCCAGGGTGTTCCTGAAGAGAAACTGACCATTTTAAAAGGCGGCATCGACAAGTGGCCTTACCGGGCCATGCTGGTAAGCGGCAGGTAAGGTCGCACCGGAGATTGTCCACCTGGCCAATCAAAAAACCGGCAGCCTCGGCTGCCGGTTACCAAGGAAAGGAAAGAATATGAAGATTTCACTATGGAAAATCGTCTTTTTTGTACTGATCATGCCCACCGCCTGCCTGGCCGGGGAACATGGCGGCCGCTTTGTCATGGAGTTTGATCTCTCCGGCCATGACAGCAGCAAGGAGGCCAGGCTCTGGGTGCCCTATCCGGTCTCCGACCCCTATCAGCAGGTCAGCAACATCAGCATTACCGGTAATTTCAGCGAGTCCGCCGTCTACACCGACCAGGAATTTCAAAACCCCCTGCTCTATGCCCGCTGGGCCGAGGGCACGGAAAAGCGGACCCTGACCTTCTCCTTTGATGTGCTGCGCCAGGAGCGCCTGCAACGGCATCTGCCGGAAAAAGAGGCGGCCTGGGATCCGGCCGATTATGCCCGATATCTGCAGCCCACCCGCCTGGGCCCCATTGACGGCGTCGTAAAGGCCAAGGCGGAAGAGATTGTCGCCGGTCGCACCACGGTGCTTGGCAAGGCGCGGGCCATTTACGACTGGATATGTTCCTCCATGTATCGCGACCCCGCCACCCGTGGCTGGGGGCCCGGCGATGTCTGCAAGCTCCTGGCTGAGCCGGGGGGGAAGTGTGCCGATATCCATTCGGTCTTTGTCGCCCTGGCCCGCTCGGTGGGCGTGCCGGCTCGGGAGATCTTCGGCATCCGCCAGGGCAAGAAGGGGGTGACCGATGTCACCACCTGGCAGCATTGCTGGGCCGAGTTCTTCCTGCCCGGTTACGGCTGGCTGGTGGTGGATCCTGCCGATGTCCGCAAGAAGATGCTCACCGAAAAGCTCGGCGACAACGATATCATGACCTATGGCTACCGCGCCTATTTTTTCGGTGGTATTGACCCTTATCGGCTCAGACTGAGCACCGGCCGCGACCTTCGCCTTACCCCGCCTCAGCAGGGTGAGCCGCTCAATTACCTGATGTACCCCTTTGCCCAGGTCGGCGCCACCAGCCTGGACTGGCTGGCGCCGCAGAGCTTCACCTATACCATTACCCATACCAGCAATTAATGCGAGGAACCCTTGTCATGTCAGATTTTGAAATAAAGCCCTATCCGGAATTGTGGCGCTCCCTGGATATGGATGTGGAGCGCTTTGACAAGATGCGCCTGATGATGGGCGATATGTTTGCCAAATCCTACCTGGGCCAGCAGAACAGACCAGCTGCCATGGCCTATTTCGACAATATGATCGCCGAGATCCATGGCGGTCGTGTCAAGGAGCTGCTGGCCGCCAAGGCAGAGGGCCGCCCGGTGATCGGCACCTTCTGCGTCTATATCCCCGAGGAAATCGTCCTGGCGGCCGGCGGCATCTGCGTCGGTCTATGCGGCGGTTCCCAGGGCTCGGTGCCGGATGCCGAAAAGATTCTGCCGCGCAACATCTGTCCCATGGTCAAGTCCGCCTTTGGTTTTAAGGCGGGCCGGATCTGTCCCTATTTTCAGGCCGTGGATTTTGTCTATGGCGAGACCACCTGTGACGCCAAGAAAAAATGCTGGGAAATCCTTGACAGGATGGTGCCCACCTATGTCATGGAGATCCCGCAGTGCAAGCAACCCCGCGATATCGCCCTCTGGAACGAGGAGGTGCGCGACTTCAAGACCAAGGTGGAGGAGGTGGCCGGCAGGGCCATCACCGAGGCGGACCTGGCCCAGGCCATCAAGGTGATGAACGGCAAGCGCCGCGCCCTGCAACGCCTCAACACTTTGCGTCATCACAGCCCCAGCCCCATCTCCGGCAAGGACGGCCTGCTCATCGAACAGATCGCCTTTTATGACGAGCCCCTTCGTTTCACCGAAAAGGTCAATGCCCTCTGTGACGAGCTTGAGGAGCGCATCAAGGCCCGGCTGGCTGTACCTGGCCCAAAGGCGACGCGCATCATGGTGGCCGGCACCCCCATGGCCTTGCCAAACTGGAAGATCCACAATCTGGTGGAAGGCGCCGGCGCCGTGATCGTCAACGAGGAGTCATGCATCGGCACCCGCTACTTCAAGGACCTGGTGGACGAAAACGTTACGGGCATGGAGGCCATGCTCACCGCCCTCACCGATCGCTACAAGGAGATCGACTGTTCCTGCTTTACTCCCAATGACGAGCGGATCACGCAGGTGGTCAAGGAATTCCGCGACTCAGGGGCCCAGGGCATCATCAACTACTCCCTGCAGTTCTGCCATACCTATAATATCGAAGAGGTCCGCATTCGCGAGGCCTGTGAGGCCGAGTCCATCCCCTACATGTTCATCGAGTCGGACTATTCCCCCGAGGATTTGGGCCAGCTGCAGACCAGGGTTGAGGCCTTTCTGGAACAGGTTGGAGGGTAAACGATGTACCTCGGTATTGATCTGGGCTCCCGCACCGTCAAGATGGCGGTGTGGGACGGTGAACGGTTGCTGGCGCATGAGATTGTCGAATCCGGTTTTGAGCCGCACAGGCAGGCGGAGAAGATGCTCAGTGCCTACAGACCCACAGCAGTGGTGGCCACCGGCTATGGCCGTCATCTGGCCGCCGACTATTTTGCCGACAGTGTGATTACCGAGATCAAGGCCCATGCCATCGGCATAGCGCATCACTTTCCGGAGTGCACCACCCTTGTTGACGTGGGCGGCCAGGACTCCAAGGTTATTGCCCTCAACGATAAGGGCAAGGTTACCACCTTCCAGATGAACGACAAGTGCGCGGCCGGCACCGGTCGTTTCCTGGAGATCATGGCAGGATCCCTGGCCTTTACGCTGGAGGAGTTCGGGGCTGAAGCGCTCCAGGCAAGGCAGGAGGTGCAGATCAACTCCATGTGCACGGTGTTTGCCGAATCCGAGGTGATCTCCATGAAGAATCGCGGCATTCCCCGCCGGCATATTGCCCGCGCCGTACACGCCTCGGTGGTTGACCGTCTGGCCGGCATGCTGGCCAGGCTGGGCTATGGCGATATGGTGGCTTTTTCCGGCGGCGTGGCCCGTAATCCCTGTATAGTGGCAATGCTGACTGAAAAACTGCCCGAGGCCCGGCTGGTTGTGCCGCAACTGCCTGATATTACGGGAGCCCTGGGGGCGGCCCTGCATGCCGCCAAGGTGGCGTGATGGCACGGGAGGTTCTCGAAATTCATCAGACCCGCCGTTTTGTCAAGGCCCTGCAGCTTATGTACCGGGCCGGCAAGAGCGGCCGTGATGCGGCGCAACGGGCCACAAGGATTATTGCCGATCTGCAGGTCGACCCCCTGCACGACCAGGCGGAGATCAAACGGACCCGACACGGCGAACAACGTCTCCAGCAGTGCCGCAAGTATGATCTGGCCTGCGGCTATCGCCTTATTGCCTTAAAACGCCGGGGGCGGCTGATCTTTGTCTATATCGGCAGCCATGATGAGTGCCGGCTCTGGATTGAAAATAACCGGGAAAATCTGGAGGATATTGATTCGGAACCGGTGCCCTGTCAGCAAAAAGCAGCCGATCACCCCCGGCCCGCCGGGACGGCAGACGAGTCGGAGGTGGATGAGTATGAGGCGCAGCTCATGGCCCGCATTGATGAAGGAATGCTGCGTGACATCTTTTCGGGTCTCTGTTGATTGGTGCGAGTCCGCGTCGGGCGCCGCTGCCGGGCAACTGCTGATTCCTTTGCCTGCGCCGAAAGTGAAGCAGAGCTGTCGGCCTGCCGCAAAGCCTTGAGCGGCCACGAGCCTTTTCAGGGATCGTGCTCTTTCTTGTTCTTGTTGAAGAGCTCGGGGTAGAGTTTTTCAGCGCATTCCGGACAGATGCTGTGGCTGAATTCCGCCTCTGAGCGTGTCTGGATATACTCCTCTATCTGATTCCAGTAGCCGTCATCATCACTGATCTTTTTACAGGAGGCGCAGATGGGCAAAAAGCCGCTGAGAACCTTGACCTTGGCCAGGGCGTCTTGCAGCTCCAGATTCTTGTTGGCCAGGGCAGCGGTACGCTCCGCAACCAGCTCCTCCAGGCGGTTTTTGTGTAACTCCAGCTCAAGATGGACCTGGTAGGAGCGATAGAAGTAGAGGCTGAAGGCAAAGGCAATGATGAAGGTGGCGCTGTTGATGGAACCGGAAAAGGGCGCGATTTTTTGCCAGATGGGGGTGAGCCCGGCAAAGATGAGAATCTGCTTGACCAGGTGCCCGAAGGAACGCGATACCGCAAAAATGGCAAAGGAGAGACAGAGGAGAAAGAGGTAATATCGGAAGGTGTCACCCGGCTGACGACGGGTTACCTGCCAGGCCAGTTTTACGCACATCAGGGCGAGCATCAGGGTCAGGGCCGAGCCGAGGATGTCGACCCAGATAACAGGGAGCCAGGAAAGGGTCATGGCGTCTCCTGCCAGCGTTTGATCGCCATGAAGAGGAAGATAAAGGCCGGCACCAGAACAAGATGGTCGAGTCTGGTGATGTAGAAGAGAAGATCAAAGAGGCTGGTAATTTGGAAGGCAACGGTACGGCCGTTTATGGTAATAAATTTGTCGGCGGCCACGCTTTCGTGCATCCAGTGACCGCTGAAGGCCTGGATATTCCAGAGGAGAATAAGCCGGAGAAAGAGTTTGAAGTGTCGCCAACCCGGCCCGCGGAGTTGGCGATAGTGCTGGTTCACGAGCAGGCCGATCATGCCGATGAAAAAAAGAATGTGGCCGAGCTGGTGGGCCACCAGCCCTTCTGCACCGCCATGGGACTGCACGGCCCAGGCGGCAGCCGGTCGACTCAGCCCCCACAGGCAGAAAAGGGCGGCTGACGCAAAAATGGTAGAGCTGTTTCTGGCGAGTCCTGGCATGGCCTTCCGGTGTCATTTCAGGGTTCCGGTACGGGGATACATTCCAGTATACAAAAAAGAGGCGTGGCAGAGAGGGCAAAGGCTGCAGCCGGCAAGCACAGGCGCTGTGCCTCTTGCCTGCAAAGCATTGATGCCGTGGCGCCACTCTGGCGCCGCCTTCCTCGCAGGGTTCATTGGCCGGGCTATGCCTGCCCCACCACTTTACGGCTGCATGCGACAATCCTTGTGAAAGGTGCGGCTTCTAGATTCCATCCCTGGGAATGCTTGTTCGCCAGTTCTGCGAATAGACCCGCTGGTCACCCTCATATGCGTCCAACTGACCATGCAGATAAAAGTTGCCGCTATCAGATGTAAGCACGGTGCGGGTAGTCGTACGGATGGACCAGCCCGGCCGTCGGAAGGAACGTTCCGTGGCGGTTTCGGCGCGCAGGGAGGTGAAGTCGCTCCCCTGATAGGTGTAGTATTCACGTGTCCGGTCACCTATTTCCAGGTCGATATCCTTGATGTGATATAGCCCCTCGTCCTTGACAACCTCAAGGGTTGAGATGTCCTGCGCCAGATCGCGATGTACCAGCCAATTGTGGTGGGGGAGTGTTCGTTGTTCTATTGCCGGCGGTGGTGCCCCCTCCGGTTCGGCAAAGCGTATGGCGTTGTCGGCTCCTTGAGGAGGGCGGACCGGCAGCTGCAGGGTGCACTGCTCGGTGTGGATGGTCAGGCGCACCTCCTCGGGTGGGGGCCAGGCCAGGGGCCAGTATGAGGTGGACAGGGAGAGACGCAGACGGTGGCCGGCCGGAAACTGCTGGGCAATGTGATTCAAGACAATGCGGACATGATAGCTGCGCTCCGGCTCCAGGGGTTCGGGGTGGGCGTGACCGTTACGGTGGCAGAGGTTGAAGAGCGCGTAGGTGACCCGGGTGGCCTTGTCATCCGGCGCCACATCGGAAAGGCGGACGGCAACCATGGCAGCGGCACGGTTGGCGGATAGGTTCAGGTCGAGCACCGGGGCGCCGAGGATCTCCAGGTTTTTTTCCAGGGGGGCAGAGTCGTAGACCAGGGCGCCGCCATCCTCTTGGCGCTGGTCATGGGGCAGGTCGGGTGCGGCGGTATATGAGCACCATTTGCCGGCAAAGAGGCCGACGCTCAGCGGTGACTGCAGGGTTTGTATGGTCTGGCGGCGCCGTCTGCTCGCGGCATCCCGGGCCAGGCGATTGGGGGCCAATGGATAGGTGTGCCATTTGATACGAGGCGAGGGCCACTGTTTCTCGGCAATCCAGCGGCCCGGTCGGTGTTGGTAGCGGCTGGTGGGGGGAACGCTCTCCTGCATCCAGGCGCGTAGCAGGGGCTCGTCCATAATGCCGGTGTCGCGATCCTTGAGCCAATAATCCCACCAGCGCAGACTTTCCTGCAAAAAGCCGATTGCCGGGCCCGGGCTGCCGAAATGTGGATAGCGGTGGCCCCAGGGGCCGATTAGTCCCCGGCAAGGGACCGTAAGGTGTTCCAGCAGGCGGAAGATGGCATTGGTGTATCCGTCGCTCCAGCCCCCCACTGCCATGACCGGACAACGGATGGCTGCGTAGTCCTCGCACACCGAACCATGACGCCAGTAGGCATCACGCCGTTGGTGGCGCAGCCAGGTGTCCAGCCAGAGACCGCTGCCGGCCAGACGCTCAAACCACATGTGGCGCCAGCGGTCGCCCACCAGTTGCGGGTCGGGAGGGCAGGAGTTGACGGAAAACATGGTGGTGGACTCAGAGAGGTTGTCGGTGAGCAGGCAGCCCCCCATGTAGTGCATGTTGTCCAGGTAAAGGTCATCGGTGGAGCAGGTGGAAATGATCGCCTGCAGGCCGGGCGGTTGCAGGGCGGCAATCTGCAGGCTGTTAAAGCCGCCCCAGGAGATACCCATCATGCCGATGCGTTCGTTGCACCAGGGCTGTTGACAAAGCCACTTGATGATGGCCAGGCCATCTTCCATCTCCTGCCGGCGGTACTGGTCGACGAGGATGCCTTCGGAATCACCGGAACCGCGTAAATCCACGCGGATACAGGCATAGCCGTGTCCGGCCAGGTAGCCATGCGTGACATTGTCGCGGACACGGGTGAGGTCGCGTTTGCGATAAGGGATATATTCCAGAAGGGCCGGGACGGGCTGTTCTTCGGCGTTTTCCGGCAACCAGAGACGGGCTGCCAGCTTGACGCCGTCCGCCATGGTGATCAGGGTGTGCTCCACCTCCTTTACCCTGGAGGGTAGGGAGTCGGTGTATCTCATGGCTGCTCTCCGGCAGGGGCAAACTCAAAGCCCAATATCTGCCGACATCGTGTGTAACGTTTCAGGAGCTGGCGGTGGTCGTCGGCGCCCAGGAGGATGATGGCAATCTCATAACTGTAGCTGTCCTGATCCCGCAGTTCGCTGAGTCGTTGGCCCTGGCTCACCTCAATATAGACCTCGGTGCCCGGGAACTCGTTTTGGACCTGGTCGATCTCTGCGGCAGTGGGGACACGTGTGACCAGGGCATTTTCGTAATGGCGCCACATAAACTTGGCGGCGCATTTGAAGCGGCCGTTGGCCGGGGGGTAGTCGGGCTTGCGGCCCAGCGCCAATTCCACGGCGATTTCATGGTTTGATCTGCCGTGCACCTTTTCGAACATATCACTGAGTGACTGGGAAATACGAGGGTTGACCTCGATGAGTTTAAGATCGTCGCTTGTTTCGTCCCAGATGAATTCCAGATTAAAGGCGGCATTGTCCAGGCCGATTTTTGTAAGCAGCTCTGTGCTCAGCTCGATACTCTTTTCCTGCATATAGCGGGGCCAGGCCGAAGGATACTCAAAGCTGAGAAAGCTCTTGCCGGCCCGGTCTTTTATGGAGTCGGTGATGCCGGTGATATGTACCCGGCCGTTATGGACAAAACCCTCCGGGCCGTTCTGACGTTTGCCCCTGATTATCTCCTCGGCAATACAGTGATTGCCGCCGATTCCTGCCACCTCGGGCGGCAGGTCAGCGTGTTGCAGGGCCATGTTAAAGGCCTTGCCGATCCGGGGGATGTTGGCACGGATAGTGGGAAGGTGGTGATAAAAACAGGCCTCCGAATCAATGTAAAAGCCCAGGTAGGAGGCAAATGATTTGATCGGCTTTGTCCAAAAGGGAAACTGCAGATGGATTTGGGCCAGCGGCTCAGCGGCAAAGGGATCAAAAACGCAGAAATCGGGGATGTGGGCCGGCATGATTTTCCGCTGTTCCAGGCGGGCCCAATACTTATGGCCGCACTTCAGGACATCTTCCAGGGATGGTGAGGGCAGGTTAAAGGTTCGGCAGAGGATGGGCCGCATGGTGTCGGCCGGGAAGTCCCAATGGTTGATGATGGCGTCGATTCTTCCCGGGAAGCGACGCAGCTGTTTTTCCGCCTTGGCCAGCATGGCCTCATAGGGGTAATCGAGGGGTTTGACCACCTCATCATGCTCCAGCAGGGTGTGAAAGGTGTAGTTCTCACTGTGACGGATACCTTGCAGTTTCCGACGATTGTAAGGATCAAGTCCGATGACAAAAATGTTTTTGTTCATGTGCCCGGCCTCTGTTGCAGAGTTGAGCAAGGGTCTTATGGCAGACAGCCACGGAAAATAGTATGTAAAGCATACCGCAGGCCGCCTTCCGGAAGCAAATGGTAAAAAAAGTCCCCGGGTCTGTTGCGCTGTGGCTCATTGCTTGGCCAGTTGACGGCGGTCGTCCGGACCGGCTGGTGGGGCAATAAGGTGCTCTCGACGCTTGACCGTTGCCATCTTTGTCGACAGAAAGTATAGTAATAGTTACTTTTAAGCTTTCCTGGTTAAGGTAACTATAGGACATTAAACGATTTGAAAGCTGTTTCGGACGTATAATGTTGTGAAAATTCAGAATTCAGGAATCGGGAAAGAGAAGAAAAGCTTAAAGACTCAACTTTCTAACTTCTAATATCAATAAGATAACAGATGTCGGGAAGTTGAGGGTGCTTTTTGGGTTGGGCCCGTCATCTCTGCGCGTCTCTCTGGCCGGCAGTGGCTCAGGCCTTGTTGTTTTTCCAGATGGTATAAATTTTTATGAGGTGCCCTGATGACCGCTGAAGAGAAGAGCACGAAAGGCCTTGACCCGGAACTGGCCCAGGCCCGCCGGCGCATTGTCGAGTTGAGCCGCGCCCTTGCTCAGGCGGAACCAGGTCATAAGGCCCTGGCCGGTTGGGATGCGAGCCTCGTGAGCCTGCCTGTTGCAGCCGCACAGGGCGACGCCGCTCTGAGCTGTCAGGAAGAGCTGCAGGAAGAGCTGCTGCGCAAACAGATCTTGCTGGAGACCATCGTCAACACCATTCCGGATATTATCTGTCTCAAGGATGGCGAGGGCCGCTGGTTGTTGGCCAATGACTTTGATCTGCAGCTTTTTCAACTGCTGGATGTTGACTACAAGGGCAAGACCGATGCCGAACTGGCCCCCTACAGCGCCTTTTATCAGGAGGCCTTTCTCGGCTGCATGGCCACGGACAGGGCGGCCTGGGCCAAGGGGAACCCCTCCAGGGATGAAGAAATCATTCCGCGGCCGGACGGTTCTACCAAGATCTTTGATGTCGTCAAGGTCCCTCTGTTCAACCCGGACGGCTCCCGTCAGGCCCTGGTGGTGGCCGGCCGGGATATCACCGACCTGCGCCGGGCCCAGCAGAAAAATCAGGAGAATGAACAACGTTTTCGCCTTCTCTTTCAGAATGCGCCCATGCCCTACCAGTCGCTCAGTGCCGACGGTGTTATCCTTGACGTCAATGACAAGTGGCTCCAGGTTCTGGGGTATCGTCGTGACCAGGTGGTGGGCCGTTTTTTTCGGGAGTTTATTGTCCCTGACGCCAAACAGGTTTTTGATTTCCACTTCGGTCAGCTTAAGGAGCAGGGCGCCCAGCAGAATGTCGAGATGCAGATGATCAAGGAGGATGGCGATATCCTCTCTGTCGCCTTTGACGGCGAGATTATCACCAGCAGCGAAGGCGAACTGCTCCAGACCCTCTGCGTTTTTCGTGATATCACCCGGCAGAAGGAGCTTGATGAGATACTGTACAACTCCCGGGCCACCCTGGAACGGCAGGTGCGGGAGCGCACCCGTGAGCTGCGCAAAAAGGGGGAGGAGCAGGACAAGACCCTGCTTGCCCTGGAGAGGAAGTCGCAGGATCTGCATGACGCCAATGTTGCCCTGAAGGTGCTGCTTGAACAGGGCAGCAAGGCAAAAAAAGAGCTGGAGGGGCAGATACTGGCCAACATCAAGGAGCTGGTTTTCCCCTATCTCGATGAGCTGGACATGGAGCTGAAGGGCAAGGCCGCCGCCGCCTATGTGCAGCTCTTCAGAAAGAGGCTGGCGGAGATTACCTCCTCTTTCTCCCGGGAGCTCACCTCCAAGCTTGTTGAGTTGACCCCGCGCGAGTTGCAGGTGGCCGAGCTTATCAAGCAGGGCTGCAGCAATAAGGATATTGCCATGCTGCTGCACATTGCCCCCGGCACCGTGGATGTCTACCGTAATAACATTCGCAAAAAATTGGGCCTCAAAAAGAAAAAAATAAACCTGCGCGCCTATCTCCTAACCAGCATATGACACTTGTGTCTCTCCCGAAAGGCTCCGATCTTTCAAGTCTTTTACCAGGGGGCTGTCTGAGAAATATATAGTTCTGCTATAGGATCTTCATATGTTTTTTTGATTTGAAGGAAATGCTTAAATTGGTGTACTGCTTTGGACAAGGAGTTGTGCGGATATTCTCCTGTCTGTTTGTCTCCCCTTTCCGGAGTGGATTCCCGTACCGATCATCACTCCGCTCTTTGCCATTTTCCCGCCCCCCGCGGCGGCGACCAACTTGCTTGCGTTGTTTTTATGAATGAAAAAAAACAGGCCATTGTCCTCCTGAGCCTTGTGCTGGCCCTACTCGTCAGCCTTTTCCTCTACCATGTCCAGCAGCTTGAGACCCGTATGGCCGATCTGGTTATTGAAAGCGATGCCCGGGATCTCAATACCACCATGCAGACCCTGCAAAAGTACTCCTATGCCAAGTATGCTGAGCGCATCAAGAATCTGCTACTCTCCGACCCGCGTATTGCCGAGGCCTTTGCCGCCCGGGACAGGGAGCGGCTCCAGGCTGTCAGCCGCATCAAATATGATTCCCTGCGCCGTGAAAATCCCTACTTTCATATCATGCAGTTTCACCTGCCGGAGGGCACCACTTTTTTGCGCATGCACCGTCCCGCATTTTTCGGTGATACCCTGACCGGCAGGCGGGCCATGGTCGCCGAGGTGCACCGCAAGCGGGCGCCGGTGTCCGGTTTCGGCTTCTGCAGCGACGGTCTTTTCTTTCGGGTCATTCAACCGGTCTTTGTCGATAAGGAGTATGTCGGGGCGGTGGAGTTCGGTATCAGGGGGCAGGAGGTTGTCGCCGCCATCCGGGAGAACCTGGAGGCCATGGCCATCACTTTTTTCAGGGCGCATGCCTGGCTGAAGGCGGCCAGGACCTCCGGCCGCCACTATACCGAGGTCGGCGATTTCGTCGTCCTCTGCGACAATCGCGCCCTGTTGGAGAAGCTGCCCGCCTCTTTTTACGAGGAGCAGCACGACAGGGTCATTGCTCATGAGGGGCGCAGCTTTCGGGTCCACAATCACCAGATTTTTCAGGATCATCACGGCGAGAGCATTGGTGGGGTCATCCTCTTTCAGGATATCACCGCCGCCCTGGAAAAGAAGCAGGCCTTTTTCTGGCGGGCCGTCCTTGTCTCCCTCCTGCTTTTTCTGCTCAGCGCCGCACTGCTCTATGTCTCCTTTGAGAGGATTCTCCGCTCGCTTCTTGGTGAGGTTGCCACCCGTCAGAAAAAGGAGGTGGAGGTTGAGGAGCGCGAGGCCCATATCCGCCTGTTGCTCAACTCCACGGCCGAGGGAATCTTCGGTCTTGACAATGAGGGGCGCTGTACCTTTGTCAACAGATCCTGCCTGGAGATGCTGGGCTATGAGCACGAAGAGGAACTGCTCGGTGTAACCCTCCATGACCTGATTCATTACAGCAAACCGGACGGGAGTGAGTTCCCCATGGCGGAGTGCCCCATGTGCCGCTCCTATCACGGCGGTCAGGAGGTGTGCATCGATGACGAGGTGCTGTGGTGCAAGGATGGCCGCGCTATTCCGGTCTGCTATCACGCCTATCCCATTCGGCAGGAGGGGAGGCTGCTCGGTTCCGTGGTCTCCTTTTCCGATATCACCCGGCGCAAGCAGGCCGAGTATGACAAAGAACGCCTCACCGCCGCCATCGAGCATGCCGCCGACGAGATTATTATCACGGATCTCAACGGTTCTATCGAGTATGTCAATCCCGCCTTTGAGCAGGTGACCGGCTACAGCAGGTATGAGGTCATGGGCAAGGCCCCCAGTGTGCTCAAGAGCGGTAGGCACAGCGAAGAATTCTATCGCGATTTATGGGAAACCATCAGTGCCGGCATGGTCTGGTCGAGCCGTATCATCAACAGGATCAAGGACGGCACCCTCATTGAGGAGGATGCCGTCATCTCCCCAATTTTTGACGGCAAAGGCCGAATCATCGGCTATGTGGCGGTCAAACGGGATGTCACCGACAAGGTCCGCATGGAGGAGCGTTTGCGCCAGGCCAACAAGATGGAATCCCTTGGTACCCTGGCCGGGGCCATTGCCCATGACTTCAACAATATATTAAACGGCATCATCGGCCTGACCTCCCTGTCGCTGCTGGAAACAGAAGCACGGGGCAAGATCGCCGCCAATCTCAACGAAATCATGCGCACCGGCGAGACCGCCAAGGAGCTGGTGCGGCAGATTCTCGCCTTTACCCGCAAGGAAAGTTCCGAGTATAAGGCCTTGGCGCTCCAGGATGTTGCCAAGGATGTTGTCAAGTTGCTGCGCTGTACCATCTCCGGCAAGATCAAGATCGTTGAGCAGCTGGATGGGGATTGTCCGGCCATCTGGGGCAACAGGAGCCAGATGCACCAGGTTGTCATGAACCTCGGCACCAATGCCTACCAGGCCATGCGCCGGGAGGGCGGTGTCCTGACGGTGACGGTCTCCCAGTGCAGTGAGCCGGGGGCATGGCACGGGGAGGAGGGCCGACGCCTTGTTCGTCTGGTGATCAGTGACACCGGCTGCGGCATGGCGCCCGAGGTGCAGAAACATATTTTTGAGCCCTATTTCACCACCAAGAAAGAGGGGGAGGGCACCGGTTTTGGTCTGGCCACGGTGCATAAGGTTGTCAGCGCCCACCACGGTACCATTGATGTGCAGAGCGAACCGGGGCAAGGAACGACATTTACCCTCACCTTCCCGGTCCATGAGGAGCAACAGGGGACGGCTGCGGACGAGACAGCCCCCCTCATCACCTCTGAACTCAGCGGCCATGTCCTTTTTGTCGACGATGCAGCCGTCAATGTCATGCTTGGTCAGGAGATTCTGCAATCCGCCGGCTGCCGGGTCACGGGTTTCACCGACAGTGCCCAGGCCCTGGAGGCCTTCCGTCAGGAACCGGAGGCCTTTGATCTGCTGGTGACGGACCATGTCATGCCCGGCTTGAGCGGTGTGGAGCTGGTCTCCGAGGTGAAGCGGCTGCGCCGTGATATTCCGGTCTTGATGATTACCGGCTATGATGACCCGGCCCATGACGAGGAGCTTAATCAGTGCGGTATTGATCAGTTTCTGGCCAAACCCATCAGCGTCAAGCGTCTCCTGGTTGCCGCGGCATTTCTGCTGGCGGATGCCGGTGGCGCCGCACCGCAGCAAGACCGCAAAAACGAATGAGTTCACGAGGCCACAGGGAGAGATACCGGCCCAAGGGGGGCGCCGCAACCTTTGCCACCTGCCGGCCGCTAAGACCGAAAAGCAGATGGTGGCGCCATCAGTAGGTCGTTGTTGGAATGACTTGCCCTTTGCCGCAGACAAAGAACGTGACATGGCGGGCCATGCCTGCAGGTGCATGCCGCATGGCGGGGCCTTGCTTGGCTGGGGCCATGGCCGGGCCGGCGCTGTCAGTGTGGAGCTGATGCCGCTTGCCGGGAGAATGAAGGGCCGTTTGCGGTGTAGGACTGACGCCGTACCTGGCAACTCTCTTTGGTAAACAGGAAGGCGCCGAGGGGCAAGTCGGCCTGTTCTGCATTTTTTATCGTATGACCACGCATCTTTAAGGCCATGTTGGACAAGGTACCCTTAAGTCTTTGGCCTGCTTGCGGCGGAGAAATCATCTGCGTCGATGCGGCCAGCTATGCTCTGCCCAAAGTCTTGCAGAGACGCATCACCGCAGTGAGTCCCGGCAGGTCGGACCTGTCAAACAGCAGGTTTTGCCGCTCAACAGAGGCTGAAGATGGGTGGTAGGCATATTTTTTAACCATATCAGGAGTATCAGGAGAAGGATTATGACGCATAAAACTACTATACAAAAATTGTTGGCGGTAGGTTTCGGTGTTGCGGTGGCCGGAGCCATTATCATCGGCGTCTTTGCAACTCTTGGTCTTAACAAGAGCATTGAAAATGCCGTGCGCACCACCCGGACCGATGTGCCGCTGGTGGTCTCTGTGGAAAAGCTGCGGAACAACATGTTGATGTTGCGTCGTTACGAGAAGGATTACTTTCTCAATATAGGTAATCCGGACAAGCAGCAGGGCTATCTGAAAAAGTATAATGGCCAGTTGGCGGCAATGGAAACGCTGCTGGCCGACCTGAAGTCGATCATTGCTCATGATGGCGTTCTGAGTGATCGTGTGCAGAGCCAGGCCGGCAGGCTGGCCGGCCTTTATGGACAATATAAAACGGGTTTCTTTGCCGTGGTCGAGGCCCTGCAGGCAGATACTACAATTACGCCGCAGCATGCCAATGGGATGATGGCCTCAACCAAGGAGGCGGTCCATGGTTTCGAGGAAGTCCTGGTCTTTCTGCAGGATGAGTTTAACACCATGTTGCAGGGCACGGTGGCTGATGTGGTCAGCAGTGGTGAGCGTACCAAGGGGATCCTGCTGGTTATGGTCGGTGGCGGCGCCTTGCTGCTGGTTGCCATATCCCTGTTCATGAGTCGTCGCATTGTCGGCGTTTTGAGCCGCTCGGTTGAGAGTGTCGGGGCAAATGCCCAGCAGCTTGCCAGCGCCTCGGATTCCATTGCCCGGAACAGTCAGGGCTTGGCGGAAAGCGCCTCGGAGCAGGCTGCGGCCCTGGAGCAGGCCTCTGCCGCTGTTGACCAGCTTGCCTCGCAGGCGCGGCAGAATTCCGCGCACTCTGCCGAGGCCAGCTCGATCATGGCGAGCACGGAACAGGCCGTCCAACAGGCCAAACTCATCATGGGGGATCTTACCCTGTCCATGGGGGAAATCTCCACGGCCAGTGAGCAGACCTCGAAGATCGTCAAGACCATTGACGAGATAGCCTTTCAGACCAACCTTTTGGCCCTGAATGCAGCGGTGGAGGCGGCCCGGGCCGGTGAGGCGGGCGCCGGCTTTGCCGTGGTTGCCGATGAGGTGCGCAATCTGGCCATGCGGGCGACCGAGGCAACCAAATCGACCGCTGATCTCATTGACGTCACCATGCATAAGGTAAGCAACGGCACCGGCGTGGTGGAGAAGACATCGGATGCCTTCACGCGTATTATTGAGGGGACAGACAAGGTTGCCTCATTGATCGGCGAGATAAGTGCCTCCTCCCATGAGCAGACCGAGGGCACGGTGCAGCTGGCCCAGGGGATTTCAGCCATGTCCTCATCGGTGCAATTGGTGGCGGCCAACTCGGAGGAGGGGGCCAGTGCCGCGGAAGAGATGAGTGGCCAGACCGTCTGCCTGCAGGATGTGGTGGAGGAGCTCTCCGGTCTGGTGGGCTTGGAGCTGCATTCTGCCCAGGCGGCAGCTGTCGCTGCCGAAGGCTACGAGCGGGGGGCTCTGCCGCGCTTGGCCTTGTGAGAGAGGGATGAATTGTCCCCAGCCGCTGGCCATGAGCAGGGGCGGTCTTGCTCGGCAAGAAGCCGGTTAAGCGTCGACTTATGCGGTGGTGAAACCGTTCCGTGCAAAAATAATGTCCACGGGCGATTATTTCATTGCCATCCGCCTTTCGCCCTCCACAAGGTTGTCATAGACACTCAGAGCCATTAAATATGCCGCCGTCAATGGTGAGGCGTTCTCGGCAAAGACGTCCGGTGGCGGGTTAACTGTGGTGATGTAAAAACAAATAAACGTCCAAGGCATCGTCGCTCGCTGGCTCTCAAACCGCAGCCATGCCCGTCCGGAAGGCCTCAACAGTCTGTTCCAAGCGGCAAAGGCTAGAGCCAGGGGATACAGTGACGATCTGAGTTTTATAAGCATAATCAACCTGCTCCTCGCGCCCATCCAGGATTTACCCAAATCCACATGAAACGTCGAAAAGCCGAAATAATCTCCGGCAAAGCGGCCGGCAGTGACTTGATGGCTGCGCTGAGGCTTGTCAAGGTTATGGGTAATTTAATTGTCTCAAGAATTTTTTTCTGCTAGGGTGGTGTGGTTAATTGTCGCGGCAGGGTGTGCTGTCTCTGGCTGGGAAAGTAAAAAAAATAACGTATTGTAAAATCTTTTTACAAAAACGCTGCCGCCTCTCCGCCAAGGGGCGGTCTCGCTGCCGCCTTTGTGGCGGCATTTTTTTTGCATGCACTATTGCCGGGCTGCTGATCTTCTTACTTACGTAAAAAATGGGTGGTTATGCAGAAAAAAGTAAAAGAGACGATTAACCTGTTATTTTCGGCACGGCAGTCAGTGGCAGGCTTTTCATTAATTGAGCTGTTGCTGGTTCTGGCCATCTTTTCCGTGGTGGCTGTGATCGGCACAGCCAATGTCCTTGGCTGGCTGCCGGACATACGCCTGCGCTCGGCGGCCCGTGACCTGTATGGCAATATGCAGCAGGCCAGACTGATGGCGGTAAAAAACAACTCCCCTGTCGCTCTTGTTTATGACGGCAGCGACGAACGTTACGCCATATGTACTTCCGCCGGTGCGGACGATGATTGGAGTACCTATGGCGACAATGACAAGGACATAAAGAAGAATATTGCCTCGGACGGCGGCAGCCGGACAATTTCACGGGTCACTGCTGCTGCTGATCAATTCCTTGGCAATCCAATAACCGCAATAGTTTTTTTACCTGACGGTAGTTCCGTTGGCAGCGGTTTTATCTATATACAGAACACGCATCCTGATAGCAGTGGTTCTATATATGCCGTTGGCGCAAAGGTAGCCAACGGTAATGTGGTTTTACGCAAACAGTAGGGGGGATGCAGTGAAGTTTCGCGCACAAGGGAATATGCACCTGTTGGCAGGCAATGGTGGCTTTACGCTCGTTGAAGTCATGATTGCACTCTTGGTCGCCAGCTTGGTCTTGACCGGAGTGGTTTCGTCCTACATTGCCCAGCAGGAGGTCCAATCCCGCGAGGAGCAGATTGTCGGTATGCAGCAAAATCTGCGGGTAGGAATGAACCAGCTGCTCGAAGAGGTCCGGATGGCCGGTGCCAATCCCGGCCAGAATGCCCGCGACGTTTCCTGCAACAAGAACGGCAGCGGCGCTGTCGTCTCGCCACGTATCCATACGGCGACTGCCACGCAATTCGGGTTTTCCATGGATCTTGATGGCGATGGAGATTGCGACAGCGACGGTGAGAACGTGACCTATCACCTCTATAACGACCCGGATGGAATTCCCACCCTTGGCCGGCAAACCCCGAGCAATAATGTCGGTAAAGCCGAATACATTGATGCCATTGGTTTTTATTACACCCTGGAAAACGGCAGTCAGGTTGCAGCACCATCCGCCTCGCAATTGCAGATGATCAGGGCTGTGGAGGTCAGTTTGCTGGCGCGGACAGAATATACCATCAAGGGATACAGAAATACCCATACGTATACATATGGTTCCGGAAATGCGTGGGATTTGAATGGCGGTTCGCCGGGCAATGCGCCTGATGACGGTTATCGGCGCCAGCTTTTTTCGGTTCAGGTGACATGTCGCAATATGGGCCTCTAGGAGGAAATGGAATGATGCGAGGAGAACAGGGCTTTACCCTGATTGAGGTGATGGCGGCCCTGGCGGTGTTCGCCATCGGTATTCTTGCCGCTCAGGGGATGCAATATACTTCGATCATTACAAATTCTTCCGCCCTTACCATGACTAGGGCGGCGGGACAGGGAGTTGATACGGTGGAGCGTTTACTTGAGCTTGACTACCATGACGCCCTCCTGACCGGAGGCACGTCAACACCGGTGTCCCATGATGACAGCGAGTTTCCTGCCGTCTGGAAAAAAAATAAACACACCTCGGTCAACTGGGAGGTGAGGAATGATACCCCTCTGCCTAATATGAAAACGATCGATATTGATATCATGACCCAGTCAAGGGGGATCACCAAAACCGTGTCGTATACCTATTATAAGGCGGAAATCATATAAGGACTGCGCTGCGTATCCACAGACGATCCGAATGGGGAGCTTATGGAAAGAAGATATTGTCCTATAGACGGGAATCGAGGATTCGCTTTGGTCATGGCTTTGATGATGCTTGTCGTTGTCTCCCTTCTCGGTGCCGTGGCCTTGCGTATCTCCAGCACGGAAATCCAGATTGCCGGCAATGATAAGCTGCAGAAGCAGACCTTCTATGAAGCGGACGGTGGTTCACAGGTAGGGGCTCGATTGGTTGAGGAAAATATCGCCTGCCCGCAAGGGTTTGCCAATGACGATATAACGGTTGGCAATAATAACGAAGTTCATGTTGCGGGGAAGCAGTTTGTCAATGAGGAAGATTTCAGCTTACAGGTTGATGACAGCAACCGGCACGCCTATCTGCCACCTACCTATGGAGCTGGTGATCCCCATACCAATCTGGCCTTTGCCAGTCAGGTAGGGCTGACGGCAGGGAGTGGCGCTCAGAGCATGGCCGGTTATGAAGGACGCGGTCGCGGCGCGGCCGCCGGCGGCAGTCATGTCTCCACTGATATCTGGTCGCAACGTGTCGGCCTGCAGGATAGTATGTCACAGATTCATAGTCAGTGGCTGCATGTGATCGGTGTCGAAGGTGACTGTAACTACTAACACGTTGTATGTTCAGCGAATATAGCTGGCAAGGGTGTTTGGTGTGTTTGCCTGACAAGGAGAAGGATATGGTTTTTTTGGCGGTGACCTTTCGAAATTATTATGCTGTAACATCGCAGGTGGTGTTGGCGGTATTCTGCCTCTCTTGTCTTCCTGCAGATGTCCTGGCCGAGGTGACGGCGCATGCTAATGTTGATTTTGCCGCCAATCCCGTTAATCTGGTACAGGGGGCCAATGTGCCGCCGCAGGTGATGATTAACCTCTCCAATGATCATCAGCTCTTCTTCAAGGCCTTTGACGACTTTTCCGATCTTGACGGTGACGGAGTTCCTGAGACCACCTATAAGCATTCCGTCGATTATTACGGCTATTTTGACAGCTATAAGTGCTACGAGTACGACATCTCGGATGAGCGCTTTGAGCCCCGGGCTGAAACCTCCGATAAATATTGTACCGGTACCAATGATGGCTACTGGAGTGGTAATTTCCTCAACTGGGCCGCCATGGCCCGCATCGATGCGGTCCGTAAACTTCTCTATGGCGGCCATCGTCGAGTTGATACCGCCACGGAAACCGTTTTGGAACGGGCCCATCTCCCCACGGATACTCATAGTTGGGTAAAATATTATGAGGGGGCAGATCTCCAAAGTCTCACTCCTTTTGTACGAGGTGTCGACTATGATTGCGACCAAGGCGACATTACCGCTGCCTGTGCTGCCGATGAACGTTTGATGGGTATTACTATCGGTAATACCACTGATTTTACCAGTAGCAGTGAGGCCCTGTCTCAGGATGTCACGGATCCTCCCTTAATTAAGGTGGTGAAGGGCAATTATTCACTGTGGGCTGCCAGTGAACGATGGCAGGTGACATGGCGACCGGGCGGCACCGAGAGTTCTCCCAATGTTGAACAAAATGGCGCAAACGGCAATGTGCCGGCAAATTCGGGCATTAACGCCTATGCCAACTCACCTTATTGGGACGACCGGGTGGGGGAGGGTAATTATATTGCCCGGGTGCAGGCCTGTGTGCCGGGGCTGGTGGGCAAGGAGAAGTGCAAGCAGTACCCTGCTGGCAATCTCAAGCCCATCGGACTTTTGCAGGTATATGGTGATAATGATCAGATGTTATTCGGAATGATTGCTGGATCTTACAAAAAACATACCAATGGTGGCGTGTTAATTAGAAACATGACCAGCCTTGCTGATGAGGTCAATATTAATACTGATGGTACCTTTCCCATGGTCGCTCAATTTGCTGGAGGACCGTCTACAAACAACACCGCCGATGGTATGATCAATGCTTTAAGCCTCTTTCGCATAATTGATTATAGAACGACTGATGGCTTACACGACAACTGCGGATGGGATTTGCGTACTTTTGCCGATTTGACTGCGCCAAATCAATGCCGCAGCTGGGGGAACCCTTTTTCTGAGATCTATTACCAGGCCATTAATTATTTTTCAAAAGGAGGAGTTATTGGCATTTACAATGACAATAACTCAGCAAATATTATCCCTGGACTGCCACAACCCCAGGCTTACAGTGATCCCCTGAATGCAGCCAGTTGGTGTGCCCCTCTCTTTGTGGTGAATTTCAATTCCAGCACAACCTCTTTTGATGCAGATGAGGTCGATCCTTCAGGGAATGAGGTATATAAGATCTGGGATCCGGCAGATTTGCCAAATGGTACATCAACAACCAGTGCCGATCTGACAGATGTCATTGGTGCTGGAGAAGGCCTACATGGCAACGATTTCTTCTTTGGTTATACTGACGTTGATAACAGCACCGGAGATGGGGTGTGTACGGCCAAGAGCATGGCATCTTTTGGCGATATTGGCGGGGTCTGTCCGGAGGGAGGAAGACTGTGGGGTTCCTATCGTATTGCCGGCCTGGCCTATTATGCCCATATAGCTGATTTAAGGCCCGACAGCGACAATTCTCGAGATTTACCGGGCATGCAGAATGTTGACACCTATGCTCTGGCCATGGCTACCTCGACGCCGACCATTGAGATCATGCATCCCACTAATCCCTCAAGCAAAGCGGTGACCCTCATTCCGGCCTGTCGTGACCAACGTGACACCCCCCATGGCAATTGCAGTCTGGCCGGCTTCAAGATTGTTTCTCAGAATTCCGATGCCGCCACCGGTATCGGTACTGGCAAGCTCTTCGTATCATGGGAGGTCGGCTCTGCCGGCGGTGACTATGACCAGGATATGTGGGGCACCATTGAATATACCATTAATGACAACACCAATACCTTCAGTGTGACCACTCAGGTTTTTGCTCAATCCTCCGGCGGTCATATGGCTCTTGCCTATATTCTGGAGGGAACAACCGATGATGGTTTTCATGCCCACTCAGGCATTAACGGTTTTGACTGGACCGATACTTCCGACATTGGTAGCGACTGCTCGGATGCGGACGGTTGCTATCTTGGTGATGGTGCCTCGACCAAGACATATACTTTGGGAACCAGTAGCGCCTCCCAGCTTAAGGATCCCCTCTGGTATGCCTCCAAGTGGGGCGCTTTTGTCGACAGCAACAGTAATAATATTCCTGATCTCGTTTCCGAGTGGGACCGGGAGATCAATGCCACCGGCCAGGATGGTTCAGACGGCATTCCGGACAGCTATTTTTATGCAAGCAATCCCAACGAACTTGAGGCCTCTTTGTCCCGGGTGTTCAATGAAATTCTGCAGCGTGTCTCCTCAGGTACGGCGGCTGCGGTTGTTTCCAACAACGTCCGTGGGGAAGGTCTTCTTTATCAGGCCTTTTATGAACCGGCCGCCCTGGATGATGAGGGGGCTGAGGCAACCTGGATCGGCAATGTCCGCGCCCTCTGGTTGGATCGGTATGGCTTTCTGCGGGAGGACGACAACGGCAATCGACAGATGGATGACTATCAGACCGACTTGGTCATTGAAAGCTATTATGATGATATAGAGGCCAGAACCAGAGTGCGGCGCTGGAGCAGTAGTGATCCGGAGACCTTCATTCCCAATACCAATACCATTGTTGAGCTGGACGAGGTGGCGGCTGTCTGGAGTGCTGACCTGCCCCTCTCCAACCTGATTGCCAATGGTGTTTCCATCACCAGCCAGCGTTTGTATGCAAGCACATTCCAAAATAACGGCCGTTATATTTTTACCTGGATGGATGACGATGGTGACGATGCTGTAGGTGTCGGCGAAACGAAGGATTTCGTCGCCTCAACGTTTAGTGCCGATTACGGCTATCTTAATGTTGCCGATGCCGGCGTTGCCGCGAACGTGGCCAATTATATTCGTGGCCTGGAGCAGAGCGGTTTGCGCAATCGCACCATTGATCACGACAACGATAACGCAACCGCCGAGATCTCTTTGATCCTTGGTGATATCATTAACTCCACTCCCACCGTGGTGGGTGCGCCGCAAGAGTCTCTCAATCTTCTCTACAAGGACAGTAGCTACGCCGAATTTTTGGTGCAGTATAAGAATCGACGCACCGTGGTTTACGCCGGCGCCAATGACGGCATGTTGCATGCATTTAACGGCGGTTTTGTCAGCTCCAACAATCAGGTCAGTCTCAATGGTCAGACCATAAGTGGCGCCGCCGCCACCCCTCATGAACTTGGTGCCGAGTTGTGGGCCTATGTGCCGCAGAACCTCTTGCCTCACCTTAAGTGGCTCACTTCCGGTGACTATCAGCATGTCTTTTATGTGGATGGCAAACCCCGGGTGGCTGATGTCAAGATCTTCCCTGACGACGCCACCCACCCCAATGGTTGGGGCACGGTGTTGGTGGTCGGTATGCGTTTGGGTGGGATCCCTATTAGCGTTGATACCGCCGCTGACGGCTTGGCCGGCAACGATGGTGATGGAGACACCTCAGATGACCGAACGTTCAGCTCGGCCTACTCTATCTTTGATATTACCAACCCGGAAGACCCGCCTGTACTGCTTGCGGAAATTTCACTGCCTGATAATTCCCTGACCACGGTTTATCCCACCTTCTTCAAAGAGAAGGATATTGATCCCGCATCCGACCCCAACCAGTGGTTCTTGATTTTCGGCTCCGGACCGGACAATCACGTTAGTGCCGAGAGCAGCAGTACAGCCAAAGTCTATGTACTCAACCTCTTGGAATTGACCATGCCGATCTCATCCATACTGAATGCGACAACCGTAAAGTTCGGTGACCTTGATGGGGTGCAAGACTGTACCATTGACACCTCCACCGGCTATACTCTGCTCGCCTGCGATACCGGAAAGCCCAATAGCTTCATGGGGGATCCGGTGGCGGTGGACTGGCAACTTGATTACCGCGATGATGCTATCTATTTCGGTACTGTCGGTGATGAGAACTCCACCTCCGGCACTCTTTATCGCTTTGCTTTAGACGGCCGGGAGGACTCCGCCCACTGGCGTGAACCTTTTCCTCTTTTTGACGCCGGTTTGCCCATCAGTGCTGGGCCTACCGTCTCGGTGGACGATCAGGGCAAGCACTGGGTTTTCTTCGGGACAGGGCGCCTTTGGTCCCAGGGAGATTTGGCCGCCACCGAGTCCCAGGCCCTCTTTGGGATGAAGGACGCTTACGACCCTGCAGAAACCAGTACGTATGGGGTTGGCAGCCAGCTTGATGGCCTTGACCTTTATGACGCTACCAATATTAACATCATCAATTTCATGCGCGGTGATGTGACGGTTTTTGATGGTAGCGACGATACCACCACCATGCGGGTCACATGGCTTCAGGGTAATGTGGGGGCTGGACCGTATCAGGACTGGCAGGTGGACAACTTCACCAGTGGAGGCTCTGGAATAAGTAACACCGCCAACACCCTCGGAGCAGTCAACACATTGAGGAGCTTTCAGGTTGAGCCACCTTCGGTGGCCAATGTTGTCGGGGATGATATCTTGACCTGGACCACCGGAGGCGAGATTATCAATGGTCCGGGAAGCATGACGACCTTCAACCAACTTGAAGCTGCCATTGATAGTGATTCTTGGGCTGGCTGGGTCGTTGATCTGGTCCCTATTCATGGAACGGTCGGGGTTGATCCCGCCACCCGGGCCACCACGCAGTCATCTCTGGTGGGGGGGACCTTGTTCACCTCGGTCTATCAGCCCAGCACGGAACCTTGTGATGCCGAAGGTTTCAGTCGCCTTTATGGACTCTATTACAAAACAGGGACCGCCCATCCCCGCCGGATGGTATTTGGCTTGCAGTATGACCTGGTCAATAATGCCTTTACCGAGACCTCGGTTGATTTGGGACGCGGTTTTGCCACCGCCCCTGCGGTACATTCGGGCAGCGGTGCGGGCAGCACCTCCGTTTCAGTCTTTACCCAGTTGTCCACCGGTACCATTGAAAGGGACGAGGCGGAGCTGGTCGACAGTGTGCGGAGCGGCTGGATATCCTGGCGCAGCAGGTAGGTCGGCTGGCAAGTATCCAGGCGGGCATTGTCCTGTAAACAATCAAGTGCTCTATGGCATAGCTGTTGGTATGTGCCGGACCCGGTGCTCGCCGTCTGTGCACAGCAGCTTGCTTGTGCGTGGTATGGGTTAGAGCCCTAACACAAGGAGATTGAGTAGGCCGATTAGAAAGCCGAGTAGGGCGCCGAAGAGATTGATGTACTTGAATTGTTCCTGCATGATCGACATGAGCAACCCTTCCAGGCGCAGGAGGTCCAGGTTGTCTACTTTGCGGGTTACCACCTCCTTGATGTTAAGGAGTTCCACCAGGTCCGGGACCTCGCGCACCAGCAGGTCGCTGATCTGGGCCCGGCTGTATTCGCCGATGCTTTGTTGCACCTCGGGGGAGAGCAGGTCGGCCAGTCTACCGATGGGGTGGCCCAGCAGTCTTTTTTCCACGTGTTCGATGATCAGGCCGTCAATCATCTTTTTCACTCGGGCCGAGCGCATGGTGGAAATTACCTTGTCAGCCAGCCACTCCTTACCGGCGCCTAGCCGTTCCGGCCCGAAGGTGTCGGTGAACATCTCCTCAATGGTGCGTTCGTCCTGACCGGCCAGGGCCTCCTTGAGCAGCAGGGAGAGGCTTGCCGCCGTCTTGGGGTGCTGGAGCAGGGTGACCATCTGGGTGAGGAGGTCGTCGACGATCTGCTCCTTCTTCTCATCACTCACCTCGGCCAGCAGCCGGGAAAAGGGCGTGTCCAGAAATTCCCTGACCTTGTCGGTCAAGATGACGGAAACCCGTTCCTGCATAGTGTCGTTGGCCAACCACTGGCTGATCTCATCGCCCTTGTCGGTGAGGAAAGAGCTCACCTTCTCCTGGATGAGCTCCGGACTCAGAAAACCGCCGACCATGGCGGCCAGCGGCCCCAGAGAGGCGGTAAAGTTGTTGATGGCGCTACAGATGGATGCGGCAATGCGCTCCTGCAGCTCCGGTTCCTGGACCACCTGGGCCAGGCGGTTCAAAATGGCGGGGGCCTCTTCCTGCAGACGCGTGCAGATGTAATCAACCACCTCATCGGGGATGAGGTCGGCCGGTGCCTTGTCCTCTCTGATAAAGTCGTTGACCTTGCCGGCCACCAGTTCGCGCAGCCATGCCTCCAGGCGTGGATGGCTGAGCATGGTGGCGGCGGTCTGCTCCAGAAAGGTGTAGAAATGACTCCTGCTCTCCTCCGGAAAGGCCGTGCGCAGGGGCGACTTGAGAAACTCGTCCACCCGATCCTGCAGGGTGGTGGACAGGGTGGCGCTGAACTGGTCACTCTCAATGTAGTGATGGAGCTGGTCGATGAAGCGCCAGCGCAACACCTTGACCGTGGCCAGAAAATAGGAGGAAAAACGTTGCGGAATTATCTCGGTGATGGGGCCCAGATCCTTCTGCAGAACAGTGTCCAGGCGGCTGTTGACCAGTTCGGCCAGATCCTTCTGGAAGCCGGGGCTGGCAATGGCCCTGGCGATATCGTCGGAGGTGAGCAGGTGGGAACCCACCATGTCGCCGATATTGCAGGCCAGATCATGGCGCTTGGCCGGAATGACCCCCGGTGTCATGGGGATGCGGATGCCGAGAATTTTCCAGGGTTTAAGGGGCCTGAAAAGCATTTTGATGGCCACATAGTTGGTCATGTAACCGATAAAGGCACCCAGGGCGGGAGGGGCGAGATATATAAGTGGTGAGGGCATATTTTATACCTGGACAGACACTATTTTGTTGCTATTGAGTTGATTAATAGTGGTGTGGCGAAGTTTTTTCAGCGGGATGCAATTCAGGGGCTGGAATCACAGAAGTGAGAATGACGGCTTTTTAAGCTTGTTCTCTTTCCTGACTTCTAAATTCTTCTTGAATGTCGAATAGTTATCTCAAGTAATTTTCACCTTCTCTTTTGCATCCGGCAGATCCAGTTCATGGCTGGTGTCCCTTCATGGGCAAAGTCAAAGTGGTGGGCGGTCAGCGAGATGATCCGGAAAAAGGGCTCCACGGCCGCGCATATCTCTCCGGCGGAGAGCTTGGGCGGACCCGGTCCCTCTCTGGTCTCGTCGTTGTTGCCGATCAGCGACAGCCAGGTGCCTTTGGCCACCAGGGCGTGCGCCACCTGTTCGGCAAAGCGCAGACGTAGCCGGGGAGTGCGCATGTGGTGGAAGCAGCCCCGGTCAAAGGCAAAATCAAAGGAGTCCGCCTCAATATCTTCCAACAGGAAGTCCCTGTTGATGAAGGTGCATTGGCTGCCGGCCTTGGCTGCCTTTTGGTGCGCCGTGTCAATGGCCAGGGGGGAGAGGTCGTAGCCGGTGCCGGTAAAGCCCTGTCCGGCCAGCCAGATCAGATTGCTGCCGGTGCCGCAGCCGATATCAAGGACACGGCAGGGTGGCAGCTGGCTGTCGTCTATGAAGTCAATGAGACTCTGGTCCGGCCGGTTGATCTCCCAGGGGGTGTCGCCGCTTTGGTACCGTTTGTCAAAGTCGATGTCTGCTGGCATGGCTGTCTGTTACTTTTTTTTTTATCGCTTTGTCAATTTGCCCAACACCTTGTCCACGGCCAGGGACTGTTTCATGGAGGCGTCCAGAAAGTCCCGGGTCAGGTAGGTGCGGCTCCGGTCGATCTGGTCGCAGAGGTTGTCAATCTCCTCTTTTTCCGCCATTTCCATGATCTTCAGGATATTTTCGGCAAAGCTGCGGACGATCTTGCGGCCTTCGCCCTTGGTGGACATGATCTCGGCGTAGGTCCGCGGGTTCTGGTTGTGGACACGGGCCATGGCCAGGATGGAGTAGAGCGAGGTGAGGGTGGCGTGGCTGGGGATATCGGCCATCTTGATATTGTTGTCGGCCAGGGCCATGGCCAGGGCCACGGAAATGGTGGTGGGCAGTTTCTGGCCGACGCCCATGAGCAGGTCATGCTTCTGGGGTGAGTCATGATAGATGGCGGCGCCATGCTTGTAGAGAAAGGCCTCGAACTCGGAGCAGAGCGCGCCGCTGCGCGGCGTCCGGACCACCGAGGCGTTCTTGTCCTTCATGGTCAGGGCCGCCGGTCCCCAGAGGTTATGGACCAGCATGAGCTCGACGCCGGCACTGGTATGCTCCATGGCGGTCTGCAGCGGGGCTTCCGCCTCGCCGGCCAGCAGGATGAGGGCCTGGCCATCCTTGAGAAATTTACCGTATCGGGCAATGGTGGCCGAGGTGAAGCTGATCGGTACGCAGATCAGCACCACATCCACCCGGGCGATCATCTCCTCGGGCCGCAGCGCCGTGGAACGACCGGCAAGCAGGGTCTCGTACCCCTCGCTCTCCAGTTTTCCGGCAAACCAGGTGGACATGTCGCCGGTGCCGATAAAGCCGAAGGTCTTGATGCGCTTGATCCGCATGTCAACGCGCGGGTAAGAGCCGAGAATCTTCAGGCAGTCGTTTTCCTGGACAATGTCATGCTCGATGCTCTCCAGGGCCTCGATGAGGATCTTGTCCCGGTAGTGGCCTTCCGCCTCGATGAAGATCTGCAGCTCCTGGGTCTTGGCGTCCGATTCGGCCCGCATGTCAAGAATGTTGATGCCGCGCTGGGTAAAGGCGCCCAATGTATCAAAGAGCATGCCCACCCGGTCCTTGAGGGGTACGGTGAGAATGGAGGTGGCGTCGTAACCGGTGGCCTCTCCGGGGCTGCGGCCGATGACGGCATAGCGCGTCTTGTTGTGGGGGGCAATTTCCCGCTCGCGGATATTGAGCCCCTGCTCCTTGAGGAGCGCTTCGGCCTCGATGACCCCGTAGTCAAGACGGTTGGCGGCCTTGATCTCAGCCAGGGCCTCGGCAAAGTTGGTGACCGTGAGCAGGGAGATGTCGGGGTAGCTCTCAGTGAGATAATCCTCACACTGGTGCATGACCTGCACCGTGGCCATGATCACCTTGAGCTGGTCGCTGCCGTTTAAGGTGCCCAGGGAAAGGTGAATGGGCTGAACGATATTGTCGAGCCAGTAGCCCTCTCTCATTCTTTCCATCACCTGAAAGGACTTGAGCACGCCGCCCATGCGGGTATTGTAGACCGGCAGGATCATCATCTCCACCTCGTGCTCTGCAAAGGCACGGGCCAGGGCGGTGTGGTGGGGAAAGCTGATCAGTTCTGCCTCCGGCCGGTAGCCGTGGGCCGCCTGCCAGGTATTTGAGCCCTGTGGGCCGATAATGCCGATTGTTGTCATGACTGGAATTCTTCTCTGCTGATAAAAGGCTGGGCCTGTCTGAAGGTATCTTTTCTATGGTTTGTTATGTAGTGGTTTCCGGCCCTCTGGTCAAGATGAAAGGGCCGCCCTGCCGCTTTGATGGAGGATTTTCACACAATGACCGGTATGCGCCACCATGGCAGAAAAATATGCCGCGTGCCACCAAAAGGTCTGCCAATCCGGCATGTCGGGAGGCAGCACATTCATACCATCGGCACTTGACATGGGAGAGGAGAGCTGTGCACCATGGACAAGGTGTCAATAGCTTTTGGGAGAAAAGGAGAGTGAGAAGTGCATACTAATCTCAGACTCTAAGGAGAAAAACCATGAGCAGCATAGGAGAAAGTTTTCAGACCGCAGATTGGCAGAACGAAAAGCACGTCCCTGTTATTGATTGCCCCGATTCCGTGGGCGCCGGTGAGCCCTTTGGCGTGGAGATCGCCATTGGCAAGGAAATAGCTCACCCCAACACCACCGAGCACCACATTCGCTGGATTCAGCTCTACTTCCGCCCCGAAGGCGGCAAATCCGTTTATCAGGTAGGCCACTATGAGTTTTCCGGTCACGGCGAGTCCCCGCAAGGAGCCAACCAAGGGCCGGTTTACACCCACCATGGTGTGACCACCACCGTCTCTCTCAACACTCCCGGCACCCTCATTGCCACCTCGCTGTGCAATATCCACGGCCTGTGGGAGTCCAGCAAAGAAGTTTCAGTAGGCTAAATATCGCCGCCCTTCGGGGCGGTATTTTCTTGGGACAATCCGTTCGCGGCCACCACAGACAGACGCCGTATTGTTGTTTTCTCATGGACCCGCGGCATGATTGACTTGCCCGGGCGCCTGAAATTTTTCCCAGGTAAAATTGTAATGGCTCACCACGACCAGCATACAGGACATGACGCCCATGGCCATGATAAGCAGTCCGGCCTCGGACATAGCCATGCCGAACATAAGGAGCATGGCGGCGATCACCAGGGCCACGGCCAACACGGCGGCCACCAGAATCATCATGCCATGATGGTGGCTGATTTTAAACGCCGTTTTTGGATCTCCCTGGTGCTGGCCCTGCCCATCTTCCTGCTGTCGCCTCTGCTGCAGGGGCTTCTGGGGGTTGAGGAGGCCTGGAGTTTTCCCGGCGATCGCTATCTGCAGTTCGGCCTGTCCACCTTGGTCTTTTTTTATGGCGGCTGGCCCTTTCTGACCGGCCTCGTTGCTGAACTCAAAAAGAAACAGCCGGGCATGATGACCCTGATCGCCGTGGCGGTGGGGGTGGCCTATCTCTACAGTTCAGCAGTGGTGTTTGGCCTGCCCGGCAAGATATTTTTCTGGGAGCTGGCCTCGTTGATCGTCATCATGCTGCTGGGCCACTGGTTTGAGATGCGCTCGGTGATGGGGGCCTCCGGCGCCCTGGAGGAGTTGATCAAACTCATGCCGTCCGAGGCCCATCGCCTCACCGACAGCGGCCAGACCGAGGATGTGCCGGTGACCGAGCTGCGGGCCGACGACAAGGTGCTGGTCAAACCGGGTGAAAAGATCCCCATCGACGGCACCATCACCGAGGGCACCACCTCGGTGAACGAGGCCATGCTCACCGGCGAAAGCAGGCCGGTGACAAAGGGAGAGGGCGATCAGGTCATTGGCGGCGCGGTCAACGGCGAGGCCGCCATTACCGTGCAGGTGGAAAAGACCGGCAAGGAGACCTATCTCTCACAGATCGTCGATATCGTCCAGAAGGCCCAGGAGTCGCGTTCGCGCAGCCAGGACCTGGCCAATCGAGCCGCCTTCTGGCTCACCATCCTGGCCCTTTCGGTGGGCGCCCTTACCCTGGCGGCCTGGCTCAGCTTTGGCAAGGAGTTTGTCTTTTCCCTGGAACGTATGGTGACGGTGATGGTGATCACCTGTCCCCATGCCCTGGGCCTGGCCGTTCCCCTGGTGGTGGCCGTATCCACCTCCATGGCAGCCGGCCACGGTTTGCTGATCCGCAACCGCTCCGCCTTTGAACGGGCCCGTAATCTCAATGCGGTCATCTTTGACAAGACCGGCACCCTCACCGAGGGCCGCTTCGGGGTCAGTGATATCATTACCCTGGCCGCTGACAGTGAGGAGGAGGTGCTGCGTCTTGCCGCCAGCCTGGAGAGCCGGTCCGAACACCCCATTGCCCAGGGCATTGTCGCCGAGGCTGAAAAGCGGGAGATATCCACCTCGGCGCCTGACGATTTCCAGGCCATCACCGGCCAGGGGGCCAAGGCCCGGGTGGAGGATCGCTCTATTCTGGTGGTCAGTCCTGGCTATCTCGATGACAACGCCATTGACTACGATGAGAACAGGCTTGCCGAGCTTGATCGCGAGGGCAAGACCCTGGTCTTTGTTGTGGAGAACGACCAGGCCTTAGGCGCCATTGCCCTGGCCGACATCATCCGTGAGGAATCACGCCAGACCGTGGCCCAGTTCAAGGAGGCGGGCATCCGGGTGATCATGCTCACCGGCGACGCCGAAACCGTGGCCCGGTGGGTGGCCCGGGAGCTTGATCTTGATGACTACTATGCCGAGGTCCTGCCCGATCAGAAGGCGGAAAAGGTGCGCCAGGTCAGGGAGAAGTACGGCGTGGTCGCCATGGTGGGTGACGGCGTCAACGATGCGCCGGCCCTGGTGGAGGCCGAGGTGGGTATTGCCATCGGCGCCGGCACGGACGTGGCCATTGAGGCCGCCGATATTGTCCTGGTGCGCTCCAACCCGGGCGATGCCCTGGCCATTGTCAAGCTGGCCCGGGCCACCTACCGCAAGATGATCCAGAACCTCTGGTGGGCCACGGGCTATAATGCCATTGCCATCCCCCTGGCCGCCGGGGTGCTCTACCCGGTGGGTATTCTGATGCCGCCGGCGGTCGGCGCCCTGATCATGTCGCTGTCCACCATTATTGTTGCCATCAACGCCAAGATGCTGCAGAAGCTGGAGCTCTAGGGCCGGGAGCTGGCCGATCCGGTGAACGAGGCGCTTTTTTGTTTGCAAGACGTTATATCTTTTTGTATATATCGAAACATGAAGAAACATGGCGCGGCAAAAAAGCGGCAGGTCATCCCTGGTTATGCCTGCAAGGCCCGAATCTGGATCGAAAACAGCGGCGAGACCTTCCTGGGCGTCGGTCGGGTCGTGCTGCTGGAGCGCATCCGGGAGTACGGCTCCATCTCGGCGGCGGCCCGTTCCATGCAGATGTCCTACAAGCACGCCTGGGATCTCATTGATTCCATGAATCGCCAGGCCAAGACACCGCTGGTGGCAACGAGCAAGGGCGGCAAGGGCGGTGGTGGCGCCCGACTCACCGAGGCCGGTGAGCAGGCCACGCGCCATTTTGCCGAGCTGCAGAAGAAGCTGGCTGCTTTTCTGGCGCGGCAAAGCAAAAATCTGCCCTGGTAAGCAGAGCGGCTTTGGCGGCAGACGGCCGCTTTTTTCAGGCGATGCGTTATGTTTGTGCGTATATATCGATGAGGTGGTTAAGGTTACCTTTTGGTAGCTTTTCTGACAGAAGTGCAACAGGGAAGGCAAGCGGGGCTGGCAGGCAAAATCGGCCCGGCAGGCCATGGGATCGTCCTGGCGCCCTTGGCGCCTGGTATGGCACGAATCATGCCTGAAGTAAAGCGATAGAAGATGTTTTCTGAAAGCTTATGTCGGCAAAAGGAGAAACAAATATGCAGCTTCATAAATATGTAATGGCCCTGAGCCTGCTCATAAGTGTACTGCTGGCCTCAGGGGCAGCGGCCGGCCAGGTGCGGCTCTCGGCGGCAGCCAGTATGACCGATGCCGTCAAGGAGCTTATGGCAACCTATGGCCGGGAGCAGCCCGGCGTCACCATCCTGGCCAACTTTGCCTCATCCGGTTCCCTGGCCAAGCAGATCGCCGCCGGTGCCCCGGCGGATCTCTATATATCGGCCAACCGGAAATGGATGGACTATCTCCTTGAGCAGGGCGTCATTGACCGCCAGTCGGTGGCCATCTTTGCCCATAACAGGCTGGTCTTTATCGGCCCGGCCAATGACACGGTTCACGAATTGGCTGACTTGGTCACCCTTGAGCGGATCGCCCTGGGCAGCCCGGGCAGTGTGCCGGCCGGTCACTATGCGGCCCAGGCCATGACAGCCGCAGGTGTCTACCAGGAGCTCAAACAGGCCCATAAGCTGATGCTGGCCAAGGATGTGCGCCAGGCCCTGATCTATGCCGAACGCGGCGAGGTGGATGGCGCTTTTGTCTATGGTACCGATGCCCGGCTGGCCCGCCGGGCGGTGTCCCTTTTTGGCGTGCCCGGTGGGCTGCATGATCCCATCAGCTACCCCCTGGCACTCACCGTAAGGGGCGCTGAAAACGATGAGGCCCGCGCCTTGCTGGACTATCTCAAGGGCCCGGTCGCCCGGGCCATTCTCAAAAAATATGGGTTTGTCACCGAGGCAAGCCGCTAAATCTGAGAGCAAAAAGAGATGATCTCCCTGAGCCCCCAGGACATCCAGGCCATTGTCCTGTCAATTAAGGTGGCCACTGCCGCCACCCTCTTTTCCCTGCCCTTTGGCTTTGCAGCCGCTTATGTCCTGGTCTTTACCAAAATGCCGGGGCGGGCCTTGCTGGAGGGGGTGGTCAATCTACCCCTGGTGCTGCCGCCGGTGGTGATCGGTTATCTGCTTCTTCTGCTCTTTGGTCGGTCAGGCGCTCTGGGACCACTGCTTGGTTTTTTTGATCTGCGTATCGTCTTTCACCTCAAGGGAGCGGTGATCGCCTCTGCCGTGGTGGGTTTCCCGCTGCTGGTGCGTTCCATCCGCCTCGGCATGGATGGTATTGATCACCACTACCTGCAGGCGGCCCGTACCTTGGGGGCACGCTGGTGGGACAGGCTCTACTCCATTATCCTGCCGCTTTCGGGTCGGGCCATCCTGGCCGGCATGACCCTGATGTTTGCCCGCAGCCTCGGCGAATTCGGTGCCACCATCATCCTGGCCGGCAATATTCCGGGGGTGACCCAGACCATTCCCCTGGCCATTTATGAATATACCAATACACCGGGCGGTGACCGCATGGCGCTGTCGCTTTGTCTGGTCTCCATTGCGCTTTCCTTTGTGGTGCTGTTGGTCAGCGAGGCCTCGGCCCGTTCCATGAAAAAGGGGTAGGATATGTTGTTGCAGATGGATATCAAAAAGAGGTTTGCTGATTTTGAGCTGCAAGTCAACTGTGAGTTGGCCGCGGGAAAATGCGGTGTGTTCGGGCCGTCGGGCAGCGGCAAATCCACCCTCATGCACATCCTGGCCGGTCTGTTGTCGCCTGATGAGGGTCGCATTGTCCTGGATGAGACCATTCTTTTTGACAGTGATGCCGGAATAAACCTGCCGCCGCAGCAGCGCCGCATCGGCGTGGTCTTCCAGCAGGCCCACCTCTTTCCGCACATGAATGTGCGTGGCAACCTCCTCTATGGTTGGCAGCGGACCGCCGTGGCCCGGCGCCAGGGAACGCCGGAGGCCATTATCGAGGTGTTGGGCCTGTCTCCTCTCCTGGAGCGTCGCGTCACCAGCCTGTCCGGCGGTGAGCGGCAGCGCGTCGCCCTTGGCCGTGCCATGTTGGCCTGTCCCCGCCTCATCCTGATGGATGAACCTCTCAACGGCCTGGATCAGGAGTTGAAGCTGCAGATCATTGCCTACCTGGATCGGGTGCTGACCGAGTTCGGCATGCCGCTGCTCTTTATCAGTCACTCCCTGCAGGAGATGGAGCTGATGACCGATGAGGTCCTTGTACTGGGGCAGGGCACGGTCCAACAGCATCTGAACACCGACGAGCTGCTGCGCCCGGAACAGCGTGGCCTGTTTTCGAATGGGGCGCCGAGCCTCGTGGCCTGTTCTTGACAAAAGGCATCTTGAATAGATGCCCTTGTTGTCGATAAAGAGGTCATTGCGGAGAGTTGCAGACACCCTGTCCTCCTCCGGGGCACCTGTCCCTAGCGAATCTCCACGCCGTGCCTTACATGTTCATCGCTCACAGGGGTGTCAGGGTTGCGGGGTGAGGACAGGTTTCTGCAGCATGTCGTCATGCTCCTCCATATTCCATGGCAAGACGCCGGGCGAGATGTGGAGAAAGTGGAGATATTTCTCAAACTGGCCGAGGATATCGTCGATAATCTGGTCCGTTGCATAACCATAGATGTCGTAGGACTGGCCGCCGCGCCGCAGAAAGACCTCGGCCCGATAGTAATGGGGCGTGTCACTCTCGTCGCCGGGCAGCTCCGGATAGGAGAAGTTGGGGCGCAGATACTCACAGAGGCGGATATCGTAGATAAAGTCGACCTCGTCGTTACGTATCACCTCCAGAAAGGCGCGGCCGTTTTCTTTGTCAAACACCACCTCGGCATGCCAACCCTGTTCGCGCAGACCATCGCGTACCCGGCGCATGCTGTCCATTACCTCGCCGCGGATGAAGTCGAGGACCTCCCGGCGGCCGGGAAAACGAATCATACCGGCCAGACGCGTCCGCCAACCGCTGCTGCAGGAAGCGCTGCCATGCTGCTGCCGACGCATGTGGCCCTGTAAACTCACCTCGGTATGACCCTCGATCACCAGGGCGCGCCACAGGCCCAGCACCGACAACAGCATAATCACGGCAAAGGGCAGGGCCGTGGTGATGGCCATGGCCTGTAAGGCCTTGAGGCCGCCGGCCAAGAGCAGGGTGGCGGCCACCACCCCCTCGGTGATGGCCCAGAAGGAGCGGTGCCAGACCGGTGAATCGTCGCGGCCGCCGGCGGAGAGGGAATCAATGACCAGGGAGCCGGAGTCGGAGGAGGTTACAAAAAAGGTGATAATCAACAAGACGGTGACCAGGGAGACCAGGGAAGAGAAGGGCAGCGCCTCGAAAAGCTTGAACAGGGCCAGGGCCTGATCCGCCTGGACATGGCCGACGAGACTCTCATAGCCCTCCTCCATGATCAGGTAGAGGGCGGTATCGCCGAAAATGGAAAACCACATGAAGGTGAAGATGGACGGCACCAGCATGACGCCGAAGACAAACTGCCGGATGGTACGACCGCGGCTGATCTTGGCAATGAACAGGCCGACAAAGGGGGCCCAGGCAATGGTCCAGCCAAAGATAAAGAGCGTCCAGTTGCCGATCCAGTCGCTGCGCACATAGGCCTGCAGGTTAAAGGTGCGCTCAATAATATTGTTGAGGTAGCTGCCGGTATTCTGCAGAAAGGTTTCCAGGATAAAGAGCGTCGGCCCTACGATAAAGACAAAGAGCATCAGAATGACGGCCAGACTCATGTTGAGGATGGAGAGGCGCTTGATGCCCTTGTCCATGCCGGCCAGCACCGAGGTCAGGGCCATGGCGGTGATCAGGGCGATGGCAACGATCTGCACCCATGTTGCCACTGGAACCTGTGGCCAGAGATAGTTAATACCCGCGTTGATCTGAGCCACTGACAGTCCCAGGGTGGTGGCCACGCCGAACAGGGTGCCCAGAATGGCAAAGATATCCACCGTATGACCTATGGGCCCGTGAATCCGATCACCCACCAGGGGATAGAGGGCCGAGCGCATGGACAGAGGCAGGCCGTGGCGAAAGGCGAAATAGGAGAGCACCAGGCCCACCAGACCGTAGATGGCCCAGATATGAAAGCCCCAGTGGAAAAAGGCGATCTGCATGGCCTGTTTGGCGGCATTCAGGGTGCCGGCGGCGCCTTGGGGCGGCTCGGCAAAATGGAGGACCGGTTCAGCCACCCCGAAAAAAAGCAGGGCAATGCCGTAACCGGCCGAAAAGAGCATGGCAAACCAGGCCGGAAAGCTGTACTGCGGCACGGCGTGATCCGGGCCCAGCTTGATGTTGCCCCAGGATGATACCGCCACCAGCACGATAAAGATCAGAAAGATGGCCACCGACAGCATGTAGAACCAACCGAAGGTATGGGTGATAAAGGCCAGGGCCGAGGCAAAGACCTTGCTGGCCAGGGTGGGATTACTAATGGTGCCCAGCACCAGCAGGGCAATAACAACAACCGCCGGCACAAAAACCGGCACCAGCACTGACGCGTGCCACGCCTCTTTTTTCGTCATACGGTTTCCTTCACGTACATAGGGGATTTTGAATAAGAAGGCCTATACTCTTTTGGTGTTTATGTAATTTTTTAGGTTAACGAAACACTGGAGTGAGTGAAATTCAAGGTTCAAGGTTCAAGGTTCAAGGTTCAAGGTTCAAGGTGTGATTCCGCGCGGCGTTGAGCGTGGCAAAAGGCAGGGGGAGTCGGCATTGGCCAGGAGGGTTTAGGCCATCTTGAATATTCTAAAAAACACGCGTTTACGTCTTTTTTCCAGGGCTGCTAAACAGGCAGCCGGCGCAGTACCAATAACCTGATTTCACTCATATCCTCCATGGCATAGCGGATGCCCTCGCGGCCCAAGCCGGAATCCTTGACACCACCGTAGGGCATCTGGTCGGCCCGCCAGGAGGGGATGTCGCCGATGATCACGCCGCCCACCTCCAGGCGCTCCCAGGCCAGCTGCGCCTTGTGGATATCCCGGGTAAAGATGCCGGCCTGCAGGCCGAAACGACTGGCGTTGATCTCAGCCAGGGCCTCCTCAAAATCGTTGAACCTGGAGAGCACCGCCACCGGCCCAAAGGCCTCTTGTCGACAGATATCCTCCTGCCTGTCAACGTTTTCAAGCAGGGTGGCGGCAAGCATTGCTCCCTGCCGCCTGCCGCCGCAGAGCAGGGTGGCGCCGTGCTCCAGGGCCGAGGTGATCCATTGCTCCAGGCGGACGGCCTCTTTTTCCGAGATCAGCGGGCCGATAAAGGTCTCTTCCCGGCGTGGGTCGCCCATTATCAGTTTTTCAGTGGCGGCAACGAGCTTGTCGCGAAAAACGTCATAGACCTTATCATGAATGACAATTCGTTGCACACCGATACAGCTCTGGCCCGACTGGTAGAAGGCGCCGATGATGATACGGTTTACCGCATCATCGAGATCGGCATCCTCATCCACCAGACAGGCGGCATTGCCGCCCAGCTCCAGCACCACCTTTTTTTTGCCGGCCCTGGCCTTCAGTGCCCAGCCCACCTCGGGTGAACCGGTGAAGGAGAGGAGTTTAAGGCGTTCATCCTCGCTAAAGAGCCTGGCCCCCTCCCGCCGGCAGGGGAGAATGGAAAAGGCGCCTTTTGGCAGATCGCACTCGGCCAGGGTCTCGCCGATGATCAGGGCACCGATGGGGGTGAGGCTGGCCGGCTTCAGGACAAAGGGGCAGCCCGCGGCAATGGCCGGTGCCACCTTGTGGGCCGCCAGGTTGAGGGGGAAGTTGAAGGGCGAGATAAAGGAACAGGCCCCCACCGGCACCCGCCTGGTCATGGAAATGTAACCCTCGGTGCGGGGGCTGCGGTCCAGCGGCATATAGGCGCCGCCAAAACGTACGGTTTCTTCCGCGGCAATCTTGAAGGTCTCAATGAGCCGGGTCACCTCGCCCCGACAATCCTTGATCGGTTTACCCGCCTCAAGGCAGAGGGCCTGGGCCAGTTCCTCGTCCCGTTCCTGGAAGCGGCGCACGCAGTGACTGAGGATCTCCTGACGCTGCCAGGCCGGCATGGTGGCCATGGCACGCTCCGTCTGCACGGCGTGCTCGATGGCCTGGTCAATAACGGCCTCATCGGCCAAGGCCACCCGGTAAGCCGCCTTGCCGCTGAACTTGTCGGTAACCTCCAGCTCCTCATTGGCAAAAACGGCCTCATTGGCCAGATAGTAGGGAAATGTCTTCTGCATGGCTGGTACCTCTTTTGTGTGAGTGATCCCATTAACGTAGCATATTTTCCAATACGATGTGAGCCTCTCCTTCAGATTGAGTGACTCCTGCTGTCGCCTGGCTTCTTTGTGGAGTTTTGGCGGGCTCTTTTTCCGGTTTGTTGCGACAAAAGAGGTCTCTGTCTGCTGCGGCTGTTTTTTGATTTTCCTTATAAATTCAAGAAGAAACACCATTGTCTGCCGTGGCCGGGTCGTGCCTCTTGTGGCGTGGCGGAATATTATTTTGACCGCGATTACGGAAAAATTATAGGCTAATTTTGGGGAAAGTAATGAGGGAGATCACTGGCCGGTTCGGCAATTGGCAGCCATTTGGGAACCGCCATTGGTCACCAAATAAACAACTGCGAGGAGAGGGAATGAAGAAAATTGGCAGCGTTTTAGTCGGATTACTTCTGTTGTTTTTGTGGGTTGGTGCGGCACAGGCTGAGATCAAAATTGGTGTCCTGGCCAAAAGGGGGGCAATCAAGGCCATGACCAAATGGCAGGCTACCGGTGACTATCTGGCTGATAAGCTGGGTGAACCGGTGGTTGTTATCCCGCTGAATTTCTCCGCTATTGAGCCCAAGGTCAAAAGTGGGGAGATAGATTTTTTGCTGGCCAACTCCGCCTTTTTTGTGGAAATGGAGAAGAAGTATGGTACCAAGGCGGTTGCCACCCTGATTAATTCCCGGGACGGCAAGGCCTTAAAGGAGTTCGGCGGTGTTATTCTGGTGCGGGCCGACAGCCCCATCCGCACTCTGGCGGATATCAGGGGGAAGAAGTTCATGTGCGTTAAGTATTCATCCTTTGGCGGCGCCCACATGGCCTGGCGCCTGTTGCTTGATAACGGCATTGATCCGGAAAAGGATTTTGCCCTTTTTGCCGAAGGCAAAAAACATGACAATGTCGTTTTGGCCGTGCAAAATGGTGTCATGGACGCCGGTACGGTTCGTTCCGATACCCTTGAGAGGATGGCCGGCGAAGGGCAGATCAATATGACGGATTTTCGTATTATTAATCAGGTCAACGACGATTTTCCCTTTGTCCACTCCACCCGTCTCTATCCGGAATGGCCCATGGCCGCCCTGGCCCATATTGACGACGCCAAGGCCGCCAAGGTGGGTGAGGCGCTCCGGGCCATGCGCAGTGATGATGCGGCTGCCAAGGCTGCCAAGGTGGTGGGCGGGGATGCTGCGGCGGACTATGGTCCGGTGCGGGACTGTTTGATGGCCATTAAGTATGGCGTATTTGCCAACTAAGCGAAGGAGTAGCGATGTTTAATATTCGAGGTATTGCCATCAAGTTTCTTTTGGCTGTCACCGGCGTGGTGCAGGCCCTGCTTGTCTTGCTGGCGGTTATTGTCATTGTCACTTCCTACAAGGCGCAACGGCAGCAGGCGGATAATTTTATTGAGATCCTGCAATCCGAGCAGAAACAAGAGGAGGCCTTGTTGGCCGACAGCGTCACCAGAAAGGGTGAGTCCATCGCCGCGCTGCTGTCGCAGACCGGCGCCTCCCTGGTGGTGGGCTATGATTTCGAGGGCCTCCTGCAGCTTGGTGAAGCGGCCCTGAAGGACAATGATGTGGTGAGTGTGGTTTTTACCAGTACGGACGGCAATGTGCTGGGAGAGTCGCGCAGCAGCGATAGTGCCGATACCATCATCGAAAAGAAGCTGGTCTTTGATGGTTCCACCATTGGTGCGGTGGCGGTGGGCCTGAAGTTTGATTCGGTCACCGCTGCCGTTAATCGCCTGAGCGGCCGTATAGAGCAGCTGGTGGTTCAGGCCAATGATGACCTGACAGCAGGGGCCTGGCGCTTGGGCTGGATCATCATCGCGGTCATGGGTTTCATTGTTCTGGTGTTGTGCGGCGCCATTTTCCTGAGTTTGAAGCTCTTTGTTATCAAGCCGGTGATGCGCGTGGTCAACGGTGTTAACGAGAGCGCCATCCAGGTGAAGTTTTCTTCAGGTCAGCTGGCCGGCGCCAGCCAGCAGCTGGCAGACGGTGCCTCGCGCGGCGCCGCTTCCCTGGAGGAGACATCCTCCTCTCTGGAGGAGGTCTCCTCCATGACCAGACGTAATGCCGATAATGCCACTGAGTGTAACAGCCTCATGCAGGAGGTAAATGATGTGGTGGAAAAGGCCAACACCTCCATGGCCGCTCAGAATCAGGCCATGGAAGAGATTTCCAGGGCCAGTGAAGAGACCTCGAAGATCGTCAAGACCATTGATGAAATTGCCTTCCAGACCAATCTGCTGGCCTTAAATGCCGCTGTTGAGGCGGCCCGGGCCGGCGAGGCCGGCGCCGGGTTTGCCGTGGTGGCCGACGAGGTGCGTAACCTGGCCATGCGTGCCGCCGAGGCAGCCAGGGATACGGCTAATCTCATTGAAGGCACGGTGGTCAAGGTCAAGGAGGGTGAAGGGCTGGCCCGTCAGACAAACGAGAATTTCGCTCAGGTTTCCGAGCGGGCCGCCAAGGTCGGCACGCTGATCAATGAGATTGCTGTGGCCTCTGAAGAGCAGAATTCAGGGCTGGGCGAGGTCAACAACGCCATGAGCGAGATCGATCAGGTGACCCAGCAGACAGCGGCTAATTCGGAAGAGGCGGCCAGCGCCTCTGAGGAGTTGAGTTCCCAGGCCGAGTATCTTGAGGATTATGTGCATGAACTCGTTGTCCTGATCCAGGGGCACACCAACGGCCTTGATCAGGGCCATGGCCAGCTCGACCAACAGGAGCGGCACCACCCTGTTGCCTCGGAGAAAAACAAGGGCAAGACTGCCTTGCCGTCGCCGGCTGCACCAAAGAGGGAGGTGGCTGAAAAGGCGGAGAAACCAAAGAAGGCCAAGCCTGAGAAAAAGGCGGAAGAGGTGATCCCCTTTGACGATGAGGAGTTTGAGGATTTTTAATTGCTTTTAGCAATACAGTGCCACGAAAAAAGGCGATTGCCGCAAGCAATCGCCTTTTTTCGTGGCAACGGTGGCAGGGTGTGGCGTCTGCGGCTGCAACGATGCAAGCGGCTACTTGCTGTCTGTCCAGAAATGCCCTATTTCTGGACAGAAACTACTTAAGGCCGTCCGGACGTTCCGGGCTTTGTTCAAAAGCGACTTCCGGCCCACAGGAATCGCTCCTTTGCCGGAGACGCTGCAGGGAGGAGATCGCCCCCACCAAGAGCCAGCCTGTCAGGCCGAAAATAACCAGGGAGAGGATGATGAGAATGGTATCGCCGTTGTCCACAAAGCGGCGCAGATTGTTGAGCATGGCCCAACCAGTCATGAGCAGCATGAAGAGCATGGGCAGCATGGTCACCAGGTAGTTACGGCCCTTGCGGGCCAGATAGACAGTGGCCACAGTGAGCCCCAGGGCGGCCAGGAGTTGATTAAGGGCACCGAACAGGGGCCAGAGAATGAGGGCACCGCCGGCCCCCGGTTTGACAAAGGTGAGCAGAGCGGCCAGCACAACCACCACAAAGGTGGCGGCGAATCGGTTGTCCAGGGGGCGGAGAATCTTGCCGTGTCTGTTTGTGCAGAGTTCCTGCAGGGTGAGGCGCTGAATGCGGGTGGCCGAGTCAAGGGTGGTGCCGGCAAAGGAGACGATGAACACCGCCATCAGGGCGGTGCCGAATTCCCTGGAGAGGCCGAAACAGGCCATCATGTTGGCGGCACCGGTGACAAAGGCGCCGATCTTCTGCCCCAGGCCCTGGGCCGCGGCCCAGCTGGCGTAGTGGGCGTTAAAGGCCGCAGCGCCGGTGAAGTGGACACCACCCTTGTCAAGGCCCATGCCCAGGCCGCCGGCAATGGCGATGAGGGCGATGGTGGCCAGCACCCCCTCCAGCAGCATGCCGCCATAGCCAATGCTCAGTATGTCCTGCTCCTGCGTCACCTGTTTGCTGGCCGTGCCCGAGGCAGCCAGTGAATGAAAGCCGGAAATGGCGCCGCAGGCAATGGTGATAAAGAGCAGGGGAAAGAGCGGCGGGATGTCACTGCCCGGCGCCGTGGCCGCCGGATTGATGGCCGGTGCCGTCATGGCCGGGTGGGCAATGAGGATACCGACGGTGAGCAGGGCCATGACGATGAGTAACTGGTGGGAGTTGATATAGTCGCGGGGCTGGAGCAGCATGTCAACGGGCAGGGTGGCGGCCACAAAGACGTAGACAAAGAGCAGCAGGGTCCAGGTGATCACTGCGGAACCCAGGATGGGCGGCAGGATTATGGGAAGGTGCAGCCCCAGCACCACAAAGGCAAACATCAGGGCCACGGCAATCAGTGAGCAGAGCAGATCACTTTTGCCGCGGCGGAGCTGGCGGCCCAGCCAGAGGGCAATGGGGATTTGCATGACTATCGGCAAGACGGCCTCGGGATACATCTGAAAGAGGACCCCCATGATCATGGCAAAGATGGAGACCACGATCCACAGCAGGAATTGAATAATAACCTGAAATGCCAATTTGGTGGCCGGGCTGATAATGGTGCCGGTGAGGTCGCCGATGGTGCGCCCCTGGTTGCGGGCCGAAATGGCCATGGCTGCAAAATCATGAACCGCTCCCATGAATATCGAGCCGAAGAGCACCCAGATAAAGGCGGGCAACCAGCCCCAGATAATGCCGATGGCAGGGCCGACAATGGGGCCGAGACCGGCAATGGTGGTGAAGTGGTGGCCGAGGACGATATGTTTTTTGGAGGGGATAAAGTCGATACCGTCGCAAAGGTCGTGGGCCGGCATGCTGTTACTGCTGGTCAGACGAAATATCTTGCGACCGAGATAGCGGCCATAGAGCCGATAGGCCGCCAGGTAGGCGACAACTGTTCCTGTCAATAAAACAAGGGAGTTCATGGTGCGACGAGAGTGGCTGTGGTTGGCAGGATGGCTGAGCAACAACGAACAGGCTGTTGAAAAAAACAGCTGCCGGCAGAGAAGCTCTGTTTAAAAAAAAGTGGAAAATGTTCATTTACCCCGGCAAAAGGCGCTTTTCCAGCTATTTTTCGGGACGGTGCACCTTTGCTGGCTGAAGAGATGTACCCTGCAGTGTCTCTCTGTTGCCGGCGCTTTAGCCATGGCGCTCTCAGCGCAGGTGGAGCCGGGGCATGCCGCGTTCAAAGCTGAGCTCGACACCGGCATGGCAGAAGGCCTGGAACATGGGGCGACCGAAATAAAAGAGCTCCTGGGCCAGGGAGAGCTTGAGGCTGTGCACCGCCTCTTCACGCAGAAAGAGGTCGGTGCGGATGATCTTTTCTATCTCCAGCAGGGTGGTGGCGTCCAGTTCCTCCAGCAGGCTGTGCACCGTATGCCAGGAGCACTGCGTAAAGGCTTCGATAAAGGGGATGGCCGGGTCATCCTGGGCCATGATGTCGCGGCGGTTCAAGCAATCCCGACCGCTGACCGCCAGCAGAGGGGCGGGGTCCTGACACTGCAGGAGCCGACATTCCAGGGGGCGGTTGACATGGATGGTACAGCTCTTGGTTGCTGCCTCGAAAAAGAGACACTGCCAACTGCCGGCCACTCCCTGGACCTTCAGCATCTCGCAGGCGGCCGGTTCAACGCTGTCGCTGGCCGGCTGATAGGCTGGTTCCCCCTGTCTGATCACCACGAGCTGCCGGGCTTGGATGATCTTTTTGTCAAGGAGCGGCAGGTCATCGACGTGCAGCACCGGGCCGCCCTTGACACAGCAGGTCCCGCACCGTTTACATTCAATTTTTGGCATGGCTGTTGTCCCGGGAATAATCGTCCAGTGTCGCCGGGAAATGCCTGGGTCGCCTGGCCTCTCTCCGGGGGCAGGGGGCGGTGACAAGGAAGATTTGCTCGTGCAGCTTAAAAAGGGTGTCTGGTCGGAAAGGCTCCATGCGCCTGACCCCTGCGACCATGTCCTTGAAAAAACAATGCTCGGGATAACAGACAGGTGCCGCTTCTTCTTTTCTTACGAGTCCATCAGAGATAACGCTTTACCAGAGCGGCTGCCGACGAACAAGGGGATTATGACCCGGACAGTCGCATCCCGCGCCGCAGGAAGATGGCGACCCTCCTGTTTTTTCCACACCTGTTGGGCTTTCGCAGAGGTTTGGATGGGGGAGGCACGGCATGGTGGTGGCCCCATATTTTCTTGTGCCGAGCAGGCGCAGCCCGGTTTTCAAGGGGGTGTTAGATGGGACAGACAATATCACCGAGGCGCCGGCTGAGGAGGAGGTTCTCGCGGTAGTCCACCGGTACGGAGAGCAGCACAGGGACCTCCTGGTTGAAGGCCTCCTCCAGGGCGTCGCGCAGGTCGGCACTGTTTTCCACCCGCATACCCTTGCAGTCAAAGGCCTCGGCCAGTTTGACCACATCGGGATTGCGGAAGTGCAGATCGGTGTGGCGGCCAAAGCTGTTCTGTTGTTTCCATTCGATGAGGCCGTAGCCCTGGTCGTCCCAGATCATCACCACGATGGCCGCACCGATGCGTCGAGCCGTTTCCAGCTCCTGGATATTCATCAGAAAACCACCGTCACAGCAGATGGCCAGCACCTTGCGCTGCGGCTGGACGATTTTGGCGCCGATGGCACCTGGCAGGGCAAAGCCCATGGCACAGAAGCCGTTTGAGATCAGGCAGGTGTTGGGCTCATCGCATTGGTAATAGCGGGCGATCCACATCTTGTGGGCGCCGACATCCGAGAGCAGAATGTCGTTGGGGCCCAGGACCTGGCGTACATCCCAGAGAATCTTCTGCGGTCGGATGGAGCCCCTGGTGTCGTCATCCTTGTGGGTCATGAAATCCTCAAGCTGGCGGCTGCGGATGGTATGGATATATTCCTCGTTGATATGGGGTGTATATTTCTTGAATCTCTCATTGAGCAGTTCCAGGGTCTGGGCCACATCCGCCATGATCTCCAGGTCCACCTGATAATATTCGTCGCTTTCGGCTGCCACGCAGTCAATGTGCAGCAGCTTCTGGCCGTTTTTCTCGCTGAAATGGCGGCTCCAGTGGCGGGGGGCATACTCCACCGGATCGTAGCCCAGGGTGATAATCAGGTCGGCCTGCTGCAGGCTGCAGAGGATATGGTCCTGCGACTGGAGGCCGATGGTGAAGAGGCAGTGTTCAGATTGGCGGCTCACCGCGCCCTTGCCCATGAAGGTGTTGGTCACCGGGATGTGGGTCAGCTCGGTGAAGCGGCGCAGGGCCTGGGAGGCGTGATGGCGGATGGTGCCGTTACCGGCCAGAATCACCGGTTTTTTGGCGGCCTGAATCATGGCCACCGCCGCATCGATAAGGTCTGCCGGCGGAATGGGGCGACGCGGGTTTTCCAGGGGCAGCGGCGTGCCGCTTGCCTCAAAGGAGGCAATGTCGTCGGCCAGTTCAATATGGCAGGCGCCCGGTTTTTCCATGGTTGCTGTTTTAAAGGCCTTGCGCACCACCTCGGGGATGTTGGCGGAGTGGATGATGGGGCTGGCCCATTTGGTGATGGGGGTGAACATGGCCACCACATTCATATACTGGTGGCTCTCTTTGTGCTGGCGACGGCTGTCGGCCTGGCCGGTGAGGACAATAAGCGGTGCCCGGTCCATGTTGGCGTCCGCAACGCCGGTGACCAGGTTGGTGGCACCGGGCCCCAAGGTGCCGAGACAGACGCCGGGCCGACCGGTGAGACGACCATAGACATCGGCGATAAAGGCAGCGCCCTGCTAGTGGCGGCACAGTATGAAGCGGATGGGGGAGTCCTCCAGGGCCATCAGAAAATGGGCATTTTCCTCACCTGGAACGCCGAAGATATATTCCACACCCTCATTTTCCAGACATTTGACAAAGAGCTCGGCTGCTTTCATATTGTTTTTCGTGGCTATTTAGTGCCTGTCCAGAAATGGCCCTTTCATCCGATCTCGGCGTCATGCTCAAAAAATAATGCTCGGAATATCAGATATATGCCTGCACCCCAAGGGCACTTC
>PKTX01000015.1 GCA_002868945.1 Desulfobulbaceae bacterium
GTTATCGCTGCAGTCAGAGTGGTCTTACCATGGTCGACATGACCGATGGTACCGATGTTTACATGGGGTTTGGTGCGTTCAAATTTCTCTCTAGCCATTATTGTTCCTCATATTTTAACAATGGACACCCTCTCTATAAGGAGTGCCGCAAATCAGATTAATCCCTTAACCTTCTGAATGATCTTGTCACTCGTCTTCCTGGGTACCTGCGCATAGTTGGCAAAGCGCATGGTGAAGTTTGCCCTGCCCTGACTGGCGGATCGTAAGTCAGTGGCATAACCGAACATCTGAGCCAGGGGTACCTCTGCATCTATAACCTGGAAGCCGTTGTCGCGGCCTTCCATGCCGTTAATCTTGGCATGCCTGGTGTTGAGGTCGGCAATTACATCACCCATGCTCGCCTCAGGCACCATAATCTCCAGGGCCATCATCGGTTCGAGCAAAACCGGCTCTGCCGCCAGCATGGCCTCTCGCAGGGCCATGGAGGTAGCGACGCCAAAGGCCTGCTCCGTGGAGTCTTCCTCGTGGAATGAACCACCCACCAGAGCAACCTTAATATCAGTTACCGAAAAACCGAGCAGGGCGCCGGAGTCCAGGCTCGAATACACACCCCGTTCTATGGCCGCAATATATTCGGCCGGTATGGTCTCCGCACTGACCTGGCTGACGAACTCTCTGCCGCTGCCCTGCTCCAGGGGAGAAACCTCCAGACAGACATGGCCATACTGGCTATGGCCGGTCTGCTGGACAAATTCATGCTCACCCCGGCCGGTGCTGCTGATCGTCTCTTTGTAGGCAACCTGGGGCTTGCCGACATTGGCCCCCACCTTGAACTCACGCAACAGACGATCAACAATAATTTCCAGGTGAAGCTCACCCATGCCCGATATCAGGGTCTGGCCGGTGTCGGCGTCGGTGCTGACCCGAAAGGATGGATCTTCCAGGGATATCATGGCCAAGCTCTCATTGAGCTTTTCTTCATCAGCCTTGCTCTTTGGTTCAATGGCAATACTGATGACCGGTTCCGGAAACTCCATCTGATCCAGAACTATATAATCGCCGGTGGCGCACAAGGTGTCACCGGTGGTTGAAAATCGCAAACCAACCAGGGCGGCGATATCTCCTGGGCCGAGCTCCTTGACCTCTTCACGCTTATTGGCGTGCATCTTGAGAATGCGGCTGATCTTCTCCTGCTTGCCTTTCACAGGATTATAGACCTTGTCACCCACGCTGATCTTGCCGGAGTAAACCCTGAGAAAAGCCAGGGTACCGACATAGGCGTCAGCCATAAGCTTAAAGGCCAGACCGCAGAAATTCTCACTGGCACCGGTTTTCCTGCTCACCACCTGGCCCTGCTTATCCACGCCTTCCACAGGCGGAATATCACTCGGCGCAGGCAAATAGGAAATAACGGCATCCAACAAGGGCTGCACACCCTTATTCTTGAATGCACTTCCACACAGGACCGGCACAAGGTCCAGATTTATCGTCGCTGCCCTGATTGCCCGGATTATTTCATCCGCGCCAACAGGTTGTTCTTCGAGATATTTTTCCATGACCCCCTCATCGAAGTCGGCCAGCTTCTCGAGGAGTGCCATACGTGCAGCCGTGAATTCTTCTACGAATTCCTCAGGTATCGCCTCTGTTGAGACGGTGAGACCCTGAGTTTCTTCATCAAAAACCAGCATTTCCTGGGAAATGAGGTCTATGACACCGCGAAAACCCCCTTCACTGCCAACCGGTAGTTGCACAGCCAGGGGATTGGCGCCCAGCCGCTCCCTCATCATGGTGAGGCAGCGCTGAAAATCGGCGCCAACGCGATCCATCTTGTTGACAAATGCCAGCCGGGGAATTCCGTACTTATCCGCCTGATGCCATACTGTTTCCGATTGCGGTTCCACACCACCCACCGCACAGAAAACAGCAACTACTCCATCAAGCACCCGTAGGCATCTTTCAACCTCCAGGGTAAAATCAACATGCCCCGGAGTATCAATAATATTTATACGATGCTCTTTCCACTCGCAGGTTGTGGCAGCGGAGGTAATGGTGATACCTCGCTCCTGCTCCTGCTCCATCCAGTCCATAATGGCATTGCCGTCATGAACCTCGCCGATCTTATGGGAACGACCGGAGTAGAAAAGTATCCTTTCCGTTGTTGTTGTCTTGCCCGCGTCAATGTGGGCCATAATGCCGATATTACGCAATCGGGCAAGAGAGATGTTCTTTGCCATGATCTCCACCTTGGCCAAACATCTCAGCTTTACCGGTAGTAAAGCCTGACCTTTATAGCCGGGCCAATAAAAAGATTGTGTTTATAACGGTTATGCCTTTCTTTGTCAACGGATGTTATCTAAAAAAGTTCCGGTTCTGCACAGACAGAACCGGAAAAATATTCAAACTCTCTCTAAAGAGGCTACCAACGATAATGGGCAAAGGCCTTATTGGCATCAGCCATCCGGTGGGTATCCTCACGTTTCTTCACGGCAGCACCGCGGGCCGCATAGGCATCAGCAAACTCGGCGGCCAGCTTCTCCGCCATACTACGGCCGTTGCGCTTACGGGCATAATCAACCAACCAGCGCATGGCCAGGGCGTTCCGACGTTCCGGGCGAACCTCCTGTGGCACCTGGTAGGTGGCACCACCGACCCGGCGCGACTTAACCTCAAGCCTGGGGCGCACATTATCCATGGCCTTTTCAAATACGGCAAAAGGCTCATCTTCGCTCACCCTGCTCTCCAGCAGATCCATGGCACCATAAAAGATGTTCTGGGCCACGGATTTCTTGCCGTCATGCATCAGGGTATTGATAAACTTGGAGACCAGCACGGAATTATAGCGCTGATCACCGGGAATCTGTCTCTTGGCAACTAATCTACGTCTTGGCATTATTGAATCCTCTTACTTAGGCCGTTTTGCGCCATACTTGGAGCGCCCCTGACGACGATCAGAAACTCCCAGGGTATCAAGGGTTCCCCTGATAACATGATAACGGACACCAGGTAAATCTTTCACCCTGCCGCCGCGAATCAACACAACAGAATGCTCCTGAAGATTATGTCCAATACCAGGAATATAGGAGGTCACCTCGATTCCATTGGTCAACCGTACCCTGGCCACCTTACGGAGGGCCGAGTTCGGTTTTTTAGGGGTGGTCGTATATACGCGGGTACAGACGCCGCGTCTCTGGGGACATGCCTGGAGAGCCGGCGTAGTTGTACGCTTGGTTTGTTTCTTCCGACCCTGCCTGACCAGTTGGTTTATGGTTGGCATTGAGCAAACTCCTTATATAAATGTAAAAAGCACAATTTTTTGGGCCGCCGCTTTGCGACTCGTTGCGGTCGGCCGTAACAAATATTCTCACCGGGAAACCCTGCCCCTCAGTAAGAGAAACGCCATAGATACACGAATGGCATTTTATTGTCAAGCAGTAAGCAGTGACAACAAATGAAAAATCATGCCGTGGTCACTGCCCTGCTTTTGCCTCGGGGTATTATTTGACGCGATACATGTTCAGACCGGTTCCGGCAGGAACCAGACGACCCATGATGACGTTTTCCTTGAGACCGCTCAAATCATCAACGCGACCGGCCATGGCGGCGTTGGTCAACACCTTGGTGGTCTCCTGGAAGGAGGCTGCCGAGATGAAGCTGTCGGTGCTCAGGGAGGCCTTGGTAACACCAAGGAGCAGAGGCTCGGCCTGGGCCGGCCTGTTGCCCTCACGCAGCAGACGTTCATTGACCTCATTGAACTTCCACCACTCTACCTGCTCACCCTGCATAAAGGTCGAGTCACCAACACCGGTGATCTGGACACGGCGCAACATCTGCCGGACAATAACCTCAATATGCTTGTCATTGATCTTAACACCCTGGAGGCGATAGACCTCCTGGATCTCGTTGACCATGAACTTGGCAAGCTCCTTGACGCCCATGACGCGCAGGATGTCGTTGGGATCCGGGGAACCATCCATCAGCGGCTCACCTGATTTGACATAATCGCCCTCATGCACGGCAATATGCTTCCCTTTGGGAATAAGGTATTCCTTTGGCTCGCCCAGTTCAGGGGTAACCACGACGCGGCGCTTGCCCTTGAGTTCCTTGCCGAAGCTGACCCGACCGTCGATCTCGGAGATCACGGCATGCTGTTTGGGCTTGCGCACCTCAAAGAGCTCCGCCACGCGGGGCAGACCACCGGTAATATCCTTGGTCTTCGTGGTCTCACGGGGGATCTTACCCAGTACGGCACCAGCCTCAACCACATCGCCATGCTCAACATTGAGAATGGTACCCACCGGCAGGGAGTAACGGGCCGGGATACCAGTCTTGTCAAGCTTGATCGGCTTACCCTTATCGGTCCGCAAGGAGATGAGGGGGTTGAGGGCGGCATTCTTGGAGGAGATAATCACCGAACTCGACTTGCCGGTGATCTGATCCTTCTTCTCCTGCATGGAGATACCCTCGATGATATCCTCAAACTTCACCGTACCGCCAATCTCGGTGACAATGGGGATGGTATAGGGGTCCCAGTCGGCAATCAGGGTGTTGGGCTCCATCTCAGCACCGTCGGCCACATGCAGCACCGCACCATAGGGCACCGGATAGCGCTCGCGCTCACGGCCCTTGGGTCCGAGAACGGAAAGATCGCCGTTACGGTTCATGACCACCAGCTCACCCTCCTGATTGGCAACACAGTGCAGGTCGTTAAACTTGACGAAACCACCATGCTGGGTGCGCACCTCTGCCGTTTCAACGGCACGACTCGCCGTACCACCGATATGGAAGGTACGCATGGTGAGCTGGGTACCCGGCTCACCAATGGACTGGGCTGCAATAATACCGACGGCCTCACCGGTATTGACCATATGGCCGCGGCCAAGGTCACGGCCATAGCAAAGGGCGCAGACGCCGCGTTTGGAGCGACAGGTGAGCACGGAACGCATCAGCACCCGGTCGATACCGGCATCCTCAATGGCCTTGACCTTTTCCTCGGTGAACTGCTCATTGGCCTTGACAATAACCTCGCCGGTGAAGGCATCCACCACATCCTCCAGGGCCACGCGTCCCAGAATACGCTCACTGACCTTCTGGATAATCTCCCCGCCATCGACCAGGGGTTCAGCCAGGATACCGTCCAGGGTACCGCAATCGCGATCAATAATGGTGGAGTCCTGGGCCACATCCACCAGGCGGCGGGTCAGATAACCGGAGTTGGCGGTCTTCAGGGCCGTATCAGCCAGACCCTTACGGGCACCATGGGTGGAAATAAAATACTCCAGTACGGTGAGGCCTTCGCGGAAGTTGGCCTTAATGGGCGTCTCAATAATGGCGCCGGATGGCTTGGCCATCAAGCCGCGCATACCGGCAAGCTGCCGAATCTGATCCTTGGAGCCACGGGCACCGGAATCGGCCATCATGTAGATGGGATTGAAGCTCGGCGTCTCCTCCATCTTTTTTGTCTCTGGGTTCTGGATATAATCCACCGACAGTTCGGCCATCATATCCTGGGCCACCTTGTCCGAGGTCTTGGACCAGATATCAACCACCTTGTTGTACTTCTCACCCGAGGTGATCAGACCGTCGGCATACTGATTCTCAACATCCATGACCGCCGCCTCGGACGTGCCGAGAACCTCCTCCTTGGAGAGAGGGATCAGCATATCATTGATGGCAATGGACACCGCAGCCCGGGTGGCGAATTCATAGCCCATATCTTTGAGGCGATCCGCCAGGATAACGGTATCCTTGGTGCCGGCATGGCGATAGGTATAATCAATGAGCTGGGCCAGGGCCTTCTTCGTCATGTTGCGGTTGACCTGATCGAAATCAATGGCCTTGGGCAGCAGCTGTCCCACCAGAACCCGCCCCATGGTGGTATCGACGATCTTGCCGTCAATGCGCACCTTGATCATGGCCTGCAGGTCGACCTGGTCATAATCATAGGCAATACAGGCCTCTTCGGGCGCCGAAAAAACCTTATTGTGTCCCTTGGCATAGAGACGTTCCCTGGTCATATAATAGAGACCAAGGACGATATCCTGACTGGGGATAATAATGGGCTCGCCATTGGCGGGTGAGAGGATGTTGTTGGTGGACATCATCAAAACACGCGCCTCCATCTGGGCCTCAACGGTAAGGGGCAGATGGACCGCCATCTGGTCGCCGTCAAAGTCGGCGTTAAAGGCGGCACAGACCAGGGGGTGAAGCTGCAGGGCCTTGCCCTCGATAAGAACAGGCTCAAAGGCCTGCATGCCAAGGCGATGCAGGGTCGGGGCGCGATTCAGGATAACCGGATACTCACGCACCACGTCCTCCAGAACATCCCACACCTCCTTGGTACCCTTCTCCACCATCTTGCGGGCACTCTTGATGGTGGTGACATAACCCAGGGCCTCAAGCTTGTTGTAGATAAAGGGCTTGAAGAGCTCCAGGGCCATCTTCTTGGGCAGGCCGCACTGGTGCAGACGAAGATGGGGACCGACCACAATAACGGTACGTCCCGAATAATCGACGCGTTTACCGAGCAGGTTCTGACGGAACCGGCCCTGCTTACCCTTGAGCATATCGGAGAGCGACTTCAGAGGGCGCTTGTTGGGACCGGTAATGGTCTTGCCGCGTCTGCCGTTGTCAAAGAGGACATCCACGGCCTCCTGCAACATGCGCTTTTCATTACGGATAATAATCTCAGGCGCATCAAGGTCCAGCAGGCGCTTGAGACGATTATTACGGTTGATGACGCGACGATAGAGATCGTTGAGATCAGAGGTGGCAAAACGACCGCCCTCCAGGGGCACCAGGGGACGCAGGTCGGGCGGCAGCACCGGAATGGTCTCCAGGATCATCCATTCCGGTTTGTTGCCGGAATCCTTGAAGGCCTCGACAACGTTGAGACGCTTGGCGTATTTCTTGCGTTTGGCCTCGGAGCCGGTGGTACGCATCTCTTCGCGCAGAACCGTGGAGAGGCTCTCCAGATCGAGGGCGCTCAGGATCTCCTTGATGGCGGAGGCACCTATTCCCACGGTAAACTTGCCCGGAAATTCCTCACGATTCTGGCGATACTGCTCCTCATTCATCAGGGTACCCACCCCGATGCTCGGCTCTTCAGAGGTGACCACCACATAGGAGTCAAAGTAAAGAACCTTCTCCAGCTCCTTCAAGGTCATGTCACAGAGATTGCCGATTTTGGAGGGCAGACTCTTCAGGAACCAGATATGGGCCACCGGCGCCGCCAGGCTGATATGACCGAGGCGTTCGCGGCGCACCTTGGATTGGATCACCTCAACGCCGCACTTCTCGCAGACCACGCCGCGATGCTTCATGCGCTTATACTTACCGCAATTACACTCGTAATCCTTAACCGGACCGAAAATCTTGGCACAGAAGAGACCGTCGCGCTCCGGCTTAAAGGTCCGGTAATTAATGGTTTCCGGCTTTTTGACCTCGCCATAGGACCATTCCTTGATCTTATCCGGAGAGGCAAGGGAGATACGTACCTTGCTATAGTCTATCTTCTTTTTTGCCTTGGTAAAAAAGGTGAAAAGTTCGTCCACAGATGCACCTCAAGCTATTGAGAATGAAAAGAAGCCATGAGCATAAGGAAGGCGAGAGGATCAGGAAAGCGGGGAAGAAACGTGCTACGCACCCAGGTCTCCACCATCCTTATTTCTCCCCTTCCTATCTTCTCTAACCTTCTTATTTCTTTAACTTCACGTATTCGTTAACCTTCAGGCGGGGCTGCCGGCCTGAAGGTTAAAATTTCCTGCTACTCCATGAGCTCCATATCCAGGCAGAGACCTTGCAGCTCCTTGACCAAGACATGAAAGGATTCCGGCAGACCAGCCTCCAGGAAGTTGTTCCCCTTGACGATCTTCTCATACATCTTGGTCCGACCGGAGACATCATCAGACTTGACGGTGAGGAACTCCTGCAGGGTATAGGCGGCGCCATACGCCTCCATGGCCCATACCTCCATCTCACCGAGGCGCTGACCACCGAACTGCGCCTTACCACCCAAGGGCTGCTGGGTAACAAGAGAGTATGGCCCTGTGGAGCGGGCGTGAATCTTGTCATCAACCAGATGATGCAGCTTGAGAAAGTACATGACACCCACGGTCACTTGGTTGGCAAAGGGCTGACCACTCAGACCGTCATAAAGGGTGGTCTGACCGACCTCCTCGACACCCGCCTCAACCAGCATGGCCCGAATCTCACTCTCCTGGGCACCGTCAAAGACCGGTGTCTCCATGTGCAAGCCACTGCCCATGTTCTTGGCATAGTCAAGAAGCTCATCATCGCTGAAACCGGCAATGATTCGTTCATACTCCTCATTGCTGTAGACGGCCTGCAACTTCGCCTTGACCTTGGCCAGGTCCCGTTTTTCGGCAAAGGCCTGCACCTGCTCGCCCAGCGCCTTGGCGGCCCGGCCGAGATGTACCTCGAGGATCTGGCCCACGTTCATACGGGAAGGCACGCCAAGGGGGTTAAGGACAATATCAACACTGGTACCGTCGGCAAAAAAAGGCATGTCCTCCTCAGGTAGAATCCGGGAGACAACACCCTTGTTACCGTGCCGGCCGGCCATCTTGTCACCCACGGCCAGCTTACGCTTCACGGCAATATAGATCTTGACCATCTTGATAACGCCGGGAGGCAGATCATCCCCTTTTCTGAGACGATTGATACGATCCTCGTAGCGCTTCTTGACTTCCTTGACTTGTTTGTCATAGCGCTGGAAAACCAGCTCCATTTCACCTTCCAGACTCTGCCGGTTGGTGTAATCAATGCGCTTGACGGCAGAGAGCGACATCTTCTCAAGAACCTCGGCGGTAATACGGCCGCCCTCTTCAATGAGAACCTCGCCATTTTGTGAGATAACCGCGGAGGCCGCCTTTTCCTTGGCAAGCAGATCGGCAATGGAGTTACGAACAGCATTCTTCAGGCAACGCTCCTCATCCTCCATGTCATGATGCAGACGGTTGATCTCAAAATCCTCAATGGCCAGGGAACGTTCATCCTTTTCGACCCCCTTACGAGAAAAGACCTTGGCGTCAATAACCACACCCTCGACGCCGGGCGGTACCCGCAGGGAGGTATCCTTGACATCACCGGCCTTCTCGCCGAATATGGCACGCAGCAGCTTCTCCTCCGGGGATAGCTGGGTCTCGCCCTTGGGCGTCACCTTGCCCACCATGGTATCTCCAGGCTTGATCTCGGCACCGATACGCACAACGCCCGACTCGTCAAGATTGGCCAGGGCCTCTTCACTGACATTGGGAATATCCCGGGTGATCTCTTCCTTGCCGAGCTTGGTATCACGGGCCACGGTTTCAAAAACTTCGATGTGCAGCGAGGTGTAGGTGTCCTGCCGGAGAAGTTTCTCATTGATGAGAATGGAATCCTCGAAGTTGTAACCGCGCCAGGGCATAAAGGCGATGGTGGCATTCTTGCCCAGGGCAAGTTCGCCACACTCGGTGCCGGGGCCGTCGGCCAGCAGCTGCCCCTTTTCAACACGCTCACCGGGCAGGACCACCGGCTTCTGGGTAAAGCAGGTGGACTGGTTGGACTTCTTGTTCTTGTCAAGACGATAGACGCCGACACCAGTATCAAAACCACCGGTACCAGGCTCGTCATAGCGGACCACAACGCGGTTGGCATCCACCTCTTCCACCACGCCGGGGCCATCGGCCAACAGACAGACTCCGGAATCGTGGGCAACGATTTTTTCCATACCGGTACCAACAAGCGGTGAGGCGGTGCGCAGCAACGGCACCCCCTGGCGCTGCATGTTGGAACCCATCAAGGCGCGGTTGGCATCATCGTTCTCCAGAAAGGGAATCAACGAGGCGGCCACTGATACCAGCTGGTTGGGAGAGACATCCATATGGGTGATCATCTCCTTGGTGGAGAGCAGAACCTCACCGTCCTGACGGGCAATGACGTTGTCCTCGATAATGGCACCCTTGTCGTCCATCTTGACCTGGGCCGGCACAACAACCTTGCCCTTTTCGTGCAGGGCGGTCATATAGCTGACCTCATCCGTTGCCTTGCCGTCGACAACCGCTCGATAGGGTGTCTCGATAAAGCCGTATTCATTTACCTTGGCATAGGAGGCCAGGGAGACAATCAGGCCGATATTGGGCCCCTCCGGCGTCTCAATGGGACAGATACGACCGTAATGGGTGGGATGGACGTCGCGCACCTCAAAGCCGGCCCGCTCACGGGACAAACCGCCGGGACCCAGGGCAGAGAGGCGTCTCTTATGGGTCACCTCGGAAAGGGCATTGGTCTGATCCATAAACTGGGAAAGCTGACTGGTGCCGTAGAACTCCTTGATGGCGGCGGTAATTGGCTTGGGATTGATCAGATCATGGGGCATGAGGGTCTCAATCTCTTGAAGACTCATGCGCTCGCGAATGGCGCGCTCCATGCGGACAAGGCCCATGCGATACTGATTTTCAACAAGTTCACCCACGGTGCGCACCCGGCGGTTGCCTAGATGATCAATATCATCAACCGGCCCCTGCGACTCCTTGAGATTTACCAGATACCGTACCGAGGCAATGATGTCCTCGGGGGTCAGAGTACGGGTCTCCACCGGTGTGTCAAGGCCGAGTTTGGCGTTAACCTTGAAGCGGCCCACGTCGGAAAGGTCATAGGTATCGGCATTGAAAAAGAGGTTCTCAAAAAAGCTGCTGGCCACCTCAATGGTGGGCGGGCTGCTGGGCAGCAGGCGACGATAGATCTCCAGCAGAGCCTCTTCCGATGAAACGGTCTTGTCCAGGAAGAGGGTCTTCCTGAAGGCATCCGTGGAGGTTACCCCATCAATATGCAGGGTCTCCACCTCGGTGATGCCGGCCTCGGCTATGGTCTCAAGGGCAGCGTCGGTCAACTCTCCGTTACAGGGCAGGATAACCTCACCGGTGGCCGGATCAACAACATCATCCACCACAAAACGACCCAGCACGGTTTCGGCATCGATCTCGACAAAGTCAATCCCGGCCTTGGCAATCTTGGCGGCAAGGGCCTTGCCGATCTTGCGGCCCTTCTTGGCCAGCACTTCACCGCTTTTGGGATCGATAATATCCTTCAGACAGCGGCTACCGGTAAAGGTCTCCGGCTCAAAGGAACAATAGACCTTGTTTTTCTCAAACTTAAGAATCTCGGTGTTATAGAAATACCTGAGCAGGGCCGGCGAGTCATAGCCAAGGGCCTTGAGCAGGGTGGTCACATGAAATTTGCGGCGCCGGTCGATGCGGACAAAGAGGACATCCTTGACGTCGAACTCAAAATCTACCCATGAGCCGCGTACCGGAATAATGCGGGCCGAATAGAGGAGCTTGCCGCCGGAATGGGCCTTGCCGTTATCATGGGCGAAAAAAAGACCGGGAGAACGCTGGAGCTGGGAGACAATAACCCGCTCCGTGCCGTTTATGACAAAGACGCCACTTTTAGTCATCAGAGGCAGGGAGCCGAGATAGACGGACTGTTCCTTGATATCACGAATGGACTTGGCCTCGGTCTCCGGGTCCACGTCAAAGGTGATCAGGCGGACGGTAATCTTCAGCGGCACATCAAAGGTCATGCCCCTTTCAATACATTCCTCAACAGTATATTTCGGTTCGCCAAAGGTATAATTGACAAATTCGAGGGTACAACTGCCGTTAAAATCATCTATGGGAAAGACTGACTTAAAAACACCCTGGAGACCAAAGTCCTCCCTTTCATCTGGTGCCTGAGCCATCTGCAAAAAATCATCATACGATTTTTTTTGCATATCGATAAGATGGGGCTTTTGGATCAAGTCACCTATCTTAGCGAAGCTTTTTCTAACGCGTCTCATGCTTTTCATCGAAAAAATGTCCTCGTCTAAATCAAGCTCAAAGAAAAACGTCTCTTACGCCAACCTCAATTCGAGATTCGGGCGCCTCTCATTTGCTTTTTCCGGCCGACATGCGAGCCCAAGATGCCAAGTGGATTTTGGGAGGGTGCAGGGGGCAAAAAAAAATATCTGGTACGCTAAACCTTGTGTGCAGGACTGAGACAGCTCACAGGGTCTGTCCCAGAGAAAGCACCCCTCTGTTAGACATTGGCGCAAAAAAACGAGCGGTGGGCGCCTGTTTTTTTTCAACAAAACTTAGCCGGTGTCACAGAGGAGGCTGGAAAAATATCATTCGTGCCGTTGAAACAGTGCTGCCAAGCGTCGGCACGGGATTTCACTTAGCAAATAAGCATAAACGCATATAACGCTGCAGGCATTTGGAGCCTGCAGCGTTACATGGAGTCCAGAAAAAAACCTGGATTAAATGGCGTTATCACTGCAAGAGGCAGCGACGCCACGGTATGGCAGGGGAACTATTTGATTTCCACAGTACCACCGGCTGCTTCGATCTTGGTCTTGATCTCCTCGGCCTCTTCCTTGGCAATGCCCTCCTTGATAGGAGTAGGAGCGCCCTCAACCAGGGCCTTGGCCTCTTTAAGACCAAGGGAGGTGATACCGCGGACCTCTTTGATCACGCCGATCTTTTTATCGCCGGCACCGGTGAGAATAACGTCGAATTCGGTCTTCTCCTCAGCAGCAGCACCAGCGTCACCAGCAGGAGCGGCACCGGCGGCAACAGCCACAGGAGCGGCAGCGGTTACACCAAATTTCTCTTCAATGGCACTTACGAGCTCGGACAGCTCAAGTACGGTCATGCCGGCAATTGCCTCTAAAATTTCATCAGTTGAAATAGCCATTATATATTCCTCTCATTAAATTATTGTTCTTTTTGATCCTTAACTGCCTGCAGAGCGTAAACAAGCTTGGTGGGCAGCGCATTAAGTACCCTGACAAAGTTGGTGGGTACACCATTCATTGCGGAGAGCAGCTGGCTGAGCAGTACCTCTTTGCTCGGCAGTTTGGAAAGCGCCTCCAAATCGGCAACGCTGAGACTCTTACCATCAAGGCAACCCATTTTGATCACAAGCTGAGGATGATCCTTGGCAAATGTGGTCAAAATTTTGGCCGGTGAAACCGGATCCTCGTAGGATACGGTAACAGCGGTGGTGCCCTTCAGGGAGTCTTGCATCGCCTCAAAGGAAGTACCCTCTATTGCTCTGCGCATTAGAGTGTTTTTGGCGACCTGTATTTCCGCATTTGATTTCTTCAACTCTCGGCGAAGCTGTTCAAATGAGGATACGGTCAACCCCCGATAGTCGGAAACAATAGCGATCTTGGCCTTTTCAAGCTTGCCGCTCAGGTCCTCGACTACGGAGACTTTTCCTTGACGATTCAATGTCAAATCCTCCTTAAAATGAAACGAGTTGAAGCAGTTGTGGTCGATGAAAGGAGAGAGGATGGATACCGGTGAAACTTAAGGAATCACACACCATCTTTTGGTCTCGGCGGGCCTTATCCAGGGGGCGGATAAAATTAAGCGCCGGAAGCGCACCAGCTGTCTTCGACAATGCAACTACTTGCATGGTGGTTAAAACAGGCAAAAGCCTATTTTGCTAATGTCCGCAATTCCATGGTGTCCAGCTTATAGCCGGGTCCCATTGTTGTTGAAATTGAGGCACCTCTCAGGTAAATGCCCTTTGCTGCCGAGGGTTTTACCTGAACAATCTTTTCAATAAAGGCGATAATATTCTCTTTGAGCTTTTCCGGCCCAAAAGAGGTCTTGCCCAGCATGGCATGAACGATACCGGCCTTATCAACACGAAAATCGATCTTGCCGGCCTTGACCTCGCCGACAACCCGACCGACGTCAAAGGTTACCGTGCCGAGCTTGGCATTGGGCATCAGACCACGAGGTCCGAGAACACGACCGATTTTACCCACCACACCCATCATGTCCGGGGTGGCAATACATTTCTCAAAGTCTAGCCAGCCGCCTTGAATCTTCTCGACATACTCGTCACCGCCGGCATAATCGGCACCGGCATCAAGGGCTTCCTGCACCTTATCGCCCTTGGCGAAAACAAGAACTCGCTCACTCTTGCCGGTTCCATGGGGCAGCACCAAGGTGGAGCGCACCATCTGATCGGCGTGACGGGGGTCGACACCCAACCTCAGGGCAACATCGACAGATTCATCAAATTTGGCATAGCGATTGTTGAGGGCCTCATTCAGGGCCTCGTCAAGCGGGTAGAGCTTGAGGTTATCTCTGCCTTCATTGCTTTTAGTATAATTCTTTCCACGAGCCATTATATCACTCCAGATCAGTCGACCACTGTAATGCCAGCACTACGGGCTGAGCCTTCAACGGTCTTCATTGCCGCTTCAATGTCATATGCATTGAGGTCCGGCATTTTAATTTCTGCAATTTCTCTAATTTGTTCCCTTTTTACCTTGGCAACACGCTCCTTCTTGGGATTACCGGAACCCTTGGAAATACCAAGCTTCTTAAAAAGAAGCGTGGTCGCCGGCGGGGTTTTGGTAATAAAGGAGAATGATTTGTCCTTATAGACGGTAATGACAACAGGGATGGTCAAATCGCCCTGATCCTGGGTCTGTGCGTTGAACGCCTTGCAGAACTCCATGATATTCAGGCCGTGCTGACCCAAGGCCGGACCAACCGGCGGAGAGGGATTCGCCTTCCCTGCCTGAATTTGTAATTTTATATAACCAGTAATTTGCTTAGCCATGATTGATCTCCTGATCAAATAATGTTTTTTTGTCCCACCCCGGTCAACCAACAGCCGAACCGGTCAGATTGAAGGAGCAGCTCATCTGAGGCACAAAAAAACTATCCCCTGCAGGGGATTAAATGGATTAATAAATGAACAATTCGCACCATTTAATATGCGTGAAGCAGCATTCTTTGTCATCGGCAAGGTCCGGGGGATACAATTGGCCCGGGCCGCCGTCAATTTCTAGCCCTTGGAAATCTGTATAAATTCCAGTTCAACAGGTGTTTCACGGCCAAAGATGGATACCATAACCTTGACCCTGCCCTTGTCGGGATAGACCTCCTCCACGACACCCTGGAAGTTGGCAAAGGGGCCATCAATAACCCGAATGGCATCCCCCTCCTCATACATCACCTTGGGCTTGGGCTTCAGGGCGCCATCCTTGATCCTGCTGATAATCTTCATGGCCTCTTCATCAGAGACCGGTTCCGGATGCAGATCATTGCCGACAAATCCGGTAACCTTGGGTGTTCCCCGTACGGTGTGCCAGGTTTCGTCGTTGAGGTCGACGTTAAGCAGAATGTAGCCCGGAAAAAATTTTCGGGTGGAGGTCTTTTTGGCCCCCTGAATCATCTCGACAACCTGCTCGGTGGGCACCAAGATTTAGCCGAACATATCCTCTTGCCCGGCTTTCTTGATCCGTTCGAGCATATTGACTTTTACCGTTTCCTCAAAGCCGGAATAGGTATGGAGGATATACCAAGCACGTGCCATATTATGATCCTATTTGTCTGCGTTCAGGCAATCTACCTGTAACGCGTGAACTCATTCTCATTGCAAAAAAAAGGAGGACCGATTGCTGCGGCTCCCTATTTGAGAATAAAATTAATCAGTTTACCAAGTATCAGATCCACGGCGCCCAGATAAAAAGAAATCAGAAAGACCAGGACAATAACCACGGCAGTGGTCCGAATCGTGGTGTTCTTCGGAGGCCAGGTAATCTTGAGAAATTCCTTTTTAACCTCAGCGATAAACTCGGCTATTCCGGCCACGGAAAGACGGCTCTTTTTCGGGGCAGCGGCGACCTGACCCGCCTTCACGTTTTTCGGCATATTTTTTTTATTCTTACTGGAAGCCATGAATTCCCCATGGTACATGCAGATCAGTCCGACATGACCATCCACGCGTTGCTCTCTTCAACCTGTGCCGCTGCCGGACAATGATGCATGACAGCCACCAAGCTAAAAAAAGAGAACTTCGCTCCATAATAAGGCAAGAGCGAAGTTTCTAAAAAGTATGGCAGGCCAGGAGGGATTCGAACCCCCAGCCCTCGGATTTGGAGTCCGATGCTCTACCAATTAGAGCTACTGGCCTGTTCTTTATTTGGTCTCTTTGTGAACAGTATGGGTCTTACAGAAACGACAATACTTCTTAAGCTCCAGCTTGTTCGGAGTGGTTCTTTTGTTCTTGGTGGTACTGTAATTGCGACGTTTGCAGTCCATACAGCCCAGATGGATTATCTCTCTCATCCTATCAAACCTTTATGTGAGAAGAGGAGAACTAAGAATTCGAGAAATAAGAAGAAGAGTGTGTCCGCCACATGGAGAGCACCCTCTTCTTCAAGCTTTCTGTTTCTTCTGTCTCGACTTCCGATTACTCGATAATCTTGTTAACGACGCCGGCGCCCACGGTACGTCCACCCTCACGGATGGCGAAGCGAAGACCCTCTTCCATGGCAATGGGGGTGATGA
>PKTX01000030.1 GCA_002868945.1 Desulfobulbaceae bacterium
TCTGGATTGAGCCGTTTTTCGACTCAATTTAACCCACGCTTGCAAGGATGGCAGGTCTCTTTTCTCTACTAAGGTGTCAACCATATTGTCTCACCTCTCCCCTCTCACCTCTCACACCTTCCCTCATAAAAAAAAAGCCGCCCGCATAGTTGCGGACGGCCTTTCGGTGCGTGGACAAACTTCATGGGCCGTTCGGCCAGTACCAGGTGTTACTACTTAATGGGCTGCATGGCCCCCATGTAAGAGCGGAGCTCCTCGCCAATGGCCTCAACACCGGTATAGCGGATCTCTTCGTTGACCCGAATGAGCTCGACATTATCGACGCCGTTATCCTTGAGATCAAGGCCCTTGCCGATCACATCCACATCCACCTTCTTCATGAAGTCCTGCAGCAGTGGAAAGGCGGCATGGTTAAAGAGGTAGCAGCCATACTCGGCCGTGTCGGAGATCACCACATTCATCTCATAGAGCTTCTTGCGGGCAATGGTATTGGCGATGAGCGGCACCTCGTGCAGGGATTCGTAGTAGGCGGATTCCTCCTTGATGCCGGCCGAGACCATGGTGTCAAAGGCCAGTTCAACACCGGCCTTGACCATGGCCACCATGAGGATGGCGTGGTCAAAGTACTCCTGCTCACTGATGACCATCTCACCGGAGACGGCCTTTTCAAAGGCGGTCTCGGCAGTCTCGGCCCGCCACTTGAGAAGATTGGCGTCGTCGTTGGCCCAGTCCTCCATCATGGTGCGTGAAAACTCGCCGCTCATGATATCGTCCATGTGCTTCTGAAAGAGGGGCTCCAGAATCTCCTTCATCTCCTCGGCCAGGTAAAAGGCCTTGATCTTGGCCGGATTGGAGAGGCGATCCATCATATTGGTGATACCGCCGTGCTTAAGGGCCTCGGTAATGGTCTCCCAGCCGTACTGGATGAGCTTGGAGGCGTAAGCGGCATCAATACCCTTTGCCAGCATCTTGTCATAGCAGAGCAGGGAGCCGGTCTGCAGCATGCCGCAGAGGATGGTCTGCTCTCCCATCAGATCGCTCTTGACCTCGGCAATAAAGGAGGATTGCAGGACACCGGCCCGGTCGCCGCCCGTGCCGCAGGCATACGCCTTGGCCAGGTCCCAGCCCTCGCCCTTGGGATCGTTCTCGCGATGCACGGCAATCAGGGTGGGCACACCAAAGCCGCGCTTGTACTCCTCACGCACCTCGGTGCCGGGCGACTTGGGAGCAACCATGATAACGGTAAGGTCATCGCGGATCTGCATGCCCTCCTCGACAATATTAAAACCGTGCGAGTAAGAGAGGCAGGCGCCCTTTTTCATGAAGGGCATGATCTCGGCAACAACATTACTGTGCTGCTTGTCCGGGGTGAGATTGATAACCAGATCGGCAGCGGGGATCAGCTCCTGGTAGGTGCCGACAATAAAGCCGTTTTCCGTGGCGTTTTTCCAGCTCTGACGCTTCTCGTCAATGGCCGCCTGGCGCAGGGTGTAGGAGACGTCCAGGCCGCTGTCGCGCAGGTTGAGACCCTGGTGCAGGCCCTGGGCCCCGCAGCCGACAATAACGATCTTTTTGCCCTTCAAGGCTGCAACGCCGTCAAATTCCGAAGAATTCATAAAGCGACATTGTCCCAACTCCTCAAGCTGCAGACGCAGCGGCAGGGTATTAAAGTAGTTCCGTGCCATTTTCTTTCTCCTCAATGCAGGTGTGTGATTACCAGGGGTGCCCCCGTAACGCCCGAGAGAGCGGCACGAGTGCATTCTATTTTCCTGCCGCCCGAGAGAGCGGCAAATCCTTTCTTTATCGCCGGCTGCCATGGGGCCCAGTCGGCCACGCCCTTGCCGGGCCGGCAGAGACATGCTACCTCTTTTTATTGTTGCGTCAAGTGAATTATATGGCATACTGTTTTGCGAAATACGCAACACTGCATCAGACATCAAAGCGGCAGAGCGCGACGCGGCCTGCAACAGGCATCTATGGATATCAGAGAAATACGACTTTTTCAACACTTAAGCGAAACACTGCACTTCGGCCGCACCAGCCGGGCCTGCAACATCACTCCCTCGGCCCTGACCCGCACCGTGCAACGCCTGGAGAGCGAGGTGGGCACCCGGCTCTTCATCCGCGACAACCGCAGCGTCGCCCTGACCCCGGCCGGTGAGATCTTCAAGAAATTTGCCGAGGAATCCACGGCCCGCTGGCAGGACTTGCAGCAGCAGCTCTCCGGCGACAACCTGCTGGGCGGCGAAATATCACTCTACTGCTCGGTGACGGCCGCCTACGGCATCCTGCCCGGCATCCTCGGTATCTTTCGCAAAAAGTACCCCTCGGTCCATATCAACCTGCAGACCGGTGACGCGGCCCAGGCCCTGCCCAAGCTGCTCAACAACGAGGTGGATGTTACCATTGCCGCCCTGCCCCGCAAACAACCGCGCGGCCTGAACTGTCTGAAGATAACCGAGACACCGCTGGTCTTTATTGCCCCGAAAAACTTTCCGGACACGGTGGTCAGACGGGGCGGCCACATCGACTGGCGCCGCACACCGGTAATCATGGCTGAACAGGGCCTCAGCCGTGAGCGCATTGATCGCTGGTTCATGACAAAAAAAATCGAGCCCACTATCTACGCGCAGGTGGCAGGCAACGAGGCCATCATTGCCATGGTCAGCCTGGGCTGCGGCGTCGGCGTCGTGCCGCAGCTGGTCATTGAAAAAAGCCCCATGCAGGACCAGGTCCACATCCTCAACGTCAAGCCGCGCCTCACCCCCTTTTCCATCGGCATCTGCACAGCCGCCAAAAACATGGCCCACCCCAAGATTAAGGCCTTCCGACAGATTGTCGAACAGGAGACAGGCGGTTCGTAAGCCGACCTCTCCGCCATATCGCCCCCGCACGTGACCGACCGGTCGGCGAGATATGGCAACGCAACTTTCTCAGGAGTCAGGAGTCAGGAGTCAGGAGTCAGGAGAAAAGTGTAAAAATCAGAGATGTCAGGGCAATCAAAAAATCCGCTGTGCAAAGGGATTTGTGCTCCTCACCCTGCACCGGCACAAGAGAAGGGCGGCGCCATACAAGACTATTACGCCATGACGGCATGCCACAACGACACGGAAGTGTTGAGATGATAGCATGTGGCAAACAGGGCGAAGAAGGCCCTTAACAGATGGGTGTCTTGAATAATTAGATTTTTCGTTCAAGATCAAGGCATGCGAAAAAAATAAGCGCAGGCATATATTTGATATCGGAGTCTCCACTTCGTTTCGCNTTTCGCTTACCTCCGAGCATTATTTTTTGAGCATAACGAGGTAAGCGAGCTCGCGAGACTCCGGGAGATTGGACGAAAAAGCAATTATTCAAGATAGCCAGATGATGCTTACCGGCAAGGAGGGACCCCCCATGTCTTATCCGCGTGTTTTTGGTATCTGGCTGCTTATTCTGCTTTGCGCCGTGGCAAACGGGGCCTTCCGGCAAGCAGTCCTGCTGGCCAGCATGCCCAGGGCAGTCGCCTACGTCTTGAGCGGCGTCTTGCTGTGTGCCTGCGTACTCGGCATCGCCTTCCTGCTGATTCCGCGCCTTGGTCCCCTCTCTGCGCGCCACCACTGGAAGATCGGCGCTTGCTGGCTTACCCTCACCCTGCTCTTCGAGTTCGGCTTCGGCGCCCTGGTGGCCGGCATGTCCCGGCAAGAGTTATTGAACGCCTACACATTCCAGGAGGGCAACATCTGGCCGCTGGTCCTCCTGGTCATTTTTATTGCCCCCCGGTTGGTCGGCCACCTGCAGGGCTGTGACGAGAAGCACAATGCAAGACCTACGGCATAACAGCCCGTTGAAAGACTACTAGTACTCCGTAAAACTTGAATTTACGTGTAGAATTTCGATATTGCATACGAACCACAAGACACGAAGGCACAAAGAAAAACATAAAAACAAGAAGCTCTTCGTGCCTTTGTGCCTTTGTGGTTAAAGGCATAGTTGCATAAATATACAAAACTTTAAGTGATACACTGCACTAGGCTCAAAGGTCTCGCTTCGCTCGCTCCCTTTTTCAACAGGCTGATAAGGGGAGTCGGCGGTGGGGCTGTGGCAACCGGCGGGCCGGGTCGTTTTCATGAGTATCCCTGTGGCCCACGCCGATCACCCCCTGTTTCGAGACGCTTGTTACCACAGATCCAAAGGTCGCCGGAGCTCCCTCCAGCTTATTTTTGCCGCCACCCTGTCCGAACACGAAAATCATCTCTTCTTTTATTATTGGACTTTCGCACATCGGGGCTTGCCAACCGATCATCCCGGAGCCTTACTGCTGTGCCTTCAGGCTTTGTCAAGACAAAACGGATACCGGCATCAGCAGCACTCAAGCGGGCAATCGCCTCCTGGGGATCACTGATCTCCATAACATGCTCAACCTTGACACCGCAGGCCTTGGCCTTACAGATAAATTTCTCGACATTCGTCCGGGCCGTCCCCATAAAACGGTCGATTTCCCTTGTCCTCCTGTCACCGCCGAACTGTAACGGTTTATCCGTTACATCAAGGGCGACAATCTCACAATCAAGCCGCTGGGCCATTTTCATGGCATACTCGGTAACCTGCGCCGTATACTCGCCATCCTGGACCATGAGCAGCTTTGGCGGCGCATTTCTCTGGTCCACCATCCTGGCCAGAGTATCAGCGGCCGAGGTCAGACTACCTGCCGCCATTGCCTCCATATGGACAGATGCCTCCTTCACCCTTTTGGCCTGGATTTGTTTATTCTTTTTCATGCCCAGTGCAAACCAATCTATGAATCCCATGATGTCCTCCTTTTTTTAATAGGTGTTGTGCCAGGTGCTCCATTCTGTTTCTGCCTTACTCATTTGCAGGTGCCATGCCAATGTGGCATATGAATTTTACTCCAACAAAAACAATGAGTTACACATGACAAATCAAAAACAGCGGCTCCCCTGCCAAGTTGACCGCCTGCAGGGTATTGCAGGTTGAAACAAGCACGCCTGCCCATATCAGGCCCAGGGGAGCTTGTCGGAGAACGACATACCGCCCCCCATCGCATAACACTTTGGAATATTAGCAAATTTACCAAGACACCCGGCACGACAACCAGGGGCTGTTGCAGGATGCAACGGTGTTACACCGTTGCAATCAAGAAAAATGCACAGGGCTCAAAAAGGATGGGGGAAGATAAAATGCGGTATAGAAGATCGTGGCCGGCGCCGGCCGGGAGCCCACCCATGACGATGTCGCCTCGCCACTGCGGAGCAGCAAGAAGACGCGCCAGACGTCAAGCGGGGTGCGGATCCGCCATTATCAGGGAGAGAGAACGGAGAAGAGAGAAAATAAGGGGAAAGGAAAAAGGGATTCAGGCAAGCAGATGCGGCATTGCCTCATCAAGGGTCTCGACATAGACCAGTTCCATATGGCCTGTCACATCATCACTCAAGGAGGTTACATCCTCTCTGTTTTTGGCAGGCAGGACAACCTTCCGGCAACCGGTACGCACACCGGCCAGCAGTTTTTCACGAATTCCGCCCACCGGCAGAACCTGACCGGTCAATGTCATCTCGCCGGTAACGGCTACGGTGCGGTGGGCCGGGCAACCGGTCAACAGGGAAACCAGTGCTATGCCGATGGCCAGCCCTGCCGAGGGACCATCTTTGAGAACCGCGCCGGCCGGCAAATGGATATGGATATCAGAATGATCATAGAAGTCAGGCGCAATACCAAGTATTTCGGCATTGCTTCTGATATAACTCAAGGCGGTCTGGGCCGACTCACGTAACACCTCGCCCAGTGATCCGGTAAGGATAAGATTGGTGTGGCCCCGCATGATCAAGGTCTCGACAAACATAATCCGGCCACCAAAGTGGCTCCAGACCAGGCTGGTCACCACGCCGACCTTGTCGGCGCCCTCGGCTGCCTCCTGACGATATTTACGAGGCCCGAGCATGGCGGTGATTTCAGCCTTATCGATATCCGGCAAGGCGTCTTGCTCGTCATTCCGCAGCACCGTTAAAGCGAGCTTGCGACAGATGGTGCCGATTTCTCGATTGAGCCCCCGCACGCCGGACTCCCTGGTATACTCGACTATCAATTTACCAAGGGCGGCATCGCTGATCTGCGGCGTGAGCGCTGTCAAGCCATGCGCCGCCAACTGTTTGGGCAGCAGATATTTGCGGGCAATAACCTGTTTTTCCTGGAATGAATAGCTGGGGAATTCAATAACCTCCAGACGATCCAGCAAAGGACCGGGCAGTTTTGTGATATCATTTGCCGTGGCAATAAAGAGGACGCCGGACAGATCAAAGGGGATATCAAGATAGTGATCTATGAAGTTCTTGTTCTGTTCAGGATCGAGAACCTCAAGCAAGGCAGAGGCGGGATCGCCGCTGAAGTCCTGACCGATCTTGTCGATCTCATCGAGGATAAAACAGGGGTTGGTGACGCCGACCCGCTTGATTTCACTGATGATGCGACCGGTCATGGCCCCCACATAGGTCCGTCGATGACCGCGAATCTCCGCCTCGTCACGAAGACCCGCCATGGAAAGACGAATAAACTCCCGGCCCAGCGAGGTGGCCACGGAGTGGCCGATGGAGGTTTTGCCCGTGCCCGGCGGGCCGGAAAAGCAGAGGACAGGCCCCTGGCTGATCTGCAGTTTTTTCTGTTTCCTGAGAAGCTCCTCCACCGTCACTTTCAGCTCTTCAAGCCGAACCGGTTTCGACAGATAATGGGTCGCCCCCTTACGCAGGGCATTGACGGCATTTGCCACCGTTGCATAGCCGGTGATCATAACGACACTGGTCTCGGGCGACACCTTGGCCATCCTGTCAATGAGGGTAAGGCCATCCATCTTATCCATTTTCAGGTCCGTGATCATCATATCAAAATGGCCACTTTCCTCGACCCGCTGCAAAGCCTGCACCCCGTTGGCGGCGACCTCCACCGCATGGCCAAGACCCTGAAAAAAACGCTGCATATTCTTGCAGGCAATCTCTTCGTCATCGACGATCAAGATTCTTGATTTTTGTTGATTTTTCAGGGTCTTGATTGCCAAAAACTCCAGGACTCGTTCCTTGACCGCCTCAAGGCCGTAATGATGCGAGGCCAGAATGGATTCCGCCCGCTTCAGATCAAGATTATCCTGGGTTTCCTTAAACCAGGGCAGCGACAGCAGCAGCTCGACATAGNGCAGCTCGACATAGTCCACCCCCATGGAAAACTCGGCGACAAATGGATCTATTTTGCCAAGACGATCAAGTTCCGCTGTCACCCGTTTGGCCACGTAGGACGGCAAATCGGTACCAGCGCTCCTGCTTTTGAGTTCGTCAATCTGCCCGGAACCGAGATGCCCTTCCGGTTCCACGGCGGGGGGCGCTGCTTCTTTTTTCGAGAAAAAACTCATAATCCTTGATCCGTTAAAAAAGGAATGGCGCACGGAGAAGGGAGAGCGAAGAAAATATCCCCTCGTCTTCTGCGAATGCACACAGTGCTGCAAAACAACCTCACCGGCAACGATACGACTGAATAAGAATTTCGGCCGGGATGTGGAGATGTTGATGGAGGTTGCGGATCATGCGCAGGGAAAGCGGCTTTCGGCGGTTCAGCACGGAGCTTATGTTGCCGGAACTGCCGATGTACGCCTTTAAATCCCTGTTGCGCAGCCCTCGTTGCGCCNGTTGCGCCATGACCTCCTTCAGGTAATCAATAGGATCCGGCAGCTTTTCGCCTTCAGTCAACAGCGCGGCAGATTCAAGCGAGGAGATCATCCTCTCCAACATTTCCTGATCTTGACCATAAACGCATGCCGCCCTGCCTTCCTCTATGTTTTCCAGATTCAGACCATCCATATTTCCTTCTCCCGAGATAGTTCAGCACAGATCATACAATGGCAGTAAAAAGATGGCCGCCCGACAAGAGCACAGTCGTCTCCCATGGGGAAGCGGCCCCTGCATGATGCCACCTCCCAACGCAGAGAGTGATCACGGCCAGAGGCCATGTGGAGTTGCAACCTGTGTGCCGTTTCTCCGCGACTGAGCGTAAAAAGGATAAAAAGGCGACGGCAGGGACGATACGTTGTTGTCGGCAGGAAGCAACAGCGGGCGTCTCCGGCAAAAGAGGGCCTGTCATGAAGTGAAAAAAATGGCGTGGAGAAGGAGAGATCCCGTCCCCATCATAAGGGGCTTGTGTTGCAAATAGTAACACATGGAGTTGCATCGGTATTGCAATATGCAACAGTTCACCGCAAGACAAGGGTATGCGGCACCTCCTGGAGTGCAACGGCCAGATCAACCTGGGGAGTCGTCTTATCATGCCGTAACAGCTTCATACTTCTCTTTGGGCACCGCCCTTCTCTTGTACCGCCCTCCTCCCTCCTGCCCCTCTCCACCGCTGAATCAAACGAAAAACAGTACAAAAAAATGCCGTGATTTCGAGACATTAACCAAGCAGAAAAGCCGAGCCCCCGGTGATATGACAGTGAGGGGCGATCTGCTGCCCGTGATTTATTTTTATCTGGCCTCAAATTTGCAGACAAAGGACGGCAACAAGATCCTTTATTAATCAATTACAAGATGCCCTCAAGGGAAAGATGCTTGCGAGGGGGGAAGCCACCGCATCCCTCTTCATCTTTTCCCTCCTGACAGCGTGAGGCCCCATGTTTTCCCTGAATCTGCGACAGAAGATGATCGGCTTTTTTTGCCTTCATCTCTTTTGCTACACTATCATTGTCCTGACCTTCTTGGAAGATTTTGACATATTCACCGATGATGTCGCCCTGTTGATCCATGCCGGCAACCTCAGCAATATCTGTCTGGAAATACGTCGTTATGAAAAGAATTACTTTATCGGCCACAGCAATGACGATTTCGCCAAGGTCCTTGAATACATCGACAAGGCCCAGCACTTTGCCCCCCGGGTAATGGATGACCTGCAGACCATGTCCCAGCCGGCACACCTGCAGGATATTTCCGCCACACTCTTCCAATACAAGAAAAATTTCCTGGAGCTAAAAGAGCAGTGCAGCTCCGCCACGGAGCTTGCCGCCTGCCCCTTGCGGGAAAAGGTCCGTGGCCTGGGACAGGAGTTGGTCAACATCAGCGAAGACCTGATTCTCTTCGAACAGCAGAAGATGAACAGCTTCATCGTTGCCTTTAAGAGCCGCCTGACCAAAACAATTTCATTTCTTGTCCTGCTCTTAATTTTCACCATCACCATCCTCTACATCTCCATTATCAGACCCCTGAAAAAGCTTGAGAAAGCAGCAACAGCCGTGGCAGACGGCACATTCTCACCGCTGCCCGTTGACAAGAAAAAGGGTGAGGTCCACAGTGTCATGCGGGCCTTCAACAAAATGGTCGCCGACCTGGAAGAACAACAGAAACGGCTTTTTCAGGCAGAAAAGCTCTCTTCAATCGGCACCCTGGCTTCAGGGACGGCGCACCAGATAAACAATCCACTCAATAATATCGCCACATCCTGCCAGCTCGCCCTTGCCGAGATCGACCGGCAACAGGACCCTTTTGTGGCCAGGATGCTGGAGACCATCAACCAGGAAACCGACCGGGCCGGGAAAATCGTCCGCGGCCTGCTGGAATTTTCCAGGGAGCAGACCTTTACCCTGGAACCGTGTGCCCTGACCGCGCTTGTCGACAAGGTAAAACAGCTTGTTGCCAGTGAAGTCCCGGCCGGTGTCGAGCTTTGCACCACTATCCCCGAGGATATAATCCTCCAGATAAATGTCCATAAGACAACGGAAGCCCTGCTGAATCTGACCATCAATGCCCTCCAGGCCATCAGCGAAGCGCCGGGACTCGTAGCCATTGAGGCGGAAAAGGATGCGTCCCGTACCAATGCGGTCATTACCATCAGCGATACAGGCAGGGGTATCGACAAGGAGAATCTGCAGAAGCTCTTTGACCCCTTTTTCACCACAAAGAATGCTGAAAAAGGCACCGGCCTGGGGCTGGCGGTGGCCTACGGTATTATAAAAAAACAAAAGGGCTCCATCCGGGTGGAATCGGAAAAGGGCAAGGGCAGCCGCTTCTTTGTCACCTTGCCGCTGCATCGCCCACCCGAAAAAAGAGATGCTCCCCGCCCAGACACCACTATCCAGGAACAATAATGTCTGAACAACCCGCTATTTCAATTCTGCTGGTGGACGACGAGATGATAAACCTCGAAAATGTCCGCCACTTCCTCGAACAGCAAGAGTTTCAGGTCACCACCGCCACGGACGGCGCCGAAGCAATCAGCCTGTTGCAGCAGTACCATTTCGATCTGGTCATAACGGATTTAAAAATGGGCGATATTGATGGCGTCCAGGTCATGAACAGCGCCAAGGAGCTGCAGCCGGACATTGAGGTCATTATTATTACCGGCTATGCCACCGTGGACTCGGCCGTGGATGTCATGGCCCAGGGAGCCTTCTACTATCTCTCCAAGCCGATCAAGCTCAAAGAGCTTCATGCCCTGGTCCTCAGGGCCATAGAAAAGACCATGCTGCTGCGCGAGATCAGCCGTCTCAAACAGCGTATCAAGACACAACAGGGCACAACGCAGTTTATCGGCCAGACCCCGGCCATTCTGGAGCTCAAGGATGCCATTGTCCGCTTTGCCCAGCTTGACTGCAACATTCTGATCACCGGTGAAACCGGCACCGGCAAAGAGTTGGTGGCCAGGACCATTCATGAGCTGAGCCCCAGGGCCGACAAACGCTTTCTGCCCATCAACTGCGGGGCCATGACGGAAGAGCTGATGGTCAATGAACTCTTCGGCCATGAAAAAAACGCCTATACCGATGCCGGCGGCCTGCGCCGGGGCCTTCTCGAATCAGCCAACGGCGGCATGGTTCTTTTTGATGAAATAGGCGAAATGCCCCTTGCCATGCAGGTAAAGTTACTGCGGGTGCTGCAGGAGAGAAAAATCATCCGGGTCGGCGGCACCAAAGAGATACCGATAGATATCCGGGTACTGGCCGCCACCAACCGCGATCTCATGGAGGAGGTGCGCAAAAAAACATTTCGCCAGGACCTCTATTACCGCTTGAATGTCGTCAACCTGCATATTCCGCCGCTGCGGGAGAGGAAGGATGATATCCCCCTTCTGGTCAACTATTTCCTGGCAAAACATCCGCCGGCCAAAGGCAGCAAAAGCATCTCCCGGGAGGCACTGCGCCGGCTCATGCGTTACGACTATCCGGGCAATGCCCGCGAGCTTGAAAATATCATCGAACGCTCCCTGGCCCTCTGTGACACTTCGGAGATACAGCCATACCACCTCCCCGCGGATCTCGGCAGAAGCCCGCATGTTCACCTGCCGAAGGCAGAGTCCGCCAAATCCAGCCAGAGCCTTGATGAGAACGAGCGCGACTATATTCTTTCGGTCCTGAAAAGCGTTGACGGCAACAAGACACAAGCCGCCAAGATCATCGGCATCGACAGGGTCTCCCTCTGGCGCAAGCTGAAAAGATATGAAAACAACGGCGTCGACATAGGATGACACAAAGAAAGCGGCAGCAACATGCGGAGAAAAGAGTGCGACCGGCCCGGGTTTTGGCCGCTGTCTCGCCATATCGGCGCAGAGGGCCTTTTCTTTCCAGGCACGCCATCACCTTTATCGGTTCAGCGGAGTAAAGACAATGAAGCTTCCATGCCTGTTTAATCAATGTACGATCCGGCAACGGCTGATACAGCTTAACGCCTTCACCATGCTGCTTATTGTCGCCCTGATCTCCATCTATACCTACCAGCTTATTTCGCTGGAGAAAAAGCTGGTAACCATGGAGCGGGTTGACGACCTTTTCAGCAATATCCTGGAAGTACGCCGCTACGAAAAGAATATCATGCTGCACCTGCACAAGGAAAACGTCACCAAAGCCGCGCAGGCCTTGCGGAAAACAGACTCCTCCCTGGCAGCGTTATCGCCAAAGTTCAGTGAACCTTCCGAAAAGAGACTCTTTCTTGATCTCAAGGAAAATTTCAACAGATACAAGGCGGTTTTTGACCGCTGGTGCGCCAATGAAGAGTGTGTCACCAACCTTGTCCCGGAGAATAACAATCACCATATCCGCCAGGTGGGACAAAGCCTGATCGACAATGGCGCGGCACTGGTTCACCTCAAGAGAAAACATATCAGTGAGGGCTTCAAGGGGGCCCTCTTCTGGTTGACCTTTATGCCGGTGGTTATCTTTGTCTGGGGTGCAATCCTCTTTTTTTCGCAGATCAAAAGCATCCTCAGCCGCCTTGCCTCATTGGATCAGGGCACAAAGAACCTGGCAGCCGGGGATTTTAAAATCATTCCGGTGATTGACACCTCACCGGATGAGATCTCGAGACTTATTGATAATTTCAATCAGATGGTCGGCGCCTTACAACAAAAGCAGGAGGAACTGGTGCAATCCAAAAAAATGGCCTCCATCGGCACCTTTTCCTCGGGCATTGCCCACGAAATCAATAATCCGCTCAACAACATCTCCCTGTCCACGGATATCATCCTGGAGGATTTCGACTCCCTGGAGGAAAAGGAAATCAAGGAAATCCTGGAGGACATCATGAGCCAGACAGACCGGGCCAGCAAGATCGTCAAAAACTTGCTCGATTTTTCGAGGGCCCCCTCCTCGTCCGAGACGCAACCGGTCTATATCGATTTTGTCCTGCACAAGACCACGGATCTGATCAGCAATGAACTGCGTATCCATAAGATCACCCTGCAAAAAGACATCCTTGACCGGCTGCCGCAGACCAAGGGAAACCTGCAAAAACTGCAGCAGGTATTCCTCAACCTGATCATCAATGCGGAGCAAGCCATCGGCGACTACGGCACCATCACCGTCCAGGCCCGCGCACTCGATGAAAAATATATCCGCGTCAATATCTCTGATACCGGTCCGGGCATTGCCCAGGAAAATCTTGATCAGATTTTCGACCCCTTCTTCACCACAAAAGGGATAGGCAAGGGAACCGGTCTCGGTCTGTCAGTGGTCTATGCCATTGTCCAGGAACATGGCGGATACATTGAAGTTGCCAGCAAACTTGGTGAGGGAACGACCTTTTCCGTCTACCTCCCCATCTACCACGAGAGTGACAACAAGGAGCAACAGCCCCAATGATGACCATTGCCGTTATTGATGATGAAGAAAGCACCAGAAAAATGGCCGGCCGTATCATGAGCAAGGCCGGTTATCGTGTCGAGACCTTTGCGGCAGGTTCTCCCTTTCTACACAGAATGGAGCGGGAGCCGTTTGACATTGTCTTTCTGGATCTGCAGTTACCCGACATGGGGGGACTGGAAATCCTCGATCATATCCAGGCGCTCCATGGACAGACCGAGACCATCCTGGTGACCGGCTACGGCTCCATTGAAAATGCGGTGGAGGCGACCAAGCGAGGCGCCTTTCACTATTTGACCAAACCGTGTCGCAGCCATGAACTCTGTCTAATGGCCGAACGCGCCTCTGAAAAGATCAAACTCCATCAGGAAAACAGACGCCTGAAGTCACAGGTGGGGGAAAGCACCCTGCTGCCCGGTTTTATCGGCAACAGCAAGGCCATGCAGTCGATCTTTGCGAAGATTGCCAAGGTCGCCCAGGTGAACTGCAATGTTCTGCTCGAAGCGGAAACCGGCACCGGCAAACAGTTGACGGCCCGGGCCATCCATGAACTGGGGCCGAGAAAAAAGGCGCCATTTGTTTACTTCAACTGTGGCGGCTTCAGTGAAGAGCTGATCTGCAATGAACTGTTCGGCCATGAAAAGGATGCCTTTACCGGTGCATCCGCCTGCAAGATCGGCCTGTTGGAATCGGCGGCCGGCGGCACGGTGTTCCTTGATGAAATCGGCGAGATGCCCCTCTCCATGCAGGTAAAACTGCTGCACGTCCTGCAGGAACGGCAGGTGCTCAGGGTGGGCGGCATCAAAGCCATTGATCTCAATATTCGTATTATTGCCGCCACCAACAAGGACTTGATGCAGCTTGTCGAGCAAAAGGCCTTTCGCGAGGATCTCTACTACCGGCTCAATGTGGTGACAATCCGCCTGCCCCGGCTCTGTGAACGCCGGGAGGACATCCCCCTGCTGATTCATCATTTTATCGCCAAGGCCAACAAGGCTTTTTCCAAGGAGATCCAGGGGATTTCCTCCCGGGCCCTGGATGTTCTTCTCCACTATAATTTCCCGGGCAACGTGCGGGAGCTGGAAAACATCATTCAACACGCCGCCGCGCTTACAGAAGGGGAGAAACTCATGCTGGAAGATTTTCCCGGTCATCTGCGCAAACTCCACCTGCAGGGCCATTACCAGGAGGAGCTTCTGCCCCTGGACGACGTGGAAAAACGCTATATTGCCAAGGTATTAGAGCAGACAGGCAACAATATTAAAGCCGCCGGCAAGATCCTGAAAATACCCCGAACCACCCTGTGGCGACGATTAAAGAAATATGGCCTTTCCCAGGCAACCGACTGCAACGGCTCCTAGGAGCCTGGCGCCCTGACGCATGTCTCGAAACTTCGTCTTTTTTGCAACCTTTCCCGCATGTTTCAACGGTGCGCGGGTGAGGAGAGAGGTGTCAGGGCAAACAAAAAAACCATTGAGCGACCGCTTTTCTTACTCCTCACTCCTCACTCCTCACTCCTGACGCCTCACCCTTGACGAACACCCAAAAGGGCACTGCGCCCACAGCGATGACGCATTCCGCCATGACACAACAGCCCGGGCCGGTGTTTCATTTTGAAACCTCCCGGCCTGGGTCAGATCCACTTGTTACCTGTTTCCGGGCCGATACGCCTTGAAATCCCGCCCGTTTCATTGTGAAACGTGCCCATGGCCACACCGTTCTGAAATAGCCTCAAACGCCCTGTCCCCTCTCTTCTCCAAAAAAGAAACATCATCATAACCATCCTGAATATCGACATTATCCGGACCAGACACAGACTTTCGGCGGCGGAACTACCCTCTGGCATTCCTCTTGCTATAAGCACGGACATCAGCAGGATTGCTGTAAAAAAACAGCTCCTTTCGGAAACGTAGAGAGGTATTTCCATTCAGCACACGGAGGTTTAACAAAAAATCATGTTTTATATGTATCTACCTATTGCAGGAAATAGCGTGAACATTCTCCTGATTCTGGGTTTAGGCGGTTTTGTCGGGTTACTTTCAGGTATCTTCGGCGTTGGTGGCGGTTTCCTCATGACCCCCCTGCTCATGATGTTCGGCATACCACCGACAGTGGCTGCCGCCTCCGACTCGAACCAGATTGCCGGGGCCTCGACATCAGGCACCCTGGCCCATATGCGGCACGGCAACGTTGATGTGGCCATGGGTGTCATGCTGTTGATCGGCGGTATTGCCGGCGGCACCCTGGGCGTCCAGATCATTAAGCTGCTGCGTGCCCTGGGCAATGCCGATTTTCTCATCGCCATCACCTACGTCCTCATGCTCGGCGGCGTGGGTGGGTATATGTTCTGGGAAAGCCTGCAGGGTCTGAAAAAAAGCAAAAATACCACGGCGGCAGTGGAAGCGTCGCCGGGAGAAGAGGTGCCCGACAAGAAGTCGTTGTTGCAGAGGCTGCCCTTTCAATACGAATTCAAGAAGTCGGGGTGTCATATTTCCATTCTGTTGCCCCTCGGCTTTGGGACGCTTGTCGGTATCCTGGCGGCTATCATGGGGGTCGGCGGTGGTTTTATCATGGTGCCGGTCATGGTCTATCTCCTGCGGATGCCCATGCATGTCGTGGTGGGCACCAGCCTGTTCCAGATCCTCTTTACCTGCGTCAACGTCACCATCATGCAGGCGTACAGCAACAAAACCGTTGATTTCATTCTTGCTGTTCTCCTGCTGCTGGGGTCAACCATTGGTGCCCAGATAGGAACCGGCATCGGCAGGCGGCTTAAAGCAGATCAGCTCAAAATCATGCTGGCAAGCCTTGTCCTGCTGGTCTGCGCAAAAATGATGGCGGGTCTGCTGCTGACCCCGACAATTATGGTGGCCCTCAAGGGCGGTCATTAAGATGAACAGGGAGAAAGATAAAATGAAACGCGTTGTCTCTGGAGTAGTAACGGTTGTTCTGGCGAGTCTGGCCTGGTGCGGCCTCTGCCTGGCCGCGGACGGGCCCTTGTTGTTCGATCTCGCCGATAACAACTTGAAAATATCAACATTTTACAATGGAACAACCCTTGACGTCACCGGCAAAGTGCCTGCCGACCACGATGTCGTGGTGCAGGTCAGCGGCCCTCGCAAGGATGTCCATTTGAAGGAAAAAGGCAAGGTTGCCGGTTTCTTGTGGATGAACAAAACCGATGTCTCGCTGGAAAACACCCCGGCCGTTTATATGATATATACCCCCATTGGCAGGCCGGCAGCTGCATTTCTCGGCCCGCACCTGAATGTCGGTTACAAGGCGCTGCTCAGGGATATCACCATCAGCCCGGCATCCGCGGACAAGGCTTTTATTTTTGCCGAGTATGTTAAGTTAATGGAAAAATCAGGGGTCTATGCTATCAATGAGGGCACTGTCAGGTATGGGGAGCCCAACAACGGCATGAAGGAGTTTGCCGCCACCCTGACCATTCCCTCCAAGATGAGTGCCGGCGCCTATAAGGTCACCGCACTTGCCATGCACGACGGCGTTGTGACCAATCGGGTGGACAAGAACCTTACCCTGGAGTTATCCGGGCTCCCTGCCGTTATTTCCTCCATGGCCTATGGCAGACCGCTGCTGTTCGGTTTTATGGCCGTATTTATCGCCATTGGCGCCGGCCTGGTGGTGGGTTTTCTTTTTCGAGGTGGCGGAGGGGCCCATTGAAAACGTATTGCGTAAGGTCCGCATAGGGGAACTCATGGAAAACTTTCTGCACCGGATCGGTCGGCTCTTTCAAGGAAAGGAGCAGGCCGTCCCCTTCAGGCTTATCTTTGCCGACTTCAAAAAGATCCTCAATCTCAACAATCAGATTCTGGATCTTATCGCCGATGCAAACGACAAGTTGAGCGGGGACTATATCTTTGATGAGCAGTATATTCACACCACCTGCCATCAATTAACCGATCTGGTGCGGCAACTCATTGTCCTGATCAACCATCTGACCAGGCAGCGCTATGCGGATCTGTACGACAACTTTGACCGTATCGAAGGAGAGGTTGCAGCCATTCTGCAGGGAGATATCCTCTGCCCGGTGACAGACTATGTCCTGCCATACACAGCCATCACCAGGGGCCTCATGGATGCGGTGGGCGGCAAAAATGCCCATATTGCCGAGATAGGTTCCGTGCTTGGCTTGCGCATACCGGATGGCTTTGCCATCACCACAGCGGCATTCTCAGCATTCTGGTCGGAGAACAACCTGGAGGAGAAGGTCTCCACATGTATCAGGCAACAGCAACGCAAGGCACTTCCCCTTGAAGAAATGGCCTGGGAAATCCAACGGTTGATCTTTGACGCCACCCTGCCGGCCAAAGTCGAAAAAGAGATCCTGGCCGCTGCCGCCGGAATTTGCCGGGCAAGGCCGGAGACAACCCCCTGCTTTGCCGTGCGTTCCAGCGCCCAGGGCGAGGATGGCGCCTCCTCCTTTGCCGGACAATACCGCAGCTGTTTGAATATTTCCGTCAAAAACCTGCCCCAGGCGTACAAGGAGGTCGTTGCCAGCCTCTACAGCCCCGAGGCGGTGGAATACCGCCTACGCAAGGATTTGCGTCCCAATGAGATCAAGATGTCCGTGGCCTGTCAGTTGATGATACCGGCAAAGACAAGTGGCGTGCTGTACAGCTATGATCCGGTGCTGCCGGAAGAGGAAACGCTGGTCATCAGCTCTGCCTGGGGAGTGGGGGAGCCCATTATGGCGGGGAAAATCCCCACCGACCTTTTTGTGCTCGACCGCCACGCGCCGCATGAGGTCAAGGAAGTCCAGGTCGTCCGCAAGGAACGGGGCATGATTCTGCACGGCTGTGACGGTATAGGCATGGAGTCGGTGCCGGAAGAGCGCCAGACACAACCAAGCCTGAAGAATCAACAACTCAAAGAGCTCGCCGAAATAGGCCTGCAGCTGGAAAGATACTTTAAAAAACCGCAGGATGTGGAATTTGCCATTGACCGGCACGACAACATTATTGTCCTGCAGTCACGGCAACTGGGCCTGCAACAGGCCCGGCTGCCACGGGCCTGCGACTTGACCGATCTCGGCCGCAAATACCCCGTTCTCATGCAGGGCAGGGGGATTACGGCCATGAAAGGGGTGGCCTCAGGGCCTGTCTGGATTCTGGAGCGTGACAGTGACCTGCACGACTTTCCCGTGGATGCTATCCTGGTGGCCCGCTATGCCTCCCCGCAACTGGCCCGGGTGATCCACAAGGCCGGCGGCTTTATAACCGATATCGGCTCAACCACCGGCCACCTGGCCACCGTGGCCAGGGAGTTTCGCGTTCCTGCCCTGTTTAACACGGAAAATGCAACCAGCCTGCTGCACCATGGCCAGGAGATTACCCTGGATACGGAGTGCCTGACCATATATGCCGGCAAGGTGCGGGAGTTGCACTTTTACAGCTTTCACGAAGAGCCCATCGAGGAGATGTACGAGTACCGGCTGCTGCGCCGGGTCCTCAAAAAAATAGAACCGCTCAACCTCTTTGAGCCGCACGACAGCAATTTCACGCCACAGGGCTGTCAAACCTATCATGACCTGACGCGCTTTGTTCATGAGAAGGCGGTGGAGACGATCATTGATCTCAACTTTTACCATGCCCACCATCGCGACACGCAGGCAGGCCGACTGGTGTGGGACTATCCTCTTGACCTGATTCTTATCGATGTCGGAGGTGGCATAGAGGGAGAGCATGACAAGGGGATTCGGCCGGAACAGATCCGTTCCATTCCCATGCAGACCTTGCTGCGCGGCATGTCGCATCCCGGTATCTGGGATATGACTTCCATGCAGATCGACTTTGGCAGTTTTATGTCGAGTCTGACCAAGACCGCCGCCAGCCACAACACAGATCCGGCAGAGGTTGGTCGTAACCTGGCGGTAATCTCCAGCGAGTATACCAATATTAATTTTCGCTTGGGCTATCACTTTACGGTGATTGACGCCTATCTCTCCGACAACATTCTGGACAACCACATCTACTTCAGATTTTCAGGCGGAGTGACCGAGCCGACCCGGCGTTCGCGAAGAACCACTCTGCTCAATAAAATTCTGTCCCATTACGATTTTCTGTGTGAACAGCATGGCGATATCATTGTTGCCCGCCTCAAGAGAATGAACAGGGAAAGTATGCTCAAGCGCCTCTTTCTGCTGGGACTGCTCATCGGCTTTACTCGGCAGCTGGACGTCAAGATGGTCAGCGATGCCACAATATCGGCCTATTTTGAACAGGTTAAAACCATAATGAAGGAGAGTCATGGCCACGAAACAGACCACTATTCTAATCTTGGATGATGAACCCATTGTCAGCAAACGACTCAAACCCTCTCTGGAGAAAAAGGGCTACCAGGTAGAAACCTTTACCAGAAGTGGCGATGCGCTCAAACGCATACAGGAACGGCACTTTGATATCGTTATTACGGATTTGAAAATGGAAGGGGTGGATGGCATGCAGTTTTTGACCGAGGTGAAGAGTCGATTTTGCCATACGGAGGTCGTCGTTATTACCGGTTTTGCGACCATGGAAACGGCAAAGGAATCCTTTAACAAGGGGGTCTTCGACTTTTTGGCCAAGCCCTTCAAGTTGGGAGAAATCGCCGAGGTCATCAGCCGGGCGGAGGCAAAAATAAAAAACCGGCCTGCGAGCCCCTGAATAATCTTTCTTCCCTGCCCCCAAGAATAAAACTTCTCTTTTATGAGGTGAATCAATGTTAAAAACGCTCCTGCATGTCAATGAAGATCTGGCCTCAAGCATTGCGCTGCGCTATACTGCCTACCTGCATAAGTTTGTACCTCTCTCTCTTTATATCTCACATGTGGAGATAGCAGACAAAAAGGAGCAGGTCGGCACCGGCTGGGTTCGCCATACGTGGGAGGATGGCGTTGCCTCCAACGGCAAGCGGCTCATTGAACGCATGCTGCGCACGGAGAATATCGACTGCCCCTTGGCCGGGCGCCCCACCGTCTTTGTGGGAGACAAGGACAAGGAAGTGGCCTACGAGTTACGCAACGGCCTGTATGATCTTTTTATTGAAGGATGCCCCAACAGCCTCGACCCTGACCAGTTCCATGAGCTGATCAGCTCTCCCCTCTACAAGGCGGCACCCTGCCCCATGCTGGTGGTGAAGAATCTCTCCATCAACAAAAAATGCGCCTTCCTCTGTGCAGACAGTGTTGAGGCAAAGGTATTGGTGGAAAAGAGCATGGCAATACTGGCCGATTCAACCTTTGACTTTGACCTTGTCCACTTTAAAATCAATGAAAACGAGGAACTCGTCACCCTTGCCAACGAGGATGGCGGCGGCTGTCTGCCTGAAGCCGAAGCCCTCTTGACCAGATACGGTAAGTCGGTGGACAAGGCCCTTGTCTTGTCCGGGACAGCGGAGCAGGCCGGGGATTATCTTAAAGAGTATGCCCTGGTGATCTCGATCTTGCCCACAGGAAAGGGCCTGCCCATGGACATACTGGCACACTGCCCGGCATCTATCCTCATGGTACACTAAGGGCCTTCAGGCCGCATTTGGCTTTCAGGCCGACAATGGCGCTTAAGGCTCGGCGTGCAGCTGTTCAAAGATCTCTTCCTTGAAATCACGCAGGTCCTCAGCCCCCAGGTGCAGCGCATCCAGGGTCTGATCATGATTTTCGGCCCACTCGTCGACATCCCACTCCCCCTCGATGATCCGATCCATCTTGCCGATGGAGTAGCCGTAGACATAGGCGATGTAATCGGCAACCTGGACCAGGGAAATGAGTTTAACGGGTGCACCTTCGTGCAGTTGGGCCGGCGAGGCATGGTGGTGGATGATCGCCTTGCACACCGGATCAGGCACGGACCAGGAACGGGCCAGCAGGCCGCCCACCACGCAATGGTCGGACCCGACCAACCGGTCCTCCTCTTCGATAATATCGCGCTTATGGCTCATGGCCACGCCGGTAAAGGGGGCATAGTCGGCACTCTTCTTCAAAAGAATGGGAATGGAGATGTCATGAAAGAGGCCGGCCATGTAGGCCTGGTCCGGAGTGATGGCCTCGGCAACCAGCATGGCACGGTTGGCCTTGGCCAATGACTCGGCAACCACGGCAGTGTGCACCGAATGGGACCAGAAGACCTTATCCGTGTCGCTGCTGCCCTCAAACTTCTCCTGCAGACAGGCGGTGAGAATAACCTTTTTGAAGTTTTCCAGACCCATCAGGGTCAGGGCCTGGGCTATGGAGTTGACCTTTCTGGCCAGGCCGAAAAAAGGCGAGTTAATGACATTGATGACCCGCGCCGCCATACCGGCGTCCTGGGCCACCAGTTTGGCGATGTTCTGAAAATCAGGATGCTCCTGGTTCAGCTCCTTGTTGATCTCCACGACAATGCCGGGCTGGGCCGGCAGCGTAATCTTGCCGACGATCTTTTTTGCCTGGGCAAGACGATGTTCGTTAAAGGATGATTGCGACATGAGAGACACTTTTCCGGTTGAGATAAAAGGGAGGCGGCAGAATGCAGGAGTCAGAATTCAGAATTAAAAACAGGGTCTTGCCCGCTCAGACTGCGGCATGAGGCGTTGGCGCCTCGCGTCATTGTCCTTCCCGGCCTTCGGCCACCTTCTTCCCAAGGGGGGCGAGACGACACAGCACGCTCCCTCTCCCCCGGGGTGAAGGCAAAACAAAACCGCCTTGCAATTCCTTAACCCGACATACTACTCAAAACAACTGATTTTCCCGTTTTTCTCCTGACTCCTGCATTCTGAATCCTGAATTCTGCATTCTGCATTCTGCATCCTGCATATAAGGCACGATGACCTTAGATGCCGGAATAGATCACCTCTATCCAGCGCTCTCCGCTGAAAAGCCCGTTGCCCCACGTCTCTTCAAGATCGGCCAGGGGCTTGGCGGCAATTGCCTGCTCAGGGCTTTTGCCGGCCGCCTTCAGCCGGGCCAGGCGTTCATGGGCCACGCCGAGCATGTCGCGGTATCTCAGCAGATCCGCCTTGTCTGCCAGAGGGCCATGGCCCGGAATAATCTTCGTGTCATCATCCGCCATGGCCACGATCATGTCCACCCCTTTGATCATGCCCTTCAGGGTGCCGCCATGGTTGACATCGATAAACGGATAAAAACCGTTAAAAAAGAGATCACCGGCGTGGATAACATTGGCCTTGCTGAAGGAAATGAGGCTGTCGCCATCCGTATGGGCATGGGGCGTATGGATGACGCGTACCCTGTCGCCGTTCAGGTGAAAACTCAGGTCATGGCCAAAGGTCACCACCGGCAAACCATCCGGGCCGAGAGCCGGCCGCTTCATGTTAAAGGCCTCGATAAAAGAGCCGGAAAGCAGACGCTCGCGCACATTATCATGGGAGAAGATCAGGGTGCCGCCCTTGCCCAGGTTTTCGTTGCCGCCTGTATGGTCGCCATGATAATGCGTGTTGATCAGAAACCTGGGATAATCGCCGCCCACCGATTTGATGGCCGCGACAATCTTGTCGGTAAGGGGGGCGTACTGGTCGTCGATCAGAAAGGTGCCGTCCGGACCGATAAACAGGCCGATATTGCCGCCTTCACCGGCCAGCATGTAGATCTGCGGGGTAAGGCGCGTCGGCGTGATCCTGACGTCGTCGGCCTGCACCGATGCCGTCAGGGCCATGAGCCCTGCCGTCAAAAGGGAAAATACCGCCATCAATTTGTTGATCATCACCATCATCCTCCTTGGCGAGTTGCGACCCGGCCAGGTCGTTACAGGAACGCGACAGCCCCACCCGCATGGCGCCACGGGCAGCCATTCTTACGGAAACCATCGACAAAGGGGCCATTATAGCCGGGCGCTGCCGGGAAGACAACAACGTCGTGACAGCACGCCCCTTGCTCTGCCTCCAGCCCTTGTAAAAGGTTTGCCTGGTCCACCCCCGCATGTGTCACATGCTTGCCAAAAAAGCTAAAAGCGTACTTGACCCCTTTATCCGTTCTCTCGGCCTGTGACATCGGCCTTCCTCTTGTGTCCACAGAGTCGGCATCTTCACTTTAGTTTAACGAGGCTACATCCAGGTTCACTTTCGTTACGGCCTGCTGCTTTGCCAATTGGGAACTTACGACCCCCTGTTGCCAGGACGCCGCTCCCTTGAGCTACCGAGGTGTACGGACAACTCCCCGAACGGGACTTAAACCCGCGTGATATCAAGCCGTTACTGCGAACGGACACAATACTATTTCTTAGGGCGGCCCGCCGGTTTCGGTCGTAGATCCCGGCCTGTAAGTTTTGCCACGGTGTCATAGAAGGCTTCTGAGCCGAAGGGCCGGCCTGTCCGGCTCTTTTGTTGTAGCTCTGGTACTAAATGCGAATCTGTTGTCAAAAAGTCCTGCCAATCACTCATCTCTGCGAGCAGTGGGGATTGCTCAACAAGGGGGTCTGAACCTACAAGGCCTACATGAAAGGCGGCGCTGGACCAGGGGTAATCCCATGGCCGGGAAACCATTTTTGCAGCCACCGGATTTCTTTCCACATAGCGTACAGCGGCATGGAGATATTGCCCGGTTTGCACAGGGCATGACGCAAAACGCCCTTGAAATAAATAACCCTTCACATTTTTTCTGAAATTTATCATCCGGGTGTAGAGCCGGTGCGCTTCACCAATAGCCCGGGCCAAGCTGTCCTCGTCTGCGGGAACAGCAATAAGATGAACGTGATTGGTCATGAGGCAGTACGATAGGCTCTCCAGACCAAAACGCTTCGACTGCTCTTTCAATAAGCGCAGATACTCATGGCGATCATCATCATGATAAAAAATATCCATGGAGCGAACTCCACGCTGGGTTATGTGATGAGGATAACCAGGAACCACTACTCTTTTCACTCGTGCCATACTAATAAATTAACCATGTTACGTGTACATAATCCACCATTAATTGGTATTGTGTCCCCGGAATCAGGTACCCAGCCTGCCGCAGAACCTGAATGGCGGCCTTCTTAACGTCCATGATGCCCCCCGTCTGTTTGTGTCACTCGATTTCGCCCCTTGTCGGTCAGGCGGTATTTCTGTTTACTGCTGCGCGGCTTGTCTGGAATGGTCATTTCTATCCAGCCGGCATCCAGGGCAGGAAGCAGATAGGCCTTGCGGAAATGCTCGTCGTCCTTGAGCCCCAATGCCATCTTGAGCTGTTGCCGGGTCATCTCACCTGTGAAGGCCGAGAGCAATCTGACTTCCGGGGCAACATGCGGGGCAACTTCCGGGGTCGAGGCGGTCACGGTATCCAGGATCATCCGCAGCATGAAGGCGATGAAGGGCGCAGAGTCGCTCTGTTGGGTGCTCTCCTGCAGGGCCTGGTAATACTCGGCCTGGTACTCGAAGATCAGGCTTTCCACTGGGATGTCGGCGAACAGGGGATTCCAGCGGGCCAGAATCAGGCTCTGCCACAACCGCCCCATGCGCCCGTTGCCGTCGGCGAAGGGGTGAACAAATTCAAACTCGTAGTGAAAGACCGAGCTGGCAACGAGCGGGTGGGCGTCGGTGGCGGCCAACCAGTCGAACAAGTCGGCCATCAGATGCGGTACACGGCCCGCCGGCGGTGCCATGTGGATCACCTGTTGACCAGCCATCACTCCCACGCCGCCGCACCGATACATGCCCGCATCATCAATCAGGCCGGACATCAGAATCCGATGCGCCTCCAAAAGGTCTTTTTCCGCCTCGGGCTTCCAGGTGTCAAAACGATCGTAGGCGGCCAAGGCGTTTTTCACCTCCTGCACCTCGCGGGGTGGGGCAATAACCATTTTACCCTCCAGAATCGCAGTGATCTGCGCTTCGCTCAGGGTGTTGCCCTCGATGGCCAGCGAGCCGTGAATGGTGCGGATGCGGTTGATGCGCCGCAGCCGCAGCGCCCTGGCCTGGTCGGTAAACACGGTCAGCCGTCCGATGGCTTCGCTGATCGCGGCGACCCGGTTCAGTACCTCCGGGGTAATGGTGTAGGGCGGCTGGTATTTCATGATGGCTCCCTGACTGTTTGAAATGGCGCGGTCCGTGTCGCGATTTGTCGCGATGATACTTATCGGGCTGTCACAGCTCTGTCACAGCAGATATTTTCGGGCCTTGCGGCCTACGGTTTCGTCATGGCAGCGGATCAGGCCGGCCATGACAGTAGCCCTGATGATTCGTGAAGCCATGGAGCTCCGGAAATCCCGTTCATCACGTATGCTGCCCCCGGAATCCCGTGCTTAGAGCTATCTTTTGAGTGCCAAAAAGTGGGCTCTAAGGCTGAAAAAGGGCCGATTTTAGAAGAAAAATATAATTATTTTAAAATGTTAGCTTGGTCCGCCCCCCCCCCACACCAGCCACGACTCTTTTCACTCGTGCCATACTAATGATTTAACCACCTTACGCGTACATAATCCACCACTAATTGGGATTGTGTCCCCGGAATTACCCAGTGTCCCCGGAATTACCCCATGCAGGGTGTTGTGGGGGCTGGGGGAGAAAAACCCCCGGCTACTCGATTAGCACAAGTTTTTGATTTTATTTGGTTTTATGCAGTTTTGTATTGATGCACTTCGTTCTTGAGTTTGTCCTCAAGCCGATCTTCAGCCTTTTCGAGCTCATACCTGCTTTGTAGGTTCATCCAAAAGTGAGGCGACATACTGAAGAAAACCCCTAGCCGCAATGCTGTGTCTGCAGTAATAGCCCTTTTCTGGTGAACAATTTCATTGATTCTTCTTGGGGGCACAGATGTGTCCTTGGCTAAGCGATATTGGCTGATGCCCATTGGCTCAAGAAATTCTTCAAGCAGTATCTTGCCAGGATGTATGGGAGGTAGTTTTTTTGTTTTCATTTTCTTTACCTCATTAGTTCTAGTGATAATCAACTATTTCCACATTATAAGTGTCGCCGTTTTTCCATTCAAAACAGATACGCCACTGGTTGTTAATTCTGATGCTATGTTGACCCTTTCTGTTTTCTTTTAATTCTTCAAGCCGATTTCCTGGCGGAACCCTCAAGTCGTTTATTGACGTAGCCGCATCCAAGATGACCAATTTCATTCTGGCTTTTTCTTGAATTTCAGATGGCAGTTTTTTTGAAAATTTCCTGCCAAATATTTTTTGTGTTTCTTTGCACCGGAATGACTTGATCATAAATAAATGATAACACCTCTCGGTAATAATGCAAGGCGTTATGTTTTTTTATGTGCTAACGCCGAACTCAGCGGACGGCGCCTATGAATTTGCCGCGTCAGCGCCGCAAACGTTCACGCCGTCCGCTGAAGTGATTTGTTGTGTGATTTCATACATTTGGAGTAAGTGTTTTGCTTTTATCGTGCTTTTCCTTTAATTGGTATTCTGTCCCCGGAATCAAGAACGAAGAAAAAGTACAACGTGATTGCGGCCCCGGCATGGGCCGGTGCCGAAAAATAAAATAGAGCCCGCAGGGCATCCTTATTACAGTTCCCCATCCAGCCCTGAGCTCGTTGTGGCTCGGCAAAGGGATTTGAATTGCACCCCAAGGGCACTTCCGCTGGGCGCAGCATGTCTGAACACCCGAAGGGTGTGAGTTTCTGCAATTCCCCTTTGCCGGGCCACAACGAGCGCGCCGTCAGGCCAGGGCTGCTGGGGTGCCCTTTTTGCACTCCTTTTTGGGCAAGCAAAAAGGAGTAAAACATCAATTGGCACCCAAGAAACAAAAAGCAC
>PKTX01000021.1 GCA_002868945.1 Desulfobulbaceae bacterium
CATGATGGGTGCAATGGTTGATATTATGGAAACAATTCGCCGGGCGCACAACAAAAAGTTCGGAATAGCAAGCAGTTAAATCAAGTCAGAAAGTTGAGTTATTAATGTTCTGGCGCACCACATCCATGCCCACGCCGCGTCCCGAGACATCGGTGATCTCGGCTGCCGTGGAAAAGCCCGGCGCAAAGATGAGTTGGAAGACCTCGCTGTCCGGCATATTCGTGCCGTCGCCCTTGACAATGCCCTTTTCCCGGGCCTTGGCCAGGATCTTGGCCCTGTCCAGGCCGCCGCCGTCATCGTCAATGGCAATCTTGACATTGCCCTCCTCATGGGTGGCGGTCAGACGAATAGTGCCGGTACCGCTTTTGCCGGCGGCGCGGCGCATCTCCTCCGACTCAATGCCGTGGTCCATGGCGTTCCGCAACAGATGAACCAGGGGATCGGTGATGGTTTCGATCACCGTCTTGTCCACCTCTGTCTCCTCGCCGCCCAGGACAAGCTCGGCCGCCTTGCCGGACTTGCGGGACAAGTCATGGACCAGGCGGATCATGCGCCGGAAAAGACCGGAAACCGGCACCATGCGCAGGGTCATGGCCATCTCCTGCAGATCACGGACAATCTTGCCCAGGTGCTGGCTTGACTTATGGAAACTATCCAGATCAAGATCGACCAGATCCGGGCTGTTGACCACCATGTTCTCGGCGATCACCAGTTCCCCCACCAGGTCAATGAGTTGATCAAGCTTGCCCAGGTCGACCCTGATATCCTGACGGGTCGGCGCCTTGGCCTTGTTGGTTGCGGCTTTCTTTTTTTTGCGTTCCGCCTGAGTCTCCAGGGCCTTGTCAACCTGCTCCGCCTTGACCACACCGGACTCCACCAGCATCTCGCCCAAGCGCTTCTTCTGCCGGGCAAGACAGCTTTCCACCGCCTCCCTCTCCACCACACCCTGCTCCACCAGGATATCGCCCAGACGACCGGCGCCTTGACCATCTTCACTGACGAGCTGTTTTTCCGGCGGTAACTGGTCATTAATCAGGTCGAGATAGATGGAAAGGCCGTCGATGGCACCGCTGCCGCCGGCGCCGATGTCGGCCAGGGCCTCCCGATAGACATCAATAAGCTTCAGGGCCAGATCGACGATAGTGCCGGCATCCGTTCCATCCGATGTGCGGGCCAGGTCAAAGGCGGTCTCCAGATGATGGCTGAGCCTCTCAAGATCGGCAAAGCCCAGGAAGCCGCAGTTACCCTTGAAGCTGTGGACCTGGCGAAAGATATCCTTGAGCAGATCCTCATTGTCCTGTTCATCCAGCCAGCTGAGCAGATCACCCTCCAGTGTCTGCAGGATATCGTGAGACTCGCTGATAAAACCTGTCGCCATCTCAGGGGTGATCTGCGGGGCCGGGACGTTGTCAAGGTCAATGGCCGGCGCCTTCTTTTTTGCAGACGGCTTGGCAGCCGGAGGCCTGTCGCCGATGGCGGCCAGGAACTTCTCACGCAGCGCCCGGCTCTGCTCCCCCAGGCCGGCATCGTCATAATAGTCACAGACATGCGCCACCGCCTCCCTGATAAAATCGCAGCCCTTACAGAGGAGGTCAATATGCTCCGGCAAGAGGGTCATGCTCCCTGTCCTGATCAGGTCAAGGAGGTTCTCGGCACTATGGGAGGTGGCGGCAATATTGGTAAAGTTAAGAAAACCGGCACCACCCTTGATGGAGTGGAAAAGTCGAAAAATACTGTTGATATCATCGCTTATATCAGCCGGCTCCGCCTCGTCACCGCAATGCTTGGCCATGGCAATGATCACCGGCTCAAGCTCGTCGAGCAGGTCACGAATCTCCTGGGAGAATTCCTGAACCATTTCTATATGATCCGCGCTTAACTGTTCTGACATAGCCTCCCCTTTTCCATGAATGTCCACGCCCCACCTGCGCAGCAAGCGAAGTCACGGCGACCGGCCCATGCTGCGGCAGGCCGCCATGCTGGCCACTGCTTTCTAGAATTTGCCGAACTCCTGATCATCAAGGTTGATGACATCCGCCGGGTTCACCGACGCAGTCGGCTTGGCGGCGGCTGTGAGCTGCCGTGGCCCCGCCCCATGCCGCTGCGCGTCGCCCTGCATGCTGCCGGGCAGCGGCGGTCGACCGCTGCCATGGCCCTCCTTGATGCGGAAGCGAGTCATCATCTCCTTGAGGTGTTCGGCCTGGCTGGAGAGCTCCTCGGCCGCTGCCGCACCCTCTTCGGCATTGGCCGTGTTCTGCTGGGTCACCTGGTCGATCTGGCTGATGCCGATATTGACCTGGCCGATGCCTTCGGCCTGTTCATTGGAGGCCGCCGCTATCTCGGCCACCAGGTCGGTGACCTTGCTCACCGAGGTGACGATCTCGTCCAGGGCCTCGGCCGTACGACCGGCAATCTCCGAGCCGTTATTGGTCTTGGCCACCGTGCCCTCGATGAGCGCCGCCGTCTCCTTGGCCGCCTTGGCGCTGCGCGCCGCCAGATTGCGCACCTCTTCGGCCACCACGGCAAAGCCCTTGCCGTGCCGACCGGCCCGCGCCGCTTCCACGGCTGCGTTCAAGGCCAACAGGTTGGTCTGGAAGGCTATCTCGTCA
>PKTX01000044.1 GCA_002868945.1 Desulfobulbaceae bacterium
TCGGCCACCACGGCAAAGCCCTTGCCGTGCCGACCGGCCCGCGCCGCTTCCACGGCTGCGTTCAAGGCCAACAGGTTGGTCTGGAAGGCTATCTCGTCAATGGTCTTGATGATCTTGGAGATATTCTGGCCCGATTCCGTGATCTCGGCCATGGCCGTCACCATATCCTGCATCTGCTCATTGCCGCGCAGGGCCACCTCCTTGGTCTGCCCGGCCAGGGTGTTGGCCTGGCCGGCATTCTCGGCATTGGTCTTGGTCTGTGAGGCCATCTCGGTCATGGAGCTGGTGATCTGCTCCAGCGAAGCGGCCTGCTCGGCCGCACCCTGGCTGAGAGACTGACTGGCATCAGCTACCTGACCTGCTCCTGCGGCGATCTGCTCGGCCACCATAACAATATCACCGATCACCTGATTGAGATTGTCGGACATCTCCCGCAGGGCCCGGCCCAGGACATCGCGGTCAGAGGCCAACCGCACCTCATGGGTCAGGTCATTCCTGGAAATCCTGATGGCCAGATCCGCTTTCTCCTTCAGGTTGGCCACCATCTCCTGCATGGAGAGCAGCATCATGCCGGTTTCATCCCGGCCGTCCACCTCGATATCCACGCCAAAATCGCCTTCGGCAACACGCTCCACCACACCTACTGCCGATTGCAGGGGACGGCTGATAGCGTTTGAAATCAGGTAGGCCAGGATGACGCCGACAAGCAGGGCCGCCACGCTGATCAGCAAGACGGTGCGGGACAGGGAATCGGCCCGGGCATGGATCTGCTCAAGGTGATGGGTCGCCAGTTTATCGGCCAGATCAACAACCTTATCCACGTCAGGTTCCACGGCATGAACGGCATCCCGCATCCTGGCAACCAGGCTGGTTATTTGCTGATCCTCGGCCACCAAGGCCTCAAAGCCTTGCCGGTACTCGGCAATACCCGTCTGTACGGCACGAACCTGCTCACGGGGCAGATTCGCGGCGACAAAGGCCGTGTCCAGGGCGGCCAAGGCAGCCAGGGTATTAACGACATACTTGTCATCACCGCGCAGCAGATAATCCTTTTCCTGCTTGCGAATCTCCAGATAGAGGGCCTGGGCACCGGCCACATTAAACTCCTCGACCACCTTTTCCAGGGCATGGGCAGCATCGCGAAAGCGGCCCTGCAGGCCGCTGTTATGATCAAGCCCCTTGCGGGCATGAGCCGCCACCACCTCCTGCAAGGTGACGACATACTGTTCGGCATTGGTGGCAATGGCCAGGGCTGTTGCCGCGACCTCCTGCCGACCCAGGGACTCGGCAATCGTGTCGATGCTTCTGCTCTTGGCCACCATGGCCTCGACATTCTTCTCCACCTGGGGCAGGTATTTCATATCCTGGCGCAGAATAAAATCCTTCTCCGCCCTTCTGCTCTCCAGCATCAGGATATCGATATCGTTGGCCAGATCAACCAGTTGCAGCTCCCCGGCAAGCACACCGCTGAAGCCCTCATCCATGCTCTCCAAGGCATTATGAGAAACAAAAAGGGCAATGACAAACAGCAACATGACCAATCCCACGCTTCCCATGAACTTCGTCTTTATCTTGTATCGTTTCAGAAAATTCATTGTTCTCTCCCTGTCAGATTTTCTCGCGGATTTTTGTCCGTCACTCCCCAAAACTATTCGCTCTCCACCAGGCCAAAATCAACCAGCACCCTGTGGAGCTGCTGCGGATAAACCGGTTTGGTCAGGTACGCCTCACAGGAGCCCTTGACCAGGGCCTCCATGACACTCTTGGCGTCAGAGAGGGCCGTAACCATGGCAATCTTCACCATATCCGTGCCGCCGATGCCCTGCTCCGCCTCAAAATGTCTTATCTCACGCAGGGCCTGCTGGCCATCCATCTGCGGCATCATGATGTCAAGCAGGATCAGGTCAAAAGGCTCGCCGCCGGCCAATGCCTCCTTAAAGGCCGCCACCCCTTGGACACCATTTGCCGCCACCTGCCAGACAGCGTCATAGGCCTCCAGAAAGCCCTTCAGCAGTTCCTGGGCAATCTGTTCATCTTCAACTATGAGAACCTTCATTCTTCTCCCCCTTCATTGAGTCGATCTAAAATACTCTGGACGTCGAGGATGAGGCAGACCTCGCCATTGCCCATGATGGTGCAGCCCGAGACGCCTCCCACATTGCCGAAACGCGACACATAGTCGGACAAGCCCTTGATAACCGTCTGCTGCTGACCGAGAAGCTCATCGACAAAGAGGCAGAAATTACTGCCCCGCGCCTCCAGAACAATGAGAATACCCTTTTCCAGGGCATGGTTGTCCGGCTCCACCTTGTGGAGCTCATGGAGACGAACCACGGGCAACAGGCTGTCCCTGACCCTGACCACCTCCCGGCCGTCCGGGGCAATGGTGATCATCTCCGGCCTGGCCTGCAGGGACTCCATGATATTGATAATGGGAATGATGTAGCGACTGCCGCCGCTGCGCACCAGCATACCCTCAATAATGGCCAGAGTAAGCGGGATGCGCAGCTCAACGCTGGTGCCGTGGCCGGCCCGGCTTTTGATGTCAATGGTGCCATTCACCTTATTAACTCAACTTTCTGACTTGCGAAAAATATGCACTAATAGGCTGAAATAGCGAACTTTTTAATAGAAAAGCCCTTTGCTCCCTGGTATGTTGTGTTTGGAAAAAACATAATAAAAACAAGGAGAAAGGGCTGATGAACTATAGCGAGAAGCATTTTGAAGAGCAAGAGGAAATTCGCCTGGAGAATACCATTGATTCGTTTCTCAGCGACTTCCAGGTGGGACGCCTGCTCAATGTCGCCGGTATCCGCAAGCTGCGCGGAGCTTCGCCGCTGAAGGTTTTCGCCGCGATTTTCCGCTTGCCCTTCGAGGGGAAGAATTTCTACCGCGGCATTGTGGAACAAGATGACCTGGGGTTCGGCAAGGACGCAGCCTATGCCCTGCTGCGCAACCCCCGGCACAATTGGCGTCGGCTTATGCTGGGCCTGGCGGTGAAAATCGCTACCGTCTTTTCCCTGCTTACCGATAAAGAACGGGAAAAGGTCCTGATCTTTGACAGCAGCACCTACGATCGCTCGCGGTCGAGAAAAGTTGAACTGCTGGCCTGGATTTTCGACCATACGGTGGGAAAGTCCCTGCGGGGGTTCAGCTTGCTCACTCTGGGCTGGTCGGACGGCTTCAGCTTTATCCCCCTGGACTTTGTCCTGGGCTCCTCGGCCAACAAGAAATCGAGGATTCAGGAAGCGGAGAAGCCAATCGACAAGCGGACCTGCGGCCACAAGAGACGCCTGGAAGCAGTCAGCAAGGCGACCGATTTGCTGGAAATGATGGTCAAACGGGTATTGGCCGCCGGTATCGACGCCGACTATATCCTGATGGACAGCTGGTTCTCCTTCCCGGCGGTCATTGCCACCTTGTCCCGCCATTATCCGGTGATCTGCATGCTGAAAAACATGCCCCGGGTCTTCTACAAATATGAAGGACGCTGGTACACCCTGGGCGGGCTGTACGCACTGTTGGGAAAACGTCCGGGGCGGGCACGGATTCTGGCCGCCGTCAACGTGGAGACCAAGCAGGGGCAGCAGGCCAGGATCGTGTTTGTGCGCCATCGCCACAAACGAGACTGGCTGGCCGTCCTGTCCACCCGAGTGGATCTGCCGGATAAAGAGATCGTTCGGATCTATGGCAAACGCTGGGACATCGAGGTGTGCTTCAAGATGCTCAAGCAGCACCTGCGGCTGGAAAAGGAGGCGCAGCTGAGGGATTATGACGGGCTGATCGGCCATGTGACCGTTGTGATGAGCCGCTACATGTTCCTCTCCTTTCGGCAGCGGCTGCACTCCGACCACCGAACCGCCGGCAGTCTCTTCCATGCCTGTTGCGAGGAGGTGAGGGACCTGACCCTGCTGGATGCCATGCAACGGCTGATGACCTTGGTGATCGATAAAATCCGGGCCACTGGTGAATTGGCCGAAGATGTCATCAACAAAATGATTGATGCCATGATGGGTGCAATGGTTGATATTATGGAAACAATTCGC
>PKTX01000005.1 GCA_002868945.1 Desulfobulbaceae bacterium
TTGGATATGCTCGGCAATGTCTTTGAGTGGACTTCATCATTGTACGACAACCGCAGGAAAGATGACCTCTACATCCTCAAGGGAGGCTCCTGGGCCACGGCCCATATGACCTGTGCCGACCGCCTCATAGAACCGGCCACCACCTGGTCCAACACCATCGGTTTCCGCTGCGCCGTGGATGGCTGAGAGGCTGCAGGACGACAGCTCTGCTAGCAGCCCGTTGAAAAACGTAGCGAGCGCAGCTGAGGCAAGGAAAAATAGGGCGAAAAAATGCGCGCCCGGAGGAGGTAAGGGAGCCTGCGACACTCCGAGTACCCTTGGGTGCAGTTTACATGTAGTTGAGGAGAATTTCGGAGTCTCGCTTCGCTCAAGCCGAATTTTGACGCCGCATCAGCCAGCGCAGTAGTTTTTCAACAGGCTGCTAGTGCAGTGTATCACTTAAAGTTTTGTATATTTATGCAACTATACCTTTAACCACAAAGGCACAAAGATCTTCTTGTTTTTATGTTTTTCTTTGTGCCTTCGTACCTTTGTGGTTCGTATGCAATATGTAGAAATTCTACACGTAAATTTAAGTTTTACAGAGTACTAGGCCAGGGCCGCGTCAATAAGTGCTTCATCAACCTCATCCGTGATGACAACCTTGCCGATTTGAAGAGGCAGGATGAAAAAGGGTTTGCCAGCCACGCTCTTCTTGTCGGTCTTTAAAAATTCCTTCATCTGCTGCCGATCAAGGTCGGCCGGCACCTGGACCGGCAGGCCGAAGCCCTGTAACAACTCCTTGACGCGGCGGGCCTTCTCCTCGGCAAAGAGCCCCTTGCCGACCGCAATGGTATTGACCGCCACCATGCCGATACTGACCGCCATGCCATGGGCAATCTCAAAATTGGAGGCCGCCTCCACGGCATGCCCCAGGGTATGGCCATAGTTGAGAATACGGCGCAGATCCGCCTCCCGTTCGTCCGCCTCAACCACCTGGGCCTTGATGGTGCAGCAATGGGCCACCACTGCCTCCACCACCGCCGGCTCAAGGGCAAGGATACTCTTTTGATTGGCGGCCAGAAAATGAAAAAAATCAGCATCATAAATGACGCCATACTTCACCACCTCAGCCAGGCCGTTGAGCAATTCGGCGTGGGGCAACTCAGTCAACACCGTACTGTCGACAAAGACTGCCTTGGGTTGATAGAAACAGCCCACCAGATTCTTACCCTCCGGGATATCGACGCCGGTCTTGCCGCCCACCGAGCTGTCAACCTGAGCCAGAAGGGTTGTCGGCACCTGGACAAAGGGAATGCCGCGCATATAGATAGCAGCCAGAAACCCGGTGATATCGCCGCTGACACCGCCCCCCAGGGCAATGAGACCATCCTGCCGATCAACACCGAGACGAGCCAGTTCCCTGGCCAGTTTTTCCACTGTGGCCATATTCTTATTGGCCTCGCCATGGCCAAAGGTCAACAGGTCAACCGGGATGTCGGCATTGCGCAATGACTCGACAACATGGCCGCCAAAACGCTCAGCCACATTATCATCCGCTATAATAATATAACGCTTGGCTATCTGTCGTAGTTTCAATTCCTTGCCGATCTCGGCGAGCAGGCCCTCCTTGATCAAAATGGGATAGGCCCGATCCTCTAAACCAACCTGAAGCTGTTTCATGCTGACACCGTTTTATCTTTTTTCATCCGGCACTCTCAACAAATAGTGGTTGAAGCACTGCTGCAAACGCCCTGTGGCACCATCTCTTCATAACATAACTCTAAAAGCATTGTCATTTTTAAGTAGCATCCATCAGGCCGTTCTTGACAAGCGTGAGCACGATGTCCAAAATACATCCAGACAGGGTAACAGCAACAACACACCACCCTATGGCGATCGAACCTCCGGCGTTCGTACCTGATGAACGCAGCACCGCCCGAACCTGCCGTAACCGGCACGACTGCTCAAGGGGGGGGAACGATTCGCTCGTTTTAGGCTATCTTGATATAATGAGATATTTTATTTTCGTAGCGACGAAAAAATCGGACAGGTAAGCGAGCCTGCGAGACTCCGAAATAGCAATTATGCAAGATGGCCTTTACTCATTTCCGGCACCAGAGGCTGGAAGGGACACCGACAGTTGCCATTCTTTGTGTGGCCGTCGGCAGGGGGCCAGGCGAACCTCTCCCGGCCAACCGAACCATCTCATACAGCCAGACACTGGCCCAGACAGCACGAGGCACCCCATGACATCAGAAAAGAAAAACAAACTCACGGAAACCACGGAACGGGTGGGCAAGGCCCTGGCCCGCTCCAGCTTCAAGGCGGAAACAGTCGGCCGCAGGGCCCAGAAAAGGGTGGAAGACCTGGTGGGCAAGGTTTCCAGGCGGGGCCACCGCACAATGGCAGAAACCGACAAACCTGCAGCAGCGGAAAAGTTGCCCGAGGCGACAAAGGCCACGCCCCCCTTTACAGCCGGCCCAGGTCTCTCCATTCCGGAGCAATTCGGCTTTATTGCCGGCGCCATCCACACCTATCTTGACAAAAACGGCCACGTACCCACCAGCAGGTTGATCAACGCGCTCATGCGGCAAAAAAACAGCCGGGCAAACGTCCTGGCCGCCATCGGCTGGCTGGCCAGAGAGGACAAACTGCAATTCAGCGAAGACGGCGCCATGGTAGCGCTGAAGTAGCCCGTGCCCCCTCTCCCCGAAGGGGCGAGGGGAGTTGTCAGTCGTGCCGAGCCATGCCGTTCGCCCATTCGAGCAGAACGATCTTCCCCCAGCACCGCTTCCACTTTCCCCTCTCCCGCCGGGAGAGGGCCAGGGTGAGGGCAAAAATCGCATGAAAGATAAAGCCCGCAGCCTCAGACGCCGGCAAACCGAGGCAGAAAAACGCCTCTGGCAATACTTACGGAATCGCCAGCCGGCCGGCTGTAAGTTCAGGCGCCAACATCCGATTAGCCCCTATATTGTCGACTTTGCCTGTCTGGAGAAAAAACTGATCATCGAACTCGATGGCAGCCAACACCTGGAGGCTAAAGAGCCTGACAACCGCCGCGACAACTTCCTCAAAGAGAAAGGTTTCACGGTGCTGCGCTTCTGGAACCACGAGATCTTTGCAGAAACAGAGGCCGTTTTGCAGTTGATTTACCACAAACTTAACAAATAGATCCCCCTCACCCTAACCCTCTCCCCTGAGGGGCGAGGGAATATCGGTCATACGAGGCCATATAGCCTGCTCCAGTCCAAAGCAGGTCGATCTCCCATCCCCGGCAATCTCCCACCACAGCTTCCATTTTCCCCTCTCCCGCCGGGAAAAAGCCAGGGAGAGGGGATTGCCAATCGTGTCCGCGCATATTCCCCTGCGCCAGCCCAAAGCAGGCCAATCCCTTTCCCGCCCCCCATCACTGCTTCCACTTTCCCCTCTCCCTGGGGGAGAGGGCCAGGGTGAGGGGAAAAAGCGCATAAAAAAAGGGGGAAACGCCATATGACGTCTCCCCCTTTTTATGCGGTAAACAACAGCCTCAGGCTGATTACTTACATGGAGTCACCGGAAGCGGCACCCTGCATCTTAACCTCCACCTTCTCGGTGAGGCCTTCATAGTACTCGCGCAGGATAACCAGAACCTCGTCACGACCGAAGTGATCCGGAATGTCAGCACCCTCGGAAAGGGCCTTGCGCAGCTTGGTACCGGAAAGGATGACGCGGTGCTCTTTGTCATGGGGACAGGTGCGCAGAGAAGCCATACCATCACACTTGGAGCAGTAGAAGGTCCAGTCGATCTTCATGGGCTTACACTGCAGATCCTTACCCTCGTCACCGGTGGTGGGGATCTTGTCAAAGATTTCCTGGGCCTCGAACAGACCGTAGAAGTCACCAACGCCGGCATGGTCACGACCGATCAGCATGTTGTTAACACCGTAGTTCTGGCGGAAGGTGGCGTGCAGCAGACCTTCACGAGGACCGGCGTAACGCATATCCAGCGGATAACCGGCCTGGATGACGTTGTCTTTGACAAAGTGATGCTCAACCAGGGTGTCGATGGCCTTAACGCGAACCTCGGCAGGAATATCACCCGGCTTGAGGTTACCGATGAGGGAGTGGATCAGACAGCCGTCACACACCTCGATGGCGATCTTGGCCAGGAACTCGTGAGAGCGATGCATGGGGTTACGGAGCTGCAGGGCAGCAACATTGGCCCAACCGCGCTCCTCAAACATGGTGCGGGTCTCGGCAGGAGTCAGGTAGACGCCTTTGTAGTCCTCGGGATAGCTGCCCTGAGAGAGAACCTTGACGGGACCGGCCAGGTTGACCTCTTTCTGGTTCATAACCATGATAACGCCGGGATGATCATCCGGGGCAATCTTCCAGAAATTGCCATCCACGGATTCCTCGCCTTCACCTTTGAAAACCTTCTCACATTCCCACTTCTTGTCAGCGTCGGTCATCTCAAACTTCTCGGTGACCTTCATGGTAGCCATGGGCTGACCATCGGCAAAAAGGGCAACCTCTTCACCTTCACTGATGGCATCGGCATCGGCCTTGGAAACGTCAAGGGTAATGGGCACAGGCCAGAAGGTGCCGTCAGCCATCTGGAAGTTCTCACAGACGCCTTTCCAGTCAGCCTTGGTCATGAAGCCATCAAGCGGAGAGAAACCACCGATACCCATCATAATCAGGTCGCCTTTGGCACGAGCACTAACGTCAATCCTCTTCAGCCCTTTTGCTTTTTCGAGTTCAGTCTCAAGCTCATTGCCATGCAGCAGGGCACAAACCAGTCCTTTTCCACCATGTGGGGCTACTAATTTAGACATGTGATCGGTCTCCTTAAAAAATGAAAATTAAAAGATATAGTGCGCCCGCACTTACGTTGCAGCTTGCACAGCTGGACTAACAGCAGGAGCCCTGGATCGCGTAAGCTGGCGCTTCGATTAACTAAAAATCGACAATTCGAAAAAAAATGGTCCGCACACCTAATGAACCATTATTCATTTTCGTTGGCCTATATATAGTTAGTTGGTGGAGTATGTCAAGAAAAACTTACGGCCCGAAACGGATAGAGGGCAGAGGACGCCTTGCCGCGGAACCGAAAAAAAAATTTCTACCGGAATGGATTTTCCCTTGTCTGTCTCGCCCGGTTATCCCGCCGACAACGCCCCGAAGCCCCTCCTCACCCACCCGCGTCGCGGCGAGTACCGGAAAGATAACCGGGCCAGTCAAAAGGCGGGCAGCTCAGCCCTGCACCTTGGACCTTGAACCTCGCACGAGAAGTGTGGTGGTGTGGACAGGGAGAGACGGCGGCGGCAGAGCTGCCCGGCAGGCGTCAAAAAAAACCGCGGCCAGGGCAACGCTGCCTGCGGTTTTTTTTTGCAATGCCATCGCTGACCACAGAGGGCCTGCCGGCTGCCGGGGTATATTGGCCGTTGAAAAGGCGGGTTAGGCGCCCGTTGTTGAGAGAAAAGAGACCTGCGAGCGCAGTAGTTTTTCAACAGGCTGCTAAGCCTGTTTATCAAAAAGCAGGCCGACGAGTTCGTTAAGCTTTTCACGCAGGGCGAGGACTTCTTCGGAAGGTATTTGGCGGATCAATTCACCGCTTTCTCGTTCGGTGACCTCCACGACAATATCCTCGGTGGCCTCATGCACGGAAAAGCCCAGTTTGGCGCCCATTGCCTCAAAACGATCCTGAATCTCTTCGGTCAGATCACGCAGATCATCGGCGGAGAGTTTGCCTGCCTTGCGACCATGCAGGGCCTGATCATTAAGCTCACCTTGGGCGGATTTTTCACCCTTGCCCACCGGAGCGACCCGCGGTCGGGTCTGATCCTCAATCTCCACCGAGGAGACCAGGGGCTGACCAGCTCCTTTTATCTCCGTACTTATATTGACATCAACCATAACATCAACCTCCTCGTTCCTTGATCAGGCCTTCTCCAGCCTCATCGGAAAGGGTATCAGGCCTGCTTTCCATAAGCAACAAGGGCACGTCTGCCCTTGTTCATGGCCAGGAGCTCTTTCTGCAAAATATCCATGCGATTCCGGGCCAAGGCCATGCATTTGTCCTCGGCAACCCTGATACGCTTAATCAATACGGCGTGTTCCCTGTCCAGGGGGATATCAGCCATTCGGCTGAAAACTTCCCGCCGTTTTTGGAGCAGGGGGGCAAGATGCTCCTCATAGCCTTCTTCCTCCAGGGCCAGGACACCTTCAATCTCTTCGGTGATAGCCAGGAGTTCCCTGTAAAATGATGCAGCCATGTATGCCACCCCTTTGCCTCTTGTCCTGTCTCTATGTGCCTCTTCATCCAGCGACCCATTCAGCCGATGTCGGCACCTCGCGCACCTATTGTCAAACACGTTTTGCCGCGCTTCTGGTACGCGGGCGAAACCGCTTACCGGACACGGTCACTTATCAATAAACCGCCTGAAAGGCGCCGCGTTCCACCTTTTCCACCGGCCTATCAGTGGTGGCTCCTTCAGCCGCCCCTGCCCGTCTGTTGGCGGCCAGGGTTACCCAGGCCTCGGTAAGGGGCTCCACCGTCCGAATGGCATTATCCAGCATACCGGCGTCACCGGCAATATTGCCATGGGTGATCTCGGTGGTCAGGTAGAAATAGAGGTCGCTCAGGTTGGCGGAGATCTCGCCGCCCTCCTCCATGTTGAGTGCGGAGTGGAGCTCGGTGATAATGGCCAGGGCGCGACTGACGTTCTCGCCCTGCACCTTTGTTTGACCGGCAAGAATGGCATCGCGGGCCGTAAGCAGCGAGGCGCCAAGGGCCTGATAGAGACGGGCAACGACCTCGGCCGGATCCAGGTTGTTGAGTTCATTCTGTTTATAGGCGGAACAGGCCTTGCGCTGATTCTGGTACATAGTTTTCCTACCTTATTTTTTATTTGCCGTAAATGCTTTCGCTGAGCTGGGCCAGGGAGGTGAGCTGCTGCTCCAGGGCACCGGAGGTCGCCTCATACTCGGCCATCAGTCCCTCCAGGGCCAGAAATTGGTTACGGAGATTCTCCTCCTTCAGGGACAAACGGTAGTTGATCCGTTCTATCTGTTCTCCGATAGAGTCGATGGAGGATTGCAAGCCCTCTTCCTTGGCGCTCAACACACTGCCCGAGCCGCTCAGATAACTGTCGAGCATCTCGTCAAACTGAACCGCGATGCCCTTGTTGCCCTCTTCCGTATTGGTAAAGAACGTTATGACGTCGCTGCCGTTATTTTCGATTGCCGAGGTCAGCACGTCACTGTCAAGACTCATTTTACCGTCCCGGTCCAGCGCAATACCAAGCTTACTGAGACTGTTGATATCACTTGGCACACCATCCACCCCGGCATAGAGCAGATTGACGAGACGACCTTGCAGCTGGCGGGTGGTGCTGTCGCCCTGCAGGACGCCGCTCTCGCCGGTCTCACTGTCATACTTCTGCAGGGTGCCGAAGAGATCCACCAGGGAGTTATAGGCCTCCACAAACTTTTCAACCTTACCGGTAATAGCGCTGTAGCTCTGGCTCACCGTCAAGGTGAAGGGGGTGCCGGGATCGGCATCCTTCAGGTCGAGGGTGACACCGTCAATAAGATCGCTCACACTGTTGTCGGCCCGCTCAACGTCAATGCCGTTCAAGCTCAGCTGGGCATTGGCGGCGGCCCGCGTCTCAAATAAACTTTGGGTGGCCGGATCATCATAGAGACTGGAGAGTCCGGCGGCATCGGTATTGACACCATCGTCATCCGCCATGGTCAGGCTGATGGTATTATCGGCGCCGGTTGCCGAGGCGGCCAGGGCAAGATAGACATTGCCGGTGCCGTCATCAACCACGGCAGCGGAAACACCGGCATCCGAGGCGTTAATGGCCTGGGCAATGCCGGCCAGGGTCTGGTTATCGGCATCAATGGTAATATCAACACTCGCCTCACTACCCACCTGAATAGTCAGGGTGCCGGTCCCCACCACCTCATCAGCGCCGGCAAAAGAGGCGCTGCGCACCATCTGGCTGGCGGCCCGGGAGTTGACTTCAATCTGGTAGCTGCCCTCAGAGGCATCAGCGGAGGCCGAGGCGGTCAGCACACTGCTGTTACCGGAAACCGCTGAATAGGCAATAAAACCATCCGGCTCGGTCAGGGCGGCAGCTGTTGTCTGAAAAGCGGAGAGTTCGGACTTTAAAGCCCCCAGGGCGGAGATCTTGGATTGAAAGGTGGCCTCGCGTCGCTGCAGCTGCAGGATGGGGCGTCTTTCCAGATCCATCATCTGGCTGATGATCGACTCGGTATCCAGTCCGGATGCCAGGCCACCAACACTAAAAGCCATGGTGGATTCCTCCCTCTAGGGTGAAAGAAAAACCGAAAGAGGAGGAGAATCCTCCTCTTTCGGGGTACTAGTGAAACTACTGAAGAAGACTCAGGGCTCCCTGCGGGATCTGGTTGGCCTGGGACAACATGGCCATACCAGCCTGCTGGAGGATCTGAGACTTGGTCAAGGCAGAGGTCTCGGCCGCAAAATCCGCATCAACAATCCGAGAACGGGCCGCTGAGATATTCTCGGAGACGTTCATCAGGTTGGCGATGGTGGACTCGAAACGGTTCTGCACCGCACCAAGGGAGGCCCGGTTGGTGTCGATCTTGGCAATGGCCTCATCGATAACCTTAAGGGCGTCATTGGAACCAGTCTGACTGGAGATATCCACATCAGAAACCGCCTCCAGGCCAGAGTTGCCATCGGTGATTACTCCCGAAGTGGTAGTACCATCGGCGATGGAGTAAGAGCGATCACTGTGGAAGGTGACCTGCCCCTCGACAATAGCACTATCTGTTGTGGCAGCAGCGCCAAGGGAGGTTGCGCCAACATCCAAGGTCGCGGCGCCAACCGTGGCGACATCGGCGAAGATGATGTTTTCACCGCTGGCGTGCTCCAGGCTGATACCGGTGGTGGTTACCGTGGCGGTGATGCCGGTCTTGGCGCTCTGATCATTAATAGCGGCGGCCAAATCGGTATAGTTACCATTAGAGATAGAGGCAGAGATATTGGCCGCGTCGCCACTGCCATTGTCGCCGTAAAGCTCAAAGGAGACACTGTCATCAGCGCTCAGGGCAATATCAACGGTGGTTTTTGCGTCAGCGGTAACGCCGGTGCTGGCAGTTTCCAGGTTGACGTTGGCGGCAATATCCTTGGCAGAGTCAGTGTTTGTAGTAGAAATACTCTTACTGCCAACGGGGCCGTTGATAGTGAAGGAGCCGGTGGCGATGCTGCCACTCGCTACTGCTGCTGTATAATCAGTTACTGCCGCGCCAACAGTACTCGCGGTTGAGGTGAACTGATTATCACCCATGCCATCGGCCCGGGCATTACCAATCGAGACGGAAATGGTCTCACCCGCCTCGGAACCAACATGAAACTTGGCAGCGGTGAAGCTACCGTCAATAATCCTTTTACCGTTGAAGGTGGTGGTATCGGCAATACGATTGAGCTCAGCCTTGAGCTGAACAACCTCGTCTTGCAGAGCCTGACGATCGGCAGCAGTATTGGTATCGTTGGCAGACTGAACAGCCAGTTCCAGCATACGCTGGAGGATGTTGGTGGACTCCTGCATGGCACCTTCAGCGGTCTGGGCCAGGGAGATACCGTCATTGGCGTTCCGGGCCGCCTGATTCAGGCCACGGATCTGCGAGGTCATCCGGTCGGAGATAGCCAGACCGGCCGCATCATCCTTGGCACTGTTGATCCGCAGACCAGAAGAAAGACGCTGCAGAGAGGTGTTTAATGTCTTCTGGGAGCCGTTGAGGTTACGCTGGGCGGTCAACGACGCCACATTAGTGTTTACTGTAATAGCCATGGTTACTAACCTCCGTGTTAGTTTGGTTGTGTTCCATAATGCCGACCGGCATCCTTGCCTGGTCAGCTTTTGCCCTTTAAAACGTTCTTATGCTTACATGGCCTTGTTATTCTCACCTCCTCTTTTGCGGCCTTATTTTGTGCTTACACCAAGCATATCGGCACGAAAGAAAACAACTTGAATATTTTTTACTTTAAAAAGAGCTGCCGTTGAAAAAAGAAGATGAGAAAGAATGAATGAAGAAAACAGGGCCTCGAAAGTGCCCTGTCAAAAGACAAACAGATTGAAAAAATGCCACAAAATCATAGAGGCTCGGCGGCCTTGGGCCATTCCAAACTATCAAGCACCTCTCGCAATGCCTTTAGGCCGTTAGCATAAAGCATCTCGAGCTCCCCTTCTGTTTTTGCGTAAATCATGGCCCGGTACCACTCTGTCACGACATCGCAGAGAGGATGCAGAAAAACGCGCATGCGCATATCATTGGCACGCGTATCACAATATTTATTGACAGTTTGTGTCAAATCTACCTCAATAGCCCGGACAAAAAGCGGCCAACTAAACGTTTCCGCAAATAAATCGCTAATTTCGCGGCGCATCTCAGCCAACAACTCGTGGCCCCTTTTTGGATAGGGCGCCCAGTCCTTGTCGCTCATCCGAGGGAAAAGACGAGCAACCTCCAAGGCACCCAGCTTGGCCCCCTCACCGCTAAGCAAAACAGCACCACTCCGCACGGGCACTGTGCCCTTAATAAAAGCGCCGTCAGAAAGATTATAGACGGTGGTCGCCGCCTCTAATTCAAGTACACATTGCTCCAGAGCGAGCTTGGCAAACCAGAGATAACTGTCGGTTTTGAGGAGTCCTTCCGACTCAGGAAAGTTGCTCTTGGCTACCGGGACTGTATCCCGCTTTTCATAGTCGAAGGTTGATTGATTGTTCTGCGGGGAGGAGCCAAGGGTCTGAAAGGCATGGGATCCTCCCTCGGCATCCCGCATACTTAAATCGGCCCCAGCCAGATATATATTTTGTGGTCGCAACCAACAGGCCACACTCATGGCGGTGTTCAGCGAGGTGGGGCCAATATTAGCTAAAGCCCTTGTCCACTTAACACTGTTTGGAAAAAGGTTCTGCGCAACCAGAATAGCTTCTGGCGCGGCTGCGACAATATCCGGATCAACCTTGTAATAAAAAACCGTGGGACATTCGAGGAGGTAGTTAGCCAAAATTGGATCCTGGACATCAAGAAAGGTCTGAATATCGGGCTCAATTCCATTTTGATGTAAAATCAAGCCCGTTGACATGGCCGTAATAATCAAAAGATTCTTTTGATTGGCACGCAACCATTCCAAATCATTTTTCAGGCTGGGACCACTGCCAACGACAGCTATGTTTGGCAAGGTCAAAGAAGACCCAGGTTTTTTTTCCCGGCCACAGTAGCGATACCCCTGCCTGACATTATATGCGCCATTTTCGAGGCCTCGCAAGTCCCGACCATAAGGGACATGGGCCTGATACTTTGCCTGCCGCAACGCGACTTGCTCGACAATACCTTTAAACAAAGGATCGTTATATACCGGCAAGAATCGCACCCATACCCGGGATGTGATATCTACCTCATTAAAAAAATTATCCACCAAGTCAATGGGCAGCTCCCTGCCGACACTCAAAGATAAAGGCTCAAATCTTTTGGCGAGAAACTCATAATCTAGAAAATAGCAGGACAGTAAAAACGCCTCTATATCGGGCTCAACAAGAATAATCTGGGTTGGTGCAACGTTTTCAAGATAAGAAACAATATGCAGACCATGAAAGATGCCAAGGAAGACCACCGGTCCGCTGTGCAGCAAATCATCCTGCCCAGCAGGAAGATCCAGCTCGCCTGTTGTCCTCCTCAGCTTAATTTCCGGGCAGCCCTCATAGAGGTTATCCAAAAAACCTCTGACAAGATCCCCATGGCTTGTCTCGCCAAAATCCCCATGAAGCGGCTTAACAACATTGATCCAGCCGGAATGATATGGAGCAGCCAGTCTTTGCGCTTGCCCCAACAAATCACCAGCAGGATGACAGTACAATCCTGACTTTTTCTCGATAATATCGAGGAAATCTTCGGTAACCTTTACTTCATAGTCACTGACATCGGTTGTTTTGAGCAACTCAGCAAATTTTGCAAACGCTTTTTCCTTTTCAAAAAAACGCTGATTCTTCTGGCGCATACGCCGCAAAATCTTCAGTCGTTTTTTGGGCGGTGCAGCTTGCAATTTTTGAATAATATTTATAGCCATAAAAACCATTTGTCATGGGGATGCAAAGAACTATAGGTCAGCCCTTCTTCGTTATACTTTCTCTATCAGAGTCTAAAAAAAACTCCGCCATTTTAAAATCCCACTCTGTATCAATATCCACGGCCTCTTGCGGCGATTCTATTAATAAAGGTACTGCCATTTTCCCTATGAAAGACCGAGTTGATCGCAATTCCGAGGGAGAAATCAAATAAAAACCACCGTTGACCACATAGACTAGTGGAAGATCCTGAGATCTTTTCTGAAAGCCATGCTCTTCCAGGAAAGGAACCAGACACCCTCCCTCCTTCTTCAGCATCCACATCGGATGGGCATAGGCAGGCGAGACCCCCAGCACAGCTTGTTGATCACACTCGGCAAACAATTTAATGCCTTTTCGCACCGTCTCTTTGGTTCTCAATGGCGATGTCGGCTGCAACAAGAGAATACCATCAACTTTGCCCCTGGTCGATTCATACCAATCAAGGGCATGCAGCGCCACATCAACGGAGCTGGCAGTATCGGTCGCCAACCTATGTGGTCGCAGCCACGGCACAAACGCACCGGCCCTTTTGCTTACCTCGGCAATCGTAGGATCATCTGTAGAGACAAGAATGTCGCAAATCTCTGGGATTTCTAAGGCAACAGCGATAGACCAAACGATCAGAGGTTTTCCACCCAGCATCTGAATATTTTTCCCCGGCAGACGTTTGGAACCGCCACGCGCCGGGATGAGAGCGAGAATCTTCACAATTTTTTCTTAGTTGAACTTAAGCGTGCTGCAGCCAAATCATCTGGTCTCCCCACATCAAGCCAGGGTTCGTGCATGGGATAGGCCACTGTCCGTTTCCCTTGAGCCTGCAGACGCTCAAAGAGAGTCGGCATATCGCAATGGACATTGGCACTCAAGACATTCAGGGCATCCGGGTCGAGGACATAGACACCGGCATTGACATGACTGCGGGCCACGGGCTTTTCCTCAAATCCGACAATTTCGACGCCTTTGGTCTGTACAACTCCAAAGGGGTGCTGCCATTCATGGACGCGCACAGCCATGGTGGCAGCAGCATTATGGCGGATGTGGAAATCGAGCAGTTCGCCGTAGTGTATATCCGTAATAACATCACCGTTGGTGACCACAAAGGGGATATCTGGACCTGGATCGAGCAACCCAAGTGCACCAGCAGTCCCCAAGGGAGACGACTCCCGCAGATAATCGATCTGTACATCCAGGCGCCCTCCATCACCAAAATAATCTTCAATCATTTTGCCCAGGTAATGAATAGACAGTATAAAATGACTGAAGCCCTCCAGTTTGGCGCGCTCAATGATATGCTCAAGCATCGGTTTCCCTGCCACGGGCAACAAAGGCTTAGGGCAGTTTTGAGTGTGTGGCCGGAGGCGTGTACCCATACCACCGGCCATAATAACCATCATATTGGAACGCGTTGGTGGCGTGGTGATTGTATCCCATAAATGCAATCCGACGACGTGATGGGATCCATCAACAACCGGAATCTGCTGAATCTTATTGGCAATCATCAGCTGCATGACCATCTTACGTCCCATCTCAGGCGGCACCACCAATGGATTACGATTGATAACGCTTGCAATAGGACTATTGAGGTCCAGCCCCTTGAGCAAGCCACGCCGTATATCTCCGTCAGAAATTGTGCCTTCCAACTCACCAACTCCATTGACCACCATGACAATCTTGATCGCAACCAGATCTAAATTCTTGATCGCCTGCTGACAACTTGCACTAGCAGGGAGAATGGCCTGGCGCCAAATTTCCTCGGTCAAGGTGTTAACTTTTTCGTGCATTGCAGACATCCTGAGTTACGACCTTTCCCGCAACAACTCAAAGGCCTCAGCAGCTTTAAATCCAGAGGCCGCACCACGAAGGCTAGCCAAGGCGTGAATGGCCTCATGACTACGAGGGAAAGGGAATAGCCCTTGTTCTGAGGCGTAAATACCCATTGCCCGCAATTTGTCATTGAGAAAAGGCTCTATATTGATGAACACATTCGGACGAAAACCCTGATGCGGCCCCAAGCCGAAATCTGTTTCAGAAAGCGTTTCATAGGCCAGAATACGTTTAACGAAGGGATAGCGAAACCATTTCGTACAACCTGTCACCGCATCGAAGACAATGCGGTGATCAGTGTGAACATCAGATGGATGGGGCACAAAGACCTCTTCCGGCTCAAACAATTTAAAGACTCCAGAAATTGCAGCGACCAAATCACTCATTGAGACTTGGTCAAGCTGGGCGGGTGGAAAATTGAGGGTAAAGACTTCATCAAAGCCAAACAGGTCAGTGACCCGCTTAATCTCCTCTGTCCGTTGCTTGACTTTTTCAGAATCCCAGCCGTAGTCCACAGAGATAGCCGTCACAATCAGCCAGGCCACTTTTGCGCCCTCTGCTTTACGGCGCAAGATTGTGCCACCAACGCCGAGGACCTCGTCGTCTGGATGGGGAGCAACAATAATTTGCCTCATGCTATATTTGCCTCGTCAAGATTAGGAAGGGGATTATTTTTTTGTACCAAAATATTGCGCGGCAAATTATTTAGCTGCCCAACCACCTCAACAATTTTCCGAGAAACCCCAGGGACACCATAATCTTCACAAGGAGCTGGTGCCTCCGACTTGAGCATACCTAAAATAGTATTTTTTATAAAAAAAGCGTCAGCTACACAGGGCACATGAACAACACTGGCAGGCCTGTGCCTTCCTTTCTGTCGATCACCAATTAACAAACAGCGTTGGCCCAACAACGGCACCTCAAGTACCTGGCTAGAGGAATTTCCGACAACAATCTTAGATTCTTTGATTGCATAAAGATACTTTGGGGAACCAAGAGATTCGACAAGTTGGAACCATTCCTTCCCCTCAAATTCATTATAAACATCAAGTAACTCTTGAACTCCAGGTTCGTGATTAGGACACGTTGCAAGACATCGAAGTTTCATTTGACTTTGTATCAACTCTAATGCTTCTAGGGTTAACCGCAAATCCCTGGCAACAGCATTTGATGCTTGCAATGTCATGGGATTGAATGAAATTAACACATCGCAAATACTTTCCCCCCCTGACGTTTGAGTTATACATACCATGTCATCAACTACTGGAGAACCGACCAAAAACACTCTAGATTCTTCCTGTTTCATTGCAATCAAATTATCGTATGCGGTCTTATTAACAGGAAAATGAACACTTGCTAAATGACTCATGGCATGTCTAACATGATCATCAAAATGCCCGCCATTCGAGATATCACCACCGAACAAATGGGCGATTGGAATACGTTGGTAGAAAGCAGACTGCTCCAAGGCGAAAGATTCATATCTATCACCAGCGACCATTAACAAGTCACATTTAAAGAAATCATTTCGTGAAAATCCATAAACCAATCTACCAAAATGCTCATTAAGTGATTCATCTTTTTTTATTTTTGTCTCCCTCCATTGCACGATTTCAATAGAAGATTTTTTAAAATCTCTGAATGCATCCTCGCTACAGTTATTTAAAGCATCAGAATAGAGGATAAGCGTTCCGCGTAGGACATACTCATACTCCGCCCTCTCCGTCATTTCCTTCAAGAGAGGTCTAATTAGGCCGTACTCACTTCTATTCGAACATGATATCCAGACACTTTTGATCATTATTTCCTGGCCGTCACCACGGTTATATATTTAGAGACTAATAGACAATTATTCGTCTCACTATATTCAGTTGCCCGTGCCAACAATTCCTCGGCATGTAAGTCTGAACACTCTCTGACTTGTGGCGTAGAACAAACGTACTTAGCCCACTCCTCTGAACTGGGGAAATATAATGAACCATCAACTTCATCCAGATTTGCAGTTGAAAATCGACGAAAAATTTCAGGTACAATTTTAGAATGAAAATTATCTATTCTGACATTTTTTTTAACAACCGGTCCTTTGCCAACTATTATTTTTTTGCAAAATTCATTAATTTCTACTGCATGGGTCGATTTTGATGGCCCGACCACAAAAAGATACCCATCATCACTAAGCAAGGAATGCAAGTTTTTAACAAGGTCAACCGGTCTCATCGTATAATAAATTGAGTAAACAGAAAAAATAGCATCAAAACTACCGTGTTGGAATACCGGCAACGCGTCCATGCTTGAGTTTATAAGAAGAGCACCCTGTTGCCGCTTACAGGAAAACTCTTGCAGTAAATCTTTGGAAATATCAATCCCGACATAGCATTGGGCTTTACTGGCAAATAATTCATAAAAATTCCCCGAGCCACAACCAAGATCTAATATTTTTGAGTTATTATGAACGTGATCAAGACATGCTTTTAAGACTTTTTCCAGTGAGGTTTTAGAAAACCGTTTATGGGCCCTAATGCGGTTTTCGAGATCACTGACGGACTCATTGTATTCCACTGACCTTGCTCCTGTCATTTAACGTCTTTCTTGTTCATATCAATTCATCTTCCCTGTAGTTACGCAGGGCACTCTGACCGATGACTTCATCCCAGCGCATCGGGGAGATGCCGGTGCCGGGACGCTTAGCGGTAATGTTCTTTACTGTGAAGGCCTCACCCACTTTGATGGCTTGGTTGGCCACCAATGATTTCCGGGCAACAAGTTTGTTCCTGGATTCACTCGGGGTAAGGCGTTTGATCCCATCTCCAAGTGCAACTTCAATATTACGAATAGCGGCGACCATGGCCTTGAACTCTTCTGGTTCAAGGCTGGCCTTGTGATCGGGTCCAGGCAGGTTGCGATCTAAGGTGATGTGCTTCTCAATGACAACAGCCCCCAAGGCGACGGCGGCAATGGCAACCTCGATACCGACCGTATGGTCGGAATAACCTACCGCGACGCCAAATGCTGTTTGAATGCTCTGCATGGCACGCAGATTGACTTCCACCATGGCCGCGGGATATTCAGTGGTGCAATGCAACACCGTGATTTGGGCACGCGGCGTGCCGAATTGTTCAAGCACCTCAATTGCCGCCTCTATCTCACCCATGTTCGCCATGCCAGTGGACATAATAACGCCCTTGCCGAGCCTGCCGACATGGCGCAGGTAGGGCAGATTGGTAATCTCACCGGAAGGAATCTTGAAGAGATCCTGACCAAGATCTACAAGCAGATCAATGCTGTCGACATCAAACCCAGTGGAAAAAAAACGGATACTGCGTGCAGCACAATGGGCCATAAGCTCCTTATGCATCTCGGCAGAAAGTTCCAACCGGTGGAGCATCTCGTATTGCGATTCCGAGCTGTCCGAGGTCTGGGTCTGGTAGTCAGCCTTTTTAGCATTATGGGTGGCAAGACGATCGCTGTTAAACGTCTGAAACTTGACAAGATCCGCTCCGGCCTCGGCGGCCACATCGATCAACTGCTTGGCCAGATCAATATCGCCGTTATGGTTGACGCCGGCTTCGGCGATAATGAGTGTTCTCAACGGAGACGATCCCCCATTCGTGGTCGTGAGCAACCACTGTATTCCGTAACCTTAATATAACTATCCGAAGTTTTAACAAAAAAGGAATTATTATCGAGACCAACAACAGCGCCAACGACACCTTTGTAAACCGGCGCATCTGGTAAATATTGAACCCTATTAATTTTTATTTCTTTATCTCCCAAAAAAGTTCTGGCTTCAGGCCCAGGGCGACAAATGGCCCTAACAAAGTTAAAAATATCGCGCGATTTTTGGTTCCAATCGAGCTGCTCATCACCCTCACTTCGCGCAGAACAGTAAAAACCCAATGGGTGAATTTTGGTTTGCACGATGGGTTTCACATTATTGCTTTGCACAACTTTAATTGCATCATAAAGTGTGCTAGCACATCCCTCATATGCAGACTTAAGCAATGTCGAATAATTATCATCATCAGTGATTGGGAAACAACGCTGCAAAATTATGTCTCCAGTATCTATACCTTCATCAACATAATGAACTGTTATTCCGAACTCTTTTTCGTCATTGATAAGCGCCCAGTTTAGAATATTGCGACCACGGTAAAAAGGTAGCTTCCCTGCGTGACAATTAATTGTTTTCAGTGGCGGTAATTGTATAAGTTCATGACGAAAAATCTGATTAAAGGACATAGACACATGCAAATCGCAATCAAAAGCCCTCATTTGTTCTAAAAATTCTTTTGAATTAATGTTGGGATGAGTAATAAATTTCAGACTTTTTTCTGCGGATTTAGACCTGAGTACGGGGTCAGGAACATCATCACGCGCACAGACAAAGACAACTTCTAATGTTTCATCGGAAAGCAACTTGACCAAAGTCAGGTGAGCCCAAGGACCATCTGCAAAATAACCAATTCTCATTGTTTTCATATCACCCCCCTTACGTTACTCGGAATATTAATCAAACTCTGCGACAACAACTGGGCACATGTCAGCTCCATGCGCGGACACTCGCTAAAAGGGGGCAGCTCGTGCATTAAAACCCAAACAGGGCGCGTCATGAACCCTGCGGCATTGGCCTGTTCCAATATACGGTCTCGCTGGTTAGCCTGTTCGGCGTCCAGCATGAGTGCCTGTAACCAGTAATTACTTTGACATTGTTTGGGTTCTGCCATGAGTGTTACCCCCTCCACGGATGCAAATGCCGCAGAGTAGCGCTGAAACAACTCCCTTTTCCCGGCAAGAATCAAGGGCAATTCCTCCAACTGGGCACAACCCAAGGCCGCATTAAGATTAGGCATACGATAGTTATAACCAATTTCATCATGACGATATTCCCAGGCGTGCGGCAGTTTGGCAGTGGTGGTCAGATGCTTGGCATGGCGTGCAAGTTCGCCATCATTGGTCAGAAGAGCTCCACCGCCGCCAGTGGTGATGGTTTTGTTGCCGTTAAAACTCAGGGTTCCCATCAATCCAAATGTCCCTGTATGCTGACTATGATAGTAACTTCCCAGCGACTCTGCTGCATCTTCGACCAGCACAAGATTAAAGTCCCGCGCAACGGCCAGCAAGCCTTCCAAATCCACCGGGTGGCCAAAGGTGTGCATGGGCACGAGGGCACGAATGACTCGGCCGGTGCTGCGGTTGACGCAGTGGCCGCTACGTTGCTCAGTTTGGCGGGCCAAGTAGTCGCGTAGTTGTGTGGCATCCACGCCTAGCGTACGAGCTTCGCTATCAACGAAATGCGGCATGGCACCGCAATAAGTAACGGCATTGGCGGTGGCAACAAAGGTGAGTGCTGGGACCAATACCTCCTCATGGGCTTTCACCCCCGCCAGCTTCAAGGCAACATGCAGTGCTGCCGTACCGTTAACGACGGCAATTGCATGATTGGCACCGGTAAAATCTGCCAATTCAACCTCGAAACGATTAACAAACTTGCCCACGGAGGAAACGAAGGTAGAATCGAGACACTCCTTGACATATTCCCACTCATTGCCAGCAAAACTCGGTTCATGCAGAGTCACCGGCCCCGGACCAACGACGGAACGTATCGCATCAACTACTTGTTCAGCAACGGCAGTGTGCATACTTACCATAGTCATAGGTTATAGACATCTGACTTGTAAACACGAAGATTATCAGGCTGCAGGAACCATTCGGCTGTTTCAGTTAGACCATGTTTGAATCCCTCGCGTCCGCCATATTTGGGCTGCCAGGCAAAAAGCTGCTTAGCCTTAGCGTTATCGGCGCACAAACGTTCGACCTCGGAATTTTCAGGTCGGAAACGGGTTTCGTCAGCGAGGATTTCAACCTCAACATTCATGGCTTCCGCAATTAATTGAACCGTGTCGCCAATGGAAATCTCAAAATTACTGCCGAAGTTAACCACCTGCCCCAGCCCCTGTTCGGAATTCAGCGCGGCAATAAAACCTGACACCGTGTCCAAAACAAAATTAAAATCTCGGGTAGGCGTCACTGCGCCGAGTTTGATCTGGCGTCGCCCATTAGCGATCTGGGTGATGATGGTCGGGACAACGGCACGGGCGGACTGACGCGGACCATATGTATTAAAGGGGCGTGCAATCACCACAGGCAGGCCGAAAGATGCGTAGAAAGAGTACGCTAATTGATCAGCAGCGATCTTAGTGGCCGAATACGGAGACTGCCCCTGCACGGGATGCTCTTCGGTAATCGGTACAAATCGAGCCGTTCCGTAAACCTCGCTGGTTGAGGTATGAACGACTCTTTTAACACCTAGTTCTCGCGCAGCTTGCAGCACATTAAGTGTACCTTTGACATTGGTGTCGACATAGGTGTCAGGTGAGTGGTAGGAGTATGGAATAGCTATCAGAGCGGCCAAGTGCAGCACAGCGTCACACCCGTTCATTGCTTCTTTGACGCCATGGGGATCACGGATATCTCCGGCGAAAACCTCGAACTGCCCCTTAACATCGGCTGCGCAATGATCCAGCCACCCCCAAGAGTTGAAAGAGTTATAGAGAACAAAAGCACGGACTTTGTAGCCTTCACGAACCAAAGCTTCGGTGAGGTGCGAACCGATGAAGCCGTCAGCCCCGGTAACAAGGATGGAGGAATTATTAATCATTGCTGTTTGCCTCTTTCTTTTCCTGCTGCATTCATATCGAAATTCCGGGGCCCCGACTTAATCTGCATGAGCTCTTTTTTTGACACCGAGCAGCACAAAGGCTACACCAGCCAAGATCTTCCTCGCCTTACATCTCTCAACTATTAATAGCATGGATACTCACTAGAATGATTGAGGTTGGCAAAAAAGTGGTAATCGTACCTTTATCTTATAGTTACTTAAATCTTGTCGGGTTGCGGAGATACAACTTTAAAAAAAGTTACCGAGATGGAGTAATCTCCCATGCGGAAAAGAACAAGGAAAGAGACAACGTTAATCACGGAAAGAATTGCCGAACAATACGGAATTTGTGTACGTAAATTAAGGAATTGCGTGACCGGGACAGACCACGTTTTCCTTCTGCATATCACTATTTATAACCGGACACCAGTGATCTCGCACCGGCATGGTCAAGGAAATAGGCGGGCCGCCATACGTCGGCTCATATTGGAACCGGCATATTTTGCCGTCATCCATTTCAACAAGTCGGCCGGCAAGTGTACCATCAAAATAGACCTCAGCCCTGCGCACTGCTATCCTCCCGCTCAAATTCCTCACGCAGGGGGCTCTTGAAATCAAGCTCTATGTTGAGCACCTGCAGAATCTTCAACAGATTTTCAAGCCGTACGTTTTGCCGGCCCTTTTCAAGGCCATACACCGTATTCTTCCCCACCCGGCCAAATGGGCCAGCTCCTGCTGGGGTAAGCCAGCTCTTTTTGCGGTGAAATAAAACTATTCATGCCACTTTGTCCGTCACAAAATCACCCCATGATGTGCTTTTAATGGATTAACTGTCACACCACAGTGAAGCTCACAATGTTTTCCCCACAAAGATGGGAAAAATCAACGATTACTGACAAAACACAAGCTACCAAGGCGTAATAAGGTGATATTATTCCCAGAATAAGGGGAAATATTGTCTCCTCAAACACCGCCTAACTATGAAGATGACGACAGGTCGTGACCGGAATCCTCATTTTCCCCACCCTGACCAGGTACCACCTCTTTCTCCTGGCCCTTCTCAAAGCCGGGTAGGCGCTTGCGGCCGAAGAGGGCGATGGCAATGATGGAGACCTCGTAGAGGATGACCAGGGGGCCGGCCATGAGGAGCTGGTTGACCACGTCCGGGGTGGGGGTGAGGATGGCGGCGATGACAAAGGAGATGAGGAAGGCGTACTTTCTGTTCTTTCGCAGGAAGGGGCCGTCAATGATGCCGATTTTGGCAAGGATGACCATGGCCACCGGTAGTTCAAAGATGGCGCCAAAGGCAATGAGCAGCCTGAGCGCCAGTGAAAAGTACTCCTTCACCGTGGGCGTGGCCTGCAGAAAGTCGGTGGAGTAGCCCATGAGAAACTTGAAGGCCGGCGGAAAGACCACATAATAGCCGAACAGGGCGCCGCCCAGAAAACAGCAGGAGGAGAGGATAATAAAGGGAAGGGCCAGCCGTTTTTCATGCCGGTAGAGGCCGGGGGCGACAAAGCGCCAGATCTGCCAGAGGATGACAGGCGAGGCCATGAGGATACCGCTGGTCAGGGCTAATTTCAGGTAAAAAAAAAGGCGTCCTGGTAAGAGGTAAAGATCAGGCTCGATCCTTCCGGCAATACCGCAAAGAGCGGCCTGAAGAACCAGTCGCCAAGGGGGTCGATAAAATGATAGGCCACGGCAAAGCAGACCACAACGGCCAGCAGGCTCCGAACCAGACAGCTGCGCAGATCTGCCAGATGCTCGGGCAGCCCTTGGGTTTCCATATCTTGCATACTTGCTTCTTCGCGTTAAAAAAGGATATTTACCGGGTAACTGTCCAGCAGCGCCCCATCTTGCGGCGATCGGTACGGCTCACGTAGCCGATGTACGCTTCGCCGTACCGCTTACCACAATCTGTGGCTCTGCTGGACAGTTACCCTTTGGGTGGTTTTAGGCATTTTCGGCATTAAGCTGGATAGTTACTTTGCCAGTAACTATTGCAGCAACACCCCAGCACCCCACCTTGCGGCCCTTCGGCACGGCTCAGGCAAGCCGATGGACGCTGCATCGTATCGCCTGCGGCAATCCGTGACACTGCTGGGCAGGTTAGCCTTTGGTGGTTGTCGTCATTTCCGACACCAGGCCGGAGTGTTACTTTGCCGCATAATACAGAGTGTTGGCGAGACGGTCAAGGAGGGAGTGGCACGCCTTGCGGCCTGGTTAAAAAAAAGGTAAGAGTGGTGGTCAAACCGGCGAAAAACGATACCCGTGCAACAGCACCACATCTTCGGATGATCGGTCCGGCTTAGGTACACTAGCATGGGCGGCGCCGGTCCAATCCGCAGCACCGCTGAACGATTACCAATAGATGACAGCCAAGTGCCACTTGTCCTGTAACATGTGCTGAATTGTTCCCAGAGTCGTTTGCCACCCTCCACTCTCTCCTACCCCCCCAAACCGCCATGCTTTCACGTCAACAGATAGAACAATGCCGCGCCGGTACCGACCGGTTGGCCCAACCGATTCTGCCCCTGGTGCGCCTGGCGGGTATGCTCTACCTCACCGGCCCCTTCAACAGGCTGCCGGATCTGTTCGCCGAACTCAATGAACCGGTGGAGACAGGCGGCATCACCTATGACAGACCTGCCGATCTGTTACGCCCATACCTTGAGGACATGGCCCCCTATGAACGCTTCAAGCATCCCCAGGCGCCCAGCCGCATCATTTTGTCGTCGCAACGCACCGGTCTGGACCAATTTGAGGCCTTGGACGGCTGGGTGACCCAGAACGTCCTGATCCGGGAACTGGAAGAGATCAACAGCCTGCTCTGCGGACCGTGCAACTGCCGGCTCTGCTGCATTGGACCAGAAGAAAACATGGCCCAGGATTTTTTTGAGATCCCCTTGAGCGCCCAGGAAAAAAGCTTTTTCCAGCTGACCGAGATCAACAATACCACCAGCAGACAGACAAGTTCCGAGTCGGAAACGCCGCTCATGATCCAGGGCCACCCTTTTTACCTGAGCAACGATCCTCTTCTGGTTCATTGGCAGCAGGGCTGGAGCATGATCCTGCCGCGCCGCAGCAGCTGTCCCAATCTGGAGCAAGACAGCGGCGGCTGCACCATTTACAGGAAACGACCCGATGTCTGTCGCCGCCCCCAGATATTTGCCTATGCCCTGGAACGCCTGGCAGAGCTTGATCAGGAGTATGAAGGACGCCGGCTGCCGGCCTTCTGCCGCCGAGACACGATCCTGGCCATCTGGGACTGCCCCTATGTAAAACAGTTTCAGGAAGAGATCGGCGTCTATGCCCAGCTCTGCGGCATGGAGCCGATCTTCAAGGAAAACAAGGGATAACTCTTCAGCAGCACCCTCTTGCTCGCCATAACGCGAGGCTGTCGCAGGGCGAAGATCTCATTCTGGATTCTGGATTCTGGATTCTGGATTCTGGATTCTGGATTCTGGAAAAAATAACGAAATTTCGAGCCATGAACAAACCCGGGAAATTGACAAGAACGATTTTCATCCTGTTAACAGCCCGTTGAAAAACGTAGCGAGCACAGCTGAGGCAAGGAAAAATGAGGCGAAAAAATGCGCGCCCGGAGGAAGTACCCTTGGGGTGCAGTTTACATGGGGTAAATGAGCATTTTGAGCCGAATTTTGACGCCGCATCAGCAAGCGTAGTAGTTTTTCAACGGGCTGTTAAGCCGGAAAGCGGGCCTGCGAGAGCCGCCACAGCAGTTCGATCTTACGAATCCGCCTCGTCTCCAGATTTTCCCACCTGACAGCCGGCTGCTGCCGTCCGGCTGCGAGCTCCTGCAGACCATGCTGGTGGCAAAAGAAATTCATGCGCACGTCCCAGGGGTCTTGTTTCAGCGCATCCGCAACAAGCTGTTCCGGCCATCCCAGTGCCACAAACAGCGCCTCCTCCCCCACTGCCCCCATCTCAGCCAGAATGGCCATGGCCAAATCAAAGAAGCCGGTGCCGTGACCAAGGCGAGCGCCGCTAGCATCCACAGCCAGACAATCGGTCAGGGCCAGATCGACATGCAGATCAGCAAGCGCTGCCTGATCAAGCAAGGTAGCACGGCTCGCCAGGCCCTTGAAGGTAACGGCATGGCCCAGCTCCTTGAAGGAAAGGCTATAGGGCTGCAGGCGGTAGAAACCGTCTTTTAAGCCGGGTCCCGGCATGAGCAGGACCTTACCGTCAAGCAGGGCATTGATTCTCACCTGCTGCAGAAGGGGGGCCGGTGAGACAAAGATGGTTTGAGCGGCACGATAGATGTTCTGTCGCCGCAGAGTTTCGGCAAGTTTTCCTGCACCTGCAACAGGCAAAGCCATCTGCTCAAGCTGCCGACGCCTGCTGCTTTTGTCATTTTCCATCTCTGATCACCAATGGGAATTGCCCGACACCGCCAGCCAGGCATCTCACACAAAAAAAACCCCTGCATCCCATAGCAGGGGATGACAGAGGTGGAAACAAGGTGTGGCGCCGGCTGAGACGCCGGAACACCTACATCTTTGATTGCTTACTGACCTGGGAAAGAATCCGGCGTGCCGAGACACGGCCCTGGGCGGCAGAGCCCTGCTCGTCGGCTAGCGGTTTAAGCGAGGCGATCATGGCAGGTTTACTGGCCAGTTTGCCCTCGGCAATCAATTGGCTGCGGCGCTTAAAGCCATACTCCACCAGAGTAGCCACATCATCCCACATGGTCTCACTGCCCATAATGGCAACGGTGATTGCCCCGCCACGCCTTTCAAACATTCCCACATAGGTCTGGCGCGCCGCATGGGTATAGCCTGTTTTACCGCCCTTGGCCCCCTCAATGGCCCAGAGGGCCTTGTTGTGATTGTTGAGACGTCTGCCATAGCTGGTATTGACCCGGACCGTGCTGATCCGCCGGGCAAACTCGGCATCCTCCATGGCCCGGGTAAAGACAACGGCCAGATCACGGACAGTGGAACGCTGGCCCCGGACAGTCAGACCCGAGGCGGACTTGCACACCGTGGAACGGGCCCCAAGCTCTCTTGCCTTCCGATTCATGAGCTTGGCAAAGGTCTTCTCACTGCCGGCCACCCACTCGGCCAGGGCCACACTGGCGTCATTGGCCGAGGCAATCAACACCGCATTAATCAGATCATCGGCCCGGTATTGCCTGCCCTGATGAAGATAGATCTTTGAACGCGGCATCTTGGCGGCCCTGTGGCTCACCTTGATCAGAGAGGAATCACGCAGGGCATTCATGGCCACCAGGCCGGTTAAGACCTTGATGGTGGAGGCGGGCTGGCCGGCACGGTCAGGCTCGTGGGCATAGATAATCTGCCCTGTTCCCGCATCCATTATAATGGCACTGCGGGCCGTCAGTCTGGTGCGCAGGCCCGCAGGGGCCAGCGGCGTAGCATCAAAGGCCGAACCCTGCGCGGTAGAGGGTCTTCTTTTGGCCGTATCTGAAATCTTGCCCGAGATGGCAAGGGGGCCAAGTTGCTGCACGGAGGTACGCCGGACCTGGGGAGCGTCCGGTTTCTGTTTGACGACACTGGTGATCACCGCAGCGGTGGAAGAGATATCAGCCAAGGCATTGTGTGCCGTAAAAAAACAGACCACCGCTGACACAAAAATGGCCACAAAGGATTTCAAACAAAATATCATAATCGCTGACTCGCCGTGGCGCCCCCATGTTGTCTACGATTTCGCGGGAAAAAAGAGTGTACAATATCAGCAAGCCTACTGATCGAGTCGGGCAAAGACAAGCCTTTTCAAAGCCGTAACAAGGCCATTTGGTGGGAAAAAACTTCAAAACAGCCGTTTTGGGGCGCCCTGAACTTTTGGCGGTGGCCCTGTTGTTGGGGTTGCTGTTCCTTATGGTGTATCATGTGGTATGGTGGAGATTTTTTGAGCGAAATGGGGAGATGATGCAAGAAAAGCAGCCGAAAATCAGAGGGTACCACTTCTCCTGGCGCTGGCAGGAGCTGGTCATATGGGGCGTGGCGGCGGCCGACAAGATCATCCATCTCAGCTTTGACAACAACCGGCACCTTGAGGTGTGCCGATCACTCTCCTGCCGACCTCTCAACACGACCCAACACCTGATAGTCGAGACCTTTCTCCTGGATATTCTGCAGGGCAAGGCAGCCGCCTTCCCGGCCCACTCGCCTTTTATCCGCTGCGGCACGGCCTTTCAGCAACAGGTCTGGCGCCTCCTGAGCCACATCCCCTATGGTGCCACCCGAACCTATGGCGATATCGCCAAGGATCTGGGTAATGCCGGCCTGGCCCGGGCCGTGGGCCGGGCCTGCAACAGAAACCCCTTGCCGCTCATTATCCCCTGCCACCGGGTGGTGAGCAGCAGCGGCCTCGGTGGCTTTGCCGGCGGCGCGCAGCTGAAAAGATGGCTGCTGGCCTTTGAGCAGGAAAACGTCAGACCATCTTGAAAAATCGGCTGCAGGAGCCTCAGAACCGGAGCTCCCTTACAACAAATCAACAATGGCCTGACTGATTCGATCAAGCGGCAAAACCTGGTCGACGCCGCCGCTGGCAATGGCCTCCTTGGGCATGCCGAAGACCACACAGCTCTTCTCGTCCTGGGCAATGGTCTTGGCGCCCGCCTCTTTCATCTTCAACATGCCCTGGGCGCCGTCCTTGCCCATGCCGGTGAGAATGACGCCAATGGCATTTTTACCGCCAAAGGCGGCCACTGAGTTGAACAGGACATCCACCGCCGGACGTTGGTGACAGACGAGAGGGCCGTTTTTGACATTGACAAAATAGCGGGCCCCGCTGCGCCGCATGACCATATGGAAGTTACCGGGGGCCAGCAGGGCTTGACCGGGGATAACCGTGTCGCCATCCTCCGCCTCCTTGACCCGAAAAGGACAGAGGCTGTCCAGGCGCTCGGCAAAACTGGTGGTGAAATTGGCCGGCATATGTTGGACAATCATAATACCGGGAATGGTGGCCGGCAGACGGGTCAGCACCTCTTTTAAGGCCTCGGTGCCGCCGGTGGAGGCGCCAATGGCAATAATCTTGTTGGTGGAGGCGGTCAAGGCCCGGCTCGATACCCGCACCGGCGCCGCCACTTTCGGGGCCATTCTCCGCCTGGTGACATCGACCCTGGCCGCGGCCCTGATCTTTTCGGCGAGCTGTTCACCCATTTCCCCCACCGAGTAGGCGGCCCCGGGCTTGGCCAGCACCTCCACCGCACCGACATCCATGGCCTCCATGGCAATGGCACTGCCGGCCTGGGTCAGGGAACTGACGATAATCACCGGCAAGGGGAAATGCTTCATCAACTTGCGCAGAAAGGTGATGCCGTCCATACGCGGCATCTCGATATCCAGGGTAATGACATCGGGTTTGAGCTCAACAATCTGTTCCCTGGCCACATAGGGGTCAGGGGCCGCCCCCACCACCTCGATATCAGGCTCCTTGGCCAGTTCTTCCCGAAAAACCTTCCTGACTACCGCTGAATCGTCAACAATGAGAACTCGAATTTTCGCCATATCCCTACCTGCTATCCTTATGCGCCCATTTCCCGGCCACGCACGCGGTACGATGGACTTTTCACGAGTCCATCACATATTAGGCCATCTTGAATAATTGCCGTTTCGGAGGTGTGGTTCATCAAGAATTCAGAAGTCTGAAGTCAGGAAAAAGCAGAAAAGATTACAAAGCAGTTGTTCTGACTTCTGCATTCTGATTCTTGACTCCTCTTATGAAACTTCAATTAGTTTCATTAACGTTCGAACCGGTCAGAGCCCGGCGGCGCTGAATTCCGACATGTTGAAGAAAACGGCGTCATAACAGCCTTTATTTCGCCCGAGCGGAGGCCTCCTACACCTACAAAAGCAAGCCGGTCAGGCAATAAGATGCCATACATGATGACTGGCTGAGCTGGGCCGGCAATCACATATTAAGAAGCTCTTCCGCCCTCGCCATCTCGTCAAGCAGGTCCGCCATGAGCAATTGCACATCCATTTCCGTGATACCAAAACGGCCCAACATCTCACCGTGCACAGGCGTTGCCAAACCATCAACCCCCACACCGATACCCATGGAAACCACCAGAACATTGGCCAGGGCCACCAGGGCAACCAAACCACCCTGGTCCAGGGCATCGGCGTCATGGTGCCTCTCCACCGCCTCTCGCATCTCCTCTGGAAACTCCCAGTTGCCGAGGATCATGCCGCCGAGTCGGGCATGATCAATACCGACGATCTTCTGCTCGGCCTCCACAAAGGAGCACTGCTCCTTTTCCACCATGGCCACCACCAGCTCCTGCTCCTCGGCAATAAAACCGGACATGAAGCGCTTACCGATATCATGGAGCAGGGCGGTGGTAAAAGCGCTGGACGGGTTGACGTCCGGAAAAAATCTAATCAGCATCTTGGCCATGATGCCACTGGCCACGGAATGCTTCCACAGCTCGCCCTGCCCCAGGTCATAACCGGCCCCCACCGTGCCCTTATAAAATTTGGCGCTGCAACTGGTACTGATAATATCCTTGAGAATATCCTGCCCCACCACCACCAGGGCCTCATCCAGGGAAGAGACCTTCCGCGGCAGACCGAAATAGGCGGCATTGCATATCTTCAAGACATTGGCGGTGATGGCCGAATCATAATGAATGACCTCGGCAAGTTGGGCCGCAGTGGTATTGGGGTCCTCAAGCAGCTCCATGACACGTTGCGCAACCTTGGGATAGGGCGGCACATGCTTTACCATCATCAAAACTTCGTCAACGCGACTCATAGCTCAAACACTCCCTTTCCCGATACCTTCAGTACTATTTTCGTTGTTGCCATCTCAATACTGATGGTGCGATTCACCGAGCCCCCGATATCCTCCTTCACCGGCTTGATACCGTTCCTGGCAAAGAGGCGACAGACCACTTCATAATTCCGGACACCGATATTGAAGATCCCTCCGGAATCCATCAACTGCGAACCACCGACCACATACACCTGCAGCCGCTCTTTGGCGGCGCCAAGCCCATAGGCAGCCCTGAAAAGCATGGGGACGCCGGTATCGCCGAACATGTAGGGCTGTTTTTTGGCGCGAGCCGGATCAATTTTCGACTCTGGCAGCATAAAGTGTAATAATCCGGCCACCTTGACCTTGGGGTCCCAAAGGAGAACACCGATGCACGAACCAAGCGAATAGGTGATCAGGGTATCCTTTGGATTCTTGCTCACCTTCATATCAGATATTCCAACAATCTGTTTCATACTACCTTCCTATACTGAAAACCACCCTGCAAAAGAGGGTTTAGAAAACTTTTTTGTTGCATGGCCTGGCCAAAAATCGTCTGAGTCCGGACAGTTGCCCCACAAACCCCTTTGACCGACCTCTACCAAAACTTCCTTGCCGCCAAGCGGACCCTCACCCAGAATTTCTATTTTTTGTAACCCGTGGTGGTCACCTGGTTAAAGCGGTGATTAATGGCGGTGAGGCTTTCCGAATGGCCTATAAAGAGGTAGCCGCCCGGCTTCAGGCTGTTATAAAACTTGTCAACAAGCTGCTGCTGGGTTTCCCGGTTGAAATAGATCATCACATTACGGCAGAAGATAACATCAAGCTCGGCCCGCCAGGGGTAGCTATCCATCAAATTGAAACGCCGGAAGGAAATGGGTCGGCTCAGCTCCTTTTTCACCTTCACATAGCCCTCGCTTTTCCCCCTGCCTCTCTGGAAATAACGTCTGAGCAGTTCCGGCGGCACGGTTTGCACCTTGTCCAGGGCATAAACCCCTCGCTGGGCAATGGCCAAGACCTTGGTGGAGATATCCGTGGCATGGATGGCAAAACGAAACTTAGGCTCCCGGACGGCAAACTCATTTAAAACAATAGACAGGGTATAGGGTTCTTCTCCGGACGAACAGGCTGCCGACCAGACGCTAAACTCTCCGGGCATCCCCCGGGCGGCAAACTCCCGCAAGACACTTGCGGCAAGGAAATCAAAATGGGTCTTTTCCCGATAAAAGCTGGTGAAGTTCGTTGAGACGGCATCAATCAGATGAATGAGCTCTTCACCGCTTTTATCATTCAGGACATAGTCATAATACTCTTGAAACGAGGCAATTTGACACTGTCGTAAACGTTTACCGATTCTGGCGTTAAGAAGCTCTTTTTTCTCCGGTTTCAGAAAGATACCGGCATGTTGAAAAACAAGGGCGCTGAATTGCTGAAACAGTTTATCTGTCAAGGGTTTGTAGGATACAACCATGCAGGAAGACCATGGACCTCTTCACAGGACGCGCCGGCCGGGCGATCAGTCAAAACCGATCCCAACATCCCCAACAACTGCAGCCCCTGCAAAAGGCCTCCACAATAAGGGGAGCAGCCTGTGGCGCTCCAACCTCTTTAATGAATGACAAAAGGGTATCTTGAATAATGAGATATTTTATTTTCGCAGCAACGAAAAAACCGGGCAGGTAAGTGAGCCTGCGAGACTCCGAAATAGCAATTATTCAAGATGGCCAAAAGACCAACTATCCAAAAAAAGATGGCCTCGTAAAAAGCCGATTTCGGGGATGGCCAAGCAAAAAACACCGGCAGTAAAGCAGCAAAGACAAGGCGGGCACCTCCGCAAACGCTCCATGCCCACCGCCTGGTTCACGCTGCGCAGCAAGGCCTGAAAAACTACGCCGCTTGCCCTTTTTTAACGGGCCGTTAGGTGCTGCCATGGATCACGCCCACAACACCTGGCCACTGCTCACATTTCCCGCCGCCCGACACGGCAGGAAGCCGGGGTTAGAGGTCGGACAGCTGATTGACGAGCCCTTCCCCCACCACACTGTTGACATCAAGCAAGATTTTCACATCACCCTTGATCTTCGCCATACCGAGAATGGCGCTGGTGTCCACCTGGGCCGAACCAAAGGAAGGTGGCGCCTCAATCTCTTCGGCGGCAATGTTAAGAACCTCGGAAACGGAGTCGACCAGCATGCCCACCTGAATGGTGCCGCCCGAGCGCCTCACCTCAACAACAATTATACAGGTACGGTCATTATACTCCTGGGCCGGCATGCCGAACTTGCTGCGCAATTCCAGGACAGGGATAACCCGGCCGCGCAGATTGATGACCCCCTTGACATAGGAGGGGGTCTGCGGCACGGCGGTAATCTCCATGAGACCGATAATCTCGCGCACCTTGAGAATGCTTATGCCATACTCCTCGTCGGCAAGGGCAAAGGTCAGATATTTTCCGGCCAGCTCCTTAACCCCGCCTCGTGACTCCTCGCGTGTTGCTGTTTCACTGCTCATCCTTACAACCCTCCAGGAAGATATTTCTTAATGGCGGTAAAAAACTCCATGCCACCGCTTCATGCCTGAGAATTTGGACCCTGTCAGGCGAAACAAACAGAGGCCTGCTGCCCGCATTGCCGCTGCCGACAGGCAGAACTACGTGGTGGTTTCCTCTTCGAAAGACGCGGCATCTTTCTCCTCACGACCATGCTGCAGAACAAAAGGCTCCTTGGCCTCACTGGCGACAATGAGTCCGGCCAGATCAAGAATAAGACCAACCCTGCCATCGCCGAGGATGGTGCCGCCGGCCAGGCCCTTGATATCCTTCAGGTAACCGCCCAGGCTTTTAATCACCACCTCCTGCTTGCCGAGCAGTTCATCCACCAGCAAAGCGCGCTGTCTGCCCTCGTTTTCCACCACCACGACAATACCTTCGGTGAGCCTGGCACAGGAATTCTCCACATCAAAAACATGGCTGAGGCGGATAACCTGGATCAAACTGTCGCGGATCATCAGGGTTTCACCCTGGCCCTGGACCGTCTTGTAATGCTCGGCCCTGGGGCGGATGGACTCCTGCACGGCAATGGTGGGGATAATATAACGCTCCTCACCGACCCGCACAATGATGCCGTCAATAATGGCCAGGGTCAGCGGCAGACGCATGAGAAACTGGGTGCCCTCGCCCGGCGTGGAGATAAGCTCCACCTTGCCGCGCAGCTTCTCAACACCCTTCTTGACCACATCCATGCCAACGCCACGCCCCGAGACATCGGTGATTTTGTCCGCCGTGGAAAAGCCGGGCAGAAATATCATATTGTTGACCTCGTGATCGCTGACATTATCCGAGGCGTTCATCAAACCACGATCAATGGCCTTGGCCCTGATCTTGTCGGTATTAAGGCCCTGGCCGTCGTCATGGATCTCAATAATGATATTGCCGCCCTTATGATAGGCGGCCAGCTTCACCGTCCCTTTGGCCGGCTTACCCACCGCCTCTCTCTCATGGGGTACCTGCACGCCATGATCCACCGAGTTACGCATCATGTGAACCAGCGGATCATAGATGGAATCAACCATGTTGCGATCAATCTCGGTCTCCTCGCCCTCCATGACCAGGTCCACCTGCTTGCCCGACTTCTTGGAGAGATCCCGCACCAGGCGGGTCATCTTCTGGAAGGTCTGGCGGATAGGTACCATGCGCATGGACATCGCTGTTTTCTGGAGCTCCGTGGTGATGCGGCTCAGTTGACCGAAGTCCTTGTTCAGTTTGGGGTCGGAGATGTCGGTGATGAGTGGATTCTGGCGAACCATGGCCTGCATGATCACCAATTCGCCAACGGCATTGACCAAACCATCCAACTTTTCAACATCGACCTTGATGGAGGCACCGATCTTCTGTTTAGCCGGGGCTGCCGATCCGCTTGGCGGGGCTGCTGGAGCCGCCGCTGGCCGGGGCGAGGCCGTCGCTGTCTGTGCCTGGGCGGCTGGAGGTTGGGCTGGGCTGACCGGAGGCTGGGACGGCGCCGGAGGGGCCGAGGCGGCCGGCTCTTTTTCCTGGTCACCCGCCGCATCAGCAGCAAGATCACCACCCTGCTGCAGGGTCTCGATCTTGGCGATCCACTCGCTGATATCAAACTCTTTATAGACGGCGGGTCCCTGTTCCAGCATATCACTGAGATTCTGGACCATGTTGCGCAGATAATCGCCCACGCCCAGGACAACATCAATGGTATCGGCTGACATGGGCAATTTGTTGTTGCGCACGTCATCAAGCAGGTTTTCCGTGCTGTGGGCCAACTTGTTAATGGTGGTCAGATTGAGAAAACCGGAGACTCCCTTGATGGTGTGGAAGGGTCGAAAAATATTATTTATAATATCAATATCATCCGGCGCCTGCTCCAGTTCGAGAACGTTGGCCTCAATGGTCTCAAGATGCTCAAAGGCCTCGGCAATAAATCCGGCTACCAAGTCGGCATCCTGCATAAAATCAGGGATATCACCGCTCCCCAGATCAATCTTCTCCTCGGTGGGGGGCTCAACGGCTTCTCCGGCCCGGTCGGTCTCTGCCGGGGCCTCTTCCTTTACGGAACAGGCGGCCGGCGGCGTCTCGGCTTCAGGCAGAACCTGCCGATCTGCTCCGGCCATGACCTCACCGACCTGGGCAATAAGGTCGTCCACCTGATAATTGACAAAATGGTCCACCCCTTTCTCAAAAACCACCTGCACGTTTTCCACCATCCGCTCCAGGCGATCACAGACGGCCAGCACAACATCGGTGGCGGCCTGGTCCAAGGCGAGGCGATTGTTGCGCACCTCATCAAGGAGGTTTTCCGTGGCATGGGCAAGATGGCTGATCCGATCAAGATCAGTACAGCTGGCAATGCCCTTGATGGTATGAAAGGATCGAAAGATGGTGTTGATGATTTCACTATCATCCGGACTTTTTTCCAGGGCAAGGATATTTGACTCAACGCTGTTGAGATGCTCATCCGCCTCCTCGATAAAGGCGGTGAGAAGCTCCGGGTCGGCAAGAAAGCGGGTATCAATCTCCTCCTCCGCTCCGGAGGCCTCAGCGTCCGATGAATCCATCTCCACGCCGCCGAAGTCGGCCGGATCAACGCTATATCCCATGGCTGTCAGCAGCGCGGTGAAAGCGTGCGGATCAGCCGCGTCATCGCGGTTTACCTCCTGCATCAGGCTGACCGCCTGCCCCAGTCGATCGAAATTCTCCGGGCTGTCGGGTATCTCACCCATGATCACGGCCTCAAGCGCCTTTTTAAAGGCGTCAGCCATCTTCGCCAGCACGGGTTTGTCCACTACCTCGGCATGGCCGAGCAGTTTTTCGGAAACCTCAAGGAGGTCGCCTACTGCCGACAGGTCTCCCGGCTCAACCACCAAAATCTTTATTGCTAAATCATCAAGCAACTGGCTGACTGATATCTGCTCATCCGCCATTTTTTCCCTCGCTCAAAATAACCCCCTCAACATCGTATCCTTACCCTGAACCCGCAGGAACGGGGCATCAGCAAGCCGCCTGGAATGCTCGCGTGCTGATCAGGTGCCAAAATTTCCGACTCGGCAGGGCCCTTCCCTGAACCCGGAATGTTCTTGTGCCCATATAAGCCAGGCTGCTGCGTGAAACACCCTGCCAGCTGCATTTTATCTCATTTGCCTCGTATAAACACCACTCGCGATCTCTTTCAGGTGGCTTTTGGCCAGCCCTCTATCCCCTTTAGGATGGCCGTATCATCAGGGTTTTGCAAGTATTTTAATTGCGAAAAGGTGATGATCCTGCCCTATTCACTCCTGTCTCGCCATGGCCAAACAGAGCCGCCATGGCACAGCGGTTGTGCGGCTCTCTTGCGTGACATCCCGATGTCGAAACAGCCCTGCCTTAGGGCTTCGCAGGCCCGATTACCCGCCCAACCTCGGCGTTTCGAAAGGCTCCAACACTCCCTCCTCACTCTTGAACCTTGAACCTTGAACCTTGAACCTTGAACCTTGAACCTTGAACCGACATGAAATCATTTTACAGCCCGGCTGGCAATTTAAAAATGATTACTGTTTCAGTTTCCCTCCAGGGCCATTAACTGCTCATCAATAACCTGCAGGTTGACAACCACTTTCTCGGCAATCTCCACCTGGGGGTAGCGGGCCAGAATCGTCTCCAGCAGGTCCCGGGACTCATTGAGCAAAGCCTTGCGGGCCGTGGGGTCATTGGTATTTCTGGCCCGCACAAAAATCGCCGCAGCCTTTTTCCGCAAGGCGCGGGCCGCCTGCAGTGAGGCCTGTTCGATTTCCGCCGCTGCCCTGGCGTCATATTCAGTACCCAGCAGCCCCATAAAAACCGTGATGGCATCATCATAAAGCTCCATATCAATAAGATTGAGCCCCTCCTGCCACTGATCTGCCAGATCCCTGATCTTTTTCTCCTTCTCCAGCTGGATATGATGTTCACGGGAGGCATTGATCGCTGAAATCGCCATTTCCACCTGGGTCATACTATCGGCGGGCAGCCGACCATCCTTGAGCTCCTTGAGCAGATCCAGAGCCCGTTTGAACTCCTTGGCCCTGGCCAGCTGCTCGGCGGTTGCCAGGGTGTCGCCGGCATTCTGACGCACCGTCTCTTGCGCCTGGCGAAACAATCTTGCCGCCGCATCGGTATGAACAGTGCCGGGATATGCCTGTTCCAGCTCACGAAAACCCTCCTCCAGGGCAAGGGGCATGGAGCTGCCGTCAAAGGAGAGGAAGGCCTTGAGAACCTTGCTGTAGAGGGCGAGTTCCCTGACATGCCTATCGGCATCAAAGAGCAGCGCCAATTTGCCGGTCACGGTTTTGTCAATCTCTTCCCAATAGTTCAGGATATCAGCCAGATGAAGATATTCGGCCCGTGCCTTCTCATATTGACCGGCAGCAATGAGCAATTCGGCAGCCTCAAGACGCAGCGGCCATTTTTCATATGGGCCGCTGGTCGTCAGCACCTGGGAGAAGACCATGGCCGCCTTTTCCAGCTGGCCGGTATGAAGCAGGGCCCGACCGTAAATCTCTTTGAGCCGCAGGTCCTGCGGCTCCTCCCCCAGAAACCGGACAGCATTTTCATAGGCAGCCACAACCTGGCTATATTGCCTGTCCGCAGCGTAATAATCGATAATCGCCGCCACCTGCCCGGCCGCCTCCTGCCGATAGTCGGCAAGCAACTCGGGAATACGGGACGCCTGCACGGCAAACATTTGCCGACAATCGCTCTCGGCAAAGGCAATATCCTTTCGCATGACCTCCGGAGCGGCCCCCTGTTGTTCAGCAACAGCAGCATAGCCGTTGTACAACTCTTCAAGGAGAGCCGTGCATTGCCGCCACTGCTCTTCCTGTTCATAGCCCAGACCATAGGCACGCATCTTGGTGCCCAAGCTTTGCCATTTAGCCACTTTCTGCCGGTAGAGCTGCAGGCGTGACTCAACAAAGGCGGGGTCAAAACGACCCGCATCAATATTGGCCATAAAAACAGCTTCCGCCTCATCCGCTGCGGCCCCCTCCGCCTCGGAGCTGTCACCCTCGGGGCTGCCGTCATCAGCCAACACCGGGCTCGCTGTCTGCTCCACCTCATCAGGCGCAGAGTAGACCACCTTCTTGGGAGCGGACTGACAACCAGTCAGCAACATCCCGATAACCACCGCCAGACACAACAGCCTCATCCTGCCCCCGAAAAACGAGTCCGCCCCCCTCTGCTTTATAATTTCATATGACATTTCAAACACTGCTCCTTGTCCGTGCGGCCTTCTGAACTTATCAGGACCTCGGGACAGTTCGATGTTTCATGGCCCTACTGCAACCAATAGGGGCGAAAGACCCGCTGCAACTTGACCTCGCCACCGGAGACAATTTCGCCGAAGGTGACCACCGGCGCCTTTTCGGTTGCCGATGCCGCTGCGGCACCGCTCAGCAGCAGTCCTCCGCCATGTACGGCCACCGGCACCTCAATCTGCCCCACCTCCGGGTAAAAGAGAGGTAACTCCTTGACGCCGGAAAAGGAGAGATCCGCCAGGTCAAGGGCTTTGCCATAATCACGGTTGAGAATGTGATCGGCGGCAACCCGGGACCAAACCGGCAAGGCGCCGGAAGAACCGGTAATATGGGTGGTCCCCCTGGTCATCGGTTTATTGTCGTCATAACCGACATAAGAGGCCAGCACCAGGCCGTTATGCAGAGCAACGCCGTTTTCCCGGCCATGCTGCGAGGCGGGCACCAGGCCGGCAAAAGTCGCATTGGTAAAACGGTTCGCCGTCCCTGTCTTGCCCAATACCGGCACGGTAATGTCCATCTGCTGCAGCTGGTTTTCCAGCTCGGGATTACGGCTGTGCAGCTGCACATTGCGATAGGCATAGCGGCCGGTACCCAGCTTGACCACATTCCTGAGAATATCATTGACAGCCAGATTGGTCTGCCGATCAATCACCCTCTTTTGTACCGGATTGGCCGAATAGACAACCTCGCCGTCAGAGGTCTCAATACGGGCAATGATATCAAGACCGGCATTCTGCTGGCCATCCACCGTATATACCATACCCGAGGTGAGCCCCTCATACATTCTGGCCACCTCATAAAGGCTGATCACATTGGACCCCAGGGGAAAGGAAAGCACCGCATCAAGCTCACTCTCAATGCCAAGCTCCCGACACATGCCGATAATATAGCGGAGACCGGCCAGGATACGGAAGTCGCGCAAGGAGTGGAGCACATCAGGACTGTATGGCTTCAGGGAGGAGAGGCGCTGCAACTCCCTGGCCATGGCAGTGGCGACCACTTCCACCGTGGAGACCTTGAGCCGGTTGTCAAGTCGAACCCGGCCCCAGAATCCGTCCCTGTCGGCGGGCCGCATGCCTTTCATCATGACGCTGAAGAGCTGGCTGGTCACCGGCCGCCAGCCCGGTTGCGGTTCATCCGAATAGATAAAGCGATAGCGGCTGAAATCCTGAGTGACAACAGCGCCGGCGCTGCCGGCCATGGGCTGGTAGTAGAGGTTGGGGACGTGGGTCTCCATGGTGGCGTCCGGAAAGGTGCGGAGGCGCCGCAGCTCATCATAGAGATCTTGCAGGCGCTCAAAGCTCCGCAGTGCCAGGTCCATACGCAACTCGGCTTCGGCAATCTCAGCCTTGGTCAAGGATTCGACACCCTTTTCATCTTCTAGCCGAGCCTCCTCTTCCTCCTGCAGCATAAGGACATATTCCTTGCTGTAGTGCATCTTGCGCAGCCGCTCCACCTCGCCATCCTCCCCGTCAAAGATGAGGTCACTCTCCACCAGGAGGCGGGCCTGCTCAAAGGCCAGCTGCTGCAGGGCACGCCGATCAACGACAATGCCCATCTCATCCCGTACCCGGCGCATGTAATGGGTATACGACTCGCCATCATCGCGACCCATGCCGAGCTGCGAGATCACCTCTTTGAACTGCCCCGGGGTCAGTTTGTCACAGAGGTGAGACACCAGCCATACCGTGGCCAGGTTTTCGGAATAAACACCGGCCCAACTCATGGACACCTTGTCGTGCGGGCTGTCATGGTCAGGGCGCGGGAAATAGGGCTCGTCGTGATAAACAAACATGGCCCGGTCATTGTTCAGGGGATCAAGGGAATTCCAGCCCAGCTGCAGAGCCGCCGCATAGACCAGGGGTTTAAAGACCGAACCCATGGGGCGCCGGGCCGTCACCGCCCTGTTGAAGTAATGATTGTCCATTCCGCCCACCATGGAGCGAATCTTGCCGTTTTGCATACTGATAACAGCACCTTGCACCTCGGGATACTTCTCCAGGTTAAAAAGAGTGGTGCCGCTCAGCTCGTCAAGCTCACGAACGCTGACGTAGACCAGGTCGCCCTCATTGATCTCCTTCAAGAGCACCTTGTCCAGGTCGCCCTGCACCGGCATGGACCAGCGCTGCCGCCTGTAGCGCACCAGGGCGGTGAGAGCGGTCTGCAGGCCATCCTCGTCAATAATACCCACAGGGTCATCAGCCCCCCCCTCATCCAGGGAAAGGATGATCTTCACCGGATCCTTTTCAATTCTCACAACCCTGGCCAGCAAAAACCGGCCCACCTGCAGGGCACCGGCACTGCCCAGCGTCATGTCGGCATAGCTCTTTTGTAAGCTCTGCCGATCATAACCGGCCAGGCGGATGTCGAGGCGCGACAGCTCACTTTTCAGAGAGGAGAGGCTGCTCTCCTGCAGATCCTTGTCAATGGTGGTGATCACCCTGATGCCCGAGGTGGCAATATTGTCTATGCCATGTCGGACAAAGGCATCCTCAATAAGGGGATTGCTCATGGCATCGCGGACCAGGTCCATAACCGTATTCAAGGAATACCTGGTGCGGCCCTGCTTAAAGGCAATCTCCTGATTAAGGGCGCGTTGATAGGTATTGGCGTCAATGTAGCCATGCTTATACATCTGCCCCAACACATAGGCCGTTCGATGCTTACTCTCCAGTATGGCCTTGCGGACATCTTCCTCTGTTTTCTGGATATGGGGATTATAGAAGTTTGGTCGCTTGACCGAACCGGCAATAAAAGCCGCCTCCACCAGGCTGAGATCCCGAGCCTCTTTATCAAAATAGTAGCGGGCCGCCACCCCTAAGCCGCGGCCATTACCACTGACATAAAACTGGTTGGCATAAAACTCCAGGATCTTCTCCTTTGAATAGTGGTATTCAAGACGCAGGGCATTGATAAGCTCCCGAAGTTTGGCCTGTATGGAGCGTCCCTGTCGCTTAAAGAGATTTTTGGCGGTCTGCTGGGTAATGGTGGAGCCGCCCTGCACCACCCGACCGGCCTTGATATTGGCCAGCATGGCACGGCTGAGTCCCTTGAAATTAACGCCGTAATGACTAAAAAAGGTGTGATCCTCCGAAGAGACAATGGCATGGACAAAATGTTTGGGGATCTGTTCATAGGGGAGATACTGCCGATGGGCCTGTTCGAAAAACACGCCTATCTTGGCTGTGCCGTCACTGTAATAAACCGGACTCTCCATGGTGAGAATATTCTCAATGGCGTCCCGGCTGATATTTTCACCCGGCTCACGGACAATGAACCAGTAATACCCCGCCACAACAGCCACAAGACCAAGGAGCACGGCAAGCAGGGATCCCTTAAATATAAACGACAAGAGTTTCTTCATGAATTACTTTTATGGGGCGTGACAGCCTGTTGAAAAGGAGAACGAGGCCCCTTAAGGCGAGGCGCAGCAGCCCTTAACGGTGAAAAATGCGGCGAAAAAAAGCGCGCCGGGTGGAACTTGTCCCTAGGAGCCTGTCGGACTTAGACATAAATCTACTGCAAATTCGAAAAATCGGTCCATATTCCCATGGCTTTTCGTTAAATAGCTCTGCTATTCGCCTCAAATCCATGTAAATCTGGCCTTGATTTTTCGAATTTTCGCTACGATTCTCTAAGTCCGACAGGCTCCAGGGCTAATTTTACACTGATTTAGGGGCATCTCGGGATCTCGCTTACCTCATGCCGAATCTTGACGCCGCATCAGCAGATAGCGAACGAAGAGAGACCTTCGAGCTCCCTCATTTTCCAGGCGGGCTGGTAAGCAAGCCTGCGAGACTTCGAAACAACCTCTTTCTGGACAGAGACCAACGAGACGCCCTCAACCAACCAGACAAAAAAAGAGCCCTCATCACAGAGCAGGGCAAGAGAGCGTAAGCACACTATTTTGGACATTTATTCTCAACAAGGGTATAATTCCCCAAAACACCAACAACTTCAACACAAAAGCGGCAGTAAGCCGTTTTTCCGAAACAGACCGACACACCGGCACGACTGCCCGGCAAAAGCGGGCCGTTCCGGAGTTGGCGCTGCCCCACCAAGATCATGGCAGCGAAAGCCGCCATTGCCCAACAGGGCCTCATTGCCGCCCACCATCAACCTGAAAAGTGTTGCCTGTTGGCTGATCCTCAGGTAAAAAGAGGGCCATTATTGTATGCAAACACTCAACATGTCGTTGTTTCAAAGAGATCTCTCCTCTTTTTCACTCTGTCCCCGGTTTCATAGTATGCGCCATATCCTACCTTTTTTCCTCTTTTTCTGCATCGCAGTGCTGAGCGGCTGCCTGAACACCAACTCGCGTCAAGCAGCTTTGCCGCCCAACCAGAATCTTGAGCTGGTCCAGATTCCCGCCATCGACAACCTGATTGAGGAAACCACCATTCCGGAACCGGAGACCACGGTCAACGAGGAGATTGCCGAACTTGAACAGCTTGGCAGCTGGGAGCAGGGCGCAGCCGCCTCCGAAGAGATGGCCAGTGCGGAAATCAGCTATGATTTCCCGATAACCATCAACAAACAGGTCGAATTTTACCTCGACTTTTTCCAGAACCGTCAACGCGCCACCTTTAGCAAGTGGCTGGAACGCTCCACACGCTACCTGCCCATGATCCAGGCCCGCCTCCAAGAGGCAGGGCTTCCCCTGGACCTGGCCTACCTGCCCATGATCGAAAGCGGCTTCAGCCTGACCGCCTATTCCCGGGCCAGAGCTGCCGGTCCCTGGCAATTTATCAGTTCCACCGCCCGCCATTACGGTCTCAAGATCAACAATTACGAAGATGAACGGCGTGACCCAATCAAATCCACCGATGCCGCCATTGCCTTTTTAAGCGACCTGCATGGCCGCTTTAACGACTGGCACCTGGCCGTTGCCGCCTATAACGCCGGTGGCGGCAAGATCAACCGCGGCCTGCGCCGCTACAAGGTGGACAACTTTTGGGATCTGGCCCAGCAGCGTTACCTCCACAGCGAGACAAAACTCTACGTGCCCAAGCTCATTGCCGCAATCATCATTGCCAAGGATCCGGCCAGCTACGGTTTCAGCGACATCAACTACCAGAAGCCCCTGGAGTACGAAGTGGTCAATGTGCCGCGCTGGACCTCGCTGCGTGCCGTGGTCGCGGCCCAGGGCGGCGACTTTGAAGAACTTCGAGAGCTTAACCGTCAGCTCCGCAAGACAATCACCCCGCCCGACAGGGCCTCCTACCCCCTCAAGGTACCGAAGGGCAAAAAAGAGATCGTGGCCCGGAATATCAAAAAGGTGTATCCGGTGGTGGGGACCAACTACAAGACCCATGTGGTGCGCAGCAACGACACCCTGACAGCGATCTGCAACACCTACAACATCAGCAAGCTGACCCTCCTCAAGACCAACAAACTGGAGAGCGCCAAGCTTCGTAAGGGCCAGCGTCTGCGCATCCCCTACCAGACCACGGAATATGTCCTCTGGGATAAGGAGAGCAGTCCGCCGGTGGTCCTGGCCGATGCCGACCTGATCCTGCATAAGATCAAGGCCGGCGAGACCGTCTCTCTTATTGCCAGACGCTACGACGTGCCCCAACACATGATCGCCATCTGGAATAATCTCGATGACCTGGGCAGAATCAGGGCAGGGCAACAGCTTGCCATCTATCTGGACGATGCCAGTCAGGCCCATAGAGAGCAGGAACGTCTGGCCAGGATGGCCCGAAGCAGCACACCACCCCGCAACGCCTCGGCAAACCTGGACGGCAAGGTCATTTACTACCAGGTCAAACAGGGCGACAGCCTCTGGACCATCGCCCGCCGCTTCAACCTGGAGATGGATCAAATCAGGCGCTGGAATACCCTCAAGGATGATACGATCCATCCGGGCACCAAGCTGCTGATCCGCACCGCCTCCCTCTAAACAACCATGCACCTCTCCGGCAAAACAGCTCTGGTTATCGGTGCCAGCCGCGGTCTTGGCCGGGCCGTGGCTCGCCGGTTGGGCACGGACGGTTGCCGTCTCATCCTGCCCTATTACGACTGGCCCGAGTCGGTTCGCGAAATGGAAGAGGAGTTCACGGCGCGCGCCTTTGACTACCTGGCCCTCTCCACCGATCTGCGTCGGGAGCAGGAGGTGGCACAACTACTCAACCGCGCCATGGCACGCTATGGCCGCCTTGATATCGTCATTAACAATATCGAGCGAGGCGGCATGCCCATTGTCCACGGGCCTTACAGTGAGGAACAGTGGCAGCGGGAAATGGCCACCACCCTGAAGGCCAAGTGGAACGTCTTTCAACAGAGCCTGCCCCTCCTGCAGCAGCAGTCGGAGGCGGTGATGGTGGTCATCTCTTCCATTGCCGGCCTCACCGGTCGCAGCGGCCCGGCCGGTCTCCTCTTTAACGACGGTTATGCCGCCGCCAACCGGGCCGTCAGCTCTTTTATCGAGACCTGGGCCCGACAGGGCGCCCCCCGGGTACGGGTCAACGAGATCATGCTCGGTTTTTTTGCGCAACGCCACGCCGAAGAGACACGGGGCTGGGCCCTGCTGGAAAAAACTCAGCAGCAGGAGATCATCCACCACACCCTGCTGGCGCGGACCGGCAAGGCGGATGACCTGGTCAAGGCCGTGCTCTTTCTCATCAAGGATGCCGACTTCATGACCGGCAGTACCCTGCGCCTGGACGGCGGCTATATCCTGGGGGGCGAAAAAATCCCCCCCATGCCGCAGGGCATCGGGGGGGATCTCTCCATAAAGACCTGAACGGAGATCGGGTTGCCTTATCGCCATATTCAACATGGCAGGGCCATAGTGAACACGCCTTTTCCACGCATCCGCGACAACCAGAGCCCCTTTTGTCCTTGACGACTGCTCTCTTTTACCATCAAGACCTGATGGTTCTCTCTTACGAGCCTCAACAGAATGACGAGACTGCGGCAATGGCCGATGTTATTCAGCCCTGGCCGGGCTCCTTCTGCCTTTCCACCTCGGCCTTCTTGCGCTTGAGGAGATCCTCCAGGGCCCATTTGGGAATCTGATGCATGATCACCTCAACGCAGGCGGTCTTCACGGCATCCTTGTCCTTGGGATTGTCAATGACCGCCTCCTGTATAATCTCCTCGGCATCATACCAGCACAACTCCTGCCCCTCCTTGTCGTAGACGGTCAGCACGCGACGATTGAGCTCATGAAGATGCTCCTCCTCGACAATATTACCGACAACCTGCATGGCCACCTCATAGGGAACAAACTCTACTTCATCAGACATTGCATACACCTTCTTGTTTACTTTCCTGACCTGCAAAGGTCACCATTTGGCAGAACATCCCACCCCGGCGGCAGAAGTGCCGCCTCCGGGATATTCAAAAACATAATGCCGGCAAAACTCGGCCCGGCAGTGCCGCCTGCGGCGCCGGCCTTCAAACCCCTTTTTTGGGCCAGAATATCCTGGCATACATATCCTGGGCATAACGATCCGTCATACTTGCCACAAAATCACCCACCCTTCGTTCCAGGGAGGTAGATTCGGCATAGGATCCCATATAGGAATCCAGAAATTCCCGATTTTCCATAAAATAGACAAAGAGCTCCCGCAGCATCTTGGAGGCCTTGACAAACTCCTCATGCACCTGCTTGGCCCGATAGACGTTTTCATAGAGAAACCAGCGTAACTCCTGCATGGCCTGGCCGATCCGCTCCTCAACGCCAAAGAGAAGATGGCCACCCTGGGGGGCGGTACCGGCCAGGACGCCCTCCACCATGGTAACAATGCGGCGTGAGTGGTTCTTGCCGAGGAGATCCTGACAGGTCAGGGGAATATCGGCCTCGGCAATGACGCCGCTGCGGATGGCATCATCAAGATCATGGGCCAGGTAGGCAATAATATCGGCATAGCGTACCACACAGCCCTCGGCGGTCTGCGGCATATCCTTGCTGTTTTTGGGCAACACCTCGCCATACCCCTTGGAGTGCTTGACAATACCGTCCCGCACCTCATAGGTGAGATTGAGTCCCATGCCGTCGTTTTCCAGGACATCAACCACCCGCAGACTCTGCCGGTAATGGGAAAAACCGCCGGTCATCAGCTCATTGAGCACCGCCTCGCCGGCATGGCCGAAGGGGGTATGACCCAGATCGTGCCCCAGAGCAATGGCCTCCAGCAGATCCTCGTTGAGAAAAAGGGCTCGTCCCAAGGTGCGGGCGATTTCCGAGACCTCCAGGGTATGGGTCAGTCGTGTCCGATAATGATCGCCGGTGGGGGCGAGAAAAACCTGGGTCTTATACTTCAAACGCCGAAAGGCCTTGCTGTAGACAATACGATTGCGGTCCCGTTGAAAGGCGGTGCGAATGGGACAGGGCTCCTCCAGCACGGCCCGGCCTTTGGTACGAACGCTGGGACAGCTATAGGGAGAGAGATAGTCCAGCTCCCGCTGTTCTATGGTTTGCCGTACATTGAGCATATCTTTCTTGAGAACTCAACCTTCTGAGTTGGTTGATAGTTCGAAATTTCGTCCTCTTTACAAATTTTCAGCTTAACGCAGCGATGGCGTGGCTCGAGGTGCAAGATGCGAGGCACTACTCAAATATCACTCCATGACAAATGGATAACAAAAGAGGTGAAAAGTGTGCTCCAAAATAGAGTTTATCCCCGCCTCTCTATTTTACCCATCCCTTAATAACGACAATTTCCGAAAAAATCGATGTTTTTTCCCCGCCGACGGCCTCCTCCAAAAGAGAGAAGGCGCTCTTTTACTTGACGCTGCCCCTTTTCCCTTTATGATAAGCTTGGCATTAACCTAGTGCCTGTCCATAAATGGCCCTTTCGCCCGATCTCGGCGTCATGCTCAAAAAATAATGCTCGGAATATCGAATATATGCCTGCGCTTATTTTTTTCGCAGTCCTTGATCTCGAACGAAATGACCTATTTCTGGACAGACACTAACCTAGCCTTGCCAGGTCTTACAGCGTAGAGACGCCCCTGGCCGAAAAACCCGGACCCCACCATGAAGAACGAGCACGACCATTATATGCAGGAGGCCCTGTACGAGGCTGCCGAGGCCCTGGCCAAGGGCGAATTTCCGGTTGGTTGCGTGATTACCCGCAACAGGCGGATCGTGGCACGCGCCCATCGCACCAACAGCCGTGATCATGCCAATGAACTGGATCATGCCGAAGTCACGGCCCTGCGCCATCTCTTCCGCCAGGAAGCCGGCACATCAGACAGTCCCTTGACCATCTACTCCACCATGGAGCCGTGCCTCATGTGTTTTGCCACCCTGATCCTCAACAATGTGCGGACCATTGTCTACGGCTATGAGGATGCCATGGGCGGCGGCACCGGCCTTGACCTGAGCAGCCTGCCACCTCTCTACCGCACCATGAAGATCAGCGTTATTCCCCATGTCATGCGACAAGAATCCCTGGTCCTGTTCAAGGAGTTTTTCAGCAACCCGGCCTTCAACTACTGGCCCGACAGTCTGCTGGCCGACTATACCCTCAAGCAACCTTAACCAGCGAGGGCAGGGAGAACCGCTACATTTTCGCTCATCCTGCCCCTCATTCCGAAAACTATGGCCCTCAAACCTACGACCCTGCAGTTCAAGGCCAGGGAGCGCAACGTCTTTTTCCACCTGCTCACCGCCTGCAACCTCGCCTGTCGTCACTGCTATATCAACACCAGCCAGCACGGCAGCGAGACCGTTTCCCGAGAGACCATGGAGGAGTGGCTCAAGCTCTTTTACACCCCTGAGAAAGAGAGCAATATCATCTTTCTGGGTGGCGAGCCCACCCTGCATCCGGATCTGGCCCACGGCATCCACTATGCACGCAAACTCGGTTATGCCACCATTACAGTGGACAGCAACGGCTTTCTCTTCCACGATCTCCTGGACAAAATAGGACCGCAGGATGCCGTACTCAGCTTCAGCCTGGACGGCCCGGACGCCCGGGTCAACGACCCCATCCGCGGCCGGGGTGTTTTTGAGACCTGCACAACAAACCTGAAAAAGGCCATTGCCCTCGGCTTTGATGTCAGCCTGATCTACACGGTGAGCCGCATGAATCTGGCCCACCTTGCCCGCATGCCGGCCCTGCTCCAGGAGCTCGGTGTCAAACGGTTTTTCATCCAGGTGATCGGCATCCGCGGCAAATCGACGGCAAGCGAGGCGCCCCTGCAGCTCAGCCCGGATGAGTGGCTCTCCGTTATCCCGCCGGTGGCCCGCCAAGCGGCCGAGCTGGGCATCCATGTCATCTACCCCAAGGTCTTTCTGGAGGAAGGGGAAGACTTTGCCTGTGCCGGCTAGGTGGCGGACAACTTCTTTATCTTCCCCAATGGCCGGGTCTACAAATGCCCCCTGTGCGAGGATTTCCCCATCCACGCTCTGGAGATCAGAGAGAACCGTCTCGTTGCCACCGGAGGCCTCAACGAGGAACGCTTCTTTCAGCTCCATATTGCCGAAGGTTGTGTGATGAACAAGCTCCTGCAACCCGGCAACCTGCAATACAATGCCGACGGCACGCCCAGACACCGTATCTCCTGCTGTCTCCTCAAACAGGAAATGAAAAGATAGGCACGGACATCTCTTTCCCGAGCCTTTCTCCAGCTGTTGCCTCCTGCCGGAGTGATGACGATGGTCAGGCGCCCTCCTCAAGAAGGGCCGGGGCTCACGACCGGCCTCGTTGCGCCTGCTGTGCCGGATCTTTTTCCCGGCCAAACAGCTCCCGCCACTGCCGACCCGCCTGCCTTTCGGCACGCCCAAGGCACTGGGAGCCAACCTTGGAACCTTGAATTTCATACACTCGGTGGCTGAACAGATAACGAATCAGGATGATAAAGATGCGGTCCTTGAAGACTGAAGAAAAGACGTCAGAAAAAATTGCCGGCCCGATCGGGCCGTCAGAGGGGAGACTGGCAGACTCGTTTGATCTTTGGGATATTTTTTTCAAACAGATCAACAAGTTTCGGATCAAAATAGATATTCTTGAGCCGTTTCACCTCATGGACGGCATCCTCAAAACGCCAAGCCGGCTTGTAGGGCCTCTCCGAGGTCAACGCGTCAAAGACATCGCAAATGGAGGTAATACGGCTGGCCAGGGGAATCTGCAACCTGGCCAGGCCCTGCGGATAGCCGCTGCCGTCCCAGCGCTCATGATGGGTCAGGGCAATGCTCCGCGCCACCTGCAAGAGTGACGAGCTGCTCTCCTGCAACAACTCGGCCCCCACCTGGCAGTGGGACTTGATCACCTCAAACTCCTGGAAGGAGAGCGGTCCCGGTTTGCGCAGGATGGAATCATCAATGCCCAGCTTACCGATATCATGCATGGGCACGGCATGAAATAAAATCCAGTTGGCCTTTTTACTTAAGCCGGCCGAGCGCCCGAGGATGGCGCAATATCTGCTCAACCGCTTGATATGGGAACCGGTATCACCATCGCGGCAGGCAGCGGCCTGGGCCAGTCTGCGCACCACGTCCAGCTGGGCCTGGCGCAGATCCTTGGTGCGCTCAGCCACCAACAGTTCCAGATTATCCTTGTGAAAGGAAAGCTCTCCCTGCAGCTCAAAGAGCCTCTCCTCAAGACGCATCTCCTTGGTAACATTGATCAACGAACCATAGGAAAGGACGATGCCGTCGCGCTCATGGCTCTCGATCCGGGCCAGGTCCTTGAGCCATAGCGGTTTCCCGTTAACATCAAATTCATAGACCGCCTCAACGGCGCCGCCCCGTTCGGCCCGGCGCCGCAGGGCATCCCGCATTCGATCAAGCTGCTGCCGGTCCCGAATAATCCGGTCGACAGAGGGCGGGTTTTTATGGGTCTTGTAGAGATAACGGGTAATGATATTTGTGCGAACCGCATCAGAGAGGGCTGCTGTCTTCGTGCCGAGCAACCTGTGCAGACGCGGGCCGGTATACTCATACCAGATATGACCGCCCTCGGCGCGCCAGGCGGCAATGTAAGGAATTATGGGAGAACCGATTTTGCCCAGACCCTCAAGATGCACTATGGCCTGGGAGAGACTTTTCTTCAGCTCAGGACTGTATGCACCGGCCAGCACCTGGCCGGTATACCTGTAGCGTTTGCAAAAGTGGGCAAGAGTGTTTTCAGTCATATTCACCACAGAGCATCAAAAAGACTCCAACCCTATCGCTTCAGGCAGTAAAAAAAAACCAGGCAACAACCGGACCCTGCACAAAATTGCGCTCACCGTCCCTCCCCATTACCAGAAAACATCGCCCGAGAAAAGCACATAAGCGACATTCCGCCTCTTAAGGCATCCACCGAGACATGACACAATGCCGCATCTGGAACTATTGCCATATCAAGACGGCAAACACAACACCTTTTGCCTGAGATCCCGGATAATTGCAGCAGAGAATTTACAGCAGAGAACACCAAAACACCTCTTTTGTTCCCGAATTTGATCAATTTGTACCTGACCGGAAACGGTTATTTCGGAGTCTCGCTTCGCTCGCCTACCTGTTCTCGAGATCAAGGAGTGTAAAAAAACAAGACCAGGCATATATCTGATATTCCGAGCATTATTTTTCTCGCAGTCCTTGATCTCGAACGAAATGACCTATTTCTGGACAGACACGAAATAGCAATTACTCAAGATGGCCTCAAGATGGCCTACATACATATCAACAAGATATTAGAGGTCAGCCGCCCTTTTCTTACCGGAAAAGATCCGCATAACAACGAGTCCCAGCTCGTAGAGCACAAAAAGCGGCAAGACCAGGAGCAGGGTGGACATCAGGTCACCGGCAGCCAGCAGAAAGGAAAGAATGATGATGGCCAGATAGAAATACTTGCGCTGCCTGGAAAAATAACGACGCTCCACAAAGCCGGCCTTGCCGGCCATAACCATCAGAAAGGGGATTTCAAAGGCCAGACCGAATGCCAGGCCGGAACGGGCCACAAAGCTGAGATAGGAGTCAAGCTTGGGCATGGCGGTAAGGTTCTCGCCGGCAAAGCTCATCAGATAGGTGAGGGCCCGGGGTAAAACAGCGCCATAGGCAAAGAATACCCCAAAGACAAAGAGAAGGGTGGCCCAGAAGACCACCAGCAAGGCAAAGCGTTTCTCGTGGGCATGCAGGCCGGGGGCCATAAACATCCAGCACTGATAAAGCACCACCGGAAAAGAAACGATCACGCCAATCAGCACCGACATCTTCAGATAGGTGATAAAGGCCTCGGTGAGATTGGTATAGACCAGATGGGAGAGTTCGGGGCTGGCCCGAAAGAGGGGTGCGATAAAAAAGAGGGAAATATCTTCCGCAAAAAAATAGGCGCCGCAGCTGGCCAGGACAACCGCCAGAAAGGCGATGGTTACCCGGCGCCGCAACTCCAGGAGATGGCCCTGGAAGTGGCCTGACAAGACATCACTCATACCTTGCTCGACGGCTCATCCGGCCTGCTGGGGGCGGAGTACGCCGACTCATGGGCAGTGGCGGCCTCCTCCTGTTCAATATCCGGCCGGACCTGATCCATGGCCTCATCCTCGCCCGCCGCATGAGGGGATGATGAGTGCTCCGGGGTCTTATCGGCCGGGGCCGAATCGGTCAGCGAAACATCAATATCATCGAGGCTGCCGGTCAACTCCTTGAAACTCTCCTTTTCCTCGGCAATCTCGTCCTGCAGGGAGTCCTTCAACTCGTTGGCGGCCTTTTTCAACTCGAGGATCTGCTTGGCCACCGTCTTGGCCAGGCCCGGCAGCTTATCGGGTCCGACAACAATGAGGGCCAATGCCATAATCAGAATAAATTCCGGAAGTCCGATCCCAAACATAGGTCCTCGACCAGGCCGTGTCAGGCTGGATAATCAAGCCATAACAGATCAGCACCATAAAATTTCAAAAGAGATACCGCCCGCGGCAGTAAAAACAGCAGGAAATTTACGTTATTTACCGGAGCGTGTCAAGCAGACTCACCGTTGCCTCTGCCAATCGATGTGCTCTCCGCCTCTGGCGGCCCACCGCAAAAACTTCCCACGGCCATTATATTGACATTTTCCCGACGGTTGGCTATCCTTGCCAGGTTTGTCTGGACTACCGACCAGACCCCTATTGCTGACGAATATGCCCTGCGGGCTTTCATACACCTTTTCAGGAGAGAACAATGGCCAATGTAGTTGTGGTAGGCACCCAATGGGGAGATGAGGGCAAGGGCAAGATTGTCGACCTTCTCACCCAGCATGCTGATTACGTTGTCCGCTTCCAGGGCGGCAATAACGCCGGACACACCCTGGTGGTGGACGGCAAAAAGTTTATTTTTCACCTCATCCCTTCCGGCATCCTTTACGAAGACAAGCAATGCCTGATCGGCAACGGTGTTGTCCTCGACCCCGGCGTCCTGCTTGAAGAGATGGAGGAACTCTCCACCCAGGGCCTGCCTGTTACGCCGGCGCGCTTTACCATCAGCGAAAATGCCCACCTGATCATGCCCTACCACCGGGTCCTTGACGCCTGCAGTGAAACCAGGAAAAAGGATGGTGCCAAAATCGGCACCACCGGCCGCGGCATCGGCCCCTGTTACGGCGACAAAATTCTGCGCTGCGGCATCAAATGCGGCGATCTACTTGATGCCGACCTCTTCAAGGCCAAGCTGGAGGAGAACATTGCCGAAAAGAACGCCCTCATCGTTGACAAATTCGGCGGCGAGCCCCTCAACCTTGATGCCATTTACGGCGAGTTCATGGATTATGCCGAACAGCTCGGCCCCTTTATGGGCAATGTCAGCGTCAAACTCCACGAGGGCCGCAAGGCCGGCAAACATATCCTCTTTGAAGGGGCACAGGGCACCCAGCTCGATATCGATCACGGCACCTACCCCTTTGTCACCTCCTCAAACGTTATTGCCGGCAACGCCTGCACCGGCTCCGGCTTCGGCCCGGCCCATATCGATGCGGTTATCGGTATCCTCAAGGCCTATACCACCCGGGTCGGCGAAGGCCCCTTCCCCACCGAACTCTTTGACGATGTCGGCGCCGGCATGCAGAAACGCGGCGGCGAGTTCGGTGCCACCACGGGTCGGACCCGACGCTGCGGCTGGCTCGACGGCGTTGTGGCCAACGATGCCGTGCGCCTAAACGGCATCACCGGTCTGGCCATTACCAAACTTGATGTGCTGAGCGGCATGGACCGCCTGAAAATCGCCACTGCCTATGAGAACAACGGCACCACCTATCATGCCATGCCCGGCAATATCAAAAAGGCCCAGCTCGTCAAACCGGTCTATGAAGAGATCCCCGGCTGGCAGGAGGATATCAGCGCCGTACGCAGCATGGAGGATCTGCCCCGGAAGACCAGGGATTACATCAAACGGATCGAGGATCTCACCGAGACCCCGGCCCAGATTATCTCCGTGGGTCCGGACCGGGCCGAGACCATGCTCCTCAAAAACCCCTTTGAAGGATAAAGAGGGCACAGCCCTGCACTTCCCATAAAAAAAGGAGACGCCACTCGGCGTCTCCTTTTTTTATGGGCAAACCTTCCTCAACCACCCTTATCCCTTTGCACCCCGTTGGCGAGGCAGGCCCTGCTTCGTCTCTTCTTCACACAAGATTCCCGCAAGAGAGCGTTGCCGGCAGCCGGCGGCGCGAGAGGATGCCTGGCGCAAGGGCGAGCTAGTGCCTGTCCAGAAACAGGTCATTTCGTTCGAGATCAAGGAGTGCGAGAAAAATAAGCGCGCCCTGAAAGAGGTAAGGGAGCCTGCGACACTCCGAGTGCCCTTGGGGTGCAGGCATATATGCGATATCGGAGTCTCCACTTCGTTTCGCTTACCTCCGAGCATTATTTTTGCGCCTGACGATCGGGCCGGTACGCGAGTTTGCGAGACTCCCGGTAAGCGAGTTTACGAGACTCCCGGTAAGCGAGTTTACGAGACTCCGAGAGGGCCATTTCTGGACAGGCACGAACTAGCGCGTCTTGCGGCTGACCAGACGGGCCCCTGCCATGACCTCGCTCATATCCACGGCAATATGGGCCAACATGTTGGGCAGGCTGGCGGCACCGCTGGAGGTGCGCACCTCCGGGACATTAAAGACGGAGAGGAGGCGATTAGGCAGGGTCAAATCGGGATGATCCATGAGCTGATCCATCACCTGACTGATAAACCAGACCGTGTTACCGCTCTGGACATTGACCACCCGCAGGGAGACATCGGCCCGAGCACCGCCCAGCTGACCGCCGGACATGGCGTAATTGATGCGGCCCGCCACCACCAGATCGACGCCGGCCTCTTGACCCATCTCCATGGCCTCGTCAATGGTGCCGTAAAAGCGCTCACCAAAACGGATGGTACTGAAGGTCTGCTTGGACAAGAAGACCTCATGAAAAAGGGCGCCCACCTGCAAACCGTAGGAGGGCTGAATGCCGGCCGGCACCTGAAAGGGCAGAACCAGGGCCGTGGCCTGATCATAACGCCCCCCCGTCGGGTAGATATGAACCACGGGCGAGCCGGTGCGCACCGCCACATGATCGGCCTCTTTAATGGCACAGCCGTTGAGGAGCAGGCAGCCCAGCAGCGCCAAGAGCGTTATACGATTCTTCATGATGTCACCCTAGCGTTCATAGGCAGAGATCCGACCATCCACCAAGGCGGTGTCACGGGCCAGCAGATAGTTGATATTATGACTGCGCTGCAGCTCCATACCGGCCACGGACAACACCTCCTGCGAACCGGCATCAAGCAGCCTGACATTGATAATCACCGTGGTGGGCGTCAGGGAATAGGTTCCGGTAACAATCCCCTGAACGGCCTGACTTTTGGCCACCAGGGCGGCGTCACGGCTCAGCAGCAACTCCCCCTCCCGGTCACGGATAAAGAGTGACGGCGCCTTGCGCACCTCGGCTACCCGAAAGCCGTAACGGAAGAGACAGGTGGAGAGCGACTCGGTCATGGTGCGGCCAAAGGCCGAACTTTCATAAAGATTGTCCAGATTGACCATGCTGGTGAGCAGGATCCGTTCACCCCGACCGCCATGGCCGCCCCGGCCCGCCACAAGCTGCCGGGCCAGGTAATCACCAAATCCGAAAAAATCGGGGGTGGCAACGGACACGGTTCCGCCCGGTTTTGCCCCCCATCCCCCACAACCGCACAGGCCAAAGAGCAGGACCAGAAGCAGCAGGACGGTATATACAGGTTGTGCTCTCTTCAAATCTCACTACCTCCGCTGGGCTATAATCTTTTCCACCCGACCCAGGCCGGCCAGGGCGTCATCATGCAACTGCTGACTCATGGCCAGGGCCACAGCCTCGGCAAAGTGCTGCCGGGCCAAAAGGTAATGCCCCCGCTCCATATAGGCGACAGCATGCTCATAGGCGTGGCGCGCCTTTCTCTCAATGGCCATTCCACCGGCACTGAGCCGGTCCCCGTTGCCGGTGGCTCCACAGCCGCCAAGGGCAGTACCGAGGAGTATCAAGGCCAGCATCGCTGTTCGACAAAAAAGCCGCATCATCCTCTCACCTCTCCCCTGCCCGCCTGGCCGGTCCCCTCTCCACCATCACCTCATGCATGGGCGCCTGATAGGGTTGCCCGGCATGCTTCAGCATGGCTGCTGTCAGAGCGTCTGCCTCAAAGACCATGGAGGCGCCGGTCAGAACCAGGCCGCTGTTGTTTTCCAGGAGACGGACGTTGACAAAGATCTGGCCGTCGGCCACGGAATAGGTGCCGGCCACCACCGCGTCGGCATGATGGGCATAGTTGAGTTGCGCCATATCCCTGGACAGGACATATTCGCCATACCCCTTACTGATCTGCATGGACGGCATCATGCGCACATCAATGACGTCAACACGCAGGCGATGCAACTCATGCAGCATCTGCTCTGCCAAATAGCGTCCCAGGGCCGATGTTTCATAGACCTGATCAAGGCTGACAAAGCTTGCCACGGCCAGACGCATTTCACCCGGAATGGGCTCCTTGCTGCCGGCCAGCAGCTGGCTGGCCAACTCGCCCACCCGCAGCTTGAGCTGGGTGCCGGTCTCGGCCGGCATGACATCTTTCTTGTCACCGGACAGCCAATTCCAGGAAAAATCAACGCCGCCTCTCTCCGGGGCAAAGACGCGGGGCGTTCGATAGACGTAATCACCCGGCACCTGGTGAGGATAGTCGACAACATACCGGTGCAAGGTCACAGCATCAGAGGCCTGCGCCGCAGCAGCGCCGGCCAGAAGAATCAACACCGCCAGACCCCATGTTTTTTTTTGCATTGCTCTCACCGTTGATCTCAATTCTTTCGAGGGTATCTTGAATAATCAGATGTTTCGGAGTCATCATATATATAGGGCGGATAGCCCCGGCTGATCACCTGCCACTGCCGGTCTTGGACACCACCCGACGGCGCACCGTCCGGATAGACCACCGGCACCGGTCGTCTGCTGTCGACCTCGTGAAGGATGGGATTAAAATCGAGGCCCAGGGGATTGGCCAGGCGGGACGAGGAGGTGCACCCCCCCACAATAAGAACGATGCCCAGACAAGCCAGGGCCATTATCGGCGCTGCAGCGTACCACCTGCGCAGCGTCATACTTTTATCCCTGCGCCAGTATCCTGACGGTGCCGGTAATTTTTTCCCACCACGCAAGCCCATCACACACCCCTCGAAAAACAACAAAAAATCAACAATAACGAACTATTACCAAAGCAGGGCCCCTCAACAGGAGTCCTGAAGAGTGCCTGAACCCACCTCTACACCTTGCACGACTCATGCCAAAACCAGTTACCCCGCCTCCCCATCCGCCTTTCCACAAAAAGCTATTGCCAAAAATAAAAAAATGTATATGGTTATCAGGTTCTGGTTAGGGAAAAGGCACCTTTATTTTTCCGCTATTTATGGTGGTTCTTTAAAGAAGAGGCGAAAAAGTCCCCCTGCAGATTGTGCCGCCACGACACATGGCCTCACAGGTCCAAGAGCATGGCGCCCCTTGTAAGGCGCGCACATTCCGAGGAATGCGGCGTACCTGGTACGCCGCAGTGACGAGATAGCGTCTGGCCGGAAAGAGTTCGTTTCCGACCAGAAACGAGATAATATGCAGCAACGAAGCAGTTGGCGACCCTTTGCGACGCCATCGAGACTTCTTATATTTTCCAGGAGGAAATGTACCAATGGCCCGAATTACTGTAGAAGATTGCCTCTCCCAGATTGGCAACGAAAATCGTTTTTCCCTTATCCACCTTGGCGTCGCCCGGGTAAAACAACACCGCAAGGGCCAGCCCTTCCTGGTCAAGGCCAAGAATAAGGAAATCGTTACCACCCTGCGAGAGATTGCCGCCGGTAAGGTGACCTTTGACAATATTCAGACCATGGGGCAGCCCCCGGAGGTTGCCGCTGAAAAAGGCTCCGAACTCGAGCCCCAGGTTGGCGAAACGAATTAGAGCCTCTGTTGAAACAGGTCATTTCGGAGTCTGGCAGGCATCCATGCGACTTGCGAGCATTATTTTTTGAGCATGACGAGGGAATCGAGCTCGCCCGACTCCGGGAGATCGGGCCGGTAAGCGAGTTGACGAGATTCCGAGAGGGCCATTACTGGACAGGCACGAATCAATAACCTGTGACGACATTCGGCCAGCCGCATTTCCCGCAAAGGTCGTTGCCGGAAACAGCACAGTGTCGCCCGGCCAGGCGGCAGATTGCCTGCGCCCATTGCGACACAGCCCCCCTTTATACTGCAACCAAAACCTATTTATTGTTTTTTTATGGAACAAGATTTCTACGCCACCCTTGAGGTTGATCGCTCCGCCTCTGCCGCTGAAATAAAAAAAGCCTATCGCAAACTGGCGATGAAGTATCACCCGGATCGCAATCCCGGTGACAAGGAGGCTGAAGATAAATTCAAGGCAGCCGCCGAGGCCTATGAGGTCCTCTGCGATACGGAAAAAAGGCAAATCTACGACCAGTATGGCGCCGAAGGTCTGCGTAGCAGCGGCTTCCGGGGCGGCCCGGGCAATTTCGAGGATATCTTCTCCAGCTTCGGCGATGTATTCAGCGACCTGTTCGGCTTTGGCGGCGGCGGACGCCGCGACCACAACGCTCCCATGCAGGGCGCCGACCTGCGCTATGATCTGACCATCTCTTTTATGGATGCCGTGCACGGCTGCGAGCAGGAGGTGGAGATCACCAAACGCGACACCTGCTGGACCTGTGAAGGCAGCGGCGTGCGGCCCGGCTACAAGCCGGAGACGTGCGGCATGTGCCACGGCAGCGGCCAGATCACCCGCTCCCAGGGATTCTTCCGGGTGGCCACCCCCTGTCCCGAGTGCCGCGGCCAGGGCCAGGTCATCAAGGAGCCCTGCACCGATTGTAACGGCGGTGGCCTGGTGCGCAAGACCAAAACCGTTTCCCTGAGAATTCCCGGCGGCGTCGACACCGGCGCCCGCATGCGTTTACGCGGCGAGGGTGAGGGGGGCAGACGCGGCGGCCCGGCCGGCGACCTCTACGTTGTCATCCATGTGGAACCACACGACTTTTTTGAACGGGATGGCGAACGCATTTTTTGCGAAATCCCGCTCAGCATGACCCAGGCGGCCTTGGGCTGCACCCTGGATATTCCCACCGCCCACGGCAACACCTCATTCACCTTTCCCAAGGGTGTCCAGTCAGGCCAGAGCTTTACTCTTTCCGGCCAGGGCGCCCCCAGCCTCCGATCAAAAAACAACGGCGACATGATCATCAGCGTCAAGGTGGTTACCCCCACCAAGCTCACCAAAAAACAGGTGGAACTGTTGGAGGAATTCAGCGCCATTGAGGATGCCAAGGAATCCGACAGCGGATTTTTCACGCGGCTTTTCAAAAAAGCGGAGTAGGCAAACAACGGCATGAAGGACGACAAGAAGTTCAATCACTTTGACGCGGCCGGCAACGCCCGCATGGTGGACGTCAGCGCTAAGCTTGACACCACTCGCCAGGCCACGGCCCAGGCGGCCATCACCATGAGCAGCGACTGTTTTGCCCTGGTCAAGGAGGGTTCGGTGGCCAAGGGTGACGTTCTGGGCGTTGCCAGACTGGCCGGCATCATGGCCGCCAAGAAGGTGGACGGCCTTATCCCCCTCAGCCACCCGTTGCCCATCACCAAGGCGGATATCGAATTTGATCTGGACGAACAGTCCAGCACCATTACCGTCTACGCCACGGTGGGCATCACCGGCAAGACCGGTGTGGAAATGGAGGCCCTCACTGCTGCCTCCATCGCAGCGCTGACCATATACGACATGTGCAAGGCCGTTGATAAAGGCATGGAGATTTCAAATATCTATCTCCTGAAAAAAACAGGTGGCAAAAGCGGCACCTATATACGATAGTTTCAGATGCCACGCCTCTGCGTTTATGCCGGTGTCGGCACGAAAAGAGGGTTTCATTCAAAATTTAGGGTATCATTTGATATAGTGAGATATTTCGGAGTCGCTCAGGCTCGCTTACCTGTTCGAGCTTAAGAAGCACAGAAAACTCTGAACATCAAGGATATGCGAGCTGTTTTTTCTGGCTCTGGACGAATCGAGCAAAATAACAAGTATCAAAAATGGCCTTGAGAAAGGCGAAGAGAAGAGCCCCGAACGGGCCGTCGGCATATGAAAAATAAGGTTTCCCCGGCTTAGCCGTGGCCAGACCGGGCACCTTTCATCCGACAAGATCAACAAGAGGCTGCAGCTGCCCCTAAACTCAAGAAAAGTCTGGTGTCTGTTTCCTGCCAGCAAAATATGGAGATATGCCATGAACGAAGAGAGACTGGCCTATTTTAAAGACAAGCTCGAAAATATGAGTGCGGAAATCACCGAAGGCGCCAACAAGACTCTTCAGGAGATGACCGACAGTGCCGGCAACTATCCCGATCCTGCCGATCGCGCCACCGCCGAATCTGATCGCAACTTTGAGCTGCGTATCCGCGACCGGGAACGCAAACTCCTCTCCAAGATCAAGGACGCCATGGAGCGCATTGACAATGAAACATTCGGCATCTGCGATGAGTGCGGCGACGACATCTCTGAAAAACGTCTTGAGGCCAGACCGGTGACCACCCTGTGCATCCAGTGCAAGACCAAACAGGAAAACTATGAAAAAGCCAAGGGCGGCTGAACCTTCACAAGGCCGCAATAACGCCACGGCAGGGCCCACTCTCCCAAATATTGTCTCATACGTCTCTGTCCGGAAAGAGGTCATTCCTGAATCCGGCAGGCTCGCTTAGCTGTTCGCGATCCAGGAGTGCGAAAAAAATAAGCACGCCCGGAAAGAAGCGCCCCTTGGCGTGCAGGCATGAATTCGATATGCCGAGCATTATTTTTTGAGGATGACAAGGTAAACGAGCTCGCGAGACTCCGGTAGATCGAGTGAAAGGGTCCTTGCCGGACAGACACAAACAAGCCAGGATAATAATGCCCGAGTTACGAAAAGATCCTGTCCTGGGACGCTGGATTATTATTGCCAAGGAGCGCGGCAAGCGTCCCACCGACTTCATCATCAACGAGAGTCCGACCACGGGAGGCTTCTGCCCCTTGTGCCCCGGCAATGAGAGGACAACGCCGCCCGAGGTCCTGGGCTACGGCGCCCCCGGCCGTCTTCCCAACACCCCGGGCTGGACACTGCGAGCCGTGCCGAACAAATACCCTGCCCTGGTCATTGAAGGCGACCTCAACAAGGAGGGCGAAGGCCTCTATGACAAGATGAACGGTATCGGCGCCCATGAGGTGATCATCGAAACACCCAACCATGATGAGACCTTTACCAAGCTGCCTTTTGAGCGCATGAAGGATGTCTTTCTGGCCTTCCGCGACCGGCTGGTGGATCTCAGCCGCGACGACCGTTTCAAATATGTCATGGTCTTCAAGAATCACGGCCGGGCGGCCGGCGCCTCCCTGGAGCATTCCCACTCCCAGATGGTGGCCCTGCCCATTCTACCGAGGATGATCGTCTCCGAACTGTCCGGCAGCCTCTCCTACTACAAGTACAAGGAACGCTGCGTTTTCTGCGATATCATTCGCCAGGAACTCAAACAACAGATCCGGCTGGTCTGCGAGAATGAGCACTTCGTGGTTATCACCCCTTGGGCGCCGCGTTCACCTTTTGAAATGTGGGTGCTGCCCAGGCACCACGCTTCCTCTTATATCACCCAGACCGACGAGCAATTCCAGGACCTGACCCGCATCTTTGCCGAGGCCATGTACCGCCTGGAGAGCTGTATACCCAACGTGCCCTATAATTTTGTTCTGCACGGTGCGCCGCTGCGCTCCGAGCCCATGCGTCACTACCACTGGCACTTTGAAATCATGCCCAAGCTCACCAATATTGCCGGTTTTGAATGGGGTTCCGGGTTTTACATCAACCCCACCCCCCCTGAAGATGCCGCCAGATTTTTGCGTGAGGTCTCCATTGCCTGAGCAGGCTGACAGCATGCGGCGCAAGCAATCTCAACAAGGTGAGGTGCCTTATGAAAAAAATTCTTCTGGTTGATGATGAAGAGTCCATCCATCTCCTCTACCGTGACGAACTTGAGGAGGCAGGTTATGAGGTGCACTCCGCCCTGTCGGGCGATGAGGCCTTGCACACCTTTGACATACTGAAGCCGGACCTGGTTATCCTGGACATCAACATGCCGGGCCTAAACGGTATAGACACCCTGCGCTGCATGAAGGAAAAAAAACCAGACCTCCCCATTATCCTCAGCTCCGCCTACCAGGAGTTCAAACAGGATCTGGCCTCCTGGGCCTCTGACGACTATATTGTCAAGTCAGCCGATCTCAGCGAACTGATGGACGCGGTGCGTAAGCATCTCTCCTGAGGCATTGCCCAGCCTCCCCCATCATGAAAGACATCCAGAGCCAACATGACCACCGCCGCATCAGTATTGAAAAGGTGGGGGTCAAGGAGATCTCCTACCCGATAACCGTGCTCGACAAGGCCCATCATCATCAGCACAGTGTGGCCACGGTCAACATGTCCGTTAACCTCCCCCACCACTTCAAGGGGACCCACATGAGCCGCTTTATCGAGATCCTCAACCGCTTCCATGGCGAAATAAACCTGCGCAGCTTCCATCTCATCCTTGAGGAGATGAAGGAAAAACTGGAGGCGCAACAGGCCCACATGGAAGTAAAGTTCCCCTATTTTCTCCAGCGCAAGACACCGAACAAAACCGGCCTGCTGCGCGAATACAGCTGCAAGATGCACGGCGCCTATGACTCGGAGGATGACCTTACCCTGGAGTTTCGTGTGCCCATTGCGCCGCCCGGCATGGAGCAGACCGGCGAGGGCCTGCCAAAGTCCCTGGGCCATTGGGGCAATGCCGATATCTGCCTGCGCTTCCGTCACTTTATCTGGATCGAGGACCTCATTGAAATGGTGGAGGAAGTTACCAGCCACAACCTCCAGTGGCCCACCAGCCAACCCAGGACAAGCCAGAAGACCCTCTCCGTTGAAGAGCTGGCCAAGGAACTCGGCCGGCGCCTCAACAACCATCCGGCCATTTCCTGGTTCTCGGTAACCGTGGAAAACCTCTCCGAGGGGTTTTCCACCTTTGCAACCCTTGAGGGGCCGCAGTAATCCGGCCCCAGCGCCCGCTATCTTCCGGCGCCCTCCTGTCCCTGTCTGTGCCGCCTCAAAAACGGACTCGCCCCTGCCGAATTTTCTCTTGTTTTCCTCTGGTCTATTACGCCAAGTAGGGTATAGTAGACGGTTTTTGAAGCAGGGAAGACCTTTTAAACCACACATCATGATGGGATCGTCATGCAGCATGAATTCTTACTTGAAATAGGCACTGAAGAGATTCCGGCCGGTTATATCGAGCCGGCCCTCAAATACCTCAAGGAGGCCATGGCCAAGAAACTTGCCGACCTGGACCTCGCCTTTACCGCCATTACCACCGCGGCAACACCGCGCCGTCTCAGCCTCTGCGTCAGTGACCTTGCCGAACGGCAGGAGGATCAGCGCCGTGAGGTTATGGGACCGCCCAAACAGGCCGGTTTTGATGCGGACAACCAGCCCACCAAGGCTGCCATCGGTTTTGCCAAATCCCGTGGTGCCGGCGTCGATGATATCCAGGTGGTCAGCACCGACAAGGGCGACTACCTCATGGTGGTCCAGGAGATCAAGGGCCGGCAGACCATCTACATTCTCCAGGAATTTCTGCCTGAGCTGATCCTGAACACGCCCTTTGCCAAATCCATGCGCTGGGCTGCCAACACCACCCATTTTGCCCGCCCCATCCAGTGGCTGCTCGCCCTTTTCGGCGGTCGAATCGTCCCCTTTGCCATCAATGATCTACAGAGCGGCAATACCACCCGTGGTCACCGCTTCACCCACCCGGAGGATGTGGAAATCCGCGATTTCGAGCACTACAAAGATACCCTGCTGAGCCTGGATGTAATGGTGGAGATCGACAGGCGCCGCACCCTCATTGAACGCCAGGTCAGCGAGACTGCCACGGCAGGCGGCGGTCAGGTGGTGCTTGATCGGGACCTGCTTGACACCGTCACCCATCTGGTTGAATCACCCCACGCCATCTGCGGCGCCTTTGATAAAAAATTTCTGGCCCTGCCCAAGGAGGTGCTCACCACCTCCATGCGGGTCAACCAAAAATATTTCACCGTGGCGGATAAGGCCGGCACGCTGCTGCCCGCCTTTGTGGCGGTCAACAACACGCCGGTCAAGGATGAGGCCGTCTCACGTCAGGGCCACGAGCGCGTCCTGCGAGCCCGCCTGGAAGACGGCCTCTTCTTCTTTAATGAAGACCGCCGTCACAGCCTGGCCCACTACAGAGGCAAACTTGCCGGCGTTGTTTTTCAGGCCAAACTGGGCACAATGGCGGAGAAGAACGAGCGTCTCACCTCCCTCACCGGCCATCTGGCCCAGGAGCTGGAAAGCGGTCTGCTGGCCACGGCCACCAGGGCGGCCGAGCTCTGCAAGGCGGACCTGGTCACCGACATGGTTGGGGAATTCCCCTCCCTGCAAGGGGTAATGGGTAAGTATTACGCCCTGCATGACGGTGAAGAAAGCGCCGTGGCCGAGGCCATCATGGAGCATTACCGCCCCCTGCGCTCCGGCAGCACCTTGCCCCGGAGCAAGGCCGGTGCCCTGGTCAGCCTGGCCGACCGTATTGATACCATGGCCGGCTGTTTCGCCATCGGCAAGACACCCACCGGCGCCACAGATCCTTACGGCCTGCGACGCCATGCCCTGGCCCTTCTGCACATCATCAGCGACCAGGGTTGGCATCTCTCTCTTGATGCCGTCTTTGACCTGGCCCTGGAGCTCTATGGCGATAAGATAGAGATGAACAAGGAAAGCACCAAACAGGCCATCATCGCCTTTATCAAGGGCCGTTATATAAATGATCGCCTGGGCGCCGGTCATGCCGCCGGCACCGTGGAGGCTGCCACCTCGGTACTTTTTGACGACATCAGCAACTGCGACCAACGCCTTGCCGCCTTAAACGCCATTGCCGGCCATGAGAGCTTTACCACCCTGGCCGGGGCCTTTAAACGGGTCACCAATATCATCAAGGATCATACCGATACGGAGATCAACACGGATCTGTTCGACGAAGAGGCGGAACGCCGCCTCTTCACGGTATTTGAAAAGGTTCAAGGGGAGTGTGAACCACTCCTGGCCGAACGGGCCTATGGCGAGGCCCTCCAGGTTATTCTGCGGATGAAGGAGCCGGTGGATCGTTTTTTTGACGAGGTCATGGTAATGGCGGACGATGCGGCGGTCAGGAAAAACCGCCTGGCCCTGCTCACGGCCATTGCCCGGCTTTTCCTGCGCATCGGCGATTTCTCAAAGATGTACATCCAGAAGGGCTAGCCAACCGAGGAATTGTCCTCGGCTGGCCACAGGCAGTCATCCTCTCGCCCGCTCGGCAAGCCGTCCTAGTCACCGAAGTAGATATGACTGCCCGCCTCTATGGAGCCGGCCAACAACTGCGGCAGGGCGCGGGGGTTCAGGCCAAGATCCTGACATATCTTTTCCACCGTCTGCCACTCTCCCCGTTCATACGCCTTGGTCAGACCAAGAAGAATACCCAATCGGCCCGTGCCCTTGACCAGGGCATTATGGAGCTCCTGATCGAGATGGAGACCGTCCAGAATGGTCTCCATCTTCCGCTGCAGAATAACATCGAGCAGGCTGAGCATGCCCAGGGTGTAACAGGTGGCCCGAGAGCCGGCCCCCACCACCAGATCACTGAGCCCCTGGCAGAAACAGGCGCGCTGCACGGAGAGGCGCAGCAGCTCATGGGGCTTATCGTCGGCCAGGTAAGAGAGCATCATGACGCTCACCCATTGCCGCAGCTTCTCTTCACCCACCAGGGCAATGGCGCTTTGCAGGGACTTGACCTCCACCCGCACGGCAAAGGCCGCTGAGTTGACATAACGCAGCAGCTTGTAGGCCAATGACACGTCATGGGAGACCAGCTCGGCCATCTTGTCATAATCGGTGCCCGGATCCTGGAGCTTGCTGAGCATGTTGAGATACTGCAGCTTGGAGCCGGGAATATCCCGGCTGGTCATGATCTCCGGCCGGCTGAAGAAGTAGCCCTGAAAGAGATGAAAGCCCATTTTCTGCAGGCGTTCAAACTGTTCCATGGTTTCCACCTTTTCGGCCAACAGCTTCAGATTATACTTTCTGGCCCGAGCCACCTCTTCCTCCAGCTCCTGCCAACTCATGGCGAGCACGTCAAACTTGACGATCTTGGCTATCTTCATGAGGGGCTCAAGATCCTGACGATAGCGGAAGTCGTCCAGGGCAAAGATATAGCCCTTCTCGACAAGTTTGGCGCAATTCTCCAGAAGCTTGGGTGTTACCTGGATATCTTCAAGGATCTCCACCACCGTGCTGCGAGCCGAAAAAAGAAAGGGGGTATGACGATTGAGCATGCCCTGCGGGAAGTTGACAAAGGCCTTCTTGCCGGCCGTCACCTTCTGCAGGCCCAGGAGATACTGGCTGTTGGTGATAACGGTGGAGGTCGCCGTCATGGAATCAATGGCGGCACTGCAGAAATTCTGAAGCCCGGAGCGAAAGAGCAGCTCATAGCCGAACACCTTCAGGTTGCTCCGAAAAATCGGCTGCCGCGCCAGAAAAACCTGACTGGCATCAATGGGCTCTGGCGTTATTGTCGGCGGCATGGCGTAGTAGTTGTTATGCAGATTTCTGCTGAGGCGTCAGCATATACTAAGAATTCTTCTTTACAGTAAGACAAGCGGCTCACTCTGTCAAAAGACCTTTTCGCCGGAAGGATTAAATCCCCGGCGCCGCGGCCACCTCAAGCACACCAACCGCCCGCAAGGCAGCCACCACTTGCGCCACCGGCAGACCCACCACATTGGTATAGGAACCGCGGATTTCGGCAACCATAAAGGCGGCGCCGCTCTGGATACCATAGGCGCCGGCCTTGTCATCCCCGTCCCCGGTGGCCAGATAGGCGGCAATAACCTCGGCCGGCAACGGTGCAAAACAGACCCTGGTCACCACGGCCGCCACCTCTTCAAGGAACGGTTCCCTGCCGCAGAGGGCAAAACCTGTCCATACCTCGTGCCAGCGATCCGACAGGGAGGCGAGCATGGCGGCGCCATCATCTCGGTGCCGCGGTTTCCCGAGGATGACGCCGTCACGCACCACAGCGGTATCGGCGCCCACCACAACATGACCGGGCGCTTCAGCCGCCACTGTGGCGGCCTTGGCCAGGGCCAGTCGCCGCACAAAGGCATCTGGGCTCTCGGCTGCCAGGGGGCTCTCGTCAACGTCGGCCGTTTTCACGGTAAAATCAAGACCCAGCTCGACAAAAAAACGGCGACGACGCGGTGAGCCCGAGGCCAGAAGCAGGGGACGACACGTCTTAAAGATGGGGGAAGTTACCATGCTCAGGCCCTGATGGAGTAGCCTCCATCAACCACCACGGTCTGACCATGGATCATACGGGCCAGATCACTGGCCAGAAAGAGGGCGACATCCGCAACATCATCCGGCGTGGTCAACACACCGATGGGGGTGCGCTCCAAGGCGGTATCAAGAATCTGTTTTCTGTTGGGAAACTTTTTAAGGGCCTCGGTATCCACCGCCCCGGCACTGATGGTATTCACCGTAATCTTTTTGGGACCAAGCTCAACGGCCAGATGACGAACCAGCGACTCCAGGGCCGCCTTGGAGGCGCCCACGGCCGTATAATTTTCCACAGCCCGCACCGAACCGAGACTGGAGACCGCCATGATGCGGCCACCTTCACCCATAAGCGGTACGGCCTGTTGGGCCAAGGTGAGGAGGGCCCGGGCATTGATATCCATGGCCCAGTTCCAGTGCCTGGTGGAAAGTTCCATGACCGGCTTCAGGACCCCGGAGGCGGCGTTTGACACCAGGAAGTCAAGTCGACCATAGCGTTGACGAATCTGCTCGATCATGGTCACCACATCATCGTCATTGGCGACATTGGCCTTGACCACCATGCACTCCGCTCCCCGCTCCTCCACAAGACGCGCCGTTTCCTGGGCATCCTGGCGATGGCGCACATAGTTGACCACAATATTGACGCCATTCTCGGCAAAACGCAGGGCAATGGCCTTGCCGATCCCCCTGGAACTACCGGTGATAAGCGCTACTTTTCCCGCAAGATTAAACATATAAAAACTCCTTCATATACAGTATCGCCAAGGTGCGATTCTTCCTTTAGGGTATCTTGACCAACGCTGCGATTGTAGCAGGATCGCCTCGGGAAGCAAACAGTTTTATCCGTTTTTCTCCTGACCACCTCTTCCCCTATAACATTCCAGCCAGACCCTGAAGCGACCGGCCAGGCTGCCGACCACATGCCCCACCCCAAAAGGTACCGATTGCAGATGATCGGGCACGACAAAGTCAGGAACCTGAACCTGGCCGGGGCGCAGCAGCGGGAAAAAAAGCTGCTCAAGATCATGGCCATGGTCGCCCCGCGCATGACCGGCACACCAGAGGGGCGAACGTTGCGGAGGCAGACCGATAACCTCCAGCAGGGCCCTGTCCAGGGCCGGAGCCGCCCTACTGGCCGCCATGATGCCGAGGGGATAGGGTGTGCCATGCATGGGTCCGCTGACATGCATGGCCATGATACCGTCGCAGAGGGAGAGTCCCTCCGGCACCAGCCGTGGCAAATCAACGAGCAGATTAAAGAAGGCGGCGGCATCACCCCTGCCATGGATCTGATGGCCCCACGCCTTTCGCCAGCCCTTGACAATACCGTAATAATTCTTCATGGCCAGACTCACCGCCAGCTGGCCATGGCTTTTCACCTTGGGCAGATTAATAAAATAATCACACTCCAGGGCATCGCGGGCCACGGTCACCTCCAGGCCGCCTCTGGTCCGGCAGGTACATGTTTTTCGAAAAGGGGCGAAGGTCACAGGCAGATCCCGCAGGGCAGTGGTGATGCCGGTGATGCGCATAACCTGCAGAGCGGAGCCGGTGGCCGGCGAATCCCCCACCACCACCCGGGCACCCTGCTCAACAAACCAGCGGGCCACAGCGGCGACAAAGGACGGATGACTGCAGGCCAGATCCGCCTGCGTGCTCGCCGCCACCAGGTTGGGTTTGAGCAATACCCGGCTGCTCCTGGCCACCTTAAAGTTCAGAGCGGTCAGCAGTTCATCAACCACTCCGTCGATGCGGCGCTGCTCATAGCTCGGACAGCGGCCAATGGCAACCGAAACGTGGCCACTGTCTGCGCTCTGCCTGTATCGCTGCTGCTCTTCTGCCATGCCCATCTCCCCTCTTCTCCTGCCACACTCTTAGCCGCTGCAAAACAGGGCCAAGATACCATGTCCCGGGCCAAAAGAACAGGGTCGGCAGCCCTGCTCGGTGGGTGCGGGAAAGAGGACACAGGCACGGGCTCTTTATCGGAGGGTGCGGCTAAGATATGGCGCGGCCGGACCGAGAGTCGCAGCAATGCGCCAAAGAAAAAGGCCGCCTTGGGGGGACAGGGCGGCCTTTTTCAGGAGAAAGGAGATATGAGTAGTACTCGTTTGTTTTTTAATACATCATTCATGCCAACACCGCCAAAACGGTCAAAATATTCTTTTTGCCTTGCGCATCAGCATGTTACAGCAAGCAATGCCTGCTGCGGACCTGGTGCTGCCATTCAACTTTTTATACTTGTGGCGGCGGCGCCTCGCCTGCCATGGTGTTGGGGCCATTTTGACCAATGAGATATTGGCTCAAGAATCATAAGGAATAAAAAACATCGGGATATCGACTTGATGTGAGCATTTTTCATTGTCGCGGCGCCGAAAAAACAGGCCAAGGCTGCACCTATTCAAGGTGGTCTGGTGTTGTTTTTTGCCAGGTGCGGAGAGAGGCTTTTGCCATTTTTATACCGGCCATACCAGGGAGCACAAGCAGGCTGACGGGGCATCCGCCTCCGCCACCTGCCGGCGCCGGGCCTGGTGACGCAGCACGGGTGTACAATTTTTTTAACCATGTGGTCTCTGGCCAGAAGAACACTCATTCAAGATATCCTTGAGCATGACGAGGTAAGCGAGCTCGCGAGACTCCGGGAGCTCGGGCCGGTAAGCGAGTTTACGACACTCCGCGAGGCCATTTCCGGACAGGCGGCAACTGGGCCCGTGAGCAATGGACAGAAGTCTCCTTATCGGATTCTTGACCCTTGAGCGAACCCGCATCGTCAAAAAAATGACCCAAGAAGCAATTCCGCCCTTCCACGCACCGGTCACCCCACGCCGCCCTGCACCGACAATGACGAAAATACAATCAGTTAACACAAAGCAGGCCACAACAGGCAAAATATGGCATAATATTTGAAAGAAGGAACCAGGGTATACATTTACACCAACACCAGCAGGAGATCCCCATCATGGCTGAAGAAGAAAACAACGCCCCTGAAACACCCCGCAAGAAGTCCAAGGCAAAGCTCCTGATTATCCTCGGCATTGTCCTGATTCTGGCGGTGGCCGGTGGCTTTTTCGCCTACAACACCTTGATGGCCCCCTCCAAGAAGAGCGACATCACTCCCCAGGAGGAGATCAACCCGGTGGGTGAGATGGTCACCTTTGGCGAGTTTGTCGTCAACCTGGCCGACCCCACCGGCAAACGTTACTTGAAATGCAAAATCAGCGTCGAGGTGGCGGACATTGAGACCAAGGAGCGCGTCCAAAAACTTGAACCCAAACTCCGGGACATCGTCATCATGCTGCTCACCAGTCTCGCCTTTGAGGAGGTCATGACCCCGGAAGGCAAGCTCCGCATCCGCGACGAATTGCTGGAACGCTTCAATCAGGCGGTGCGCCCCGATCGCATCAAGAATCTCTACTTCAGCGAATTCGTCGTCCAATAACATCAGCACAGCGAGAGTTTCATGGAACAGATCCTCAGTCAGGACGAAGTCGATGCGCTCCTCAAGGGCATTTCCGGCGGCGATATAGAAGAGCCGGAAGAGGCCCTTGATGAGGAGGCGCTGGCCTACTCCACCTATGACTTCAGCCGCCAGGAACGTATTGTCCAGGTCAAGCTGCCGGCCCTGGACATTATCAACGACGTCTTTCTGCGCTCCATCCGTGCCTCGCTGTCTGCCACCCTGCGGCGTATTCTGGATATCAGCTCGGTGCCCATGGAGCTTGAGCGCTTCGGCGCCTTTGTCCGCACCCTGCCGGTGCCGAGCAGTCTGCAGATCTTCAAGATGGATCCTTTCCGGGGCCATGCCCTGTTCGTCATAGAACCAAAACTGGTCTTCGCCCTGGTGGAAAGCTTCCTGGGCGGCAGCGGTCTGCGCAACGTCAGGATCGAGGGCCGCGACTTTACCGCCATTGAGCAGCGCCTCATTCACCGGGTGGTCAACCTCCTGGTCAGTGATCTGGAAAAGGCCTGGTACTCGCTGCATCCCATCAAGGTCCAGTATGTCCGCAGCGAGATCAACCCGCAGTTTGCCAAGATCTGCGAACCGGAGGATGTGGTCATCATCAACCGCTTTGAGGTGGACATGGACCGGGCGGTGGGATCCATCACCAGCTGTATCCCGCTCTCCAACCTTGAATCGGTGAAGAGTAAATTGATGTCCACCTTCAGCAGGGAGCAGAGCGAGGAGGATATCAGCCTCAAACGCATCCTCATAGACAACGTCAAGAGCATCCCGGCTGAAATCAAGGTGCTCCTGGGCAAGGCCGAGATCTCGGCCGGCGATATCATCGCCCTGGAGGAAGGTGACATCATCCAGCTCGACAATCGCAAGGATGACCTGTTACCGGCCTATGTAGCCGGGGTCAGAAAATATATGGGCTCCCCCGGTCTCCACCGGGGCAATAAGGCCTTTTTGATCCAGCGCAAGGTCCTGGATCAGGAAAAAGATTAGCAGAGAATATTCAAGGAGAAAGCAAGATGGCTGACGAAGAAGCAATGGATGAGAGCTGGGAAGATGCCCTGGGCGAGGATAGCGACAAGGCCGAGCAAGACAAGGGTGGCGATGACTGGGACAACCTGGCCGGCGGCGACAGCGGCGCGGACACCGCCAATTTCGAAGAGCTCGGCGCCGGCGAGATGAGCAAAGGCGGCACCCAGAACCTCGAATTCCTCCTCGACATTCCCCTGGAGGTCAGTGTGGAACTGGGGCGCTCCAGCATGATCATAGACCGCATGCTGCAGCTCACCCAGGGTTCGGTGATCGAGCTGGAAAAGGCGGCCGGCGAGACCGTGGAAATCTATGTCAACAAGAAGCTCCTGGGCAAAGGCGAAGTTATTGTGGTCAATGATCGTTTCGGCGTGCGGATTACTGAGATCATCAGCCGGGCGGACCGCATCAAGAATATGGGCTGATCCTGTGAAAAATATCTTTTCCCATACCATGACCGTCGGCCTGCTCTCCCTGGCACGCCCCCTCGCCTGCCTGGCCGCCGACGAGGAAGCTCTGGGCGTGGTAAGCCCCCAGCTCGGCGCCTTGGATTCCATGGCCGCCATCGGCAAGCTGCTGGCCGCCTTTCTGATCATTGCCGCTCTCATGGCCCTGCTCTTCAAGGCCATGCGGAAAATGGGCCTGGGCCACGGCTCACCCAGCCAGCGCGGCCTGATTTCGGTGCTTGACACCAAGATGGTTGCCCCCAAGAAATATATCTCCGTGGTGCGCGTGGCCGGCGAAGACCTGGCCATCGGCATCTCCGACAACAGCTTCGTCCTGCTCAGCAAGCTCGGCCCGGCTCCGGAGGCCGCCACACCCCGCAAAGCAACAACCGCTTTTGACGCCAGCCTTGACAAGGCGCACAGCAGCCAGGGAGAGGTGAACCATGCGTAACATCACCCTTTGCAGCCTTATTGCCGTGGCCGCTCTGATCGCCCTGCCCACATGGGCCAATGCCGTCAGCCTGCCCACCATCCAACTGGGCGTCAACGAGACCGACAACCCCCGGCAGATTGCCGCCACCATTGAGGTACTGCTGATCTTCACGGTGCTCTCCATGGCACCGGCCATTCTGCTGATGACCACCAGCTTCACCCGCCTGGTGGTGGCCTTCTCCTTTCTCAAGCACGCCATGGGGACCCAGCAGATGCCGCCCTCGCAGGTACTCATTGCCCTGGCCCTCTTCCTGAGCCTCTTTATCATGAGCCCGGTTTTCTCCAAGATCAACACCACGGCCGTACAGCCCTACCTGGCCGAGGAGATCGAGCTCACCGAAGCCTTTACCAAGGCCGTCAATCCGCTGCGCGACTTCATGTACAAGCAGACGCGCCAGAAGGATCTGGCCCTTTTCATCTCCTTTGCCAAGATGGACAAGCCGCAGAACAAGGATGATATCCCCACCTCGGTGCTCATCCCCGCCTTTATGATCAGCGAACTGAAGACCGCCTTTCAGATCGGTTTCATCCTCTTTCTGCCCTTTCTGGTCATCGACATGGTGGTGGCCAGCGTCCTGCTCTCCATGGGTATGATGATGCTGCCGCCGGTCATGGTGTCGCTGCCCTTTAAACTACTACTCTTTGTCCTGGTGGACGGCTGGTATCTCATTGTCGGCTCCCTGGTCAAGAGCTTCGGCGTCTGAAGGAGAAGACAATGACACCAGTAGAAGCCGCCACCCTCGGACAAAACGCCATTACCATCACCCTGCTGCTCTCCGCCCCCCTGCTGCTGGTGGGCATGGCCGTGGGCCTGGCCATCGCCCTTTTCCAGGCCACCACCCAGATCCAGGAGATGACCCTGACCTTTGTCCCGAAGATTGCCGCGGTTATGATAGCCCTGCTCTTCTTCTCCTCCTGGATGCTTATCAAGATGACCGATTACACCAGGGAGCTTTTTGAGAGCATCCCTCTGCTCATCAGGTGAGACGATGATTGACAGCGCCTTACTTAATTGGACCCTGGACAGCCTCCTGGTTCTGGTTATCGTCCTGATCAGGGTGGCCCCCCTGCTCTTTTTCATGCCGATCATCGGCACCAAGAGCGTGCCCACCCAGATCAAGATCATCATAAGTTTTGCCGTCGCCCTGGTACTGGCCCCGGCCGCCTCCCTCACCGCCGCCCAGCTGCCCACCAGCTCCATCGGCTTTGCCGTTTTTGCCATTAACGAGATATGCTTTGCCGCTATTCTCGCCTTTTTTGCCAGGCTGGTCTTTGACGCCATCCAGCTGGCCGGCCAGATGGTCAGCATCCAGATGGGCATGAGCATGGCCGGCGTCATGGACCCGCAGTTCGGCAACCAGGTCTCCCTGGTGGGTCAGTTGTGGACCATGGTCGCCTTTCTCATCTTTCTGGCCATTGACGGGCACCATATTTTCTTCACCACCCTGGCGGAGAGCTATAAGTGGGTGGCCCCCGGCACTCTGCACCTCAGCCAGGCCACCTTTGACGGCGTCATGGATGCGGTGGGACGGATGTTCATCATGGGTGTCAAAATAATGGCGCCGGCTTCGGCCGCCATCTTCTTCTCCCATATCGCCATGGGCATTATTGCCAAGACCGTCCCGCAGATCCCCATTCTCATTGTCGGCATGCCCATGAATATCGCCATCGGCCTGATCTTTGTCGGCCTCTCCATGACCTACTTCCTGCCGGTGATGATCGGCCAGTTTGAACTCCTGGGCCGCCTGCTGCCCAGATTGGCCCAGGGCATGGGCTAGCTGGCGACTGAACCGGCGGCAGATGAACAACAGATAACTAAACAGAGCACAAAAAATGGCAGACGAGTCCAGCGGACAGGAAAAAACAGAAGATCCCACCAGCCGACGCCTCCTTGAGGCCCGTCAAAAGGGTGACGTGCTGAAAAGCATGGAGGTCCCCTCCGCGGCCGTCTTGCTCATCGGTCTCCTGGCCCTCTTCACCATGAAGACCTTCATGTATGACCGGCTGCTGCTGGTGGTCCGCCATTACCTGGGCCAGCTCCACACCCTTACCATCACACCGGCCAACATGCTGGCCATCACCATGGAGGTCATGACCTTCTTTGCCATCCTGGTGGGGCCGATCATGGCCGTTATCTTTCTCACCGCCCTGGGCGCCAACTACGCCCAGGTGGGGGTTCTTTTTTCACCGGAAAAGATCACCCCCAAGTATGAAAAGATTGATCCGATCAAGGGCGTTCAGCGTCTCTTCTCCATGCAGACCCTGTTTAACTCCTTCAAGTCCATTGCCAAGCTGGTCATTGTCGGCTGGGTGGCCTACACCGTGGTCAGGGACAACACCGCCCAGCTGCTGCCGCTCATGGACCAATCCCCCCTGGTCATTTTCATCTTCTACGCCAGGGTCTCTTTCTGGATCTTTCTGAAGACGGCCCTGATCATTGTCCTGCTGGCCGCTATTGACTGGCTTTTCCAGCGCTGGCAGTTCATGAAGAAGATGAAGATGACCAAACAGGAGGTCAAGGAAGAGGCCAAGAACACCGAGGGTGACCCGCACGTCAAGGGCCGCATCCGCTCCATCCAGATGGAGATGGCCAGAAGGCGCATGATGGCAGACGTGCCGGAGGCGGATGTCATCATCACCAACCCCACCCGGCTGGCCATTGCCATTAAGTATGATGCGGCAACCATGAACGCTCCCATGGTCATGGCCAAGGGCGCCGGCGTCATCGCCCACCGGATCAAGGAAATCGGCCGAGAGAACAATATCCCTCTCATGGAGGACAAGCCCCTGGCCCGCGGCCTCTACAAGGCCGTGGAGATCGGCGAAGAGATCCCCCTTGAGTTCTTTCAGGCCGTGGCCGAGGTTCTGGCCCATGTTTACAGCGTCAAAAACAGGGCGGCATAAAATGCAGAAAAGAGGGGGCAGAACGCAGCAACCAGGAGATTTTTCCCTCACCAGAGGCAACCTGGCCCCATTCTCAATCCTGAGCACTGAATTGCAAGACAACAATGGCTACTGAAAAAACCTTACAGAACCCCGTAAAGATCGAATACACCAGTCTGCTGGTGGCGGTGGGCGTCGTGGCGATCCTGATGATCATGATCATGCCGCTGCCCACCATTGTCCTTGATCTGCTGTTGTCGCTGGGTATCACCATGAGTCTGGTGATTATGCTGATGAGCATGTACAACACCGATCCCCTGGAGTTTTCCGCCTTCCCGTCGCTGCTGCTGCTCACCACCCTTTTTCGGTTGTCACTCAACATTGCCTCCACCCGCCTCATCCTCCTGCACGGCCACGAAGGGCCGGGCGCCGTGGGCCGGGTTATTCAATCCTTTGGCAATTTTGTGGTGGGCGGCAGTTTTACCGTGGGTCTGATCATCTTCCTGATCATGGTGCTCATCAACTTCATCGTCATCACCAAGGGTTCCGGTCGTATCGCCGAGGTGGCGGCCCGTTTCACCCTGGATGCCATGCCCGGTAAGCAGATGGCCATTGACGCCGACCTCAACGCCGGTCTGATCGACGAGGCCACGGCCAAGAGTCGGCGCGAGCGCATCTCCCGCCAGTCCGAATTTTACGGCTCCATGGATGGTGCCTCCAAGTTTGTCCGCGGCGAGGCGGTGGCCTCCCTGGTCATCATGGCCATCAATATTGTCGGCGGCCTCTTCATCGGTACGGTACTCAACAACATGGGCATCATGGAGGCGGCCGAGACCTTTACCCTGCTCACCATTGGTGACGGCCTCGTCTCCCAGGTGCCATCGCTGATTATCTCCACGGCCGCCGGTATTATTGTCAGCCGGGCCGCCTCCGAGTACAGCATGGGCCTGGAGCTCACCAAGCAGTTCGGCCGCCAGCCCGAGGCCCTGGCCGTCTCTTCGGCCATCATCTTCCTCTTCGGCCTCATCCCCGGCCTGCCCCATATCCCCTTCCTGCTGCTGGGAATAACCATGGGGACCCTGTCATGGTTTGCCTTTGCCCATAAGGCCAAGATCGAGGAAAGCAGCAGCAAGGATGAAGAAGCGGAACGTCAGGCCCAGGAGCCCCAGCCCGGTTCGCCCGAGACAGTGGAGGCCCTGCTCTCCATGGACACCCTGGAACTTGAAGTGGGCTACGGTCTCATCCCCCTGGTGGATGAAAAACAGCAGGGCGACCTGCTGGAGCGCATCCGCGGCATCCGCCGTCAATTTGCCACGGAGATCGGCCTTATCCTGCCGCCCCTGCACGTCCGCGACAACCTGCAACTCAAACCGGACGAGTATGTCCTGCTCCTTAAAGGCGTGGACATCGCCAAGGGCGAGGTGCTCATGGGTCACCTCCTGGCCATGGATTCCGGCACCGCCAAACGGGAGATCGAGGGTATCCCCACCACGGAACCGGCCTTCCAGCTGCCGGCCCTGTGGATCAGCGAGGACAAGCGGGACGAGGCGCAGCTGGCCGGCTACACGGTGGTGGATCCCTCCACTGTGGTGGCCACCCATCTCACCGAGGTGCTGCGCAGCCATGCCGATGAGCTCCTGGGGCGCCAGGATACCCAGAAGCTGCTGGATCACCTGGCCAAGACCAACTCCAAGGTAGTGGAGGAACTGGTGCCCAACCTCATGTCCCTGGGTGGCGTCCAGAAGGTGCTGCAAAACCTATTGCGCGAAAGGGTCTCCATCCGCGATATGCTCACCATCTGCGAGGCCCTGGCCGATTTTGCGCCGAATATCAAGGACCCTGACCTGCTCACCGAATATGTCCGCCAGAAGCTGTCCCGCTCCCTGATCGGCGCCCTGGTGGATGAGCAGGGCGAACTCAATCTGCTCACCGTGGATAGCCAGATCGAGGATTTTATTCGCGAGTCGATCCACAAAACCGAGCAGGGCTCCTTCCTCTCCTTGGAGCCCAACCTGGGCCAGCGCATTGTGGAGGCGATAATCAAGGAGACCGAACGGGTGGTTGCCGAGGGCTATCAGCCCATCCTGCTGGCCACCCCGAACATCCGCCGCCATTTGCGCCAGCTCATTGAACGTTTTGCACCGCAGGTCATTATCATCTCGGCCAGCGAACTGACAACCAATGTCAGGATCAACTCCCTGGGCTCTGTTGCCATTAACCCAAAGGCCTGAGGGGGCATAAGGAAACAAACAGGGGCCGGACCAACCAGCGCGCCGGCCGCCCAAACACGAACCCGGCTGCCACAGCCATGATTTCTTCAGAGAACGGAAACTATGATTATCAAGAGATTTGAAGCAGCAACAACACCTCAGGCCATGCAACTTGTCAAAAAGGCCCTGGGCGAGGATGCCGTCATCTTTTCCCAGAAGACACTGGACAAAGGCACCCCTGCCCAGAGGGTGGAAATCATGGCCGCCATGGATTACGATCTGGAAAAAAACGAGTCCAGCGCCCGGCCGGCAGCGCAAGAGAAGACGGCCGACAAACCCGCCACCTATGGCTACGCCACTATCCGCAGGCCCAAAAAGACGCCCGCCACCCGGGTCGAGAGGCAGCAAGCGGACCTGCCTGAAAAATTTGCCAAGCTCCTTGACAACGAGGAAGAGAAATGGCCGCAGTCCACAGACGTTAAGGGCACGGAGGCACCCCTGCCCAAGGCCCTGCATCGCCAGCAGGTCAAGAAGTGGCGCGACGAACTGATCGACAAGATCCAGGTGGAGCACCTGACCAGCGACAACCCGGATGACCCGGACATCATTGCCCTGGTGGGCCCCACCGGTGTCGGCAAGACCACCACCGCCGCCAAGCTGGCGGCCTGGTATCACCTGCATCAAGGCAAGAAGGTTACCCTGCTCTCCATGGACTGCTACCGCATCGGCGCCACCGACCAGCTGCGCACCTATGCCCGCATCATGCGGCTGCCCTGCGAGGTGGCGGTACGCAAGGAGGACCTGGCCGGGGCAGTGGCCCGTCACCAGGATGCCGACCTCATTATTATTGATACAGCCGGCAAAAGCCCCTATGACCCACACCATGTCGATGAGCTGGCCGACTGGTTCGCACCGGTGGCAGGTGTGCAGCCCCTGCTCTGCCTGAGCGCCACCACCAAAAAGGAGGATCTCTCGCAGATTGTTTCCTCCTACCAGGCCCTGGCGCCGCGCAGCCTCATCCTCACCAAGCTCGATGAGACCAGGGCCTATGCCGCCATCTGTCAACAGGTGGCCAGCACCAAGATGCCGGTGGGCTACCTCACCATGGGCCAGAGGGTGCCGGAGGATTTCATGGTGGCCGACAAGCCGTTTCTGGACGCCTTTTTCAAAAAGGGCTGGTCCGTCATGGCCCAGGAGATGGTCAACTAGTGGACATAACGAGACGACATCGTCAGGCGCGGCCTCTTTTTCGTCCCGGGCATGAGTCGTAATAGAGTATATACAAGAGAGTTTATTTTTTTATGAACCAGGCAAACACATTGGAAAAAATTATGGCTCGTACCCCTTCATCCACCTATGAAACCGGCCGTCACGCCCCACCGCCCAGGGTCATTGCCGTCACCAGCGGCAAGGGAGGGGTGGGCAAGACCAATATCGTCACCAACCTGGCCTATTCCCTGGCCCGCAAGGGCAAGAAGGTGCTGGTCCTGGACGCCGACCTCAACCTGGCCAATGTCGATGTCCTGCTCGGACTGACTCCCAAGTTCAATCTCCACCATGTTCTCATCGGCGAAAAGAGATTGCGCGACATCCTGATCAAGGCACCGGGCGGCTTTCAGATCCTGCCGGCCAGCTCCGGCATCATGGAACTGGCCGACCTGAGCGAGGAGCAGAAGCTCTTTTTCCTCTCCGAGATCAGCGCCCTGGGCAACATCATTGACATCATGCTCATAGATACGGCAGCGGGCATTAACAACAATGTCATATATTTTACCCTGGCAGCCCAGGAAAAGGTGGTGGTCCTGACCCCGGAACCCACCTCCCTCACCGACGCCTATGCCATGATCAAGGTGCTCTCCTCCCTGCACGACGTCAAACGCTTCCGCATTCTGGTCAATTCGGCCCGCACCGAGAAAGAGGCCCTGGCCGTCTTTCGCCAGCTCACCCTGGTGTCAGACCGCTTCCTGGGTTCCCTGTCCCTGGACTATCTCGGCTTTATCCCCTATGACAACAAATTGCCGCAGGCGGTGCGCTCCCAACGTCTGGTGGTGGATATGTCGCCGCGCTCCACGGCCAGCGGCAAATTCTTTGACCTGGCCGAGCAGCTCATCCAGGAAGAGCCGGAGCCCCACACGGACGGCAATATCAAATTTTTCTGGAAAGGCCTTTTCAACTTGTAATATATTTTAGATATCGAAGGGATACGTCCCCAGCCGCCAACAGCCCAGCAGACAGCGATAAAACGATGAGCAAACCGCACAACGCCAAATTCAAGGATTACACCAACGCCTACTTTCAGACGGACAAGGCGCCTGATCCTGAAAAACGCGATGAGTTGATCCTGGCCTACACACCACTCATCAAGTATATCGCCAGCCGCCTTGCCTCGCGACTGCCGCCCCAGGTTGCCTTTGACGACCTGATATCCAGCGGCATCATCGGTCTTATCGACGCCATCGACAAATTCGATTTGAGCAAAAACGTCCAGTTCAAGACCTATGCCGAGTTCCGCATCAGAGGCGCCATGCTCGACGAACTACGCTCCCTCGACTGGGTACCCCGTTCCGTGCGGCGCAAGGCCACCAATCTCGAACATGCCTTCAGCAAGATCGAAAAGAAGCTGGGCAGGCCGGCCCGCGACGAAGAGACGGCCGCCGAGCTCGGCATCAGCCTGGAGGAGTATTACAGACTCCTGGACGAGACCAAATCGATCACCTTCATGGACATTGAGCTTCTCGGCCAGAAAAAGCCCGACCAGATCAGCCCCGGCAACGGTCTCGCCTCCATCTCCATGGATGCCACGGACCCCTTTGCCGCCATTAACCTCAAGGAGATTCGCCAGCTGCTGGCCGAGGCCATCGACTCCCTGCCGGAAAAGGAACGCCTGACGGTTTCACTCTATTATTTCAATGAGTTAACCATGAAAGAGATCGGCCAGGTTCTTGATTACACGGAATCACGCATCTCACAGATGCACTCCAAGGCCATGCTGCGCCTGCGTGCCAAAATCAAAAAAGCCCTGGCTGCCTGAAGGGGATTGCCATAACGCATAAAAATAAGTACTTTTAAGGCCATACCCTGTGGCTCGGTCCGAGCCCGGCGCCACAGAACAGACCTCCTTATCTTCACCAACCAATGCCCTCCCGGGGGTGCAACAACCAGTATCGAGGAAAAAATATGCCGGCTGATACCAACATGAAAGTCCTTGTCGTTGACGATTTCGCCACAATGCGTCGCATTGTCAAAAATATCCTCACGCAGTTGGGATACAAGAATATCATCGAGGCGGATGACGGTTCCACTGCTGTTGACATTCTCAAAAAGGAGAAGGTGGACCTGATTATCTCCGACTGGAACATGCCGAAAATGACCGGTCTCGAACTGCTCAAACATGTACGGGCTGATGCCGCCCTGGCCGACACCCCCTTTATCATGGTGACGGCAGAGGCGCAGCAGGACAATATTATCCTGGCCGTCAAGGCCAAGGTCAGCCAGTACATCGTCAAGCCATTCACCGCCGACACCCTTGGCGAAAAGATTGACAAGGTGTTCGGTTGAGCAACCTCCGCAACCGGGTTGGCTGGATCAAGGACCCTGCGAGCCGATCTTCGTGGCGTGCCCGAAAAACAGGGCTTTAAACAACAAAAACATGCCGGAGCTTTTCTTTACCTACTTCTTGATCTCGAACAAATCGACCCCTTGCCGGACAAGCACCAGCCGGGGTAGCGTCGCTGCCCCCGAGGATTTTTGCCCTTCTTGCCATGACACCTCCCTCAGAAAACGATGCCAAGATCGAGCCACCGGTCGACCTTGATGATGACCTCGGCGATGACTGGGAATCGGCCTTTCAGGCGGAGGAGTTCATGTTCTCGCCCGAAGAGGAGCCCTCCGACTTTTTCCTTTTTGACGAAAACGGCGCTGATGAGAATGAGGATATTGCCGATCTTTTTGCCGACCAGCAAGACAAGGCCGACACCGCCGGGCCAGGCGCTGCAGGCGCCGCCGGCCGGCAAAAGGAGGCGGAAGACATTGTCGAGTTTCCAAGTCGCCTGCAGATCCTCACTGCCGCAGCCCTGCAACTCATCACCTCCCGGCCGCGCAGGCAACGCCTCCTCATCGCCGGCCTGCCCCTGCTGCTTCTCCTTATTTTCATAAGCACCCTCTTTTTTCGCAATACCAGCCAAGAGCTGGCCTCGCGGGAGCAGGCCCCGGCCGAAAAACAAGAGGAGGTGCTCCCCCCGACACCACCGGAGGAGAGCACCACGCCTCCCCCTGAAGCCTCGCCTCCGCCGCAAGATGTCGCAGTGCCGGCCTCTGAAAAAATCACCGAAAAATGGGAACTGCCCACCTTTACCATTGCTGCTGCGGACGACAACCACAACCTGATCATCAACATTGACCTCACCCTGACAGCCCACCTTGAGCAGGGCGAAAAACTACCGGAGGAGCGTCGTACCTTTGCCCGTGACGTTATCTACCAGTTTTTCCGCAACCGACCGCCCTACGAGCTGAAACGGTACGCCCTGGCCCGAGGCGACATGATCACCCAGTTAACGGCCTGGCTCAACAAAGAGTGGCCCGATCACCCCTTTGACGCCATCAGCTTCAGGCGCTATCGGGTCCACTCCCCCTCCCCGGCAGTCTCCCCAGAGCTTACATTTATGTAATAAAAAAGACCCCATGATACATTTTTGTCACATGACATCTCCTTCCCGCCCCGCCCCGCCTCGACCTATTTACCCGTAACATCATAAAGTTAAGCAGAAAAAAGGCAAGATGGCATGCTTGTTGCTTCTCAGGCCGACATGAGACATGGCATGCCCCCTGCTGCTTCGGATCCGCGCCCCTATGAAAAAAATTGAAGCGATCATCAAACCGTTCAAACTCGACCAGGTCAAAGAGGCCCTCAACCGGATCGGCATCAGCGGCATGACCACAACCGAGGTCAAGAGATATGGCCGCCAGAAGGGGCATATGGAAACCTATCGCGGCGCCGAATATCTCGTCGATTTCATGCCCAAGATTAAAATCGACATCTGCCTGCCCGCAGAAAAGGTCGCCGAGGCAGTGGCGGCCATTATCAGCGCCGCGCGCACCGGCAAGATCGGCGACGGCAAGATCTTTGTGCTGCCCCTGAACAACGCCGTCCGCGTTCGTACCGGCGAAACCGGCGACCAGGCCCTGTAACAGCCCGGCAAAAACAGCAAACCCATGATAAATTCGGAATTACGAGCAAAACGTGAAACACTGGAAGCCTTGTGGCAAAAAGGTCTAAGCGGCCAGGCCCTGCTCACGGAACACACCAAGCTCATCGACTCCTACCTGCATCGCCTGTTCAGCGAATCAGTGACGGATAACCATGATATGGCCCTCATCGCCCTTGGCGGCTACGGCCGTGGCGAGCTCTTCCCCTTTTCCGATATCGACCTGCTCTTACTGCACCGCACTGCAGACCAGGATCGCCTCACCAAGGTGGCCGAGAATCTCTTTTACCCCCTCTGGGATGCCGGCCTTGAGGTGGGCCACGGCGTGCGCACCATCGACAACTGCCTGGAGGACGCCCAGAGCGATTTCTTCTTTCAGGTGTCACTCCTTGATGCCCGTCTGGTGGCAGGTTCCCAGGTTCTCTTTGACGAGCTCATGGAGACCTTCCGCCGCCTCTTTGTCCACAACCATCGCAAGGAATTCTTTGAGACCATGCTCAGCCACTGTCGACTGCGCCACGAGCGCTTCGGCAACCACGGCTATCTGCTGGAACCGGACATTAAGGAGAGCCGCTGCGGCTTTCGCGATGCCCAGGCCATGCTCTGGTCCGCCCAGGTGGTTTTCGGCCTCAACAGCCTCGATGACCTGGAAAACTCGGCCCTGCTCACCAGCGACGACCGCCAGCGCTTCGCCGAAGCCGTCAACAACCTGACCCGCATCCGCAACCGGCTGCATTACATCAGTGGCCGCAAAAACGACCGTCTCTTTTTCGAACACCAGGAGGAGATGGCCGAGGCCTTTGACTACCCCACCACCAAGGCCATGCTCGGTGTCGAGCTTTTCATGCGCGACGTCCACAACCACCTGCAGACCATTGCCGTTACCACCGACCTCTTCTTTGAACACGTCCAGGATGTGGTGGGCCTGACCCCGCCGGAAAAGGGGGATCGCACCCTGGAAAGCGGCATTGCCGTGCGTCAGGGCCGTATCCAGCTTATCGACTCGGAACTGGTGGACAGACGGCCCCACCTCCTGATGCGGGTCTTCTACCTCTCCGGCCTCCATGATCTGCCCATTCACCACAATACCAAGACCCTGATCAGCCGGAAGCTGCCCCTGGTCACCGACAAGGTCTGCCGCTCCAAACGGATGTCCAAGGCGTTTCTCGCCATTCTGCAGGGCGATAAGGCAGGTCGGGTGCTCAGCGACATGCTGGAAACCGGCCTGCTTTCCGCCTACATCCCCGAATTCGAGCATCTGGAGTCCCTGGCCCAGCACGACGTCTACCACGTCTACACGGTGGATCGCCATCTCCTGCAGTGTGTCACCGTACTGGGCCATCTCAAAAAAGAGGAGGCCGCCACCTTCATCACCCTGGCCGCACCGCACATTCTCTTCCTGGCCGCCCTGCTGCACGATATCGGCAAGGGCACCAGCCATGACCACAGTGAGTATGGCGCCGATCTGGTCCGTCTCATCGGCAAACGCCTCAACCTGAGCAAAGAGGAAATCGACTGCCTTGCCTTCCTGATCCGCCACCACCTCTTCCTGGCCACCATTGCCCTGCGCCGCGACATCGAAGATGACACGCTCATCCACTCCTGCGCCGAGACAATCCAGGACCAGGAACGGCTGGCCATGCTCTACCTGCTTACCATCGCCGATGCCGAGGCCACCGGCCCCACCGTGCTCACCGAGTGGAAAAGCGCCCTCTTCCTGGAGCTCTACCTGAAGATCGCCCACGCCCTGGAGTACAGTGAACCCACGGCCCCGGACCAGCAGCAGGCCGTGGCCTGGCTGCGCGACAAGCTGACCCCTGTTGCCCGACAACTGGCACCCGACTTTGACCTGGACGTCCTGCCGGACGACTATATCCTCTCCTTTGCCACGGACGAGGTGGCCCTGCACATCAAGCATCACGGCAGCGGCGTCCTCCAGAAGAGGCGCACCGTGGTGGAGGCCACCGACCAGGAGGATCATTGGCGCATCCTGGTCATGGCCCCGGATCGGCGCGGCCTCCTGAACCGGCTCTGCGGGGTTCTGGCCCTGCACAACATCAAGGTTCTGGCCGCCAAGATCTTTACCTGGGCGGACGGCACGGCCGTGGATGTCCTGCATGTCACCTCGGCGCTGAACAAGGAGTTCACCGATCAGGACTGGCAGACCTTCCGCAAAGACCTGGAGCTGGCCCTCGACTACCGCCTCGGCCTGGGACACCGCCTTGAGCGCAAACTGACGCCGACAAGCGGCAAGACCAACAACAAAAAAACAACGCGCCCCAAGGTCACCATTGAGCCGGACGGCTCCGACAAGTACACTATCATCGAGGTCTTTGCCGAAGACAACGCCGTTCTGCTCTACAACATAACCCGGGCCTTGGCCGATTTCGGCATATCCACCTATCGTGCCCAGATCGGCAGCCAGGCCGACCAGGTTGTTGATGTCTTCTATGTCCTGGACCACGAAGGCCACAAGATCCATGACAAGGATTTCATGGGAGAAATCCGTCAGGAGTTGCTTTATGCCGCCTATTAATAGAAATGCCGCCTGCGGTCTGCAGAAAAAAAAGAGTCGGCAAAAGACGTACTGAAATCAAGGTTCGCATCCGCACAACCCTTCGGCCCTGAATCCGAAAGCTGCCTGCGAAACTTTATTTACCATCACACCCCTTTTCAAGGAGAACACCATGACTAAAGACGAAATTCTCGAAATTGTTGAAAGAGAAAAAATCAACTTCTTCCGCATGCAGTTCATTGACGTCAACGGCTTTCAGAAGAATGTCGCCATCCCGCGCAGCCAGCTGGAAAAGGCCCTGGACGGCGGCATCATGTTTGACGGCTCTTCCATTGACGGTTTTGCCCGCATCAATGAGTCCGACATGTTCCTCAAGCCCGACTTCAACACCTTTGTCGTCCTGCCCTGGCGTAACAAGGACGGCATTGCCGCCGCCCGCCTGATCTGCGACGTCCACCTGCCGGACGGCAGCCCCTATGAGGGTTGCCCGCGCGTGGCGCTCAAGAGGAGCCTGGCTGCCGCCAAGGAGATGGGCTTTACCATGAACATCGGTACCGAGGCCGAATTCTTTCTGTTCGAGCGTGACGAGGATGGCAACTCCTCCACCGTCACCAACGACACTGCCGGCTACTTCTCCCTCGACCCCGAGGATCTCGGCAACGACTGCCGCCGTGAAATCATCGAGACCCTGGAGGCCATGGGTTTTGAGATCGAGGCCTCTCACCATGAGGTTGCCGAAGGCCAGCACGAGATCAACTTCAAGTACTCCGATGCCCTGACCGCCTGTGACAACACCGTGACCTTCAAGTGGGTTGTCAAGGCCGTGGCCCGCAAGTACGGCCTGCATGCCACCTTCATGCCCAAGCCGATCTTCGGCATCAACGGCTCCGGTATGCATACCAACCAGTCCCTCTTCAACCTGGACGGCACCAACGCCTTTGAGGACACCAGCGACTCCCAGGGCCTCAGCGAGGTTGCCTACCAGTACATCGCCGGCATCATCAAAAACGCCCGTGGCTTTGCCGCTGTGACCAATCCGCTGGTCAACTCCTACAAGCGTCTTGTTCCCGGCTATGAGGCCCCGGTTTACATCGCCTGGTCCGCCTCCAACCGCTCCTCCCTGGTGCGCATCCCCGCCTCACGCGGCCTCGGCACCCGGGTTGAGGTGCGCAACCCGGATCCCACCTGTAACCCCTATCTGGCCGTGGCCATGATGCTCAACTCCGGCCTGGACGGTATCAAAAACAAGCTGACGCCGCCCGCCTCCGTTGACGTCAACATCTTTGCCATGACTCCGGATGAAAAAGAGGTGGCCGGCATTCCGAGCCTGCCAGGCACCCTGGCCGAGGCCCTGGACGAACTGGAGGCCAGCCCCATTGCCAGGGAGACTCTGGGTAACCACATCTTTGAAAAATATATCGAGGGCAAACGCAAGGAGTGGGACAACTACCGCACCGCCATCACCAGCTGGGAGTTGGAAAACTACCTCAACCTCTACTAGCCCGCCCCGGGCGACACCGCCCGAAGGCCGCGGCAGAGGGTGTTGTCGCGGCCCACGTGGCGCCATACCAAAAAAAGGAGGCTGTCCCAAAAGGACAGCCTCCTTTTTTTTGTGTCAGTGAAGGGTAAGGCGTTAGGAGTAAGAAGCAAAAAGGCGCCCACTCAACCGATTTTTTTTTGAGCCCCGACGCCTTGCACCTCTCTCCTCACCCTCTCGGCCGTTGAAACAAAAGGGAAAAGATGCCAAAAAAAGATAGCTTTTCGAGACATAGACCACGTCGGAGAGATGAGATATTTCGGAGTCTCGCTCCGCTCGCTTACCTCTTCGAGTTTGCGAAACAGGGAAAATAAGATGTGACTGCCAAGCAAAACAAGACAATAACGATTTTGTAACATCGTCTTGCCTGATGGGCTTGATTTTCCAGGAAGCCGCCCCTGCGCCAACTTCTCTGCACGGAGCAGGGCCGCAAAAAATCTGGCAAAACAGCAGCTATTCCAGATGGCCGGAGGTTATGGGAACGGCCGCCGCTCCCCGGTCTCGTCCTCTTCCCGGGCCGGTGCCTCCTCCTCGGGTCGCAGGGCCTGCAGCAGACCGACCAGCAAAAAGGCGACACTTGCGCCACATAAAAAACAGGGCACCAGGGCATAGGCCAACATGGAGGCTTGCGCCTTGGGCCAGCCATTGAGCCGAACCGCCATATCGCCGGCATGCAATGGCCCATAACTGGTCTCATCCGTCACCACATAGAGTGAGCCCTCGGCCACATGCTGCCTTATGGATTTATTGAGAATCAACAGCTCAAAAGCGCCCTTGGTCTGCTCCAGTTCCAAAGGCCGGTGCCGGGCCGTCCACCAGATGTCCTCCTCGCTGCCGCCAAAGGCGCGGTAGAGCTGGACAGCCAAGGCGCTGCCCACCGTCAACAAACCAACCAGACCGATAATCAAAAAAGCATTCAGCCGTATCTGCCTGATCTTCGTAATCTGCGTGATCTGCCTGATATTCATCTGCCTACTCCTGCCATGGGTTTGGAAACAGCGCCTGTACGGTCCGGGGATCCACAAACAGGGTACCACTGAGTGCCTGCCATGGCCAGCAGCTAAGGGCCTCTCAACTTTCCCCGGTTCTTTTATCATGCAGTAATGGCGCGATGAGCTTGGGCAGTATCGTCTTTTTTCCAGTGAAGGGTAAGGCGTCAGGGGTGAGGAGAAAAGGCGCTGTCGTTCAGCGAACTATTTTGCTTACCCTAAGCTCATTGGATGCGCTTACTTCACACAATGGCCAACACTATGCAGCGTAGAATCTGCCCCTTGACCTTGTTTGTTTTCCATGTAATGATCGAGCTGCCGATTTGGCCGAGGGTGTGCGGATGTCTGGATCATTACAGATGAAAAGGGTCACAGGGTTGACCGGATCAGATGCCTGGTTCGAACTCCACCCCAAAAAAGCGGCGCTACCCACCGAAGCGCTCTTCTTCAAGGCCTGAGGGGAAAGCAAAAAAGTCGGCCTGCGCCTGCACTGGCGGGCGGGCTCCCCTCACTTCTTACGCCCCACCTCACCCTTCGGAATTCCCCATGCTCACCAACACCTTTGTCCACATCTCCGGCATCGGCCCCACAACCGAACAGGCCATCTGGCGGGCCGGCATCCATACCTGGTCCCAGTTCAGGGCGCCGGCCACGACAAGCCTGTCACCCAAGGTGCGTCACCTGGTGACCAATCACCTGCAGCGCCAGCCGCGAAGCGCCCTGCACTCCCCTGCCTATTTCTACGAAAACCTGCCCAGCAGCCAGCAGTGGCGCCTCTTCCCCCACTTCCGGCACAGAACCGCCTACCTGGATATCGAGACCACCGGCATCAGCCGTGAACAGAGCAGTATCACCACCATTGCCCTCTATAACGGCGAGGAGGTCTTTACCTTTGTGCAGGGAGATAACCTGGATGAATTTCCCGACCATCTGGCCGGCTACGACGTGATTGTCACTTATAACGGCAAAGGCTTTGACGTGCCCATGTTGGAGCGCTGCTTTGCCATGAAGATCAGTCAGGCCCACCTGGACCTGCGCCCCATCCTGGCAGCCCTGGGCTATAAGGGCGGCCTCAAAGGCTGCGAACGGCAACTTGGCCTTGATCGCCGGGACCTCACCGGCGTGGACGGCTATGACGCGGTAATCCTCTGGCGCCGCTACCAAAAAAGCGGCCACACCGAGCTGCTCAACACCTTATTGGCCTATAATGTTGCCGACACCATCAACCTGGAACCTCTGATGGTCCAGGCTTACAACCTGCACATTGCCGCGACCCCCTTTGCTCTCGACAATTATCTGGCCGCACCGCAAGCGGCCGCCAATCCCTTTCAGGCAGATGCCGACCTGGTCAGAGGCCTGCGGCAAGGCCGGGTCTACAGATAGACAAGAAGGGCGCCGCTTCTGCTCTTTACCTTTTTCTCCCACTGAAAGGCAACAATACGGCCCTCCTGCTTCATGAGGCGGAGCTGCTGTTCAGTGGCACCGGGCAAGACCGCCTTGCCGCCCGGCGAATGCAGCCCCTTACCGGTAATAATGCGCACGGTCTGCAGACCGCCGAGATCAGCCCGTTCCAGAAAGGCGCGGGTCTTGACCTCGGCCTCCTCCAGGGTGCAGCCATGCAGATCAAGGCTCTCCTGGGGAGGCGGATAGGTATGGATGCCGGCGGCCCGCCGCCGCTTCTTGGCGGCTGCCATTCTGGCGGCTTGATCCTGCCGGGCCTTGACCTCAAAAATCTCGACATCAAAAAGTTCACCGAACGAGTGGTGACTACGGCCCTGCTCGCCAAAGGGATAGTGCTCTCCCTTGAGGCGCGGGATACCGGTGCGGGCCATCTTGTCGACCGCTTTACGGCCTGAGGCAGGGTCCGTACTGTTTGCCTGTTGACCAGCCTGCTCAGGCCTGCCGGGTATCGATTTTCTTTTTGCCATTTGCCGCAGTTCTTAGTTGACGCCCAGGTTGTTAATATTTAAGATGATTTACCCGGATAAATAGAAAATATCATGTTACCATGATTTTTCCAGGAGGCAATACCGGACAAGTCAAGGGGACCTTGAATAATGAAATATTTCGGAGTCGCGCAGGCTCGCTTACCTGTTTACGTTTGCGAAGCATAGAAAATTAAAACCCCAGCATATCGATCATATGTGAGGATGTTTATTTTCGTAGCGACGAAAAAGCGGCCCAAAAGGCAATTATTCAAGAGGACCTCAAGATTGTGCTGTGCTGCAATCGCGTTCAATACTTCACAAGGTGGACACCATGACCAACTCTCCACAGGATCAGCGTAAGCATGAACGGACTGACTCCCTGAACCTCTCCTTTTTCTGCACCGACCCGCACGACAATGTCATGGCACAGGGCATGGGCCGCACTCTCAACATTTCCGAAACCGGCATTCTCCTGGAAACAACCTTTGAATTGCCGCCCGGCCAGCAACTTGACATGGAGATCGCCCTGCAGGACGACCTCATTGACGCCCGCGGCACCGTGGCCCACTGCACTGCCAAGGATGACAACATGTACCATGTCGGTATTGAGTTCAAGCAGATCAGCGCCGCTGACCAGGAAATCATCAAAAAGCATCTTTAACAGCCCCATTCCACACATGGTGCGCCATCATCCGGTCGCACCATGCCTCGACCTTTGCCGCTCCCTTTTCAAGGGACCGGCAAAGGTCGATCATCCTTCTGCTGCCGTGGCCTGATCACCAGCGCGATCGCCCCCCAAAGAAATAGTCAACGTGACCACCAAAGCGTCGCGCCCCGGTCGACAATTGCCGGGGAGCAGAAAGGGGCGGTTCCACGATCTCGGCAAGGCGCCGCCGACCGGCACCAAGATCCGCGACCCTTTTTCCGGCGGCAACAACTCCCTGTTTGACAGCGGCCGCGCCGTGTGATGTGATACATTTATCCTACCACATCAAGACCTTAGCCCGAAATCATCCCCAGCATAAGGATATGCCATGCCAACCTACAGCAACCTCGACCAGCTGGCCGCCTTTGCCAGCCTTCGACACCTGGCCCGCAAGGCCCCGGACCTCAGTAACCCAGCCACCTTGACCGCTGAACGCCTGCGGACCTACCAGGCCCATGGCGCCGGCTTTGACCTCCTCTACGGCTGTCAGCGCCTTGACGAGACCATTCTCGACTCCTTACAGGAGCTGGCCGACCAGGGCCGGGCTGTGGAGCAGTTCATGGCCATGAAGCAGGGCGCGGTGATGAACCGCATCAAAGGCTGGCCCAGCGAGGAGCGGCAGGTGCTGCACACCGCCTGCCGCGATGTCTTCAGCCCCACGCCGCACGCCCCGGAGGCCAGCGGCCAGGCCCGGGCCGAGCTTGAAAAACTGGCCGCCTTTCTGAAGGAGCTGGCCTCCGAAAGCCTGACCAATACACAGGGTGAACCCTTCACCGACCTGCTACAGATCGGCATCGGCGGCTCGGACCTCGGGCCCCGCGCCCTCTACCACGCCCTGGCCGCCCATGGCAAAAAGGGCCGCCGCATCCACTTCATCTCCAATGTCGACCCGGACGACGGCCTGGCCGTATTGCGGCATGTCGATCTCTCCCGCACCCTGGTCAATGTGGTTTCCAAGAGCGGTAGCACTCTGGAGACCCTGACCAACGCGGAGCTGGTCAGGGCGGCCTACACCCAGGCAGGCCTTGACCCAAGCCGCCATTTCGTGGCAGTCACCGGCCAGGGCAGCCCCATGGATGATCCGCAAAAATATCTGCGTTCCTTTTACATGTATGACTATATCGGCGGTCGCTACAGCGCCACCTCCATGGTAGGCGGCGTCATGCTCGGCTTTGGCCTGGGTTATGACAACTTCGAGGAGATCCTGCGCGGCGCCGTGGCCATGGACCAGGCCGCCGAGGAGAGGGATATCAGAAAAAACGTGCCGCTGCTGCTCGCCTTGCTCGGTATCTGGAACCACAACTTCCTGGGCCATGAGACCCTGGCCGTGCTGCCCTACAGCCAGGCCCTGCTCCGCTTTCCCGCCCATCTCCAGCAATGCGACATGGAGAGTAACGGCAAGTCGTGCAACCGCCTGGGCGAGCCGCTCGGCTACCAGACCGGCCCCATTGTCTGGGGTGAGCCGGGCACCAATGGCCAGCACGCCTTCTACCAGCTCATCCACCAGGGCACCACCATCATCCCGGTGGAGTTCATCGGCTTTCGCCGCAACCAGTATGGCGGCGATATCATCATCAAGGGTTCCAGCAGCCAGGAAAAGCTCACCGCCAACCTGCTGGCCCAATCCCTGGCCCTGGCCGCCGGCCAAAAGGAGACCAACCCCAACCGGCTCTTTAGCGGCAACCGGCCCAACGCCATCCTCATGGCCGAGCAACTGACGCCCTACAGCATGGGGGCGCTGCTCGCCCTTTACGAGGCCAAGATCGTCTTCCAGGGCTTCCTGTGGAACATCAACTCCTTTGACCAGGAAGGCGTCCAGCTCGGCAAAACCCTGGCCAACCGCCTCCTGGCCCACATGACGGCCATAAAATCAGACAACTCCTATGACGGCAGCAGCAGCGATCCGCTGGGCTGGGCCCTGCTGCAGGCCAGCGGCCTCCTCCCCAAATAAAAAAACCTCCTCCACAAAAGGAGAAGGTTTCAAAAAAAATTAAGGTGGCAAGAGTGCCTTAAAAAAGGAGATTTTTGGTTCAAAGACAAGGAAGAGCAACAAGAAAAATGCTCACATATAGCTATATGTGAGCATTTTTCTTGTTGCTGTAACGCCGTATTCGGGCCAAAAAGCCTTTTTTTAAGGTGCTCTTAGAGAGGAACCTCATCGACAATATCCGCCGCCTCATCAATAACATCGTGGGCCGTATTGCCGGCCACCGGAATGATGGAAACCACTGCTCCACCGACCCGCATGGGCACACTGACAATCTTGGTCAAAAAACAGCCATTTAACAGTAGGGAAAGAACCATCAATACCACTAGGCTTTGCCACTTCATCATCAACTCCTCCTTCGTGTTCAGGTATTTGCCCCCAGCCTCAATCAGTAAAGCCAGTGAAAGCGCTCCCAGAAATCAGGGAACGACTTGGCCACACACTCCCGGTTCCTGATCTTCACCCCCGGCGTTACCAGGCCGGCAACGCCGAAGCACATGGCAATGCGGTGATCATTATAGGTGTCGATCTCAGCCCCGTGCAGGGCAGCACCCACCTCGATTCCCTCGATAATGAGGGCATCCGGCCTCTCCTCCACCCTGGCGCCCATCTTGGCAAGCTCGGTGGCCACCGCATTGATCCGGTCACACTCCTTGATGCGCAGATGGGCGATGTTATTGATGACGGTGCGGCCCTTGGCATGGGCCGCGACAATGGCCAGGGTGGGCGCCACATCCGGACAATCGCCCATGTCCACCTCCACGCCACGCAGCTCCCTGGGGCCGGTCACTGTGATGCCGTCGCCATACTCCACCGTACACCCCATCCTGGCCAGCATCTCCACCAGGGCCGTATCGCCCTGCAGGGAGGGATGCGGCACGTTCTTGACCCGCACCCGGCCACCGGTGATGGCAGCGGCGGCAAAGAAGTAGGAGGCGCTGGAGGCATCACCCTCCACCTGATAGGTAGTGGCCTGATAGGCGCCGGGACTGATCTCAAAATGATTCAGCGCGGGGCTGGCCGTCACCTCGGCGCCAAAGGCGCGCATCACGGCCAGTGTCATGGTGACGTAGGGCTTGGAGGGCACCTCGCCCTCCACCTTGAGGATGGCCGGCTGGCGAGCATAGGGTGCCACCAGCAGCAAGGAGTAGAGATACTGACTCGACTTGCCCTCGGGCAGGGTGGTCTCGCCGCCGGCAATACCGCTGGCCTTAATGGTAAGGGGCGGGCAGCCGGTGCCCTTGATCGATTTGATATCCACCCCCCAGCCGGCCAGGGCCTGCATCAAAGGCTCGATGGGCCGCTCCTCCATCCGTTTTTCACCGGCAATGGTAAAGGTACCCTGGCCCAGACCGACAAAGGAAGTGAGAAAACGGGTGGCGGTGCCGTTATTGCCCAAGAAGATCTCCTTGGCCGGGGTGACGATCCTGCCGCCGGAGCCCTGCACGGTCCAGGCCTCGTCATCCTGGATGACCTCGATGCCCATGGCCCGGAGGGCGCCGGAGGTATAGGCCGTGTCCTCACTGGCCAGGGGGCCAAGCAGGGTGGACTCACCCTGGGCCAAGGCAGCGGCAATCAGGGCGCGCTGGGTGATGGACTTGGAGCCCGGCACCGTGATATCGGCGTCAACGTGCGAGAGGGGTATAATTTCGTGCATGATAAATGACTACTCTTTAGATAATTAAATGGGGGGACTCTACTTCAGGCCCATGGCGTTCTTGAGCTCAGCGGCCATCACAGCCACCGGCGCCTCTTGGCCGGTCCACAGCTCAAACTGGGCCGCACCCTGGTAAAGAAGCATCTGCAGGCCGTTGATGGTTCGGCAGCCTGCCTCTTTCGCCTCCTTGAGGAGCCGGGTCTGCAAAGGGGCATAGACAATGTCCATCACCACCGGGAAGGAGCCCACCACCGCCTGGGGCACCAGGCTCATGTCACGCATGGTGCCCATGCCCACCGAGGTGGCATTGACCACCGCATCGGCGGCAAGCTCGGCAACGTCGGCCAGGGGATGCCAGGGGCAGGCAAGCTGCTTGGCCAGGGCCTGGCCCGGTTTCGGGGTACGGCTGGCAACAATCACCTGGGCGCCGGCCTCCAGCAGGCCAAAACCAATGGCTCGGGCCGAACCGCCGGCGCCAAGCAGTAGGACAGTGGCACCGGCAAGGTCCATCGCGTCCTCCAGGGCGCGGTTGGCGCCAAGCCAGTCGGTGTTATAGCCCTTGAGCCAGCCCTCATGGATCACCAGGGTATTGACGGCGCCGATACGCTCGGCCACCGGGTGGATCTCGTCAAGATGCTCCATCACTGCCTGCTTATGGGGGATGGTGACACTGACACCGCGCACGCCCAGGGCCTTGACGCCGCTGATGGCCGCAGCCACATCCTCAACCGGAAAGGGCACATAGACGCCGTTGATGCCGGTGGCGGCAAAGGCACCGTTATGCATGGCCGGGCTCAGGCTATGGCTCACCGGATTGCCCATGATGCCGTGCACCAGGGTGGAACCGTTAATCTTCATCGGACAAGCTCCTGAATGGTGCGCAGCTCGTCAATGCTGAGCTGGCCTGGGGCGGTGCAGCGAGCGTGATCGGCAGCACCGTAGGTGAACACGCCACCCAGTTCCAGGGTGGCGGCCCGGCTGATCTTGCCGGCCTGGCCCATGCAGAAGGCGGCCAGGGCAAATTTTTCGCGGGCAGCCAGGAGCTGGAGGGCCAGAACGCGCAGGCAGTCGGTGTAATGATGGGCCAAGGTGACGATCTTACCGATATCCGCGCCGCTGTGGAGCTGCTGCTGGAAGATATCAGCCAACACCTGATCATCCGGAGTTTCCGTGAAGTTATGCCAGGAGACAATGGCCCTGGTCGTTGCCGTGGCAGCAGCGGCCAGCACCCTTTCTCTGTCTGCGGCCGGGGCCATGAGTTCGATATCCACATAGGCGGCATTATGTTCCACCGCCTCAATAAGGAGATCGATGCGCCCTGCCTCGCTGCCCTGCCAGTTACCGCCCTCCCATTGGGCCCGGTTGGTAAAGAGCAGCGGCGTGCTGAGCCCGTCGATAAAGGGCTTCACCGCCGGCTCGTCGAGCAGGTCGAGACGCACCTCGATGACATCGGCCCGCGCCTCGAGACGCTGGGCCAGGGCCAGGGCCCCGCTTACCGTGGACTCGGCAAGGGAGAGGCATATTTTTTTGGGTTCCGGCTGGAAACTGGCCATGATTTTCTCTTGTTTTCTGCCCGCTTTTCCAGGCATGATTTTATGGTACGAGGAAGCAATTTATTTATTCCATCAAGGACTGAAAGTCAATATTCCTGCACCTGCAGCCGCCTGCCACCAACCACCATATCATGCCGCGACTCTTTATTGCCATTGACCTGCCTGCTGACATCAAGGAGGCCATCAAGCCCCTCTGCTGCGGACTGCCCGGCGCCCGCTGGGTGCCGGACGACCAGCTCCATCTCACCCTGCGCTTTATCGGCGATCTCGACCACGAGCTCTTTGCCGAACTGTACGCAGGCCTCGAGGAGGTGAAGGCCAAGCCCTTCCCGCTGCACATCAAGGGGTTGGGCACCTTTCCGCCCCGCGGCAAACCGCGGGTGCTGTGGCTGGGCCTGAAAAAAAGCGATGCCTTGATCGACCTGCGCAAGAAGGTGGACAGTGTGCTGCGCCGCCTGGAGATCCCCCTGGAGAAAAAGAAATTCGCACCGCACATCACCATTGCCCGCCTGGGCAAGACCCCGGCGCCGCGGCTGGGCACTTATCTGGCCGCCAACAACCTCTTTCGCCAGCCGCCGTTTCGGGTCACCTCCTTCCATCTCTACTCAAGCATCCTCAAACCCGAAGGCGCCGTCCACACCTGCGAGGCTGAATATTTTTTGTGATCAAGAGGATAACCGGCAGACGTCGACTCAAAAGGGACCCTGCCCAGGGCATACTCTTTTTTTCACCACAGAGGCACAAAGACACAAAGAAAAAACTTTGTGTCTTTGTGCCTCTGTGGTTATCACTGCCTCTGTCCCGAGCAATCAGCAGCCAGCAGCACCACGGCATGGGCGCTGATACCCTCGCCGCGGCCGACAAAGCCCATGTTCTCGGTGGTGGTGCCCTTGAGGTTGATCTGGCTCGGCGCCACCTGGCAGACCTGGGCCAGCTTGGCCTGCATGGCCGACCAGTACGGGGCCAATTTGGGCTGCTGGGCAATGACGGTGATATCGGCGTTAGAGAGCCCATAGCCCTCTTCGCGGGCCAGCGTCATGACATGGCCCAGCAGGCGCAGGGAGGAGATACCCCTGTAGGCCGGGTCGGAATCGGGAAAGTGGCGGCCGATATCGCCCAGACCCAGGGCGCCCAGGATGGCGTCACACAGGGCATGGGTCAGGACATCGGCATCGGAGTGGCCGAGCAGGCCGCGATCGTGGTCGATCTTCACCCCGCCCAGGATCAGGTCTCGGCCCGCCACCAGGCAGTGGGCATCATAACCGTGGCCGATACGCGGCCCCCTCTCCCTGCTATCCATCATCGTCTCTCCTGGTTGCCCGGCAAGCAAAGCAGTGGCGATCTGCAGATCCTCGGGCCGGGTGATCTTGATATTGCGCTCCGAGCCCTCCACCACCACCATTTTTTCGCCAATGGCCTCGAGAAAGGCGGCCTCGTCCGTACCGACAAAATCGGCACCCACCGCGGCCATGGCGCGGCGCAGGGTTTCGGCCCGCATCACCTGCGGGGTCTGGGCCTGCCACAGGCTGGAACGATCCACCGTGGCGCGGATCACGCCGCTGCCAGCCACGTCCTTGATGGTATCCTTCACCGCCAGGGCGGCCATGGCAGCGCCCTGGTCGCGGGCCGCCGCCAGACAGCGGCTGATCAGCTCCGGCGTCACCAGGGGCCGGGCCCCGTCATGGACCGCGACAAATTCGGTAGCCGCCGGCACCGCGGCCAGACCGCGCGCCACCGAGTCCTGGCGCAGCCTGCCCCCCGCCACCACCTCGATGACCTTGGTCAGGCCGGAGTCGGCCACCAGCTCCCTGGTGGCCTGCAGATGAGCGGCCGGCACCACCACCACGACACCGTCGATGTCCACGCAGGCCTCAAAGGCACGCAGGGTATGAACCAGAATGGCCACACCGCCAAGCTCGCAGTACTGCTTGGGCATAGCAAGCCCCATGCGGCTGCCGATGCCGCCGGCCGGAATAATGGCGATGTTCACGCGTCACCCCCTCGGGCCATAAAAAAAGGATGAAGGATGACGCAAAGGTTCATCCTTCAACATGCATCCTTCATCCTCACATAAAAAAAGTGGGCTATAAGCCGAATTCTGTACCAGCCTTACGGCCGGCCATGATCATTTCTCTTAGAATGCCGGTCGCCCGGCATCTCAAGCAACCTACCCGAAGGCACGGACGGGCCGTCCTTAACGCCTTCCTATTTGGTCTTGCTCCGGGTGGGGTTTACCGTGCCCCTGATGTCGCCACCAGGGCGGTGAGCTCTTACCTCGCCTTTTCACCCTTACCCCCGAAGGGGCGGTCTCTTTTCTGTGGCACTTTCCCGGGGTCACCCCCGGTTCGCGTTACGAACCACCCTGCCCTGCGGAGTTCGGACTTTCCTCTGGTTGCTCAGGGCAACCAGCGATCATGCACCCACTTGCAAATCTTCTGCTCAGGAGGCAACACAAAACCTCCCCAACATCAACCTGTCCCCTACTCTTCCTCCTCAGCAGGCCGGTGATACATCATACGCTGACAGGTGGGACAGGTGTGGAGCTGATCGCCCCGCAACACCTCGTTAAACTGCTGGGCCGGGATATTCATGAAACAGCCCTGGCAGACGCCATCGGTAACGCCGACAATGGCCACGCCGTTGCGCCGATCCCGCAGCTGCTCATACCGTTTATAGACGGCCTTATCCACCTTGCCGACCTTCTGGCTGCGCGCCTTGTCGATATCCGCCTTTTTGGCCTCCAGCTCCGTGGCCAGTGCCTCCACCTTGCTCTTCTCCTCGGCCAGCAGCCCTTCCTCGGCATCCGAAGTGTTGTTGAGCTCAGCGATCTTGGCGGCCATGGCCTCGGCAATCTCGGTGTAACGCAGAATCTCCTCTTCCCGCCGCTTGTTCTCCACCTTGGTGGTCTCAATCTCCTTGAGCAGGGATTGATACTCGCGGTTGGTCTGGACATTCATCAGCTTGCTCTGCCGATCCTTGAGGCGGATAAGTTCCTCCTCAAAATCGTTTTCAACGTCGCGCTTCTCCTTTTCCACCACTTCAAGACGTTCGGCAAGGTCAACAGCCTCTTCGCGTCGGGCATCAATGGCCTTCTGCTTCTCCTCCAGGTCCGTATGGCCCTCGGCAATCTCTTCATCCAATTTACGGATGCGCAGATCAATATCCTGCAACTCCAGCAGATTTCCTAACTCTTTCTTCACTATCTTTTCCTCACTGACAAAGACCGCTGCCACGGCCCTTTTTGGTTTTTGGTTATAGGTAAAAACTATGCTCTCAAACTATAAAACGGCCCATGCTGGCGGCTTGCCACCTTCACCGGCGTGCCTGCCCCGCAAAAGTCCGCTATTTTTTCATACAACAGGGGAACCACCACGTTCTCCGTGGCAAAATGACCGCAATCCACCAGACAAAAACCGGCATCCTCGGCCCAACGCGCCTGGCTGTGCTTGACCTCGGAGGTGATGAGGAGCTGGGCGCCGGCGGCCTGGGCCTGGGGACCGAAGTCACCGCAGCTGCCGCCGCACACCGCCAGCCGCTCAATGCTTTCGGGCAGCCGGCCGGCCACCAGGATATCAGGCTGCTCCAGGACAGCGGCCAGATGCGCCATAAAGGCCTGGCCCGCCATGGCCTCGGCCAGCACCCCGAGTCGACCGAAACCGCAGTCCTCTGCACAGTCACGGCCAATAAGGGGGACGGTATCGAGCAGGCCGAGACGACTTGCCAAGGCGTCATTGACACCGCCGGGCACCACATCAAGGTTGGTGTGGCAGGCAATGACATGCAAATCAGCAAGCAGGGCCTCGCGGATAAGGCGGCCCTGCACCGTACTGGTAAGAATCTGTTTGGGGGGATGAAAGAGAAGGGGGTGGTGATTGATGATGGTGTTGCAACCGGCGGCGCGGGCCTCGGCAAAGAGATCCAGGGTAGCATCCAGACCGATAAACACCCCGGAAACCTCGGCAGCGGCATCGCCCACCATGAGACCGACATTGTCCCAATTTTCCGCCAGGGCAAAGGGGGCATAGCTATCAAGAAAGCCAAGGAGGTCTTTGACAACAAGACGTTCAGCCATGTCGCCTCCCGTCATCCCATAAAAAAAGGTGCAACCCCTGGGAGGTTGCACCTTTAGTCTCAAACCGACAGGCAGCAGCGTGTCGGATATTTGTTATTTTACACCGGTAATTTAAGGGTTCTGCCCGATCTGCCAATTATATTCCTGCGGATCAATTTCTTGCAAAGTGGTGGGCCCACCTGGACTTGAACCAGGGACCTACCGGTTATGAGCCGGTGGCTCTAGCCAGCTGAGCTATAGGCCCATCCAGTCACTCTAAAAGGTGAGTGTAATATAGCAGCAAAATTACTTTTGTCAACATGGATTATCGGCAATCGGGCCGATCAGCGGACCATGGAGAGCATAATTGCCGCCGGCCTGCTATTCCGGCCAGACCGCAGCCTTCAAGGTATCAAAGCCGATCCGGTCGATAAAACGGCCCATTCGTTCCGATTTTTTACCGTTTTCCTTAAAGTAGTTGAGAACCTTGTCGGCCAGCTCCACGGCCTGCCCATCATCCAGGCCGCTGCACAGCTCCACGGCCAACTGCGGCCGGGAGGCGGCATTGCCGCCCACCAGCACGGTCCAGCCATCCTTCTTGCCGACAAAGCCGAGATCCTTGACCGGCGTCTCCGCACAGTTATTGATACAACCGGACACCCCCATCTTGCATTTATTAGGCAACTCAAAGCCATGGAAACGTTTATCCAGGGCCATGCCGAGCCCCAGGGCATCCTGCTTGCCGAGGCGGCAGACCGTGGTGCCGGGACAGGCCTTGATGGAACGGACGCAGAGGCCCACGGCATGGCCGACACCGGGATTAAGTTCCTGCCAGGCCGCCTCGACATCCTCCTCCTGGAAGCCCACCATGGCTATGCGAGCCGCGCTGGTGATCTTCAGGACCGGCACCTTGTACTTCTCGGCAACATCGGCGACGTTGCGCAGATCGGCAGGGGTGATCAGGCCCAGGGGAAAATGCGGGACAATGGCGTAACTTCCATCTTTCTGGCGCACCGCGCCCTTTTCTCCGTCTTTCATGGTGAAGTCTCCTTTTATATTAAAAAATTTACAAAATATATCCGACAACCTAAGATGACTTTATGTTTATTACCAAAGCCACGGCCCGGTTTCAAGCTTTTTTAGTAATAATTACTAACTTGGATCCTGTATGATTCCGGGCCAATGTACCCGGAAAGGCGACTGTCCGCCATTTTTCTCAGCAGTCACCTTCCCCCCAAAAGAGGTGCGCCGCCGCCGGGCGCCGCCCACAGCCTGCAAGGACCCACCATGAACATCTTTCCGGACATCACCGCCACCATCGGCAAAACCCCGCTGGTGGCCCTTAACAGCATCACCGCCGGCTGCCAGGCCCGCATTGTCGCCAAACTGGAGAGTTTCAACCCCTGCAGCTCCGTCAAGGACAGGCTGGCCCTGAGCCTCATTGACACGGCCCTGCAACAGGGACACATTACGCCGGAGAGCACCATCATCGAACCCACCTCCGGCAACACCGGCATCGGCCTGGCCAGTGTGGCGGCGGCCCGCCGCATGCGCCTGATCCTCACCATGCCGGAGACCATGAGCCGGGAACGGCGCAAACTGATGCAGCTCCTTGGCGCGGAACTTGTTTTGACCCCGGGCAGCGAGGGCATGAAGGGAGCCATCAAAAAGGCCGAGGAGCTGCAGGCGGCCATGCCCGACTCCTTCATGCCCATGCAGTTTGAAAATCCGGCCAATCCCGAGATCCACCGCCGCACCACGGCAGAGGAAATCTGGCAGGACACCGACGGCCAGGTGGATATTGTCGTGGCCGGCATCGGCACCGGCGGCACCATCACTGGCGTCGGCGAGGTGCTCCAACAGCGGCGCCAGGTACAGATCATCGGCGTGGAACCGGAGGAGTCGGCCGTGCTGGCCGGTCGACCGCCGGCGCCGCATCGCATTCAGGGTATCGGCGCCGGTTTTATTCCCGCCACCCTCAACCGGGAGGTGTTGAGCGAGGTACTACAGATCTCCTCCGAAGAGGCGGTGCAGTTCACCCTTCAACTGGCCAGGGAAGAGGGCATCCTGGCCGGCATCTCCTCCGGCGCCGCCCTGGCTGCCGCCCTTGAGGTGGCCCGCCGCCCCCAGAACAGCGGCAAGCTGCTGGTGGTGATCCTGCCCGACACGGGGGAACGCTATCTCTCCAACCTGGAGATATAACAGCCCATTCAACAAGGAGAGACCTTCGAGCGCCGGAGCTTTTCAGTGGGCCGACAGATCGGGGCCGGTAAAGATACGGACAAAAACCTTAGGCAGACAAGGTTTTTCGGCAAATTCCACACTTTTACTTGCACTGAAAATCATCCTTATTTATAGTCGTTAACCCGGCACCCGGTGCCTCTGTAAGCGATAAGGTAGTACAAAATATTTTCCTGTGGACGGACGCCTCCCCAACGGCAGAAAAGGAGACTTGACCAGATGAAACTCGGTTTAAACGGCCTCGGTCGTATCGGCAAACTATCCCTCTGGCACCATGTGGGCCGCAAGCATTTTTCCGGCATTGTCGCCAATACCGGCCGTGAAATCGGTCAGAGTCTTGAAGATCTGGCGGCCAGCATCGAAAAAGACAGCTCGTACGGCCGACTCAGCAACTTTCTCAACGGCTGGAAAGGCGGCCGGGTTATCGAGAATATTAACCACGCCGAAGGCACCATGACGGTGAACGGCATGCCGGTCAAAATCCTGCGCGAATCACGCAACCCCAAGGATATCAAATGGAAGGAGAATGACGTGCGCCTGGTGGTGGATACCACCGGCGTGTTCACTGATCCCACCGCAGACCCAGACTCCGGCTACGGCGCCTTCCGCGGCCACATGAGCGGCGGCGCTGAAAAGGTGGTGCTTTCCGCCCCCTTTAAGATCAAGGCGCAGGGCATGGATATGCCGGAAGATGCCGTGACCACGGTTATGGGCATCAACGACGATGACTACATTCCCTCCAAGCACAACCTGATCTCGGCGGCCTCCTGTACCACCACCTGTCTCTCTTATATGATGAAGCCGTTGCTTGACCACTTCGGGGCCGAGAACTTCCTCTCCGCCTCCATGGTCACGGTGCATGCCGCCACCGGCAGCCAGAAGGTGCTTGACTCCCTGCCCAAGACCGGTGCCGCTGATCTGCGCAAGAACCGCTCCATCCTCAACAACATCATCCTCACCACCACCGGTGCCGCCAAGGCTCTGCGCCTGGTGATCCCGGAGATGAAGGATATCGGCTTCATGGCTGAATCGGTGCGCATTCCCACCTCCACCGGCTCACTCATTATCCTGGTTCTCAATCTGCAGGACACCCTGGAGGATCCCATTAACCGGGCCAAGATCAACGGCATCTACGAGGACTTTGCCCAACACAGTCCCTATCTCGAATATTCCGAGGCGCAGAACGTCTCCTCCGATATTATCGGCACGCCGGCGGCTGCCGCCATTATCGAGGGCACCGAGACCCATACCCGCACCGCCGCCATCCGGGTCAACATGGACCGGCTCGGTTGCGCCAGAGAGGGAGAGATCCCCAACATCCTCAATGTCCCGGTTACCCAGGCGGTTATTTACGGCTGGTACGACAATGAGTTGGGCAGCTATACCAACATGCTGGCCGACCGGGTGGTTTCCATTGCCGACCAGATGATGTGATCGACCTTGACATCCGCCCCATACGCAGCGATGACGTGGCAGAGGTGGCCCGCCTGGACGGAGAAAACCTCTCTGCCTGGGCCATCGACCACTTCAGCAGGGCAGTAAGCAGTCCACACGGCTGGCACCTTCTGGCCCGGGCCGCGCCTGACGGCACCCTGCTCGCCTTTATCTGCGGCCAGATCCTTGACGACGAGGCAGAAATTCATAAAGTGGCCGTCCGCAAGACATGCCGCCGCCAACAGATCGGCAGACGCCTGATCCGGCATGCCCTGGCGTACCTGCACGGTCTGGGCGCCCGCACCTGCTTTCTGGAACTGCGCGCCACCAATCTGGCGGCCCTCAATCTCTACCGGTCATCCGGTTTTCAACGCTGTGGTCTCCGAAAAAAGTACTACACCTCACCCCTGGAGGATGCTATCATCATGCAGGGTGCCATAGGAGAAGAGCAGCAGGCCGCGGGTGCGACGCCGACAGCCTGACCGGCGCCATGTTGCCGGCTTAACAGAGAATGCGCTGTATTGATGGCGCCGCCCCTTACCGGTCTTTCCCGACCCGGGCAAGGCCCTGCACGACAGGGGCGCCACCAGTACCTTCCTCATTTCCACGCCCATATCTGGAGAATTTCCCGTGAAAAACATTCGTGATCTTGACATCAAAGGCCAGAAACTTCTTATCCGCGTTGACTTTAATGTCCCCCTGGACGGCCAGGGCAATATCACCGATGACACCCGCATCCGCGGCGTTTTACCCACCATCAACCACGCCCTGGACGAACATGCCAAAATCATCATCATGTCCCACATGGGTCGCCCCAAGGGCCAGCGCCGGGATGACCTGAGCCTGAGCCCTGCCGCCAAGCGACTGAGCCGCCTGATCAACAAAGAGGTCAAAATGGCACCCGACTGTATCGGCCCAGAGGTGGAGGAGATGGTGGCGGCCATGCAACCCGGCGATGTCATCCTCCTGGAGAACCTGCGCTTCTACGACGAGGAGCAGGCCAACGATGCCGACTTTGCCGGCAAACTGGCCGGATTGGCTGATATCTATATCAATGATGCCTTTGCCGTGGCGCACCGGGCCCATGCCTCGGTGGTGGGCATCACCGACCATATGGAGCAGTGTGCCGCCGGTTTTCTGCTCCAGCAGGAGATGGACTACTTTCACCGTTCCGTGGCCGACCCCAGGCGGCCCCTGGTGGCCATTATCGGCGGCGCCAAGGTCTCCAGCAAACTCGGCGCCCTGCGCAATCTCATGGACCGGGTGGACAAGATGATCATCGGCGGCGCCATGGCCAACACCTTTATCAAGGCCATGGGCTTCCAGGTCGGCAAATCCCTGGTGGAGGACGACCTGATCGACACCGCCAAGACCCTGATCGAATCGGCCAAACGCCAAAACGTCAAACTCTACCTGCCGGTAGATTGCATTGTTGCCGACCGCTTTGCCCCTGATGCGGAGACCAAACAGACCACCACCCAGGAGGTGCCGGCCGAATGGATGATTCTTGATATCGGTCCGGCCACCACTACCCTCTTTCACGAAGCCCTGGACAGCGCCAAGACCATTATCTGGAACGGCCCCATGGGCGCCTTTGAGATGGACGCCTTTTCCCGGGGCACCATGGCCATGGTCGCCCATGTTGCCGCCTCCCACGCCCTGACCATTGTCGGCGGCGGCGACACGGACGTGGCGGTTCACAAGGCGGGAGAGACCAACAACATTTCCTACATGTCCACCGGCGGCGGCGCCTTTCTCATGCTCATGGAGGGCAAGGAGCTGCCCGGTGTGGCGGCCTTAAACAATAAAGCCTGAAAGCGAGGACTGACAATGCAAAGAATTCCCCTGCTGGCCGGCAACTGGAAAATGTTCACCACCCTGGCCGAGGCCGTTGACCTGGCCCGTGCCATTGCCGACCACCCCCTGCCTGCCGACCGTCAGGTCATGCTGGCACCGTCGGCGCCGGCCCTGCATGCCGTGGCAGAGGTGCTGCGTGATACCGATATCGCCCTGGCCGCCCAGAATGTCTGCTGGGAGGACAAAGGCGCCTTTACCGGGGAAATATCCCCCCTTATGCTCAAGGAGGCCGGCGCCACCATGGCCATTGTCGGCCACTCGGAGCGCCGCCAGATCTTTGCCGAGACAGATGAGCTGGTCAACAAACGGCTGACCGGTGCCCTGCAGGCCGGCATTACCCCCATTCTCTGCATCGGCGAGACCCTGACGGAGAGGGAGGCGGGTTCCACCATGACCACTCTCGAAAACCAGCTGCGCCAAGGCTTGGCCCATGTTAATCTCATCAGAGGTGATGAACTGGTTGTCGCCTACGAACCGGTCTGGGCCATCGGCACCGGTAAGACCGCTTCAGCCGCTCAAGCCCAGGAAGCCCACGGCTTCTGCCGCTCCGTTCTGGCAGATATTTTTGACAAAGCTATTGCTCAGCAAATCAGAATATTGTATGGTGGCTCGGTCAATCCGGCCAATGTTGATGAACTGATGGCCGAGGCTGATGTGGATGGTGCCCTGGTCGGCGGCGCCGCCCTCAAGGCGGAAACCTTTCTGCCTATTATAAATTTCAAGACCCAATAGAAGACCAGACCATGATCACCTTTCTGACCATTACCCACATTCTTGTCTGCCTGTTTCTCGTCGGCATTGTCCTGCTCCAGCAAGGCAAGGGTGGCGGTTTGGGCGGCGCCCTCGGTGGCGGCGGCTCCAACCAGTCGGTCTTTGGCGCGGACGGCCCCATGCCCATCTTGAGCAAGGTGACCACTGCTGCCGCGGTTATTTTCATGGTCACCAGCCTGTCTTTGGCCTACATGGCCTCCCACGATTCAACCAGCTCGGTGATGAAACAAATTTCCGTGCCAAAGCAGAATGAACGTGGTATAGAACAGGCCATCCAACCGGCGCCTGATGTCAGCGAAAAGGCGGATCAACAGGCCCCGGTAAAAGAGTAACGCCTCTAATCTTGTTGCCGAAGTGGTGGAATTGGTAGACACGCTATCTTGAGGGGGTAGTGGCCCACGGCCGTGCGAGTTCGATTCTCGCCTTCGGCACCATATATAGCAAAGCCCGTAACGATTGGTCGTTACGGGCTTTTTTTATTGCTGGTTGCCCCGGCAAGAGAGCAATTAGCGTCAGCAGAGCAATTAGGGTCAGAGTAATATTAAATCACCTCACTTTTTTCCGCCAACCAACCGGCCTTCCCCTCTTCTTGGGCCTCATACGGCGGCCAGTAAGACGTTCTATCTGTTCCTTAAACAGATCATTGCCCACAGCCATGCC